>NZ_CP097349.1:1908750-2545000 GCF_023516215.1 Cytobacillus pseudoceanisediminis | reverse complement strand
AACTATGATAATGTCGCAAACAAAGAAGCTGCAGAAGCAGTTGTTAATGAACTAAAGGGCGATGATAAGTACGTATATGAAGCTTCGGTGAAAAACCTGGATCAAACGCAATTGTTTCCGGTTCCAGTAAAGTATCCTGATTACCAAAACCGCATCAATCCGCATATAGACAGTGTGCTGCTAGGAAAAACGAAGCCAGAAAAAGCGCTGGCAAAAGCAGAGAAAGATGTTGAAAAACTAAAGAGAAAATAGAACAAAAGAGAGAAGGGGCCTCCTTCTCTCTTTAAAAATAAATAAAAGAAGGTGTATGGGTTGAAATCATATGATACAACGATTGCTCGCCGGGGAGCGGGTCTTGCGGAAAAAAGAAAAGACATCACGCAGACGGATGTCCCGCCAAACAAGAGAAAATATCTTTGGATATCTATTCATCAGCCCGTGGATAATTGGTTTCCTTGGACTGACACTTGGTCCGCTTTTATTTTCCTTATTTGCCAGTTTTACAGATTATAATATTACTTCAAGGATGAATTTTATCGGCCTTGATAATTTTAAACGCATGTTTACAATCGATGATCTTTTTAAAACGTCTTTATGGAATACCCTTTATTACGTTTTATTTTCTGTCCCGCTGACTACTGCAGGGGCGATTTTTCTGTCGGTTCTTTTAAATCAGAAAGTAAGGGGCATGAAATTCTTCCGCACACTTTATTATCTGCCTGCTATCCTCTCGGGTGTTGCGGTTTACTTTTTGTGGATGCAGCTGCTAAGTCCTTCGACAGGATTGGTAAATACGTTCCTTGCATGGATTGGGATTGAAGGGCCAGCCTGGCTGTTTGATCCTGAATGGACGAAACCAGCTTTGCTTTTGATGAAAATGTGGAGTGTCGGAGGCGGAATGCTGCTTTACCTTGCAAGTCTGCAGGGAGTTTCAGCTTCACTGTATGAAGCAGCGGATCTTGATGGGGCAGGTGTTATGCAGAAATTCTTTTATATCACCCTGCCAATGATTTCACCAATCATTTTCTTCGATGTGCTGACTAGTACCATTGGTGCCTTCCAGATCTTTCAAGAAGCATATGTCATGACAGAAAACGGAAGCGGAGGACCAGGAAATTCACTCCTATTCTACAATCTGCATATGTGGAATAACGCGTTTGAAGTGTTTGACATGGGCTATGCATCTGCAATGGCCTGGCTGCTGTTTATTGTCGTAATGGTACTGACAATCATTAATATGAAACTCGGCAAAAAATGGGTCCATTATGAGGGGGAGATAATAAATGAGAACTGCCGCAGCACCGAAGTTTTATGAGACAAAAAAATTCAAAGATAATTTAAAGCAGACGATTATTTTTATCGTTTTATTAGCGGGAAGTGTACTGGTATTATCTCCCCTGTGGTGGATGATTTCGACATCATTGAAATCTCCTGCTGAGATTGCGCAATATCCGCCTACCTTTGTGCCAAAGGAATTCCATTTTTCCAATTATGTTGAAGCATGGAAAACAGCGCCGTTTACCCGCTGGGCAATGAATACGTTATTTATTGCCCTCTGTGGAATGGCTGGAAGTGTTCTTGTCAATTCACTCGTTGCATATGCGTTTGCGAAAATCCGTTTTAAAGGAAGAAATGCTTTGTTTATAGTTGTGTTATCAACCATGCTGATCCCAGGGTTTGTCACGATGGTGCCTCAATACATTTTATTTTCGAAGCTTGGCTGGGTAAATACGTACCTGCCGCTGATTGTTCCAGCTTTTTTGGGGAGTGCCTTTTTCATCTTCCTATTGCGCCAGTTTATGATGTCCATTCCTAATGAACTAATAGAGGCGGCAGTGCTTGACGGTGCGAATCATCTGCAGATCTGGTGGCATATTATGCTGCCTCTGACGAAGCCGGCTCTTATTACAGTGGCCATTTTTTCGTTTAATGGGGCATGGAATGATCTTCTCGGACCATTATTGTATATAAATGATGAAAGTCTGTACACACTGCAAATCGGGCTTCAGACCTTCAAGGGAACAGTTCAGACACAATGGCATTACCTGATGGCCATGTCAGTCATGGTCCTCCTGCCAGTTGTACTGCTATTCTTCTTCTTCCAGAAGCACTTTATAGAAGGATCAAATATCGCATCAGGTACTAAGGGATAATAAAACCGGCTAAGCATCTGCTTAGCCGGTTTTATAACTGTCCAGCTCAGGCGTCATCGGCTTATGAATGTCGATGATAAGCATAAGCGCTCCGCTTTTCTTATTGAATAGGGCAATATGTTCTCCATTCCCCGCTAACACATACTTTATGGCGGGGTACATAACAGTCAATGATTACCGAATCTGGATTTAGTCCGCTTTCTTTTAGTTGGGAAGACACTGAAACTTCAGGCTCAGTATTTGCGGATGAGCAAGGGTATCCGCCGCGCCATTCATATTTTGTACAGTAGTAGCATAACTCGGCTGCTGCAGTGATTTTATCGGAAGAGACAGCATTGCTTACTGCTGCTTCTTCAATCAAATGCGTTTTCTTCCTTTCTACCTCTGTCAAATAATCAGTAAAGATGCTGTCTTTCGATATATCTATTTTGGTTTCTTCATTTGACTTCAGGTCTTTTACATAAAAAGCCTGATCCTCAATTAACCTGCTGTAATCGACGAGCCGGACTTTTAATCCTTTTCCGTCGGACTCATAAGAAAATGATAGAAGTGACGAGAAATTTACGAGGGCTTTACTATCTAAGAAAACATTTTTTTCTTTGTATTCTATTTCATATTGAACTGTCCAGCCATATTGTTTTCCTTTTTCATCAACAAGAGCTCTTGGCTTGGCGGCTGCATCTTTTAAAATGGAGGATTTAAATTCCTTAAACTCATCAGCCTTTAATACGGCTTTCATGAAATCTTTCTCAGTCAAATCAGCAGAACGGCTTTTGGTTTCTGCAGAAACATTGCCTGAGAAGACTAGTAAAATAGTCAATAACAAGAAAATATACCTTTTCATTACATACCTCCTAAACGTATTGTCCAATATAAGATTAACCTATATTTCCAAAATTAGGAATGGTGCGAAATGATTATATTTATCTAGTATTTTTTATCTAATCTGAATAAAAAAACAGCCTTATGGCAAAAGACTATAAGGCTGATTAATCAATATTATAGAAGCTTTTTGTATTATCATACAGCTTCTTAAGAGCGCTGCTGAAAGCTAATTCTTTTAGTTCAGCAAGGGCACTGATGGAATGGGCCATCATGGCTGGATGGGTAGGCTTGTTTTTAAAAGGGCCTTCGAATTCCCATGGACCATCCGTTTCTGCCATCAATTTATCCAGCGGGTAATCCCGTACAAGGTCCTGTATTTCTTTTTCGTACACGATATCTGGAGTAAAGGAGATGTAATAGCCATTGGCAATCAGCCTGCTTGCCGCTGCGCTGTCACCTTTAAACCAGTGAAAATGAGCTTTTTTAATCGAATGCTTTTCCAATAAATTGCACACAATCGGTGCATCATCATAAATTGCATGGAGGGCAATGGGCTTATCCCACTTTTTAGCGAGCTTAATGAATTCTTCGAGAAGTTCAATATATCCCCCAAGCTGCTTTCTCCCTTCAGACCTTAAATAGTATGGAAGGCCAACCTCGCCAACAGCAGCCATTTGTTCTATGTGAATCTTTATCCAGCTGAAAAGCTCTGAAATTTCATGATCACTGGGCAGAACCTGTTCAGGGTGAAAACCGAAGGCAGGTTTAACAAAGGAATAAATTTCTGCAAGAGCAAGATTTCTTTTGCAGGATGCTAAATCGCTTGAAACTGTAACAAGTGAAAGCTGAAACGGCAACTCATGAAACATTTTCTCTAATTCAATATTGCTGTACTTATCAAGATGAATATGGGCATCAATATACTTATCCATGCTGTTGCCTCCTAATGATTTTTCAGCGCATGATGGATGCTTCTTTTGCAGGCAAGGAAATTTTCATTGAGATAAAGTTCCTCCATTCTTGGCCTGTTAAAGGGTACCTTATATTCTTTAATTACTTTAGCAGGCTTGCTGCTCAGTACTAAAATTCGATCAGAGAGGTAAATGGCTTCTTCGATATTGTGGGTTACAAACAGAATTGTCGGCTTATGCTCATTCCAAATATCGAGAAGCCACTTTTGCATATCGTGGCGGGTAAGCTCATCTAAAGCTGAAAAAGGTTCATCCAGCAAAATGATAGGCTGCGGGCTTAATAATGCCCGGATAAAGGCAGCCCTTTGCTTCATTCCCCCTGACAATTCATGGGGGTATGCATTTTCATAGCCGCCGAGACCAGCTTTTTGAAGCATCTTTCTGGCCGCTTCCGAATCGGTTTTACCCATTAGCTCCTGTCCAAGCAGAACGTTTTGAAGAATGGTTCTCCAGGGCATCAGGGAAGGTGTCTGAGGCATATAGCTTATTGAACCGCGTTTGCCGTTGATTTTCACATTCTCAAGCGTTATGGAGCCTTCGTCCGGCAGAAGCATCCCGCCAATCAGGTTGAAAATGGTGCTCTTTCCGCTCCCTGAAGGACCTAAAATCGAAACAAATTCCCCTTCATTTACATGAAAACTCAAATTGTCTAAAACCTGATTAGTATCAAAACTTTTGGTTAAATGATTAACGGATAATTGTATCATTTCCTGGCACTCTCCCGTGACTTCCATTTAATCAGCAAACGTTCAGCCAGTAAAATTCCTCCAAAAAACAGCAAGCTTAACAGCATAATCGCAAAAATGGCAACAAAAACACGGTCTGTCCGAAATGAAGAAGATGCCAGAGTCATATAAACACCTATTCCTTCTTTAGCTCCGAGCCATTCGGATATTACAGCACCCATCACACTATAGGTTGCGGAGATTTTTAGCCCTGAAAATAGAGAGGGAAGGGAATAGGGAAGCTCCAGCTTCCAAAACAGCTGTCCTTTGCTGGCCCCTGCCATCAGCATATAATGCCTAAGTTCTCCGGGTGTCTGGCGAAAGCCGTCCAATGCAGCAACAGTAATGGGGAAGAAGCAAACCAGCGTGATGACAATCAGCTTTGGAAGTATCCCGAAACCAAACCAAACAACCAGCAAAGGAGCCAGAACAATTATAGGCACATTTTGTGAAAGTATGAGGAGAGGGTAAACCGACTCCCTTATAAAAGGCAATAAGTGCAGTATAACGGCTGTGATTAAACCTATGACGGTGCCAATGGCAAATCCCAATAGGGAAAGCATGACTGTCGATTGAAGGTGGTGGCTGAAGCCCTCCCAGCCCGAAATCGCTTCCAGAACGATTTCTGTTGGCGGAGGCAGGAGCCATGCAGGGACTTCTGCCAGATTTACTGCCATTTCCCAAGCAATGAATAAAAGAAGGAGAACCGCAGCCGGCCTCCATCCTTTTCTGAACAAATTTATCATGGACGATATTTCTCCGTTAAATCACTCATTTCAATACCGTCCGGCTGATATAGAACCTTTACCTGTGAGATTACATTGCTGCTTCCTCTTTCAATCATTTTTCTGTTCATATCAGCTATGATTTTCAATAAATGGTCTAAATCGCCTTCCATCGTTGTTTCGAGGGGATGCACTTCGTACTTAACACCGGATTGCTGAATGACACTAATTGCTTCATCAACGTAAGGTATAACATTTTCCCCATCTTTTGTTTTCGGTATGATCTGAATGCTTACAAGTGCGTTTGCCATATTTGAACTCTCCTTATTCCGGCAGGAAGTCATTAGTAAATGCTTTGCCTGCATCTAATTCTTTATCTAAAAGACCATTTTCATGCATCCAGTCTGCATAGTTTTCCCAGACTTCAAGCTTTTGTTCACCCCATCTTGAAGCATCATCCTGATAGCGGGGGATAGCCATTCCTGGCTTTTTTTGACCAATTCGCTGTCCAGATCCGGAGCATTCTTTAACAAAATATCTGCTGCTTCGCCAGGTTGATCGATTGCAAATTCATATCCCCTTGCTGCTGCTTTTACAAATGCTTTGACAGTATCCGGATCATCTGCAATCATTTTTTCGCTGGTTGCGAGAACGGGCGTGTAGTAATCCAGTTTTTCTGAGTAGTCGGTAAGGTAGACCATATTAATCTTTTCCCCCGAAGTTCTGCTTCTACACCTGTCCATCCATAATAAATCCATGCGAAGTCTATATCTCTTTTAACAGCTGTAAAAAAGTCAGCATCCCCCATATTAACAATTGAGACCTTATCAATATTAGCGTTTTCCTTCTTCATTAGGGAGTCTATTACCGATTTTTCTACAGGTGCCCCCAGCCGCCATAAGTTTTTCCTTCAAAGTCTTTCGGCGATTTAATGTTTTTTTCGGCAGGGGATGCAAAACCGGAAGTATTATGCTGAATAACAGCTGCTATCGATACAAGGGGAACGCCCTGTACACGTGCTTCCGTGATGCTTTCCTGATAGCTGACACCAAAATCAGCCTTGCCTGATGCAGTCAATTGATCTGCACCTGCTTCACCTGGCATTATAATTTCTACATCGAGCCCTTCTTCTTTAAAATATCCTTTGTCCTTTGCGGCATATAAGCCGGTATGATTGGTATTAGGTGTCCAATCCAGTACAACAGTAACTTTTTTCAAATCTTGTTTGCTGTCTGAATCTTCGCTTCCAGTCTGATTATCCGGTCCATTGCCGGCACAGCCTGAAAGAAGCAGCAGCGAACAGATAGCTGCAATCCACTTTTTCATAAGTACTCCTCCTAAAAAACGTTATGTAATAAGGAAAGTTAATGATAGTCTGCCCTGAAAAATAAAAACGCCCCGGTATAAACCAGGGCGCATATAAAAAACATTTAGTATGTTTAAGAATATGTTCCCTACGCTGGTATGAGCCAGATCAGGTTCAAAGGGTCAGCATCTTAATGATGAAGTCTCAACCGGCATACCGGTTCCCCTACATTTCTTGCTATTTAATTTTGACAGCATAAATACTTTCCATCATTATTATAGCAAATAATATTAAAATGCACAGAAAATAATTATTTCATTCCAATCGTCCTGCTCTCTTTCCAAATTCTGAATTTTTCAAGTTCACCTGTAATTTGGCTAACGGCAAAACCAAGGACTGCTACATCATCTAAGATTCCCATTCCTATTAAAAAGTCAGGAACAAGGTCTATTGGGGAAACAAAGTATAGTATGGAAGCAATAATAAAGATAATCGATTTTTTTGAAATATGCCGGTAATCGCCTTTAGACCATGACTTTACTAAATCGATCAGAAGCTGAAACTTTTCCCATATATCACTTAATGAAGATTGGTTTTTATCTGCTTTAAGTGTAGCCTTTCTTAAAAGTCCTTTTGTTTTTTCAGGATCGTCCGCATAACGTTTAGCCCTGGATGAAAATTTTTTATAGCCGTCCTTATAAACTTTGGTTTCTATTTCAGGCATAGCTATCACTCCTATATTGATAATTCGCATAAACAGTTATAATCTAGTATTTACCGCATACCTGACATGACATAAACATTTCATTGGGAGAAATAAATGGAAATCAAATTTAACCTGTGACAAAACCTTATTGGGAGCTGATATCTATGCTTGAGAAATGGCTGAAAGAATCAAATTATACAGTAATATTGACTGGAGCAGGAATGTCGACAGAAAGCGGACTGCCTGATTTCAGGTCTGCCAATAATGGATTATGGAATGGGAAAGATCCTGGGAAAATAGCCAGTACAAAAGCATTGAATGAAAATGTGAACGAATTTATAGAATTTTATCGGCACAGGGTAATCGGGCTTAAGGAGTGTAATCCCCATCAAGGGCACTATATTCTTGCAGATTGGGAAAAGAGAGGTATTATTAAGAGCATTATTACCCAGAACGTGGATGGATTTCATGGACTCGCGGGAAGTGAAAAAATATCAGAGCTCCATGGGAATCTGCAGACACTCCATTGCCGGAAATGTAAAAAAGAGTTCCCGAGCGAGGGGTATTTGCATGGTCAATTCCAATGCCGTTGCGGGGGTGTGCTCCGTCCTTCAGTGGTTCTGTTTGGGGAAATGCTCCCTGAGGAGGCCTTAGATTTCGCAGCAGATGAAACAGAAAAAGCAGAACTTTTTATTGTTCTGGGATCATCCTTGACTGTAACACCTGCAAATCAGTTTCCGCTGATAGCCAAACAAAAAGGAGCAAAACTTGTGATTATTAATATGGAACCTACGGATTTCGATATTTATGCTGATAAAGTGATTCATGACCGCAAAATTGGTGAAGTGCTGGATGAACTTGATAGAGCCTTCAAATAGTCAAAAAACATGAAATCATAGCACTCATGCTATGATTTTTTTATCAATCAACTATAATGGACAATGAACATGATTACTACTGCCTCAAGCGATATGATATATAAGGAGTGTTCAGCATGTTATCAAACATCGGTATTCCAGGTTTAATTCTAATCCTGGTTTTGGCTCTGATTATTTTTGGACCCAAGAAACTTCCTGAAATAGGAAGAGCGTTCGGGGAGACATTAAAAGAATTTAAGAAATCTACCCGTGAACTCACAAAAGATGATGACAATGATAAAAGGAAATAACCTATTCAAGTGGTTTAGAACCGGCTTTGCAGACAATAGTCTCGAAGCCGGTTTTTTATTTTCTGGCTTTCGAAGCGAGTGAATGGGTATAGAAAAGAGAGAAATGAAAAAATGGTTGACTAACATGTATATACAAGATAAAATGAAAGCGTAAACAGTTCATGTATATACAAGTTGGTTTGCTAAATTGGATAGAGTTGTAAATGGCGAGAACAATAAATAAAAACCTTATAACTGTTTTTTTCTATAATATGAAAACGGTAACAGGAGGAGAGCGAAGAATGGCTACGAATAAAGAGTCAGCAGAGCAAATTGTAGAAGCTATCGGGGGCAAGGATAATATCGCAGCGGCTACTCATTGTGTTACACGTCTGCGTTTTGCCTTAAAAGATGAGGGGAAGGTCAATAAAGAAAAACTCGAAAATATAGATGTAGTGAAAGGTTCCTTTTCCACAAATGGACAATTCCAGGTTGTCATTGGACAAGGCCTTGTTGATAAAGTGTATAAAGAAATGACAGAAGCAACTGGAATAGGCGAATCATCAAAAGAAGAAACAAAAAGTGCTGCTGCTGAGAACTTAAATCCATTGCAGCGCGGCATTAAAACACTCGCAGATATTTTTATTCCAATCCTTCCAGCTATCGTAACAGCCGGTTTGCTGATGGGGATAAACAATATTATGACAGCACCGGATATTTTCTTTGATGATAAGTCTTTTGTTGAAGTTTATACTAACTGGGCTGATCTGGCTGGCATCATTAACCTGATTGCCAATACTGCTTTCGTATTCCTTCCCGGTTTGATTGGATGGAGTGCTGTAAACCGGTTTGGCGGAAGTCCTCTTCTTGGTATTGTGCTAGGTTTAATGCTAGTGCATCCGGATCTTTTAAATGCATGGGGCTATGGTTCTGCTGAAGAAGTTCCGAAGTGGAACTTATTCGGGTTAGAAATAGAAAAGGTAGGTTATCAGGGGCAGGTATTGCCTGTATTATTTGCTTCATACGTATTGGCTAAGATAGAAGTATTTCTGAGAAAAAGAATCCCTGATGCTTTTCAGCTTCTAACTGTCGCGCCGATCGCTTTACTGATCACTGGGTTTCTTTCTTTTATTGCTATTGGACCGATCACATTCATGATCGGCAGCTGGATTACAAATGGGGTTGTCGGAATCTTTGATGCTGTTCCAGCCCTTGGAGGCTTGATTTACGGTGGATTATATGCCCCTCTCGTTATCACTGGTATGCATCATACGTTCCTGGCAGTTGATCTGCAGTTAATCGGCAGCATTGGCGGCACGTTTTTATGGCCGATGGTTGCATTGTCTAATATAGCTCAGGGTTCCGCCGCTTTTGCCATGATGCTGTTAAGCAAAGGGAACGAAAAACTGAAAGGGCTTGCGCTAACTTCTTCAGTATCAGCGTGGCTGGGCGTAACAGAACCGGCAATGTTTGGCGTAAATCTTCGCTTTAAGTACCCGTTCTTTGCAGCGATTATTGGGTCAGCAATTGCAGGAATCTTCATCACTATTAATGGAGTTAAGGCACCGTCGATAGGTGTAGGAGGCTTGCCGGCATTCTTCTCTATCTTTGCGGAAAATTGGGGTTCTTTCTTTATCGGAATGGGTATTGCACTTGTCGTACCGTTTGTATTGACCTTAGCCTTCTCTAAATTTAAAAAAGCAGAATAGAAAGATTGATGCCATGGGGTTCTATGATTCCATGGTATCGCCATTTCTTGGGGCATGCACACAAATGTTAAAAATCGGAGGTCGCCATATGAAGAAGCAATGGTGGAAAGAAAGTGTAGTTTACCAGATATACCCGCGGAGCTTCATGGATAGCAATGGAGATGGAATAGGAGATTTGCAGGGTATCATCTCCAGGCTGGATTATTTGAAAGAGCTAGGGATTGATGTGGTCTGGCTTTCTCCAGTATATAAATCGCCAAATGATGATAATGGCTATGATATAAGCGATTATCAGGATATTATGAGTGAGTTTGGAACAATGGAAGATTGGGAAGAACTTCTCGGAGAGATGCATAAGAGAGAGATTAAACTCATTATGGATCTGGTGGTGAACCATAGTTCAGACGAACATATCTGGTTTGCAGAGTCCAGGAAATCCAAAGACAATCCATTCAGGGATTATTATATATGGCGCGAAGGAAGGAATGGAAAAGAGCCGAATAACTGGGGAAGCAATTTCGGGGGATCCGCCTGGAAACTTGATGATAAAACAGGAGAATATTATTTGCATCTGTTTTCAAAGAAACAGCCAGATTTAAATTGGGATAATCCGAAACTTAGAAATGAAATATACGACATGATGACTTGGTGGCTGGAAAAAGGCATTGATGGATTCAGAATGGATGTGGTCAACTTTATTTCCAAAGTAGAGGGACTTCCTGATGATGAACCAAAGCCTGGAAAGAAATATGCTTCTGGAAGCAAGTATTATCGAAACGGCCCCAGAATTCATGAATACCTGCGGGAGATGAATGAAAAGGCGTTAGCGAAGTTTAATGTTATGACTGTTGGCGAAATGCCCGGTGTGACTCCTGAGTGGGCCAGGCAATATACAGGGGAATCACGAAATGAGTTAAATATGGTCTTCCAATTTGAACATGTTAGCCTGGACAACGGGCCAAACGGCAAATGGGATCTTAAACCCCTTGATCTGTGTGACTTAAAACTAAACCTGACAAAATGGCAAAATGAGCTGGATAAAGCTGGCTGGAACAGCCTTTACTTTAATAATCACGACCAGCCCCGCTCTGTTTCAAGATTCGGCAATGACGGAGAGTATAGGGAAAAGTCGGCTAAGATGCTCGCAACATTGCTTCATATGATGAAGGGAACTCCTTATGTTTATCAGGGCGAAGAAATTGGAATGACGAATGTTTGTTTCTCAAGCATTGAAGAGTACAGGGATATAGAAACACTTAATTTTTATAAAGAAGCACTTAACGATGGCTGGACAGAGGATAAGGCCCTTGAAAGCATATACGCAAAAGGGCGTGACAACGCCCGGACGCCGATGCAATGGGATTCTTCCGAGCACGGAGGTTTTTCGGATGGAACCCCTGGATAAAAGTAAACCCTAACTATAAAGACATTAATGTGGAAAAGGCCATGAAAGACCCTGATTCTGTTTTTCATTACTATAAAAAGCTTATTGAACTTAGAAAGAAAAATGAAATTATTGTTTACGGCAGGTATAACCTAATACTTGATCAACATCCTGAAGTGTACGCTTATACAAGAACATTGGGCAATCCGACCCTTCTTGTCTTGTGCAACTTCTATGGAGGAAACCCTGAAGTAGAACCCCTGCATACATTCAGGAAAAGAAATTTGAGGCACTGATTGGGAATTATAAAGATATACAAATTAACAGAACAATTAAGCTGCGTCCCTATGAAGCTCAGGTCCTTCTTTTTAACAGCTAAAAACCCAATTTCTAAAAAACTAAAACAGGTGTGATTCTAATGAAACAACCATGGTGGAAAAAATCAGTAGTATATCAAATTTATCCAAAAAGCTTTAACGATACGACAGGAAATGGGGTTGGAGACATTCCTGGAATTATTGCCAAGCTTGATTATTTAAAAGAATTAGGTGTGGACGTCGTCTGGCTGACACCAATTTATAAATCTCCGCAGCGCGACAACGGATATGATATTAGTGACTATTTCAGCATTCACGAAGAATACGGAACTCTAGCTGACTTTGAAAAGCTTCTTGAAGAGGCACATAGCCGGGACATTAAAATCATTATGGATATTGTAGTAAACCATACTTCCACAGAACATCAATGGTTCCAGGAAGCAAAAAAATCAAAAGACAATCCATACCGTGATTTTTATATTTGGAAAGACCCTAAGGACGATGGAAGCGAACCGACAAACTGGGAATCAAAATTCGGTGGAAATGCATGGAAATATGATGAAGCAACCGGCCAATACTATCTCCATCTTTTTGATGTCACGCAGGCGGATCTAAATTGGGAAAATGAAGAGCTTCGCCGAAAAGTGTATGACATGATGAAATTCTGGTTTGAAAAAGGTGTAGATGGCTTCAGACTTGATGTAATCAATCTGATTTCTAAAGACCAGGAGTTTCCCGATGATGACGGATCTGTGCCTCCGGGAGACGGCAGAAAATTCTATACAGACGGACCTCGTGTACACGAATTTATGCATGAAATGAATGAAAATGTATTTTCAAAATACGATAGTATGACTGTTGGCGAAATGTCCTCCACTTCCATTGAACATTGTATAAAGTATTCCAATCCTGAGAGGGAAGAGCTGAGCATGACTTTCAACTTTCATCATTTGAAAGTGGATTACCCAAATGGAGAGAAATGGGCAATCGCTGAATTTAACTTTAGAGCGTTAAAGCAGATTTTATCAAGGTGGCAGACTGAGATGCACAAGGGCGGAGGCTGGAATGCTTTATTCTGGTGCAATCATGATCAGCCCCGAATTGTGTCAAGATATGGTGATGACAGGAAATATCATCGTGAATCTGCTAAAATGCTGGCGACAGTCATTCATATGATGCAGGGAACCCCTTATATTTATCAGGGTGAAGAGTTTGGCATGACAAACCCAGGATTTGAAAACATTGGAGACTACAGAGATGTAGAATCACTGAACGTTTATAATATCCTTAGGGAAAAGGGAATGAGTGAAGAAGAAATCATAAATATTCTCAAAAGCAAGTCTCGCGACAATTCCCGGACCCCGGTGCAGTGGGATAGTTCTGAAAATGCCGGTTTCTCCGATGGAACGCCATGGATAAATGTTGCAACAAATTATATGGAAATAAATGCCGAAAAAGCATTGAAGGACGGAGATTCTATTTTTTATCATTATAAGAAGCTGATCCAGCTTCGCAAGCAATATGATATTATCACGTACGGAGACTATGAACTGATTTCTGAGGAGCATCCTAAGGTATTTGCTTATGTTCGAAATGGCAATAATGAAAAGCTGCTGGTCGTGAATAATTTCTATGGGGAAGAAACATCATTTATCATTCCTGAACACCTTCAGGCAGACGAATATAAAGATGAGATCTTACTGTCCAATTACAATCAGTCACCTCCGGCAGCACAGACCATTAAATTAAGGCCGTATGAATCCGTTATCTATTATTTAAAGAAATAAGATCAAAAAATCCTCCCGTAAACAGCGGGAGGATTTTTCACATGATTTTTAAAAAGCATTCCAGCTATGGCAGCACTTAACATAGAAGCCAGGGCACCTGCTGCAACTGCCTTCAGGCCAAGACGCGCAATGTCCTGCCTGCGGTTAGGTGCCAGTCCGCCAAGCCCTCCAAGCAGAATGCCCAATGAAGAAATATTGGCAAATCCGCAAAGGGCAAAGCTGACGATTGCGACCGTTTTATCAGATAAATTTGGAATATCCGGTGCAAAAGCAGAATAAGCAACGAATTCATTCAAAATTAACTTCTGGCCAATATAATTTCCGGCCTGCACAGCTTCTGACCATGGAACGCCTATTGCAAATGCAAGAGGCGAGAAAACATAACCCAGAATGATTTCGAGCGTTAATCCCTCGAAGCCGAATAATCCTCCAACCCATCCAAGGAGACCGTTAATCAATGCAACCAGAGCAATAAAGGCAAGAAGCATCGCTCCGATATTCAAAGCCAGTTCCAGCCCGACACTTGCACCTTTTGCGGCTGCATCAATGACATTGGCTGAGTCGCTATCCACTTCCATATCGAATTCTTTAGGCTCTTCTTTATCCTCTGTTTCAGGAAGCATGACTTTGGCCAGTATTAAACCCGCCGGTGCAGCCATAAAGCTTGCAGCCAAGAGATATTCAAGAGGCACACCCAAAAGGGAATATCCGATTAAAACAGATCCTGCCACAGAAGCAAGGCCGCCGGTCATTACCGCAAATAACTCAGATTTTGTCATATTGGCAATATAAGGACGGACAACAAGCGGAGCCTCTGTTTGCCCTACGAATATATTTGCTGCTGCCGACATGGACTCTGCTTTTCTGGTTCCGAGTAGCTTTGACAGCCCCCGCCAAGGATTTTTATGAAAAACTGCATAATCCTTAAATAATAGAGGACAGAAATCAATGATGAAAAAAAGATTACCACAGGCAGGACCTGAAGTGCGAAAACGAAGGTGATACCCGATTCATCTGTAAAAAGGCCGCCAAATAAAAAATTAATTCCCTGATTAGCGTAATTGATAATATCGTTTACCTTCATTGTTAGCCATTCTAAACCTTTTCTGCCACCTTCCCACTTTAGAACGAGAAAGGCGAAAATCAGCTGAATGGCAAGCCCACCCGCAACAGTTCTTAAACTAATGGCCCTTCTGTTGCTTGAGAGCAGGAAAGCTAATCCTAAAACGACAATGATACCGAATATTCCCCAAATAAAATTCATATTAACACCTCTTAACTATGTAATTTTCCCTTAAAGGAAGCTCAAGGGAGGATTCTGGCAGTACTCCTATTCCCTAATGAAACTGCTTGTAAAGCTCAATAGTTGTATTATGTGCAAAAGGAATAAATTAATGAAAAAATCTATGCATGCAGCATACATGGTGAAAATAAAAAAGATGAGCAAGATGCTCATCTTTCTGTATTTTTCTCGATATATTCAAACAGAAAAGACTGACCGTTTCTGTAAAATCGGGGATCATAGAGGCCAAGCCTTTCATCATCATCAACAAGAACGACAAATGGGGACCATTCATAAAGGGTTCTAGCTTCAGGACGCTGAGAAAACAATTTATCTAAATCAGCAGTTTCTCTGGATTGAAGCACATATTGAGTTTCCTCTTTCTTAAAAAGGTTATCATTAAAGATGATTACCTCATCGTCTTTTTTGGTTATAACTGAAAAGGTCCATGGAATAAAATCTGCCGAGAGGGCAACTTGATCATATTGATCATCATACTGCTTATAAATAATAAATCCCTGAGTGCTTTGGATGATAACATGCACCAACAAAAAGGCCCATGCCACTCTAAAGTAGTAAGGTGATTTCAGTTTGTTTCTTCTAGAGTAAATAAAAGCAGTTCCCATGATGAACCAAATCACTAAATCAACAATAGGAATCGTGCCAAAGGTAATCCTCATATTTGAAAATGGCTCCAAGTATCCCGTTCCCCATGCATTGAATAAATCACTTGTATTATGTATGAAAACTGCAAGCCAACCCAGCAGGAAAAGCTTCTTATCCTTAACTTTGAAGAGCAGGAAGGATAGCAGAAAAAACAGCAGAGCCCAAACCGGAGTAAGAAAAACTGAATGGGTAATGCCTCTGTGCCACATCTGATAAAGTCCTTCTGTATCCCATAAGCGGGAGATGACATCAATATCCGGAATTTGGCTTGCCCCCACGGCGGTAAGCAAGTACGCTCTCTTGGTGTTCTTATCCATATCTCGTTTATTAACTGCACCGTAAAGGCCCAAGCCGAATAAAGTATGAGTAATTGTGTCCATTTGCAACCTCCTTTTTTATATTTTGTTTCACTATTATAAGCCTGAAAAAGATTTATAAAAAGAAATATGCAATCTTAAAATGCGTTGCAAACTTTACTTCGGAGCGATAAAATTGAAGGTATTGCAATAATTAAGTGTCACATTGATTGCTTGATAAAGTGAAACTTCAATCTGTGGGGGTTCATCCCCCGCTGATTGTAAGTTGAGGCCCGCACGATGTGGGTCACAAAGACGTTGCCACAGGATAAGGAAAGCTACAGAGCGATACATCGCACGACCGAAAGCGGCAGCTTTTGGGAGGACGTGGCATTCTTAGTCTTTGTGCTTCATTCGGGCCTATACGGGCAGTTTAGACTCCCGCTTACCCATTCTCAATTTGCTATGTGTACGACATGGGAGTCAAACTGACCGTTAGACTGCGATAAACAAATTTTCATATAAGTAAGTGAGGAACCAATATGTCCAAAAATTTTAAAGAAGAAGTTTTATCCCGCCGCACCTTTGCAATCATTTCCCACCCGGATGCCGGTAAAACGACGCTGACAGAAAAACTCCTATTATTCGGGGGTGCCATTCGTGACGCGGGTACAGTTAAAGGAAAGAAGACAGGCAAGTATGCAACAAGCGACTGGATGGAAATTGAAAAGCAGCGCGGTATTTCTGTTACCTCCAGTGTGATGCAGTTTGAATATGATGGTGCGCGCGTTAATATTCTAGATACTCCTGGTCACCAGGATTTCAGTGAAGACACGTATCGTACGCTGACAGCCGTTGATAGTGCTGTTATGATCATTGACTCAGCGAAAGGCATCGAAGAGCAGACACTTAAATTATTCAAGGTCTGCCGCATGAGAGGAATTCCGATCTTTACATTTATGAATAAGCTTGACCGCCAGGGAAAGGCACCGCTTGAGCTCCTTGCGGAATTAGAAGAGGTCATGGGAATTGAATCATATCCTATGAACTGGCCAATCGGGATGGGGAAAGAATTCCTCGGAATTTATGATCGGTTTAATAATCGAATTGAGCAATTCAGAGTAGAGGAAGAGGACCGCTTTATTTCACTGAATGAGGAAGGCGAAATAGAGGGAAACCACTCCATTAAGGATTCTGGTCTATATGATCAGACTCTTGAAGAAATTATGCTGTTAAATGAAGCGGGCAATGAGTTTTCAAGAGAGAGAATTGCAAAGGGAGAATTGACCCCTGTGTTTTTTGGAAGCGCGCTGACCAACTTTGGTGTACAGACATTCCTTGAGTCTTATCTCCAATTTGCACCGCCGCCGCAGCCGAGGAATTCTTCAGCAGGTGAAATTGATCCGCTGTCAGAAGAATTTTCTGGCTTCATATTTAAAATTCAGGCAAATATGAATCCTGCTCATCGCGACCGGATAGCATTTTTAAGAATTTGTTCAGGCCAATTTGAAAGAGGCATGGCTGTAAATATACCAAGAATCGGAAAGTCCATCAAGCTTGCGCAGTCCACACAATTCATGGCTGATGACAGAAGTACAGTCGATACTGCCGTAAGCGGGGATATCATTGGAATTTATGACCCGGGAACTTACCAGATTGGCGATACGTTAACGGCAGGTAAAAATAATTTCCAATACGAACGTCTACCTCAATTTACACCTGAGCTATTTGTAAAAGTAACTGCCAAAAATGTCATGAAGCAAAAACATTTTCATAAGGGCATCCAGCAGCTGGTGCAGGAAGGAGCCATCCAGCTGTTTAAAACAGTAAAAATGGAAGAATACCTTCTCGGTGCAGTTGGACAGCTGCAATTTGAAGTTTTTGAACATCGCATGAAAAATGAATATAACACAGAAGTTTATATGGAAAGGCAAGGCTCCAAAATCGCCCGCTGGGTAGAAGGCGATGAGGTCAACGAAAATCTTTCCAGCGGAAGAAGTCTCCTGGTTAAAGACCGTTATGACAAAAACGTTTTTCTTTTTGAAAATGACTTTGCACTCCGGTGGTTCCAGGAAAAAACCCGGATGTAAAACTATATAATCCGATGGACTCAGAATAATCATGCGGCCTCTTTTAGGGGCCGTTTCTGCTTTTGGTCCCTGTAAATGATCAGCCTCTCTTCTCCTGATTCAATTCCTGTAAATTCCTCTGTCACTCCTATTGACATATTCATCAATAGATAATATAGTATTAACACATCCGCTTTAGTACTAAAAAGCGTTTAAGTTAAAAAGCAGGAAGTTCAATCTCGATAAAAATATAGACTTTGTCCGCAGAAGAAAGTAGAGCAGTTGCCGGCAGCAGATAGAAACTGAATGGGTGATGAAAATTCAGGCAGCAATTGGTCGAAATACAACTGCATTTCACAGGACATTCTCTTTAAGCGGGTAAGCATAAATGGCTTATCAATTAGGGTGGTACCGCGGAGCTCCTTCGTCCCTATAGGCGAGAGGGCTCTTTTTGTTTGCTCTCGAATTTCTTGTATTTTTTTAGGAGGAATACATTATGCATCAGGAACATGCAGCATTGAATTTGAAGCCGCTTGAGGCACTTATTGTCACTCTATTAATCCTTGGAGGGATCAGTTATTCTATTATTTTCGCAGGGGCAGTGCCTCATATTCCCGTTGTTTTCGCGATAATGGGGTTAATTGCTTACGGTTTAATAAAAAAAGTATCCATTACACAGCTGGAAAAGGGGCTGATAGAAGGTGCCCAGTCCGGATTAGGGGCGATTTTCATTTTCTTTTTAATCGGCATGCTGATAAGCAGCTGGATGGCAAGCGGAACCATTCCAACATTTATTTACATGGCTTTGGAAGCTGTTAATGGAAAGTTCTTTTATGCCATTGTGTTTGTGGTAGCATCAGTGATTGGCATGAGCATTGGAAGCTCGCTTACAACGGCTGCTACATTGGGAGTGGCCTTTATGGGAGTCAGCTCTGCTTTGGGTCTTTCGGATGCGATTACGGCAGGTGCAGTTATTTCCGGTGCTTTTTTTGGAGATAAAATGTCTCCGTTGTCTGATACAACTAATCTGGCATCATCGACAGTTAAGGTGGATTTATTTGAGCATATAAAGACCATGGCATGGACAACGATCCCTTCGTTTATTATTTCTTTGGCAATTTTTGCTGTGCTGTCACCAGGCGAGGCAGCATCTGATTTTTCAAAAATTGCCCAGCTGAAAAAAACTCTGCTGGATGAGGGGCTGGTACATTGGTACTCCCTAATTCCATTTGTCATTTTGACAATACTGGCCATTAAAAGAGTATCGGCTATCATCACGCTGTCAGCCGGAATTTTATCGGCTTTAATCCTGGCCATCTTTGTTCAAAACAGCTTCGGTTTCGAAAAAGTGATGTCATTGCTGTTTTCAGGATATGTCTCAAAAAGTGGTTCAGAGGAAGTAGACGCACTATTATCAAGAGGCGGCATGGAAAGTATGATGTTTTCTATTTCATTGGTATTGCTTGCACTTTCCATGGGAGGCTTATTCTTTAAGCTTGGCATTCTTCCAGCTTTGCTTGAAGGAATCAAAGGTGTTTTGAATCGTGTGTCCTCTCTAGTGGCAGCAGCAGCAGGAACAGCAATCGGCATTAACTTCCTGCTTGGAGAACAATATCTGTCGATTCTCTTAACTGGGAATGCGTTCAGAGAGCCTTTTGAAAAAGCCGGTCTGCACCCGAAAAATCTTTCAAGGATTCTTGAGGATGCCGGCACCGTGGTAAACCCGTTAGTCCCGTGGAGTGTTTGCGGAGTTTTTCTGGCAGGTGTACTAGGGGTGGAAACAGCAGCTTACATGCCGTTTGCGTTCTTCTGCATACTAAGTCCAGTTATTACTCTTATCTATGGATTCACTGGTTTAAAAATCGAAAAAATTGAGAAAAAAGCAGCTGTGTAATGCTGCTTTTTTCTGTGGGCAAAGGTTTAGGCAATGTCTTTTTTGGGGTGATTGAGCCCCTTTAAAGTCATAGATATTGTTCTCTATCACCATTCAGCAGCACACTGATTTCTTGCATAGTGATAGCTGCTTTAATATAGTTAAAATGTGTTTATATCTATCTTGCAGCCGTCATATATTTACTGACTTTGAAAGGAGCAGAATGTGTGCGAATAAGTGATTTTTCAATCAAAAGGCCAATCTTTACATTGGTTACGATGTTCTTAGTGCTTATTTTAGGGGCTGTCTCCCTTATGAATATTCCATTAAAGCTCATACCCGATCTGAATCCTCCTGTAGGAGTAGTAGTAACTTCGTATCCAGGAGCAAGTCCCGATGAAGTTGTGGAAAAAGTAACAAAGCCGCTCGAGGAAAATTTGGCAACATTGCCGGGGATTAAAACCTTAACTTCTACCTCGCAAGAGAGCGCAAATTTCATTCTGATGCAATTTTCCTGGACGACAGATATTGATGAAATACAAAATGAGGTTATTCAAAGACTGGACCAGACACAGCTTCCTGATGAAGCCGATAAACCGCGATTTATGAAGTTTGATCCTGCCCAGTTTCCTATCATACAATTATCCCTTAGTGCAGATGAAGAGCCTGAAGCATTGAGAAGGCTTGCAGAACAACTGAACCTGGAGCTGACCAAGGTTAAAGGAGTAGCAAGCGTAAATCTCTCCGGAACAGCCATTAAGGAAGTAAGGGTGGAACTTGATCAGGAAAAACTAAGAGATTTCAAACTAAGCCAGGCAGATGTTGTCGATGTAATTGAATCCAATAATATTTCAATGCCGGGTGATCCGGTTTTGACTGAGGGAAAAGAACTGACAACCAGGATCATTAGTTCCATAGATTCCCTTGAAACGCTGAAAAAACTTACTGTAACAGTTGACCCTGCAACAGGCGATAAAGTAAGCCTTGAAGATATTTCAGAGGTTCAGCTGGCCAGCCAGGATGATCGCACTATCACGCGCACAAACCATTCTCCATCTGTCTTGCTGAGTGTCCTGCAGCAGTCAGACGCTAATACGGCAGAAGTTTCAAATCAATTCATACAGAAATTGGATGATCTTCTTGAGAAAGAACAGTTTGAAAATATTGAATCAGAAATTCTTTTTGATCAGGGGGATTACATAAAGCTTGCAATAGGGAATATCTCCAATTCACTGATTCTTGGCGGTGCTTTTGCGATGATTGTGCTATTTTTCTTTTTGAAGAATGTTAAAAGCCCGCTTATTATTGGCATCTCAATTCCTTACTCTGTTATTTTTACGTTTGTTTTAATGTATTTTTCAAATTTCACCTTAAATATTATGACGCTGGGCGGATTAGCGCTTGGAATTGGGATGCTGGTGGATAATTCCATTGTAGTTATTGAAAATATTTACCGCCATTTATCAATGGGGAAAGATCCTAAAACGGCCGCCAGCGATGGAGCAAAAGAAGTAGGCGGTGCGATTACTGCTTCAACACTAACGACTGTCGCTGTATTCCTTCCAGTAGTATTTATTACTGGAATCATCGGTGAATTGTTTAAGGAGTTTGCCCTGACCATTTCCTTTAGCTTATTTGCATCTCTAGCTGTTGCACTGACAGTTGTGCCAATGCTGGCGAGCCGGCTGCTGAAGTCTCCAAAAGCAAATATTGAGACAAAAAGGCAGGAATCAGGCTTAATGCGTTCACTTGAAAAATCAATTAAGTGGTCTTTGCGGAATCGCGCAGTGGTAATAGCGATCACCATGCTGTTATTGGCAGCGGGAAGCTTTGGAATGACCACCTTAGGCACACAATTTCTTCCAAATACAGATGAAGGCTTCTTTACGGTGCGTATGGAGCTTGAAAATGGCACTGCACTTTCAGAAACTGAAAAAGTTATATCTGATTTAGAGGAAGAATTAAAGGATGAAGAAGAGGTAGATACATATGTCAGCCTCATCGGAACTACACAGGAAGGATCCTTCCGGGGCTCGAAGAATGCCAATATCGCTGAATTGTACATCAAAATGAAAGGGCTTGATCAGCGTGAAAGATCAACCTTTGAATTTGCCGATGATATCAAAAAGGATCTGGAAAATGCTGCATCAAAGGTTAATGAAACTGCCGAACTCTCATTTAACATGCAATCCTCATCCGGTACAGCTCCGAATACTCTGACTTTCAGTGTAAAGGATACAGATCCAAATCGCTTAACGGAAAATGCAGATAAAATCTATAATAGATTGAAGGACTTAGATGATGTAACAGAATTATCCACTGACCTTATGGATACAGTTGAAGAAATTCAAATTACTGTGGACCGTGAAAAGGCACTTGAGCAAGGCCTGGCTCCTGCCCAGGTAGCCATGGCAGTAAATGATGTAACACGTGGCAATCGGGCAACACAAATGATAGATGAAGAATCGAATATATATGGCGTTTTTGTTGAGTACGATCGGGAAGTCACACAGGATATTGATAATTTAAAAAAATTGCTTATAAAAAAGCCTGATGGAAATTATGCTGCTCTGAGTGACGTAACTAATATAGAACGCGGAGAAGGACCGGTCAATATTCAGCGCATCAACCAGCAGGATGCTGTTCAATTTACATTAAAGTACAAGTCTTCAACAAACATGGGTGCCATGTCAAAAGCAGTGGATAAAGAAATTGCTGATCTGGATTTGCCGGATGAAACGGAAATCGTTTTTAGCGGTGACAGGGAGTTGCTGGAATCATCCATTGATGACCTGATTCTGGCCTTTGTTCTGGCAATCATCTTTATATATCTTGTCATGGCAGCCCAATTTGAGTCGCTGAAGTATCCTTTAGTTATCATGTTTACTGTGCCTCTCATGGTGATCGGGGTGGCAATTGCTCTTACAGCAACCCAAACACCTATTAGCTTAACAGCAATAATCGGGATTATTGTGCTGGCAGGAATTGTAGTTAATAATGCAATAGTCATTGTCGATTATATTAACCAAAAGAAAGAAAATGGCCTTAAGACCTATGATGCCCTAATTATTTCCGTTAAGGACCGTGCAAGACCGATACTTATGACAGCTTTAACAACCATACTTGGGTTAGTTCCTCTTGCCCTTGGTTTAGGGGAAGGTACTGAAATTAACCAGCCTATGGGAATTGCTCTGATAGGCGGGCTGATCAGCAGTACATTCCTGACACTATTTGTGATACCTGTTGTATATAGTTTCTTTGACAAGGATACAAGGCGGTTAAATAAAATGTATGCAACACCGGATGGCCATTTAGTGCCAGCCTATCTGCTTGAAGAAAGAGTGGATAAAGACTGGAATCACAATAAAAGTGCAGAAGACAAAAATCAGCTTCAAACCTCTGAAGCCAGTTCCTACAGCAGAGATGATATGGCAGCCATGCTGGAAGAGTTGTTAAAAATTGTAAAAGAAGATAACAAAGAAAAAAAGAACACAACAAGGATGAAAATACTTAATCCGTGCAGGCTCCTTCGATAAGAAGGGGCCTTTTGTCATGGCGTTTCAAAATGGAAATAACTTCCTATTGGATTTTCAGGAAAATATCTGGAAAATTCATTGATAATTGACCTATAAACAGAGCACAATAAAAGTATCGACTTGTAGCTGGTGGTAATGAAATGAAAAAATTCAGTAAACTAGAAGCAGTTTTTTGGAGTATTGCATTGCCTGGTTTTAGCCAATTATTAATGGGGAAGCTGTGGAAGGGAACTTTATTTGTCGCGCTTGAATTCATCATTAATGTATACAGCCATTTTAATTCAGCCATCATGCTCAGTTTCATGGGAGAAATTGACAAAGCGGTTCATGTCCTAAATTATCAGTGGCTCATGTTTTACCCTTGTCTTTACATGTTTGCAATGTGGGATGCATATCGTACTGCTATGCCGGAAAATGAAGAATTATCTTTCCTTCCCTTTGTGTTCAGTGCCTACTTTGTGACAGTAGGACTTATGTACTCAACCAAGCTGAAATTATTTGGGATTTTTTCGGGCCGGTCTTTCTTCCTATGCTCTTTGTAATTCCGGGTGTATTCACCGGTCTATTGATCAGGTGGATCATTTTGAAATGTAGAAAGCACCCGGTGGAAAGTTAAGATGGCACATCATTTAATTAATGAAAAAAGCTTTGGCACACTAATCAATTTAGTGATGTTAAAGCTTTTTATCTTTTTTAAAAATAAATTTTTTAATAACCCCCAAAAATCTCTTTCATGAATCCGTACAGTTGTAATGAACAAGCGGCCGCTTTAATTAAATTTTGAGGTGAAATTATTGAAATTTTTATCCAGTAAAGAAATGAATAAAATGGCAAAAAGCACACTTGCACTGGTAATTGCGGGAACATTCACATTTTCAGCCGCAACAGCCTTTGCAAGTGAGAACAAGGAAGATGAAGAATTTGAAACAGTTGAAATAAAAAATGATCCTTCAGCTGAAGCAACTGCTGAATCAAAAAAGATGCAGCAGAATCCATTGAAAATGCTAAAGAAGAGCTTAATGAAGAAGCCCCATCTCTATTGCCTGGAAGCTACTTCTACTTTGCAAAGCTTGCATTGGAAAAAGTGAAGCTTGCTCTAACTTTTGATGACATTAAAGATGCAAAATTGCTTGCCGATTATGCTTCAGAGCGTATGGCGGAAGCAGAAGCACTTTTTGCTGAAGGAAAGGGAGAAGAAGCTTTAGAAGCAATAGAAAAAGCACTGGAACAGATGGAAAACGCTGAAACTATCGTTGATGAAGAAGCGAATGAAGACCTGGGAAAATCAATATCAGATGAGGAGGACAACGGTAATCTAGACGAATCAGCTGAAGTGGAAACTCCAGATGAAGACGATGCAGACCGTGAAGCTTCTTCTGATAATGACACGGCCAACAAGGAAACTGAAGATGAAATAAAAGAAATCTTTGCACAGAATATCATTGCCCTTCAGGCAAATCTTGCTAAGTTTTCAGAAAGATTCGATGAAAACCATCCCTCTGTTTTAGCGATGCAAAAGAACATTGCTAAGTTCACTGAAAAATGGTCTGAACAATTGATAGAAGAAAAAGAATATACTGGAATTGACCAGGCTGGGCAATCTTCAGAAATGGCGCATGCTCCGATTAAATCTGAAGAAGCTGAAGCAGCAGAAGATCCGGAGAAAGAGATGGATGAATCAGCTTCTGAAGAGAAAACTGTGTTACCTGAAAATGCCGTGAAGGTGTCTAAAGAGGTAAAAGATTCAGCTAAAGCTGAGAAGAAAAAAGAGGCAAAGGCTTTAGAGGCTAAAAAGAGAGCAGAAGCAAAGGCGGCACGAGAAGAAGCTAAAAAAGCAGAAAAGGAAGCACGCGAAGCAGCTAAACAAGCTGAAAAAGCAGAACGTGAGGCAGATTGGAAAGCAGCAAAAGAACAGCAGGCAAAGAAAGTTCAAGAAAAGCAGGCAGAGGCAAAGAGCCATGCCGGCAAAGGAAAATTGAAAGCTGAAGAAGTAAAAGGTCAAGGAAAAGAGAATAAAGGCAACTGATTTATGCTGGAAAAGAAAGCTCCTCGAGGCTTTCATTTCCTTTGCCAATAAACAAACCACCC
Organism: Cytobacillus pseudoceanisediminis; assembly: GCF_023516215.1. Classification (NCBI taxonomy): domain Bacteria; kingdom Bacillati; phylum Bacillota; class Bacilli; order Caryophanales; family Bacillaceae; genus Cytobacillus; species Cytobacillus pseudoceanisediminis. The sequence goes on along the minus strand of NZ_CP097349.1, from coordinate 2,519,435 downwards.
TAAAAAAAATAATCTGGACACCGTATGATATAATGTGTTTTGAAAAGAGGTGGGGCAATTGCTAAGTTTATTGTTTTTGGCAAAGAAGCGTAAAAGAACGCTCGAAGAAACGGTAGAGTTAATACAGCAGGGAGATACAGCATTAAATAATGAGCTAATAGAGTCATATAAGCCGTTTATTGCTAAAACAGTATCATCAGTCTGCAAGAGATACATACATGAATCAGATGATGAATTCAGCATTGGTCTCATCGCTTTTAATGAAGCCATTCAAAAGTATAGTCCTGATAAAGGGAGTTCATTGATCAGTTTTTCGGAAGTGCTGATTAAAAGACGGGTTATTGATTATATCCGTAAGCAATCCAAATTTCAGAATCTTAGTTTTAATGGAGGCTCTAATCTGGAAGATGATGATACGGGTTCTGCGATTGAAGACGAATTGTCCATTGAAGACTTCAGAAAAAAACGGATGAAGAACTGAGAAAAGAAGAAATTCTCCAGTTTACACAGGTTCTGCAGGAATTCGATCTTACCTTCAGCGATTTGATCGAACAGTCTCCAAAACATGCTGATGCACGAAAAAATGCGATGACAGTAGCCAAGATTCTGGTTGAAAATGATGAACTCAAAAACATACTTTATGATAAAAAAAGCTGCCGATAAAGCAGCTTGAGAGCTATGTATCCTTAAGCAGAAAAACAATAGAGAGAAATAGGAAATATATAATTGCCATATCACTGATATTAACTGGCGATTATATCTTTCTAAAGGATTATATAAAAGGGGTGTTGGAAACGTGAAAACAGGAATTATCATGGAAATAAACGAACGTTTTTTAACACTATTAACCCCGGAAGGTGAATTTCTGCGGGCCCGAAAACAAGATGGGGCATATACACTTGGCCAGGAAATTGAATTCTTCCCAATAGAACTGAAAAACGGAAAAAAGTCGTCGCCTTTAACTATTTTTAATCTATTTAAAGGAAAAGGATTAATGGCAGCAGCTTTTGCACTAATGCTCGCTATCGTTTCATTTCTGCCGTTCCTGCAAAATGACGAAGTGTATGCATATATGTCAATCGACGTTAATCCGAGTATTGAACTAGGGGTCAATCAAAAATATCAGGTAGTAAAGCTCGTTCCTTATAATGAGGAAGGAAAACTAATTATACAAAACATCAAGAAATGGGAAAAAAACAGCATTCATGATGTAGCTGACAAAATTCTTCTTCAGATAAAGAAACAGGGCTATTTTAAAGAAAATAAAGAAGTAGTCATTGCTGCCGTTTATACAGAACAGAGTAAAGAAGCGGATAAGCGTATTCAGGAGGAGCTGGCAGATATAAAACAAGCTGCACAAAAAGAGCAGCTTGAAGTAACTTTACTGGAAGCAAGTGAAGAGGAAAGAGAAGCTGCTATTGAAAAAGGGCTCTCACCTGGATTATATAAAGAAAATAAATTAAAAGCTGACGCTGACAAGATAGAAATGCCTGAACCTGCAAATCCTGTTAAACAGACAGATAAAGAAATTCCTGCTCCGCAAAAGCCGGCAGAAAATACGCAAATCCAATTAAAAAAGCAGGAGAAAATAGAAGATCATAAAGAAAAACCTGCTGTTCCAGGGCAAATAAAGAAATCTGGGAACCAGCAGAATAACAGCGGTAAAAACAATGGAAATAATCCTGGAAAAAGGCATGATAATAAAGAAAAGATAAATCAAGAAAATAACGTAAAAGCCCAAAAACATCAAAATCGTCCAAGCGAAAAAAATAATAAAGCTAATGAAAACAGAAAAAACCCCGAGAGAAATCCCAAAGAAAAAGATAATGGGAAAAACAGAGGCGGTAATGGTCCTGATAAGAATCAGAAAGACAGGAACAATCGAAATAATGCCAGCGGAAACAATCAAGGGAAGCATAATGACAGAGGGAATAAGTAAGAATAAAGTCCGGAGATGGCTCCGGACTTTTTCCATTTATATGAAGTTGTTATTGATTATTTTGGCCGGACATTTGTGCCTGTGCTTGCTGTACTAGTCGCTTAGTAATTTCTCCGCCCACAGATCCGTTAGCCCGGGATACAGTATCAGAGCCTAATTGAACACCAAATTCCTGGGCAATTTCATATTTTACCTGGTCCATGTATTGTTCAATCCCAGGAACTAAAAGCTTATTGCTGCTTCTTGCCATTGTATTCAACTCCTTTTTATTGGTCTTACAGAGTTTATCTTCCCTCTGTATTTTTAGTATGAATTAAAAAGGGAGTTTCATAAGTGGTAATATTTCGGCATAAGCAGTTTCTTTATGTTTCTTTATGAACAGCAGCTTCCAGAAGAATATCTGCGATATGAACGGCCTTTACGTTTCCGGATAAACCTTCACGTTCTATCCCCAGCTTCATCTGCAGAAGACAGCCCGGATTAGAGGTCACAATTACTGCTGCATCTGCCGACTTGGCCTGACTCATTTTATGATCAAGTATTTGCATTGACATGTCAGATTCAACAATATTATAAATACCGGCAGAACCGCAGCATCTGTCTGCATCCTTCATTTCCCTGAATTCGATGCCTTTAATTGAATTCAGAAGAGTGCGCGGGGCTGCTGAGGTTTTCATGACATTGCGCAAATGACAGGAATCCTGATAAGTTAGGATCTGCCCTGGCAGCTCAAGATTAACTTTTTTGTGGAATTCTAGTTCGTATAGAATTTCGCTGATATCTTTGAGCTTTTGCGAAAACTTTACAGCTCTTTCATGCCATTCCCGGTCATCTTTAAGAAGATGGCCGTAGTCAATAAGGAATGCTCCACATCCTCCTGCATTTGTAATGATATAGTCTGCGTCCAGCTTCTCAAAAGCCTCTATGTTCCGCTTTGCCAAGTTTTTAGCCGCCTGTTTTTCACCGCTATGGCCATGAAGAGCACCGCAGCAGGCTTGATTTTGAGGAATATGGATTTCACATCCTGCAAGCTGCAGAAGTTTTATTGTCGCATTATTGGTTTCCAGGAACATCGTATCCATTAAGCACCCAGTAAAAAAAGCGGCTTTTTTTATAGGTTTATCTGCTGAGAGATATGATGGCCTATTTTTCATTTCTTTTAATTTTGGCACTTGAGGCAGTACCTTTTCCATGGCCGTGAGGTTTTTTGGAAGCCAATTCAGCATTCCTGTTTTTCTGGCGGCCGATTGGAGACCTGAACGCTGATAAAAGCCCAATAGCCCGGCAGCTGCCCTCATTCTGTTCTGGTGGGGGAACAGCCCATTAAAGACCAAACTGCGAACCGCTTTGACCGGAAGCGAATGTTTCTTATTCTGATTTATAATATCTCTTGCTTCTTCCAGCAAGTGCCCATATTTTACTCCTGAAGGACATACAGGCTCGCATGCCCGGCAGCCCAGGCAAAGATCAAGAGATCTCTCTACGTCTTCATCCGGTTCAATTAATCCGTCAGCAACAGCTTTCATTAACGCGATCCTTCCCCTTGGAGAGTGTGTTTCTTTAAAGCCTGACTCGACATAGGTGGGGCAGGAAGGGAGGCAAAAGCCACAGCGCATGCAATTCAGGAGTTCATCTTCATTCATTCGGTTCTTAAATTCTTCCTGAATGATTATTTGTTCTTTTAATGTTGTCATTGGGCAACCACCACTCGTTTTCTGTCATCCTTGGCAAAAATTTTGCCGGGATTAAGAATGTTATTGGGGTCTAAAGCAGTCTTAACAGCTTTCATTGCATCAATGCCAGCCTGGCCAAGTTTCAGTTCAAGATAGGGAGCTTTCATGACCCCCACTCCATGTTCGCCTGTTATAGTCCCTCCAAGTTCAATCGCCTTGATAAAAATCTCTTCAAAAGCGTTTTCAACCCGTTTCATTTCATCTTTATCCCGGGCATCTGCAGGGCAGGTCGGATGCAGATTTCCATCACCGGCATGGCCAAATGTACAGATGGAAAGTCCGTATTTTTTGGAAATTTCATTTATTGCTTTTACCATGTTGGCAATTTCAGATCTTGGCACTGTAGCATCTTCAAGAATGGTTGTGGGCTTAAGGCGTGCAAGGGCCGATAATGCGGCACGCCTTGCAGTCCGCAAGGCTTCTGCTTCCATTTCGGAATTTGCGAGCTGTACAGATACAGCCCCTTGTTTCTTGCAGATTTCAGCCATATTCTGCATATCTTTTTCCACCACCTCAATCGGACCATCCTGTTCAATAAGAAGTACTGCTTGGACATCGGTTGGCAATCCAATTTGGGCAAAATCCTCAACTGCCTTTAATGTAGGCTGATCTAAAAACTCAAGGGTGGCGGGTATGATTTTGTCAGCGATGATTTTTGAGACTGATTTTGCAGCTTGTTCAAGATCCTGATATAAAGCAAGCATTGTCTTTTTTGACTCAGGAAGCGGGATTAATTTTAATGTTGCTTCCGTAACGATCCCCAAAGTTCCTTCAGATCCAACCAGCAGTCTGGTAAAATCATATCCTGCCACGTCCTTCGCAAGCTTGCCGCCCGTTCTAATAATGTCTCCGCCCGCAAGTACAGCTTCCAGCCCCATTACATAGTCCCTTGTAACTCCATATTTCAATCCACGCAGTCCGCCGGAATTTTCATTGATGTTTCCTCCGATTGTGCTTATTTTCATCGAACTTGGATCTGGAGGATAAAAAAGCCCTCTTGCTTCAACCTGGTTAATCATGTCAAGCGTGATGACACCGGGCTGTACTGTAACCGTAAGATTTTCTTCATCGATTTCAATCACTTTATTCATATGCTTAAACAGGAGTACAATTCCGCCTTCTGTAGGACAGGTGCCTGCACATAAATTGGTGCCCGATCCCCTTGGTACGATTGGAATTCCTGAGCTGCTGCAAATCTTGAGGATACTTGATACTTCCTGTGTATTTCGCGGACTGATCACTGCGTCGGGCATCGATTGGAAATTTGGAGTAGCGTCATATGAATAGACGAGGCGCCCTGCTTTTGAGTCATCATAATTTTCTGCGCCGACAACGGCTATTAATTCTTCTTTTATTTGTACGTCAACCAAATGGATCCTCTCCTTTAATGGAAGCTGTCAATATCTATTTCTTTAAGTATAAAAAAAGCAGGGAATGCCCTGCTATGGTTAACTATACAAATATTCATGGATATTTTAATTGTTTTTTGTACCTTCATCTAAAAGTTTTACCGCAATGAATAATTTCATTAAATCATTCAGATTTGATGTGTATAGGCCGGATAGATCCGATATTTTCTTGAGTCTGTAATGAAGGGTGTTAATATGTATATGCAATGCTTCAGCAGTATTTTTCAAAGAGTGATTTTGCCTGAAAAGTTCCTGAAGGGTTACCATAAGATCCTGTTCATTCATGAATGTCCCAATTGTTCTTTCTACAAAGTCCTTTTTAGTTTCTGGTGAGAGGTCATCAAAAATCATTTCAATGGTCAAGTCCTGGTCAAAAATTATGGTGCCACGGTCTTTTGCAATTTTTAAAGCACGTTCTGCCTGCATAAACGATTCGGACAGGCAGAAGGGAGGCAGTGGTTTACCGGTGCCCATACTTACTTCAGCGGCCAGAAGGTTCTCAAGAAAACGATGAAAGCGAGTGACCTTTTCTCTTATCAGGTTCTCTTTTTGTGCTGAAGAAGCTCCAGCTAAAAGCACTATCCGGTTATTGCCCCAGCGGATCAGAATATCATGAGGGCCAGCTTCCCTCCAGGATAATATCCTATTCCAAAGATCCCTATGAAGCAATTGGCTATTTTGCCTGAATTCTGCGATAGAAACCTGTCTGTCCACAGCCAGATTAATTTTCAGAAGATGAGCCCGTTCTTTGAATGCGGGATCCCATTCTTTTGCCTGCAGCCAGTCAAACATAAAACCTTCCAGTGCACGAGCCTGCCAATCGAGCTGCTCTGCAAAGTAACTTTCACTGATAAATAACTCTGTAAGCTTGCGGATGATTTCTGCGAATGGGGAAATTTTATCGGGATTTCCGGTTATGCCAATTACGCCAACTGTTTCTCCTTTAAAAAAGATCGGCAGGTTAATGCCGGCTTTTACACCTTGAAGGCGAGACTGATCCTCCCTGGTAATAATCAGCTTTTCTTTATTTTTTATGCAAATCAGTGCGCCTTCATGAAAACTGCCTATTCTGCCTGCATCTGTACTTGCAATGATTACCCCGCAGGTATTGGCAACTATGATATCTTCCTGAAGAAACTGACGCACTTCAGCTATAATTTTTTCAGCCAGGTCAGGCAACAACATGTTATATCTCCCTTTGATTTTTTGACTTTATTATATATAAATAAAAAACTTCCTGCGAATTTTCTAATATCCCTTTTAAAAACCGGGTATATTCATTATGATAAGGGTTAGAAAAATTTTGAAGGGGACAGGTATGATATGTGGAAAGACGTAAGAAATTGGCTGGATAAACTGACACCTGCCCAAGTAATATCCGGATATTATTTATTGGCAGTATCTGTATCGGTACTTTTATTAAGAATACCGGCTGTACATAAACCAGGAGTGGAGGTTGCATTTATTGATACAGTTTTCACGGCTGTCAGTGCAGTGAGTGTAACCGGTCTGTCAGTGGTTGATATATCGGAAACATACAGTGTTTTTGGTTATTTTGTCATCATGTTCATCCTTCAGTTTGGCGGGATAGGGATCATGGCGCTAGGCACATTCTTTTGGCTCCTGCTGGGCCGTAAGATTGGATTAAGAGGGCGTCGCCTCATCATGGTCGATCATAATCAGTATGCCTTGTCCGGCCTAGTCAATTTAGTAAAAGAAATCATTAAAATTATATTGGTGATTGAAACGCTTGGTGCGCTCATATTGGGTTTTCATTTTCTTAAATATTATCCTGCATGGGATGAAGCATTCCTGCATGCGCTGTTCGCATCTGTCAGTGCTACAACCAACGGGGGCATGGATATAACAGGAGCCTCTCTTAAACCATATGCCGGTGATTATTTCGTGCAGCTGATCAATATTATTCTGATTACTTTAGGAGCTATAGGTTTTCCTGTTCTTATCGAATTAAAGCAATATCTATTTAGGAATAAATGGGACCAGGAACCATCTTTTCGCTTTTCCTTATTTGCAAAATTGACGACCGTTACATATGCCGCCCTTCTTGTGTTTGGTACCGTTATTTTGCTCATCATGGAGTTTAATCAATATTTCAAAGGCATGAACTGGCATGAAAGCTTCTTTTATGCATTTTTCCAATCCGCTACCACCCGGAGCGGCGGGTTATCAACCATGGATGTTAATGAGTTTACAATGCCTACTCTCATTATAATGAGTATTTTAATGTTCATTGGGGCATCACCAAGTTCTGTCGGCGGGGGCATCAGGACGACTACATTTGCTGTGAATATCCTCTTTATATATCACTTTGCCAAAGGAAATCGGGATATAAAAATATTTAAAAGAGAAATTCATGAAGATGATATTCTGAAATCCCTTGCTATCACTTTGCTTGCTATTGGAATGTGTTTTTTCTCTGTTGTTATTCTAAGCATTACAGAAAAGCAGATGGAGCTTATTGAAATTATTTTCGAGGTCTGTTCAGCTTTTGGTACCACGGGTCTGTCGTTAGGAATCACACCGGAATTATCAATGATCGGGAAATGTATCATAATGGCCTTAATGTTTATTGGAAGAATTGGATTAACTTCCTTCTTATTTATTATAGGCGGCAAAGAAAAACAGCCGAATTTTCATTATCCTAAAGAGCGCGTTATTATTGGCTAAAAAAGCAGACCGGAAGATTATTCCGGACTGCTTTTTTCTTGTCCCCATCGCCTTGCGCAAGACTTTTCTTATTAATCCGTACCGCGGCTGACATCTTTAGTAGGATGCATGAATGGGGAGGCTTGAGGCGGCTTTTTGCTTTCAAGGAGTTCTTTGTTTTCCGATGTATTCCAGCCGATATCATTTGTCGGATGAATCCAATCCTCACCTGCCATCACTGCAGGATCTGTTTCATCGCTCCAGTTTTCCAGCGGTGAACTGTCAGAAGAATAATAACTGTCCCCAATGGTTACGCCAAAAGAATTCTTGAAAGGCGACTGAAGTTTCATGCCTGTGTCTTTAAAGCTCGGTGCTTCTATTTGATGTGGAAGTGTCTCATCAATGCCAATGCTCTTGTTATCTTTATTCTTTTTATTAGTCATATCGCTCATTCCTTTTTACTCTATTTTTTGCACCGCAGTAAAATTTATGATTGTAAAATAAGGAAGACTCAGATAGGAATGAAACCATGTTTTTTACTAAAAATAAAGCTGTGTTAAACCTTAAAATGGATTTAGCACTATGAAATATTTTTTCAGGGGGAGATTGGGATGGCCAAACGAAAAGCTGAGTATAATGCAGTTGAAAAATACAGCAAGACGCCTAAGAAGAACCTTCAGGAATCAGAGTTTTCAGCAGAATTCAGCCAGGAGAAAATCCCATGAAAATGGCTAACCGCAACTCCAAGCATGGGGAAGAGGGAAGAGCCTAGTGGATCATAATAAACAACGAAAAAAGGACGGCAAAATGGCTCGGCCAATGTTGAATTCGGTATGGAGTTTGGTGATATAAATGCCGGAAAACTTTATGAGCTGCCATTTATGAACCGTGATAAAGATAATAAGAAAGATCGGGATAAATGCTAAAAAAACCGGCAGATTTCTGCCGGTTTTATCAATCATGTATAGGGCCAGTAAAGATGGAAACTTTTTCTGAGCTTGAGTCGAAATAGGCAAGCAAAACTGAGTCTCTCTTTTCAATTATTCCATCCTTAATATATTTTTCAATATCAAAAGATAATCTTTCACTTAAGGTATGTTTGTATATTTCTTTTTCATTCAGCTGAAGGCTTAAGAAGTCTTCTCCCAGCTGGATTGGATTTTCAAGCAGAGACTGGTAAAGCTTTGATCTCTCGGATTTTTCAAAGCTTGGCTGCCACCAGGGTTTTCTTGGCTTGTATTTTTGTTTTGAAATATAGTCAAGCTTCATAAGGCCTTCTGCTATCTCCAAATCAGCAATGTTTTTTGACTGCAGGAATTCAAAAAGCCGTTTGAAAAGATCCTCAAGCTGATGGCCAATTCTGGACCATCCTTTTTGTTCCCAATAACTGCCGAATTCCTGGAAGAAATCGAATGGAGTCGGAAATACTTTTGTAACTAAATATTCAACAGTCGCATCCATTCTATGATCATTCCAATATTTCTCTAATACATCTTCAACCTGTTTAATGCGAATGATGTCATCAAAGGACAAAACATTATTTCCAAGTATTTCATATGGAGAATGGTCCATATAAATATATTGATGTTCTTCTGCTCTCAAGCGAAGCCCGGTGCCTCTCAGCATTTTTAAGAAGCCGAGCTGGAGCTCTTCCGGCCGCATTGCAAATACATCGTTGAATGTTCTTTTGAATGAATCATAATCTTCCTCAGGAAGTCCGGCAATTAAGTCAAGATGCTGGTCAATTTTCCCTCCATCCTTTACCATTGTGACTGTTCGGCAAAGCTTGTTAAAGTTCTGCTTCCTCATGACCAATTCATTTGTATAGTCGTTTGTAGATTGCACACCAATTTCAAATCGGAATAATCCTGCTGGAGCTTCCTTGTTTAGAAATTCAATCACTTCAGGTCTCATGATGTCGGCAGTGATCTCAAATTGAAAGACAGTACCAGGCAGATGTTCATCAATTAAAAATTGGAACATCTCCAAGGCATAACTGCGGCTTATGTTGAATGTGCGGTCCACAAATTTAAGGGTTTTTGCGCCATTCCTCATTAAATATCGGATGTCGTCCTTAATTTTTTCCCTGTCAAAGTATCGCACGCCTACTTCAATAGAGGAAAGGCAAAACTGGCAGCTGAATGGGCATCCCCGGCTGGTTTCTATATAAGTGACCCGTTTAGAAAGGTGGGGAATATCTTCTTCAAAGCGGAATGGCGAGGGCAGCTCGCGCAAATCCAGCTTATTCCGCTGAGGATTAATACGAACCTGGCCATTTTCCCTGAAAGCAAGACCATGCACATTTTCCATATTCATTGTGCCATTCAGCTCTGTAAGCAGCTGTTTGAACGTTTCCTCACCTTCACCGATAACAATGTAATCAAATTCTTTTACATTGTTCATCCAATCCGCAACATCATATGTTACTTCAGGTCCTCCGACTGCAATATGAATGGAGGGGTCAATCTTTTTAATCATTTTAATGACCTTAATGGTCTCTTCGATATTCCATATATAGCAGCTGAATCCGATCACATCAGGTTTTTTGCGGACCAGATCTGTAACGATATTCATTACCGGATCTTTAATTGTATATTCGGCTAATTCCACATCGAAATCAGGCTGAGCATATGCCTTTAGATAGCGGATCGCTATATTTGTATGAATGTATTTGGCATTAAGCGTACTGGCGATAACTTTCATTTATTTTTGAACTCCCTTTTTAGCTACTTAAACATCATATAATTGTATCATATTTTTTAATGAAAAAAGGAAGTAAAACATTGACATATAATAAGGAAAATAAATTATACTAATTATTATAATATTTATAAAAATTCAACAATTTGTATTATAACTATAGTAAGATAGTAGAAAAATATAATATCTAGCTGGGAGAGGGAATGAATGAAGGTAAGTCTTTTTGCAACATGTCTGGTAGATATGTTTCAGGGAAATGCAGGCAAGGCAGCTGTTGAACTGCTAGAACGCCTGGGATGTGAAATAGATTTTCCGGATGCACAGGTCTGCTGCGGCCAGCCTGCCTACAACAGCGGCTATGTGAAGGAATCAAAGGAAGCTATGAAAAGGATGATCACAGCATTTGAACATGCAGAATATGTTGTTTCCCCTTCTGGATCTTGCGCTTATATGTTTCAGGAGTATCCTCATGTTTTTAAAGGTGACTCTGTGTGGGAACCCAGAGCAAAAAAGCTTGCCGAAAAAACATACGAACTTACTCAATTTATTGTTGAAGTTCTAAACGTTGACGATGTAGGTGCAAAATTAAAAGGAAAGGCCACCTTTCATACATCCTGCCATATGACCAGGCTTCTTGGAGTGAGAGAAGCACCTATGAGATTATTAAAAAATGTGAAGGGTCTGGAATTCGAAGAGCTTCCCGGCAAGGAGCAATGCTGCGGTTTTGGCGGTACTTTCTCTGTGAAAATGGCTCAAATATCTGAACAAATGGTAGATGAGAAGGTTGGACATATAGAGGAGACAGAAGCAGAAATTCTCATTGGAGCTGACGCGGGGTGCCTGATGAATATTGGAGGCAGGATCGGTAGGCAGGGAAAGCCAATAAGGGTTATGCATATTGCTGAAGTGTTAAATTGCCGCTAAGCAATTAATGGACATGCTTTCTTAAAAAGCAGGATAGACAGATTTGAACGTTGATCATTGTCTAGCATAAGCAGCCTGGCGCCTCGTGTGACACTGGCGGGTAAGGCGCTTGCGCTTAAGGGGGAATAGAAATGGCTATGAAAATAGGAACAAACGACTTTAAGGATCGTGTAGATTCCGGAATAAGCAATTCCTTTATGAGAGGGGCAGTTTCAGGTGCACAGGAAAGGCTTCAGACAAGAAGGCTAGACGCTGCAGCAGAACTTGGAAATTGGGAAGAATGGCGGTCGCTTTCAGAAGAAATTCGCCAGCATGTACTGGAAAATCTTGATTTTTACTTATACCAGCTCAGCGAAAATGTAGCTAAAAGGGGAGGGCACGTTTATTTTGCTGAAACTGCTGAAGAAGCCTCTGCCTATATACGGGAAGTAATTGAAAAGAAGAATGCAAGAAAAGTAGTTAAATCAAAATCGATGGTAACCGAAGAGATTCATTTAAATGCCTCACTGGAAGAGGCCGGATGCCAGGTCATTGAAACTGATTTGGGGGAATACATCCTTCAGGTAGACGACCATGATCCCCCTTCACATATAGTGGCGCCTGCCCTTCATAAGAATAAAGAGCAGATTCGGGATGTTTTTGCAGAAAAATTGAACTATCAGAACACAGAAAAGCCGGAAGAACTTGCGTGGCATGCGAGAGAAATGCTGCGCCACGAATACTTAACCGCCGATGTTGGCATTACGGGCTGCAATTTCGCTGTTGCTGAAACCGGTTCAATCACATTAGTGACTAATGAAGGCAATGCAGATCTTGTCACTGCCTTGCCTAAGACGCAAATTACGGTAATGGGCATGGAAAGGCTGGTCCCGACTTACGAGGAAATGGAAGTGCTTGTAAGCATGCTGACAAGGAGCGCTGTTGGACAAAAGCTTACGAGCTATATTACTGTTCTGACAGGTCCAAAAGAAGAACTCGATGTCGATGGTCCTGAAGAATTCCACCTGGTTATAGTGGACAATGGCCGCTCTTCGATTTTAGGAGGAGAGTTTCACTCCATTCTCCAATGTATCCGCTGTGCTGCTTGTGTAAATGTTTGTCCCGTATATAGGCATGTTGGCGGTCATTCCTACGGATCCATCTATTCAGGCCCGATTGGAGCGGTCCTGTCACCCCTTTTAGGCGGCTATGATGATTATAAGGAATTGCCTTATGCATCAACACTTTGCGGAGCCTGCACGGAAGCCTGTCCAGTCAAAATCCCTCTTCATGAACTTCTTCATAAACACCGGCAGGTAATTGTCGAAAAAGAAGGAAGAGCTCCCATATCGGAAAAGATGACCATGAAGGCTTTTGGACTGGGAGCAGCTTCACCGTCCCTTTACAAACTGGGGTCAAAGCTGGCACCGGCAGCCATGAATCCATTTACCGCAGGCGACAAAATTACAAAGGGACCAGGCCCATTAAAGGCCTGGACAGAAATCAGGGATTTTCCAGCTCCTAATAAAGAAAGATTTCGCGATTGGTTCAAAAATCGGCCAAAAGGAGGCGGACAGCAGTGAATGGAACAATTCAGAATAGAGATGCTTTTTTAAGTAAAATTGCAGGCAGATTAGGCAGAGAAAAAGTTACTGGAGTGGAAAGACCAAAATGGAGCTTTAACCCGCAGGATGCAGTCTTGAAAGAAGCAGATGCTGATGAGCTTCTTGAAGCATTAAAGACACAGTGTACGAAAATCCACACTGATCTTGTTGTAACCAATGCTGACAATTTGACTGAAACGCTCAAGGAAATTGTAGCCCAATATGGCGGGGGGCCAGTTGTGACCTGGAAGGATGACCGCTATAGACAGTTTGGACTTACACCGCTATTTAAGGAAATTTGGCCAAAAGAGAAAGTGGAAGTATATGAGTGGGATTTTTCTGAAGAAAGAAGAAATATTGACTACGCAGAACATGCTAACATCGGAATTACGGTCAGTGAGATAACTCTGGCTGAATCCGGCACAGCAGTCTTGTTCAGCAGCAAAGATCACGGACGGACAGTCAGCTTTCTCCCTGCTGCTTCTATCATCCTTATTCCGAAGAGCACCCTGGTCCCGCGTATGACACAGGCTGCAAGGATCATTAGGGAAAGGGTAAACTCAGGGCAGCTGGCACCTTCCTGCATTAACTTCATTACTGGACCAAGCAACTCCGCTGATATTGAGATGAACCTCGTTGTTGGTGTACATGGGCCTGTAAGGGCTACGTATATTGTTATTGAAGATTTATAATGCCTTTGACACCTGGCATTCTGGTTTGTTAGTACGAGAAAAAACGCCAACTTTTGTTGGCGTTTCAGACTGTCGACAAACTCGATGAAAATCGTGCTTGTCTGCAGTCTTTTTTATTTTAAAATAGAAGTAATACAATGCTTGAGGTGATTTAAATGCTTTCAAAACATAATCCAATTCAACGGGATCAAATTGAAATGGTTGCTTTAGACGAACTTGTACCGGCGGACCATTTGGTCCGCAAAATTGAAGCGGCGATTAATTTCTCATTCATCTATGACTTGGTAAAAGATAAGTATTCAGAAAAAGGCCGCCCAAGTATTGACCCTGTAATATTAATTAAACTCACATTTATTCAATATACCTTCGGTATTCGCTCCATGCGTCAAACAATTGAAGAATTGAAAACGAATATGGCTTATCGATGGTTTTTAGGATATGGCTTTCACGATAAAGTTCCTCACTTCTCAACTTTCGGTAAAAATTATGAGCGCCGATTTAAAGACACCGATCTCTTTGAACAAATATTTTACCGAATCTTAAAAACCGCAGCTGAAAAGAATTTAATTAGTGCTGAACACGTTTTTGTAGATTCTACTCATGTAAAAGCGAGTGCAAATAAACGCAAATTTGAAAAGAAAGTTGTTCGAAAAGAAACCCGTGCTTATCAAGAACGCCTTCAAGAGGAGATTAACCAAGACCGCGAGGATCATGGAAAAAGCCGTTTCCACCTGATAAGTTTGATAAAGAAGAATACAAAGAAATCAAGGAAAGTACAACAGATCCAGAGAGTGGCTACTATGTAAAAGATGAGCGTACAAAACAGTTCGCTTATTCTTTCCATGCGGCTGCAGACCGCAACGGCTTCGTGTTAGGCGCAATTGTAACCCCTGGTAACACGCATGATAGTCATATTTTAGAGCCATTGGTAGAACAAGTCATTGAGAAAGTTAGTAAACCAAAAGCTGTTGCGGCAGACGCAGCCTATAAAACACCTGCTATCACGAGCTACTTATTGAAAAACGACATCACACCTGCTTTACCTTACACACGACCTCGCACAAAAGAGGGTTTCTTCAGAAAACATGAGTATGTTTATGATGAGCATTTTGACTGTTACATTTGCCCAACTGGTGAGATATTAAAATATACTACAACTACAAAGGAAGGCTATCGTCAATATAAATCAGATCCTCGAATTTGTGCTGGATGCCCTTTCTTGTCTCAATGCACACAGAGTCAAGCACATCAAAAACTGATTCAACGTCATGTGTGGGAGGAACATGTGGAAGAAGCAGATCATCTTCGCCACCATCAAGACGTCAAACCGATCTATGAAAAACGCAAAGAAACAATTGAACGAGTATTCGCAGATGCAAAAGAAAAGCATGGCATGCGTTGGACAACCCTCAGGGGACTTAAAAAATGTCGATGCAGGCGATGCTTACTTTCGCTGCCATGAATTTGAAGAAAATGGCCAACTGGACTTGGCAAGGTCCAGAAATGGCCTAAATGATAACCTCGGAGAGGTCTGCAATTCTCTGTAACTACTTGAAGTCCTACAAAAATCAAAAAAAGAGTTCGGAATGAGACTATTCCGAACTCTTTTTGTCTACAAACTGAAACGCCAACTTTTGTTGGCGTTTTTTTCTGAAAGCGTCCCAGGCGAGATCAGCTTCTATAAGAGGAAGAAGGTTTAGAATATCAGTAGCTAATTTATTTGAAATGTTCACATTTTCTATGATGGAATGACATTTAAAAACATAAACAGAGGGGAATTTGTTTTCAAAGATAAAGTTTGGATTGGAGCCGACAGTGATTTATTGCAGCTTTATGGGAGAACGAATTGTTATATTGAGTTCTTTAAAACCGGTACTACAAGAAGTGCATATTTCGGATTTGGTAGCGCCAGCAGCGAAGGTCTCACTGTAAGAAATGAAAGGCCAGGCGGTGAACTAACCCTTGTAGCCGGATCTTGTGGGAATGTTAATATTCTGAGGAATGATTTGAAAGTACGTTCAACCACTTATACTTCTGATGAAGAACTAAAAAGTGAAATTGAATTGTATACCAAATCTGCACTAAAAGAAATCCTTGCAACTCCTGTGAAACAGTATTACTTAGAAGGTGATATTCCGGGAGTAGATAAAAAAGGCTTGGTCTTACCTATCAGGAAGCGCCTGTTGATATTGTAACACCACAAAAGGCGCTTGTGGGTATGCAATAGACGTTATGGAATGGAAAGCCATTCAGGAATTATCCCCAAAATTAGATGTGGCGCTTACAGAATTAGAAAATCTAAAAGCCCAAATAGGAGGAGAAATTACATTATGAGCGGAGATAATCAAAAAATTTCTATAGACCCTTATCTTCAAAATGAACTTGGAAAACTAAAACACGAAAATATTATCTTGAAGGCACAATTTAATGTGGTTTCTCAAAACAAAGAATTGCAGCAGAAAATCCAGGAACTTGAAAATAATCTAATTGAATCAAAGGAAGCAAATGGTACAAAAGAACCTAAGATTTAAGGGTTCTTTTTATTACCTTCAAAGGAGGTATTGTAAGTGACAAATGAGGCGGAAACAATGGATTTATGGAAGACATCTGTAAAGAAAGACATTGAAGAAATGAAAGGTGATATTCGCCGGCTACAGGATAAAACACTCTTACAAGACCAAATAATCCAGAACATCCAAGGTGACTTAAAGGAAATTAAAGAAGATACTAAATGGCTAAAAAGAACAATTACAAATGCCATTATTATGTCCGTTTTCACTGCTATAATTGGCGGCGGTATTGCAATTATCTTTACAGTGTTTAAAGGTTAGGGAAATAAATTACTTTGTAGAAGAACTATTAATGCAAAATGGAGATAGTTGCCGTTACTTGATGCAGAAGGTTTTCATTTACTACCTTATAGAGTGCTCAATGTGGAAAAGAATATAAATTTTAGCCACTTAAGTCCATATAGCTGGACAAGCACAAGATATCCTTAAAAGGAGGGTGGTTATCTTGAAGGAGACGGTTAATGAAAATATGTACGACAAAGAAATAGCAGAAATAAAAGGGGATCTTAGAGATATTGAGAATCGGGTGAACAATCTTGAAAAAATTACAACTCGACAGGATCAACAAATTATTTCAATAAATGAAAAGCTAAATAAAATTGACGAAAATACAACATGGATAAAAAGAACAATTACAGCAGCCATTATCACAGCAATCAGTACTGGAATCATTGGGGGAGCGATTGCAATTTTTTATAATGTTTTAAGAGGGGGACAATGAACATGATCAACTGGAAGATTCGCTTTAAAAATCCTGTATTTCTAGCACAGTTATTTCTAGCTTTTTTTGCACCAATACTAGGATACTATGGTTTGACTGCACAGGACCTCACTACTTGGGGTTCTGTTTTTAATTTGCTGGTCGGAGCTTATTCTAATCCATATGTTTTACTGCTGATAGTGGTGAGTGTGTGGAATGCTTTAAATGATCCTACAACAAAAGGAATAGAGGATAGTCAACAAGCAAAACGTTATCAATGGCCTAAATAAGCTGCCCTTTTGGGTGGCTTTTCTTATTCCTTAAAGGGGTGAGGGTCATGTGAGTAAAGGACAGCAGTACAAGCAGTTAATAGATTTGTGAATAAAAATATTAATAGAGGTGATTTAAATATGGTAAAACTTTTTATTGATCCAGGTCACGGCGGCACTGATCCAGGTGCAGTAGGAAATGGTCTTCAGGAAAAGAATTTAACACTTCAAATCGCTACACGTATAAAAGATATTCTAACCCTTGAATATGATAATATTTCCATCCGTATGAGCCGAACTGGAGATCAAACAGTATCTTTATCTGAGCGTACAAATGCTGCCAATGCATGGGGAGCTGATTACTTCTTGTCAGTTCATATTAATGCAGGCGGGGGAACAGGATATGAAGACTATGTTTATCCAGGAGTTGGAGCACCTACGTCCACCTACCAAAACAATATTCATGCTGAAGTAATTAAGTTGGTAGATTATTATGATCGCGGTAAAAAGCAGGCAAACTTCCATGTACTTCGTGAAACATTGATGCCTGCTTTGTTAACTGAAAATGGATTTATTGACAATGCCAATGATGCAACAAAGTTAAAATCAAGCACATTTATTGAAAATTTAGCCCGTGGACATGTTAATGGAATTGTGAAGAGCTTTAATCTTCCCAAGAAGAGTTCAGCGGTCTACCACACTGTTGTATCTGGAGATACTGTATATTCTTTAAGCAGAACCTATGGGAGCACAATCCAGCAGGTCCGGGATTGGAACAATCTTGATGCAGACTATACTATCTATGTTGGTCAGCGCTTACGTGTCAAATAATAAATAAACCCTTTTTCGATCGAGAGTGGTTATGGAAAATCAAGCCCATCATGGTTTAGCAATTGATGGATTAGTAGGCAGGAATATTTCGTGCAAAATAATCTAAAGGTCAGCCCAGGATGAACAATCCGGGGCATTATTTTTTTCATAAACAAAAAGTTCCACTTTGGAACAATCAAATTATTCAAGAACCCTTTGTGTTATTTTTAGCGTATTAGTTGTTTATAAAGGAGGAATGAAAGATTTTATATCTTTTATATATAGTTACTTGCCTGGCAGTTACAGTTTTCTTCAGCGTTCTGGTTTGGTATTTAATCTATATAGGTGCAGCTGGCGTCGCGGTTGTGGCTTCAATTATATGGTTTGGGTTCATTGTTGGGTTCTTGACAGAAAGAGAAAACAGGGAAAACGATAGGTCGCTTTTTAGCAATCAATATTAAAAACCCTACTCACTCGAGAGGGGCTTTAGTATATTACATCTTTAATTTTCTCCCCGGGTACTCCATAATATCTCGCCAACTTTTCAAGGTCCTCCAGTGAGGGATTAATTTTGTTACATTCGTAGTAACTGAGTTTTTAATATAGATCCCAGTAGCTTCTGCTACTTCTTTTTGAGTCTTGTTCTTTTCGAACCTTAACATTCTTAAATTGATACCTATACTTCCATACATGTTATCACCCAATAATTATTTCGGCAAGAATTACCTGACTTTAATCCAGCAGGCAATATAAAAAGCCCCATCCGAAGAAAGGGCTTATCTAGTCATAGCAACTTTACAGTTGCAAAACTCATTATAGAATATAAGTATTAAAACGGCAAAGCAGCCTTCAGGATTGATTTCCTTCACATTCTCAGTAATATCATTCTTAAATAGGGAAAAAAATTATCTATAAAATTAAAAGGCGTTTGGAAAATGAGGACATTTCCAAATGCCTTTTGTCTACACTGTAAACCAGTTATATAAAACTGGTTTTTTCATTTCTCAGTCAATTGTTTTTTTTATTTCATCCAAATAACTGTATACGGTAACTTTTGAAATACCAAGCTTTTCTGCCACTTTATCTACAGATCCTTTGATTAGAAATATCCCTTTCTCATCCATAAACTTGATTAATTTAATTTTTTCTTTTCTTTTTAACTCTTCGGTTCCGTAATTGGCAATAATGCGATCTATTAAATCGTCTGCAATTTCTACTACATTTTCCATAAGTTCCACATTTTCTTTTTCTTTTTCTTCCTCATCTTGTCCAATACCCATAAAATCATCTAGAAATTCCTTAAAATGAATCATGCTTTCCAAACTATAATTAACACAAAGTGCCCCAATAACTTTTTCGTTCGAATCTCTAATTAAAGCTGTAGATGATTTTATTTCCTTTCCATCGTCGGTACGTATTTTATAATTTGCCAAATAATCGTTCTCAAATTTACTAGATAGAAGCACTTGCTTCACTAGGTGATCGAAAGCCTGTCCAACTTTTCTTCCTGTTACATGATTATTAACAGCGTAAATCACTGAGTTTTGAGGAACGGTTAAGTCATGAATGACGACCTCACAATTCCGTCCAAAGGTCTTTGCGATTAAATTAGCGATTGGGATGTACTTTTTTAATTCTTTATTATTGATATTCATAAGATGGTCCCTTCTTTTTAAACGATATCTATTTATTTGAATCATTTCTAACATGAAATATATATTTTTTTATATAAAAATCTTTATTGTGTTGACTTTTGTATAACTTTTTATATAATTTTAATAAATAATAATGATTTAGTTCTATTTTATATAATTTTTTATGTGTTTTCAATTTAAAATATATAAAAGTTTCTTTTCTTGAATTGAATAGTTAATCTCCTTTGTAATTTTTACAATTAACTTAAACTAATTACTACTTTGGTCATCGGTTAGTTGATAAAAAAGTTTTTTAAATCCTACCTACTCAATTGCAACCATGAAAATACTCACTCCCACAAGCTTATCAAAAAAATAAAAAGGAGCCGATAAAATGAAATATGTTGAGTTAGATACACCAGCACTTTTAATTGATAGAGAAATAATGATGGATAATCTTCGCTTCATGCAAAATTACGCTAATGAACATAAAGTACATTTACGTCCACATACCAAAACTCATAAAATGCCTAAGCTTGCTAGATTACAAGAAGAATTAGGCGCAGTTGGAATTACAGTAGCAAAAGTCGGTGAGGCTGAAATTATGGCTAAAAACGGCTTGAAAAACATCTTTATTGCCAATGAGATTGTTGGAAAATCAAAAATTCAACGAATTAGAAAATTAGCTGAGACCATCGATATCTCGTTTGGTATAGATAATAGTTACCATGTAACTGAAATTGAAGAAGTATTCAAAGGAGCAGAGAAAAAGCCCAGGTTCTAATTGAAATTGAAGTAGGAGAACAACGCTCAGGGATTATGGAAGAAAGTGATTTCAGAACATTATTAGAAAACGTAAAGGCTTGTAAACATGTTGAACTTAGAGGGATTTTTTCACATGATGGGCATTCCTATAAAGCTGAAAACATTGATGAATGTAAAGAGCTTTATCTTGAAAGTGTAAACCGAACCTTGCACTTTGCAAGAATAGCAGAAGAGATGGGAGTTAAACCTGAAGTAATAAGTATTGGCTCGACTCCTCCTTTCATGCTCAATTTCGAGATACCGGACGGGGTTACTGAAATTAGGCCTGGTACCTATATTTTAATGGATTCCTCACAGGCAAACGTTATTGGCACATATGAGCGATGTGCAGCATCGGTCCTTACAACAATCATCAGTAAACCTACTAATGAACGGGTGATTACAGATGTTGGGGCAAAAGGAATTACAGCCCAAACACGAAGCGAGGGACATACAACCACAAATGGTTTGGGGCGTATAAAGGAGTTTGAAGATGTCTATATTCACGGTGTTTTCGACGAACATGCGATCATTTACAATAGAGATTTCCGTAATCAAGTAAATATTGGAGATAAAGTACAAATTATCCCAAACCATATTTGTCCGGTTTGTAATTTATATGAAAAAGCTTATTTGCTTTCCAAAGGCGAAGTTGTTGAAGAAATCCCTATCGACTGCCGGGCAAAACTGCAGTAAATAATTTTGTATTCTCAGTTTCAATTATAAGATCTCTTATAGAGTTTGGACTGATTGAATCAGTTTATTCACAAATTTGATAATGGAAAGGATGAGTTACAATGATCGATTTAAGTGCAATGGGAAACACTGAGTTTCTACTTCTTAGTAGGTCTGAAATTGCCTCCATGATTTCATCTAATGATTACTTAACGGCAATGGAGAGTGCTTTTAGAAAACGGTCTGAAGGTCGAGCTCTAGTTCCAGGATTAATGCACGCGGATGTAGAAGACGGAGAATTTCATATTAAGAGTGGCGGACTTAAAATTGACAAGACGTATTTTGCGCTGAAAGCAAATGGCGGATTTTTCGGAAATTGCACCAAATTCGGCTTACCAAACATTATCGGATTGATTATACTGTTTGATGGTTCGAATGGGAGACCCTTATCCATCATGGGCTCAACGGAAATCACCTCAAAGCGTACTGCTGCAACAACAGCAGTGGCAGCAAAATATCTTGCCCGTTCAGACTCATCAACAGTCACTATTTGTGGCAGTGGAAACCAAGCGAGAGTTCAGCTGAAGGCTCTTATGAATGTCATTTCTTCTATCTCTCAAGTATACGTATGGGGAACTAACCAGAACAAGATAGAAAAATTTTCGAAAGAAATGTCAGAGGAGCTTAAAGTGAACATTGAGGCTACTGATAATTTAGCCGATGTTGCACCTAAAAGCGATATTATTATTACTTGTACTTCTGCAAAAAAATTCTTTCTGCACGAAGAGTATGTTCGCCCTGGGACCTTCATTTCTGCAGTTGGTGCAGACAGCCCAGATAAACAAGAACTTGACCCGCAACTTTTGGCAAGTGGAAAACTAGTTGTGGATATTCTAGAACAATGTGCACATGTAGGAGAGCTCCATCATGCTATGGATGCAAATCTAATGTCTACTGGGGATGTTTATGGAGAATTTGGGGATATTGTTACTGGTAAAATTGATGGACGAACAAATTCTGAGGAAATTATTATTTTTGATACCACAGGTAGTGCGATTCAAGATACAGCTGCTGCAGTCGCTGTATATGAAAAAGCTATATCACTTGGCAGAGGAAAACTTTTAAATATTTACGAATAATATTTAATGGAAAATAAGAGCTTTAGTAGTTTCCAACATTAAAACTGTTTATAAGAAGGATCTGTTGAGAAGGTCGCATCTAAGTTAGGCATTTCCAAAGTAGTTATTTTGATGAAATCAAAAATAAGTCAAGTTAAGGGGAATCAAATGAAAAGCATCTTTGAAGTAGGAAATTTAAAATCTAATGGACACTATGCATTAGCAACAGTTCATCAGAACACTGTCTATGTATCAGGGCAATTTGCCATTAATCCAGAAACCGGTGAAAAGAAATTTGGCACAATCGAAGAAGAAACATTACAAGCACTTAAGAATGTGGAAATGATTGTAGAAGCAGCTGGAAGTAAAAAAGAGAAGATTTTGCGTATGACATTATATACTCCGGACGTGAAATTATGGGATAAAGTAGATGCTGTTTATAAGGAATTTTTCGGTGAACATAAACCAGCACGTACCGTTGTACCAACTAATCAATTACATTTTGGCTTCAAAATTGAAATTGATGCCATTGCATATATTTAGTCATATTTTTTTCCTGTTTTGTATGAAAAAATCTAGTTAATATCATTTAAAGGGTTGATTAACGATGAAACAATTTATTTGTAACAGTTGTGGGAAAAAGCATGATATTACACCAACTATATGGAAATGTGAATGTGGAGGAGTCTTAAACATAGTAAAAGATACCCCGAAAGTTGATATTAAAGCTTGGAATAACTATCCAAACTCATTATGGCGTTATTTTGAAACTATGCCATTCGCAAAAGATTCTAAGACATGGGAATCCGTGACAATGGGTGAAGGTCAATCACCATTAATCGTTCTAGATCCTATGGAGCCAAATACGTATGTAAAAGTTGATTATATGATGCCTACATTATCCTTTAAAGATCGAGGGGCCGTTGTTTTGATGACGAAGGCTAAAGAATTAGGGGTATCAAAGGTCATTGCTGATAGTAGTGGTAATGCAGGTACGGCGATTGCAGCTTATGCAGCACGTTGTAATATTGCCTGTGATATTTATTTAAGCGACGAAACATCCCCGAAAAAATTGCTCAAGTAAAAGCTCATGGTGCAACGATTAAAGAAATTCGTGGTACACGAGAGGACATTGCAGCTGCTGCCCAAAAAGCAGTAAAAAATGAAAATGTATTTTACGCAAGTCATGTGTATAATCCATACTTTTATGAAGGAACAAAAACATATGCTTATGAAGTTTTTGAACAATTAAAAGGTGCGCCTGATGCATTAATAATTCCAGTTGGTAACGGTACACTTTTACTTGGTGCATATTATGGTTTTAAAGAGTTATTGGGAAATGGATTAATAGAAAGAATGCCGAAAATCATTGCTATCCAAGCAGCGAATTGTGCGCCTCTTGTAAATGCCTACAAACATGGTGAGGTAACAGCGAAACCTATTATGAACGAAGGTACTTTAGCGGAAGGGATCGCCATTGCAGCTCCAGCACGTTCAAAACAAATTTTAGAAGCTGTAGGGGAAACAAATGGTACATTTATTGAGATTCAAGAAGATGAGATTCTAAGAGCACGGGAGAAGCTTAGTGAAAAAGGTTTTTATGTTGAAGTGACATCAGCGACCAACTATGCCGGTTATTTAAAATATGGAAAAAAATCGGATGAAAAAATAATAATACCTCTTTGTGGTGCAGGTATAAAATCGAAATAAACCAAGAGGAGCTAGTTGGATGTAATAGAGAATATAGGAGAGAAGCATGAAAAGTAAGCCAACGATAAAAATTATTGGAACCGGTGGAACAATTGCAGGGGCTGGAACTTCGAGTACAATGACCACAGGCTATCAACCAGGAGCTTTGTCTATTGATGACTTATTAAAAGAAGTACCGGATTTAGTCAACATTGCAAATTTAAAAGTTGAACAATTGTTTAATATTGATAGTGTTGATATGACAACAGAACGACTATTGACACTGAGTAAATATATCAATGACATATTATTAGATGAAGAAATAGATGGTGTTGTGATCACACATGGTACAGATACACTGGAAGAAACCGCCTATTTTTTACATTTAGTGATTAAAAGCCATAAACCAGTCGTGATTGTTGGAGCAGTAAGACCTGCAACAGCGATAAGTGCAGATGGTCCGTTGAATATCTACAATGGTGTAAAAGTTGCTTGTAATCAAGAAGCTCATGGAAAAGGTGTATTAGTTGTCCTTAATGACCGAATTGGTTCTGCACGTTATATCACTAAAATGAATGCTACAGCAGTCGATTCGTTTAAAGCTCTCGAACAAGGTTATATCGGATCAATTGTTGGTGGGAAAGTTTATTTTTATTATAAAGATATCACCTATCTTCATACGACTGAAACCATATTTGATGTTAGCTCCATTAGTAAGCTGCCTAAGGTTTCAATTATATATACTCATCAAGGAGATGAACGATATTTATACGACGCAGCCGTTCAAGCAGATACAAAGGGAATCATTGTAACTACTGCTGGGGGCTATACAATCTCTAAAGAAGCAGAGGCTGGAATTCATGATGCGATAAACAAAGGGGTTATCGTCATACGATCATCTCGACTCAATACGGGAATTGTTAGCCGTACTGATATGGATAATCAACACGCATATATCGTATCTGAATCATTAAATCCTCCAAAAGCAAGGATTCTTCTTATGCTAGCATTAAACTTAACAAATGATAAAAATGAGATTCAACAGTATTTTCATATATACTAATTTTTTGAGTGTCCCTTAGAAGAATGAAAAAAAGATTTGATTTTTCACGATTTCATTCAACGAATGATTTTTGAAGGAAGCGAAGATTCACGGTGTGAAAAAAATGGTGTAATGCCAGAAAGAATAAGGTGGATTATTATAAAAAGTTTGGTTTAAGAGACCAACTCCAGTTTTATAGGAGAGGGGAAATGCTAGAGTTCTAAAAAATTTAGTAGAGGAGATCAAAAATGGATATTATAGCTTTAAGGCGAGAGTTTCATATGCACCCTGAGGTTGGATTTACTGAATTTCGAACGGCTTCAAAGATAGTGGAGCTGTTAAACTCGCTTGGATATCATTTAATCTATGGGAGAGATGCAATGGACGGAGATTTTATGAGAGGAGTTCCATCCAATGCGGTTTTAGAGATGGCATATCAAAGGGCATTACTGGATGGTGCTAATCCGAATATACTTCAGAAAATGAAAGGTGGCTATACTACTGTAATTGGAGTTTTAAAAGGTATAAAACCGGGTCCTACCGTTGCATTTCGTTTTGATATGGATGCCTTGCCAATTGCAGAGAGTCAGGATGAGAACCATTATCCTAAAGTAAATGGTTTCCGTTCAAAATATGAAGGGAATATGCATGCTTGTGGGCATGATGGCCATACTGCCATAGGCTTGGGGCTCGCTGAAAAACTGGCGGATGGTCAGTTTGCTGGGACAATAAAGCTGATATTTCAGGCAGCAGAGGAAGGAGTTCGCGGAGCATATGCAATTGTACAGAAGGGGTTATTAGATGATGTGGATTATATGTTTTGTCATCATCTAGGTGCAGATGTTCCGACTGGTGAGTTCCATGGTGGTTCAACGCACTTCCTTTCCTCCACGAAAATGATAGCTCACTACTATGGTGTTGCTGCTCACGCAGGCGGTAATCCGGAAATGGGTAGAAATGCTTTGTTGGGTGCTAGTACCGCCTTATTAAATATACATGCTATCCCGCGCTTTAGTACAGGACCCACCCGAGTTAACGTAGGAATCTTAGAGGGTGGAACAGCAACTAATATCATTCCCCAATATGCAAAAATGAATATTGAGACTAGGGCTCTTACCGAAGAGGAGAATAAAGATTTGGAGGAGAGAGTTAGAAATATCATTACTCACAGTGCATCTATGCATGAGCTTGATCATCAAATTGAAGTTATTGGTGCCGCTATCCCAATTACCTGTGACAATGAACTGGTTGAGTTAACTATAGAAGAGGCAAAGCAAGCAGAAGGATTTACATCATTTGGAAATGGTGAAGGTAAAGGACTCGGGAGTGAAGATGCTAGCTTTATGATAAAACGAGTCCAAGATTTAGGGGGAAAAGGGACTTATATGATTGTAGGTTCCACTATACCCGCACCGCATCATAATCCAAAGTTTGATATTGAAGAAGAAATTCTTCCGCATGCAGTTGAATTGTTTAACCGAATTGCACGTCGAATATTAAAATAATTATTATTTGGATTTAGGTTATCGGTCACAAAGTGAATAATCATAACTTATTTGAAGTGTTTATCAGCATAAATTTGAGAAGTCCCGATTAATGTGATTCCTCTATTACACTTTTTTATGTTTAATATATTCATGTGTTATTGAAGATGAATGTAATTAACTAACGGATTCTTAACTTCAACATTAGCTGCTAATCAGGCAGCTTTTTCTTTTTAAACAACACTGATGTCTTAACCAACAACAGGGGCTTTAGTGGCCGATTAGAGGTATGAAATCATAAATAAAAATCGTTCCGACCCCAAACCGACCCCAACCTTAGATTATTAATGTTTATGAATAAACAAATTGAATAAAATAAAAAGCGCGAAACCATTGATATACATGGGTTTCGCGCTTTTCTATTGTAGCGTCCCAGGCGAGATTCGAACTCACGACCTACAGCTTAGGAGGCTGTCGCTCTATCCAGCTGAGCTACTGGGACATATTGGCGTAAGTATATTTTTTGTAGTGCAGATAAGACTGGTATATCCTGTTTTTTCCTCTGCAAGCCCAATACAAGGGAGCAAATGCGTCGAAACAAAGCTACAGGGATGTAATTCAGGGATGTTTATGCTTAGCTGTGCTACTGGGACAAAATAATATAACACAGTTATTTATTATAATCCCATAATCAAAAATGGTCAATAGTTATGACTAAAGTAAAAACCGGCCATTAATACATGACCGGTTTCTGTTCTAACTTGTAAGTTTTTTACGATAAAATCTGGCATATGCCTTTGATCTATCTTTTAGCTTCTTTAGCTGTGATGTTCTCAGTTCTATAATAGGCTGCGCAAATGAAGTAATCAGTTTGCTTGAGAGAAGCAAAGTCAGCAGCAGCGATATTCCGGCAAGCAGCAGGAAGTTTTCCGGTTTGCTGAAAAAGCCCTGTACATCACTTTCCCTGAATACCCGTACAAAGAATCCGTGAAGCAGATAGACATAAAGTGTATTTTTTCCTAAATCAGTAAAGAAATATTGTTTGCTGGGCACAAAAGCAAAGAAGCTAAATACCATTATTAAACTTAGGACATAAAAGCCCAATCTCGTTAAGACTGCCCCAATTGAAGCTGCCCCCATTTCAGTATATGGCTTTGAGCCAAGCAGCCACTTATAGTCCACTTCAGGATAGAGGTAAAAGCCTATAAAGACTACAGCAAAGATTGCTAATGCACTAATTCTGAACTTTGGCTGGAATAGCGCATAGAAATGCTCCTTCTTTAAATAATAACCCAATAGGAATAAAGGAAAGAACACAAATGTTCTCGATAAACTTAAATAGTTTGAAATCCAATCGGCATATCCGACAGCAAGCCCAATGATAAAAGCAGCTGCCAGGGAATAAACCGCTTTATACTTTGCAAAGAATAAAAGCATGATATTCCAGCAAAACATACTGATCAGGAACCATAAAGACCAATGCGGGTTAAAAGGATCCAACTCAAAGGTGCCTTTATTATATAAAAAATAATAGAAGATCGAATAAATAACCTGAAAAATAATATATGGCAGTATGAGCTTTTTTGCAATTTTCTTTATATAGCCTTTTTTATAAAAGCCTTTTGCAAAAAAACCGGATACCAGTATAAATGCTGGCATATGGAACGTGTAGATTACCTTATATAAAGTATAGATTGTTTCATTATCTTCAATAAAAGAGCGGAGTAAATGTCCGAAAACGACAAAGAAGATTAAAATAAACTTCGTGTTGTCGAAGTAATAGTCACGTTGTTTCATAAGTCCTCCTCTATTAAAGACCCCCATAAATACTCTTTCTTTCTTTACCCACTTTAACATGAAGCAAACTTCTTTTCTCGTGTAAATAGAAGGTTTAATTTACAGAAAAAGTAAAAACTTCTAACTCTGAAAATGCTGTCATACTAATTAGAAATTACTGTTATACAAATAAATATTGCTTGTTACTTCATATATTATATGGCTTGAATGGATTTAATTTAAATCTGTTTCAAATTTTATTTAAAGAAAATCATTTTTGTCGCAGATAAAAGGGAGTAGTCCGATTAGTATGTCATGATTGATGCTGACGTGAGAAAATCAGGTTTTTTAAGGTAAGATTTTAAAGGGAATAGGTGCAGGGAAGGCTTTATTAAAATGAAAAATTGGAAAAATAATCTTCAAATGTCTTATTTGTTCTATTATAATGAATTGAAAGAATAGTAAAAAAGAATTAGGTACATACTAGTTCAATTGTTCGCATCTGGTTCAATCATAAAGGGGGAAGTTATGTTGAAAGGGGTAAGAAAATTTATACCTGGCAATAAGGAAAGAAAAGAATCGTCCAGGTCAAAAAAGTTTAAAATAGGCAAGTATTTTAATAAAATGGCGAGCACGAAATGGTGGAGGAACCTGAAGCTTGGCCAGAAATATGGGGTTGCGCTTTTTGTGACCATTGGACTATTCACGGTTTCCACCGTTCTAACCTTCTTCTTGCTGACAATTGCCAATTCAAAACTGGAGACTGTTAAGGATTCTGGGGAAAAAGCCATTAAGATTACAGAATCAGCGGCCACTTTTCATCATAAAGGGAGCACGATTGGAAACTTTATCATTGACTCCAACCCCAAACATTTAAAAACATTTGATGAGCTGACAGAGGATTTTAATAAATTGAAAGAGGAAATTTCTCCGGAACTGAGCGATTCAAAATCAAAAACCCTTTTTAGGCAAATCGATGAAAATGATCAAAAAATCACCAGTTTATTTCATGATGTCATCGAGCCAGAAGTAAAACTGCAGCATGCAAGAGAATATAGGCTGGGGAAATTGCAGGCAGATAATATTATTTCTGAAACGGTTGATAAGTTAAATACCCTTGGCAGAATGATGAAGGAGGATCAGCAAAAGGCTGTGTCTTCTGCCAAATATGGTCTTATCCTTACTTTAATAGTACTTGGTATTTCAATCATCATTTCTGCTATCCTGGGAATCGCGAGCATCCTTTTTATTGGAAGTATAATTTCTAAAAAACTAACTGCCATTGTCCAATTCTCAAATGAAATTGCAGGAGGAAACCTCAATGCAAATTCAGTGGAATATGAAGGTGATGATGAAGTAGCACAGCTTAGCAGAGCCATGAACTCAATGAAAATAAAGCTGCAGACCATGATTCAGGAAATTAATGCAGTTTCTGGGTATGTGACAGAAAGAAGCGGAGAACTGAATATTGCTGCAAATGAAGTAAAAGCAGCCAGTCAGCAGGTGGCTTCAACCATGCAGGAACTGTCCGGAGGAGCCGAGGATCAGGCGGGTTCTGCAACGCGTTTATCTTTAATGATGGACGAGTACCTGGAAAAAGTAAAAGAAGCTTCATACAGCGGTAATGAAATAAAAAGTGCTTCCACAGAGGTGCTATCACTTACTGAGAATGGAAACAAGCTAATGAAAGAATCCCAGGAACAAATGAGATTAATTAACCAAATAATGAAGTCTTCTGTTGACAAGGTAAATGGACTTGATGATCAGACAAAACAAATCACCAGATTAGTTAAGGTTATAAAGGAAATTGCAGACCAGACCAACCTTCTGG
Organism: Cytobacillus pseudoceanisediminis; assembly: GCF_023516215.1. NCBI lineage: Bacteria > Bacillati > Bacillota > Bacilli > Caryophanales > Bacillaceae > Cytobacillus > Cytobacillus pseudoceanisediminis. The sequence continues at coordinate 2,489,386 of NZ_CP097349.1, read as the reverse complement.
CATTAAATGCAGCAATTGAAGCTGCCAGAGCCGGTGAGCATGGAAGAGGCTTTGCAGTAGTGGCAGATGAGGTGAGGAAACTGGCTGAGCAGGTATCATTCTCGGTTTCAGATATCACTAAGATTGTCGGGGGTATTCAAACGGAGTCAAACAGTGTGGCCACATCCCTTCAAACAGGCTATGTTCAAGTTGAAAAGGGAACCGGGCAAATTCAATTGACAGGACAAACATTTCAGAAAATTTATGAGGCAGTTAACTCAATGTCCAATAATGTCAGTGACATTTCCCGCAGCCTCGAGCAGGTATCCATTAATTCTGCCCATATGAACCAGTCCATTGGCAGTATTGCCGCAGTGTCTGAGGAATCTGCGGCAGGCATCGAACAAACGAGTGCATCAATGGCTCAGACTAACCATTCAATGGAGGAAATCTCAGACAATGCACAGTCCTTGTCGGAATTGGCAGAACAATTAAATGAGATGATTGCAAAATTCAAATTGTAAAATCCAGGCATACTCTCTACACAGGGTATGCCTTGTCCTTTCTCCAGACATTTGAGATGAAAAATTAATAAGACAGTTTTCTCGGAGATTTAAAGGTTTTAGTCAGATATTGTAGAAATATTTAATTAATTGCATATCCCAATAGGAGGAAATAGAGTGGTCATTATGAATCAGGAAATCAGGAGACTCTATGCCAGGATTGAGACTTTGGAAAAGGAAAATAATATTTTGGCCAATAATAATTCACTTAAATATAATATATTCTCACGCTCAAATGATGGAATTTTAATTTTTGATAGCCAGGAGAGAATTGTTGATGTCAATCCATCATTTGCTGAAAGTATAAAGACTGATAAACAACACCTGATCGGCAGGAGACTGTCTGATATCGTGCCGAAAAATAGACATTTCAAGCTTGAAAAGCAAAGGGAATTATTAAAGAAGAAGGAAAGTGTCAGGGGCATTCTGCCAATATATAACGGCAGAACGATAATAGAGTTTGATTTTACTACCAGCATCCTTAATGAGGACGGTCTTTATATGTGTATATTAAGAGATGTAACGAGTAAGCGGCTCCTCGAACGAAAAGTGAAAAAGAATGAAGAGCTGTATGCTGACCTATTTATTGAAGCCCTGGATGGAATCATTTTTTGGCGTGGAAATGGTGAGATCATTGATGCGAATGAAGCTGCTTGCCGAATTTTTGAATGTACTCATGATGAGCTTCTCAATAAAAAGATCAAAGATTTTGTATATGAAAAATCGGAAAGATACAAAAGCATTGTTAAAGAGATGTTCGTTAAGGGAAGCATACGGGATGAGCTAGTTTTTCTTATGCCAAATGGCCAGTTCAAATCTTTGGAGTTTACAGTGAAATTGAACTCCGTTGAAGGCTACCATATGACAATCTTCAGAAATGTCAGTGAGCGTCACGCTATGGAAAAAAGCTTGAGGGAAAGCGAACAAAAATTTCGCATGATATTTGAAGGTGCCCTTGAAGGGATTCTGCTCTGGAACAATCAGTTTGAAATAGTCGATATTAATCAATCAGGTCAGAGAATGCTCCAGATGACAAAAAAGGAGCTTATTGGTGTTTCGCTGCATAGTATTTTAAATGACTGCAATATAACCGATGATGAATTAAAGGAGCAGATAAAAAACATACACTCTGCGGGGCAATCAGACGGTAACCTTTCCATTACTCTGAAATCAGGCAGAAAGAAATTTTTTGAGTTTTCCAACAAGCTGAATATTTTTTCTAATATCAGTATGACAACATTTAAAGACATTACTGAGAAGCTGGAAATGGAAGAACAGCTTCGGAAATCAGACACTTTGCATGTGATTGGAGAATTGGCAGCAGGGATTGCCCACGAGATAAGAAACCCCATGACAGCACTTAAAGGCTTTATACAGCTGCTTGAGGACAGTGTGAAGGAAGATCATACTATGTATTTCAATGTGATTACCACTGAGCTTAGCAGGATTGATTCAATTATTAATGAATTTCTCATACTTGCTAAGCCTCAAGCTGTCAAATTTGTGGAAAAAGACATATCTCAAATCATGAAGGAAACAGTCGATCTCCTTAGTGCTCAGGCTGTGCTCCATAATGTTCAATTCAGGACTTATTATGAAAAGAATTTGCCCAATGTTTTCTGTGAATCCAATCAAATGAAAAAGGTCTTTATCAATATTATAAAAAATGCCATTGAAGTCATGCCTAAAGGTGGATATATTACTGTATCCATTCAGAAAGGGTTTGACCATAAAGTTCACATATCCATTAGGGACGAAGGGACAGGAATTCCTGCACATAAAATAAAAAAGCTTGGTGAACCTTTTTATACTACAAAGGAAAGAGGCACTGGACTTGGCTTAATGGTTACATATAAAATTATTGAAGAACACAAGGGAACAATTGAGGTGGAAAGCAAATTGGGGGAAGGAACTGTATTCCACATCCATTTGCCCTATTCTTTAAAGGCGGGAATGAAATGAAAGGCAGAGTTTATTCTAAAACATACACACCGGCAGGAGACATTTACATTGTCATTGAGAATGGAATCCTTTCGGCTTTATACATTGGGGAAGAAGATTTTCTCGAAGGGGAAGACGTTTTATCATTGAAATTGGATCCCTCCGACTCTTTAATTAAAAGGTGTACAAATCAGCTTGAGGAATACTTTGAAGGGCATAGGAAAGAGTTTGACATCCCCATTGAACCTCATGGCACTGAATTTCAAAAGGCAGTCTGGAAAGAGCTGTGCCTAATCCCATTTGGAGAGACAAGAAGTTATCAGGACATTGCTTTTAAAATAGGGAAAGAAAAAGCAGTGCGTGCCATTGGTCAGGCAAACAAGGCCAATCGCCTTCCGATCATTATTCCATGCCATCGCGTGATTGGAAAAAATAAATCGTTAACGGGTTATGCAGGAAACAGGACTGAAATTAAAGAAGTACTGCTAGCACTCGAAGGGTCTAATTATATAAAATAGCTCAATCTTAACAATCACCTCTTAGGTGATTTTTTTATGGGGGTATTATATATATGGTTGACTGAACGAGCGGGATTCGATTATCATCTAATTAGATATCAATCGAAATGAGGGCGCTGAAAATATGCAATTAAATCGTTTAGTAGCTTTTTATAAGACAATGGGAGACCCAACCAGAATCAGGATTGTTTTTCTCCTTGCCAAAGGGCCTTTGCATGGACAGGCGATAGCGGGGAAGCTTGGTTTAACTCCGCCAACCATTACTCATCATTTAAATAAACTGAGGGAAATAAACCTTGTTTATCAGAGAAGAGATAAAAATACTGTTTATTTTTATTTAAATGAATCCGTACTGAAACACCAATCAGGTGTTCTTGCAAAATTGGCAGATAAAGAGGAGGTTAAGAAAATGGAAGAACAAAATATAGAAAGCCAGAAGGTTATTGAAAATTTCTTTACCAAAGATGGAAAGCTGAAGAATATTCCTGCACAGAGGAAGAAGAGACTCATGGTTTTTGAGCATCTAATCAAAGGATTGAAAATGGGGAAAAAATATGAAGAAAAAGAGCTCAACGAATATATTCAACAGTATCATGAAGACTATGCTACGATACGCAGAGAATTTATTATAAATCATTATATGTACAGGGAAAATGGCATTTATGAATTAAACCCTCCGGAAATGTGGGCGAAAATAGAAGGGTAAAGCAAGGCAGGGCCCCAGTTAGGGCCCTGCATGCCTTCAATAGTAATAATCCGGTTTGCGGTCGGTAAAAATCGGAATCATGCTGCGGACTTCTTTCACTTTTTCCAGGTCTATCTCAGCATATAGGATTTCTTCCGTTTCAGAACCTTCTGCAAGCACTTCTCCCCAAGGATCTATAATCATCGAATGGCCAGCAAAGACATTGTCAGGATCAGACCCGGAGCGGTTGCATGCAATTACGTAGCACTGGTTTTCAATGGCACGCGCAATCAAAAGTGCCCGCCAATGTGCCAGCCGGGCCAATGGCCATTCAGCTACTACAAATAAAGCTTCAGCACCTTCCGCTGTATGGGTCCGCACCCACTCAGGAAAACGGATATCATAACAAATCATCCCTGCAAACTTCCTATTTTCCAGTGAAAAAACTCCCTTGGCTGTCCCTCCGTTCAGATAGAGATGTTCATTCATCAGCTTGAACAAGTGCAGCTTGCTGTATTCATGTATAAGGTCACCTTGGTTATCTACAATCAGCAGAGTGTTGTAAATGCCATCGGGTGTTTTCTTTGCAACAGATCCGCCAATCATATGAACCCGATTGCTCTGTGCGGCCTCTTTCAAAAAGACTAGCGATGATTCTGCATCCTGGTCTGCAATTTCACCCAATCTGGTCAAGTCATAACCAGTCGTCCAAAGTTCCGGCAGCACAATAACATCCGGTTTATCCCTAAGCGCCTTTTTAATCATGATTTCGGCTGCTTTAAAATTATCCTCAGGTTTTCCAAATGCAATATCCATTTGCAAACAGGCAATCTTTAATTTCATAAAACTCCCCCGCAATCATCATATCCTTATGGTAAAATTAGTCCGATAGATGGAAATTTTCAAAATTTTACTTTACATCTTACCATTTACGTTATATCATTTGTGACTATATTTTCAATCTTTTTTTAAGCAGGTGAACAATTTGGTAAATTATCCGCAATCAGATCTTTTGAAAAGTCTGCCTAAACAGTTTTTTGCATCTTTGACAGCCAAAGTGGGGAGAAAACTCCAACAAGGGCATGATGTCATCAATCTTGGACAGGGCAATCCTGACATGCCTACACCAGAGCATATTGTCAAGAGTCTTCAAAGTGCAGCCGATAATCCGCAAAACCATAAATATTCCCCTTTCCAGGGCTTCCCGTATTTAAAAAGGCAGCTGCTGACTTTTATAAAAGGGAATTTAATGTTGAATTGGATCCTGAAACCGAAATAGCCATCCTTTTTGGTGGTAAAGCAGGATTGGTTGAAATCCCTCAATGCCTTTTAAACCCTGGGGACAGCGTATTGGTTCCGGACCCGGGATATCCTGATTATTGGTCAGGTGTTGCACTTGCCAAAGCAAAAATGGTGACAATGTCTCTAAGAGAAGAAAATAACTTCCTGCCAGTATACAGTGAATTGTCAGCAGACCAGCTTAATGCAGCCAAACTGATGTTCCTTAATTATCCAAATAATCCCACTGGAGCAGTGGCAAACAAGGACTTTTTCAAGAAACAGTTGATTTGAGCAGAAGCCATGGTATTTGCATCGTCCATGATTTTGCATATGGAGGAATTGGTTTTGACGGCATAAAGCCTGAAAGCTTTCTTCAGGCAGAAGGGGCAAAAGAGGTCGGAATTGAAATTTATACACTTTCAAAAACATTTAATATGGCAGGCTGGAGAGTTGGATTTGCAGCTGGAAATGCAAGTGTCATCGCAGCACTGAACCTTATGCAGGATCATCTATACGTCAGCTTGTTTGGTGCTGTTCAGGAAGCTGCAGCAGTTGCTCTGTCAGGACCACAGGATTGTGTTAAAGAATTGAATTCCATATACGAATCCAGACGTAATACATTCATCTCTGGCCTCAGGGAAATCGGCTGGAATGTTCAAGCTCCTAAAGGCTCTTTTTTTGCATGGCTCAAGGTCCCTGAACAATTTACATCGGAAGAGTTTGCTGACTATCTCTTGGATAAAGCGCATATTGCGGTTGCACCAGGCATCGGATTTGGTGATTTTGGAGAAGGGTATGTGAGAGCGGGTTTACTGACATCTGAGGAGAGACTTAAAGAAGCAGTGGGCAGAATAAAAAAATTAAATTTATTTTAAATTTTTCTCATAATTCAATTGACAAAAATATTAAGCACTGTCATAATTCTAATTAAATTTTAATTCTAAATTAACTGAATACTCGTTTCGTTTTCTTATCAAGAGCAGGCGGAGGGACTAGCCCTATGAAGCCCGGCAACCGACTTATACATGAGCACGGTGCTAAATCTTGCAGCTTATAGCTGAAAGATAAGAAGATGTTAGATTGCTATCCTAACCTCTTCTTATTTGAAGAGGTTTTTTATTGTTTTCATTCTTTGATTTTTGAAAGGAAGAATATACATGAGTGAAATTATTGCAACGTATCTGGTTCATGATGAAAAACATAACCCGGAGAAAAAGGCCGAGGAGATCGCTTTAGGCTTAACGGTCGGGTCATGGACCCATTTGCCGGAACTAGAAAAACAGCAGCTGGAAAAGCATAAAGGCAGGGTCGTTTCTGTTGAAGACTATACTAAAGATGAAGAAAAAAGGAAACAGCCGCAGTCATTAAGATTGCCTATCCAACTGTTAATTTCAGTCCTGATTTACCGGCAATATTAACAACAGTCTTTGGAAAACTATCATTGGATGGAAAGATTAAATTGTTAGATTTACAGTTTTCCAATGAACTTAAAAGCTTTTTTCCTGGGCCACGATTCGGGATTGACGGACTGAGGGAAAAACTGAATGTATATGATAGACCCCTTCTGATGAGCATCTTCAAAGGGGTGCTGGGCAAAGACATGGATTTTTTAACTTCGCAGCTGAGGGAACAGGCCCTTGGCGGCATCGACCTTGTAAAAGATGATGAAATTCTATTTGAAAACCGCCTTACACCTTTTGAAGCCCGGATAACCGAAGGCAAAGAAGTGCTAAGGCAGGTTTATGAGGAAACAGGCCACCGTACCCTATATGCTGTGAATTTAACAGGCAGGTCTTTTGATTTAAAAGATAAGGCAAGGAAAGCATCCAGACTTGGTGCAGATCTTCTTCTCTTCAACGTATTCTCGTATGGGCTCGATGTTTTGCAGTCATTAAGAGAAGATGATGAGATAGGGCTGCCTATCATGGCACATCCTGCAGTTAGTGGAGCTCTTTCTGCTTCAAGTGTTTATGGGATTTCCTATCCTTTGCTTTTAGGCAAACTCCTCAGGTATGCAGGCGCAGACTTTTCTCTATTCCCTTCACCTTATGGATCGGTTGCCCTTGAAAAAACTCTGGCCTTATCAATTGGGGATACCCTGACTAGGAATGATTTCTGCAAAAGAACCTTTCCGGTTCCATCAGCCGGCATCCATCCGGGTCTTGTACCTTTGCTTTTCGAAGACTTCGGAATAGACAGTGTAATTAATGCCGGAGGTGGCGTACATGGGCATCCGGATGGGGCAAGAGGAGGCGGTTTGGCATTCCGCCAGGCAATAGATTTAATTTTAAATGGGGCTTCTTTAACAGATGCTCCATCAAACTTCCCTGAATTAAAAAAAGCGATTGATCTGTGGGGGTACAAAGAGGTGGCTGTAAAGAATGGCTAAAGTGGCGGTATTTTGTGATTTTGATGGAACTATTACCGAAAACGATAACATCATTCATATCATGAAGCACTTTGCTCCTTCTCAATGGGAGGGGATAAAAAATCAAGTTCTGGGACAGGAAATTACCATTCAAGAAGGAGTAGGAAAGATGTTTTCCCTTCTGCCAAGCAGTCTGAAAGATGCTATCACCGATTTCATCTTAGAAAATGCAAGAGTAAGAGAGGGATTTCAGCCATTTATCGATTATCTGGAAAAAGAAAAAATACCGCTTTATATAGTCAGCGGAGGAATAGATTTTTTTGTGGCTCCTGTACTGGATAAGTATGGACCCTTTGAAGAGGTGTTCTGCAATAGTTCTGATTTTAGCGGCGATACAATTAATATCTTATGGCCCCATAGCTGCGATGAAAAATGCAATAAGAATTGCGGCTGCTGCAAGCCTTCTATTATGAGGAAACTGGTGGATGAGAACACCTTTAAAGTGGTGATCGGAGATTCAGTAACCGATCTGGAGGCTGCCAAACAGGCAGACTTTGTCATTGCCAGAGATCTGCTCCTGGAGAAAAGCAAAGAGATGAACCTAAATCATTCTGCCTTTGAAACATTCTATGATTGCATTGAGCTTTTAAAAAGATTAAATGAGGTGAGGGTATGAGCAGAGTTGGGGAAAAATGGAATGAGCTTGCAGATATTAAGGAAGAGCTTGCAGAAAGGGACTGGTTTATGGGAACAAGCGGAAATCTGGCCATTAAGGTCAGCTCACATCCCCTTCAATTCCTCGTAACAGCAAGCGGAAAGGATAAAAGGAAACGCACTGATGAAGACTTTCTCCTTGTTGATGAATATGGACACCCGGCAGGGGAAACACATTTAAAGCCTTCTGCTGAAACACTTCTGCATTCTGAGATATATCGAAGAACGAAAGCTGAATGCAGTCTTCATGTACATACGATTGACAATAATGTCATTTCAGAAATTTATGGTGATCAGGCGGCGGTTACATTTAAAGGGCAAGAGCTGATTAAAGCATTTGATAAGTGGGAGGAAGATGCTGTTCTCGAGATTCCGATTATTCCGAATCATGCGCATATTCCAACGCTGGCAAAGTGTTTTTCTTCCCATGTACATGAAGATTCAGGTACCGTCTTGATAAGAAATCATGGAATTACAGTATGGGGCAGAACCTCCTTTGAGGCTAAAAAGATCCTTGAGGCTTCAGAGTTTCTGTTCCGTTATCAGTTAAGGCTCCTGGCATATAAGCCCGATCAGCTAATTAAAGTAGTTTAATATATGAACTGCTGTTATTAAATCATGCGAGAAAAAATTATAATAGAGAGGAATGATTAGATTGGCATATATCGTACTGAAAAATTCAAAAAAGAAATTAGGAATCAGGAAGAGGTTGCTGCTTTTCTGGAAAAGCAGGAGGTTATCTATGAGCAATGGGCAATAGATAAATTGCCTGAAAATCTGCAGGAAAAATATTTACTTTCCGATGATGAGAAACAAGAAATTCTGGCTGCATTTGCTGAAGAAATTAAGGATATTTCTGATCGAAGAGGATATAAGGCACAGGATGTAATTTCCCTTTCAGAGAATACGCCGAATTTAGAACAGCTTCTTCAGAATTTCCAGCAGGAGCATCATCATACAGATGATGAGGTGAGATTTATTGTCAGCGGTCATGGAGTCTTTATTATACAAGGAAAAGATGGAGAGTTCTTTGAAGTATTCCTGAATCCTGGCGATTTAATATCCGTACCCGAAAACATCCGTCATTATTTTACTCTTCAGGAGGATCGAAAAGTAGTAGCCATCCGGATTTTTGTTACCGCAGAAGGATGGGTGCCAATTTATGAAAAAAGGAAGTTCATCAATAATTTAATGACCCACCCATTGCCCCCGGCATTGGGTTTTTATTTTCCTGCTATAACAATTGGATATTTTTTTAACATATTATGGTCTTGCGATTTTTTTATCAAATCCCGTTGATGCCACATAATAAATTTAGCAGAATGTGTCGAAACCCCATGAGGGCGAATTGAAATTGATGTCGATAAAAATAAATTCGGAAAAAGATTGTCTAATATTGCGAATCTATTTACATTTATAGAAATTCTTGTAATAATGCTTCAAGTAGACACATTTATATCGGATAAAGGGATAGGAGTAGGAGGAAGAAAGTTGCGCTATAAAAGAATACAGCTGCTGACTGAAATTCAGCAAAAAAGGGAAACAATGATAGAAACGGCCAAGAAAAATGGAATGGCGAGCCAGGAAACGGTTCGCTGCAGCCAGGAACTTGATCAATTAATTTTTGAATATCAATGCGTCGTTAAAAGAGAGAAGGAACAAAAGAAAAGAATGAGGATTTCCTTCCGGGAAATGATTCTCTTATGGAAGAAAGCTGTTGTATAATTTTAAAATTCCAAGCACATAGATTGAACATATAATAGGGAAGAAAAAAAGGATCCGTTGAGGATTCTTTTTTTAGTTGGCGCCAGTTCTCGCTTTTCTTAGTAATGAACTGCACAATTCTTATTAATTCTTCATAGCAGTACTATGCATGTATCGAGAATCATATCGTAATACAAAGCTTTTTTATCTATCTCTTAAAGCGAACTATACTTATAGAAGCTTTAAGTTTAGAGGGGGAAAGTAAAAAATGCACATAGTAGTGTGTGTCAAGCAAGTGCCTGATACAAAAATTATTAAAATCAATCCCAAAACCAACACTCTTGACCGGCGCAGTGCACCTGCCATTTTAAATCCTTATGATGCCCATGCAGTACAGGAAGCAGTGAAAATAACAAAGACCATAGGAAAAGGCACCATTTCGGTTTTATCCATGGGACCTCCACAGGCTGTTGCTGTTATTAAGAAAAGCATCGAAATAGGAGCAGACCGCGGCTTTTTAATCTCAGACCGTGCATTTGCCGGCGCAGATACACTGGCAACAAGCTATGCTCTGTCTAAAGCATTGGAGCGTATTTCAAAAGATATGCCTGTGGATTTAATCATATGCGGAAAACATGCCATTGATGGAGATACCGGCCAGGTGGGACCAGGAATAGCAAGAAGGCTGGATATTCCGCCTGTTACAAATGTTATAGAGGTATCCGAACTTAATGAAGGTGAAAAAACGATACTGATCAAAAGGAAAATTACAAACGGATATGAATTAATACAAGCTCAAGTCCCTTGCCTGCTGACCGTTGAAAAAGAGATTAATAGCATAGAATACTCCCCTATGCCAAACATGATAAAAGCTGCCAGGTATGAGCCGGTTATCTGGTCTGTAAATGATCTTGAGGAAGTAGATCGTACACAGCTCGGGTTGAAAGGGTCTCCTACGATAGTGGGAAAAATGTTTACTCCTCCCAAGCCGGAAGGCGGAAAGAGGCTTGAAGGGAATGCGGAAGAACAGGTTAAGCAGCTGATGGAGCTGCTTAATGATAAGAAAGAGCTGTTTGTAAGCCGATAATGGGAATAATTAGGGGGATTTACATGATGGATGAGTACCGGGGAGTGTGGGTATTCATAGAACAAAATGATGGGAAAATAGAAGGGGTTTCCCTTGAATTGCTCGGTGCAGGCAGAAAGCTGGCAGATAAGCTGGATGTGCCTCTTTCCGGTGTTCTGCTTGGATATGAAATAAAGTCTTTATGCCAGGAAGTGATCGCTTATGGAGCTGATCAGGTATATGTTATTGACCATGAAGTGATGAAAGATTATCGGACGGAGTCTTATATGAAGGCAGTAATCAATCTTGCAGAAAAGTATAAACCTGAGATATTTCTCTATGGGGCCACTTCCAATGGTAAAGATTTGGCCAGTGCTGTTGCTACAGATCTTAGCACTGGATTGACTGCTGATACAACCATGCTGGATGTCGAAGTGGATAAAAGGCTGCTTGAAGCTAGCCGCCCGGCGTTTGGGGGAAATATAATGGCAACCATCCTTTGTAAAAAGCACCGGCCGCAGATGGCTACTGTCCGTCCTAAGGTTATGAAAGCCTTGGAGCCAGATCCAGATAGACAGGGCGAGGTTATAGAAGAAGCGATTACCCTAAGTGAAGATGATATGCGCACAAAGGTAATTAAAATTGTGAAAGATGTCACAAAAAAAGTGAATTTAGCAGATGCGCATGTTGTTGTTGCGGGCGGAAAAGGAATGGGGGATTTTCAGAATTTCCAGCTGATCCATGACCTGGCTGATGCAATTGGAGCAACTGTAGGGGGCACAAGGGATGTAGTGGAGGCAGGATGGCTGCCGCATGAACAGCAGGTAGGGCAGACCGGAGAAACCATTACCCCAAAGGTCTATTTTGCTATTGGGATTTCAGGGGCAATCCAGCATGTCGTAGGCATGAAGAATTCAGAGTTCATTATTGCGATTAACAAGGATCCAGACGCACCTATATTTGATGTAGCAACCTACGGAATCGTGGGTGATGCACTTGAAATTGTGCCGAAGCTGATTAAAGAGTTAAAGGAAGCAAGGGAAAGAGGGGTGAAATGAGTTATGTCTGAAAAGTTTGATGTCATCGTGGTGGGGGCAGGGCCTGCAGGAACTTCCTGTGCTTACACATGCGCCAAAAACGGTCTAAAAGTCCTTCAAATTGAAAGAGGAGAATATCCCGGCAGCAAAAATGTAATGGGTGGAGTTTTATACCGTAAGCAAATGGAGGAAATCATTCCAGAGTTTTGGAAAGAAGCACCGCTGGAGCGGCCTGTCGTAGAGCAGCGGTTTTGGATGATGGATAAAGAATCGACAGTGAGTTTTGGCTATAAAGGTCTTGAGTGGGGGAAGGAACCATATAATAATTTTACAGTACTCCGGGCGCCATTTGACCAATGGTTTGCAAAAAAGGGGTTGAACAGGGCGTTCTATTAATAAATGAAACAGTCGTACTTGAGTGCCTGACTGAAAATGGAAAAGTGGTTGGTGTAAGAACTGACCGGCCGGATGGGGAGGTATATGCAGATGTAGTGGTTTTGGCAGATGGTGTAAATTCACTGCTGGCAAAACAGCTGGGCTACCATAAAGAATTTCGCCCTGATGAAGTGGCACTGACGGTAATGGAAGTCATTAATCTTTCTAAAGACAAAATTAATGACCGCTTTAACCTGGAAGACAACCAGGGCTGTACGATTGAAATATTCGGGGACTCCACGAAAGGCAATCTGGGAACTGCCTTTATTTACACCAATAAAGATAGTATTAATATTGGTGTGGGAACCACGCTGTCAAGTATGATTAAGGCGAAGCTTAAGCCTTATGACCTGCTGGATTATTTAAAAACACACCCTATGGTAAGACCCTTAATAGAAGGAGGAGAATCTGCCGAGTATCTGGCTCACTTGATTCCTGAAGGGGGCTACCATTCAGTGCCTAAAGTGGCTGGGGATGGTGTCCTTCTTGCAGGTGATGCTGCACAGCTGGTTAATGCCATACACCGCGAAGGCTCCAATATGGCAATGGCTTCCGGAACAATGGCTGCAGAAACCATCATTGATGCCAAAAAACGGGGTGACTTCAGCGAAACAAGCTTGAATCAGTACAGGGAAACACTTTATCAAAGCTTTATTATAAAAGACCTGGAAAAATATAAAGATGCAACTCACACGTTTGAACACTACCCTCAGTATTTTAAAGAATATGTTCCGATGCTTAACAGGGCAGCGAGCAAATTTTTTACAGTTGATGGAACTCCTAAGAAAGAAAAGCAAAAAGAAATTATGAAGAGCTTTACCAGTGAACGCGGGACCATTCGTGTGCTTCAAGACATGTACAGGGCATGGAAGGCGGTGAAATAATGTCAACGAAAACGATCGAAGAAAAGCAATATTTAGTTCGTTTTAAGGCAGACACCAAATCACATCTTACCGTATTGGATCATGATATCTGTATGACAAAATGCCCCGATAAAATATGCACTATTTTCTGCCCGGCTGAGGTGTATAAGTGGGAAGGATTGAGAATGCAGGTGGGTTATGAAGGATGCCATGAGTGCGGCAGCTGCAGGATTGGATGCCCATATCAGAATATTAAATGGGAATACCCAAAAGGCGGCCATGGTATAGTATTCAGACTTGCATAAAGTTAACCCCTATTTCATACAAAAACCGGCCGCATTTGGCCGGTTTGAAAAGGGGGTAATGAAAAAGGTTTTATCTTTCGGTACATTTATATTATAGTTAAGAAATATTAACAAATTGTTAACAACATATATCAAAACTATTAATCCTGCAGCATACATATCATTCTGTTTTTTTTATTATAAATTACCGCGTTAAAGCTTTTAAGTAATAGTACTTTAGTATCTTAATTTTTTAGGCAGGATTTGTTAAACTAAATGTGGTCGGACTATTATAGTTGACCCCCTATAATCTGGAGAGCTTAGAGAAGTCTAGGCTCTTTTTTTGATCTGAATTAAGAATTCACTTTTTTGGGATTTTGTTTAAAAGTAGAAATTACCTATATGTATGTTATTTCACATTCGAGGGTAAAAAAAGAGTAACGCATAGGGGAATGGATTTTGAGGTTAGCTGATTTTCTCTTGTCTCTTTAAAAATTGAACTGGGAGTCCTTTACATTGGCTTCAAGTTCTTTAGCATGTTCAAAAGCTTTATGGATGCATTCGTACAGAGATGAAGAATAAAGCGCCTTATTCCATATAAAACTTCCTTCTGAATTGGATGGATATAAGGTTACTTTCCAGAGGTAATATTCTTTTTCCTGTTCCTTAAGCTGTCCTTCCAGAGCAATTAGCCAATGGGTTTGCCCGGCCGGAAGGAATGTATCAGCTCCATTTGCAGGAATAAGGCATTTTTGATAAAAATCAAAGTAGTTTGGCAGATGCATATTTAATCCCTCCTAACATTTTACAGGGTATTTAGCTGCGCCAAAGAGAGCTAATATCTTACCTTTATTATATGGCAAAAAAGAAGAAGATTGCACACAATTATTAAAATTTTTAGAAAATTTTAATAAAAATAATCTATATCCTTTATAAAAAGGAGGGACGCCCCCTCCTCCTTACCTATTTATTCCATTCTGAAACAGTTTCATCCGGTGGGAGTAATAATGTCAGCAACCCCAGTACGGGAAGAAAACCGGTAAATATGATCATATTTACCAGACCAACGGTGTCCGCTATATAGCCCAGAGCGATTGAGCCTATTGCCCCCATACCAAAAGCCAGACCCACTGTAAGTCCCGCCATAGTGCCGATTTTGCCGGGAACTAATTCCTGAGCGTATACTACCGTCACCGAAAAGCTTGACATCAATATGAATCCGCTTGCCACCAGCATTATAAATGCAATAGGAGATGGAACGAAAGGGATCATGGCGGATAGCGGAACAGTCAGGATCATGGACAGAAAAATAATTCTTTTCTTTCCAAACCGATCTGCGAGCGGCCCGCCAAAAAATGTGCCCAATGCACCTGATACTAAAAATGCAAATAAGAAGAGCTGTGCCTGACTAATGGAGAAAGAGTATTTTTCTATCGCATAAAAGGCATAGAAATTTGTCATACCCGAAATATACCATGAACGGGCAAATATCAAAAAGAGAACCAGGATCAGTGCACTCCATATTTTTTTTGATATCCTTTTATTATTATGGCCACCAGCTTGTTTTTTTGCTCTGCCGGCAATCAATTCCTCCTGAAGGCGTCCAGTATACCAAAACGCTATATAAATCAGCAGCCCGACTGCAATAGCAGCAACTGCAGTAAACCAGGCAGCACCCATTTGACCTAGCGGAACAAGAATAAGGGCCGTAATGATAGGAGCAAGTGCCTGTCCAGTGTTTCCCCCTACCTGATAGATTGATTGGGCCAGACCTCTGCGCTGGCCAGCTGCCATATAAGCCACCCTAGATCCTTCCGGGTGGAATACAGCTGAACCGAGACCAATGAACAATACTGATATAATAATCCATTTATAATCCGGGGCAAAAGCCAATCCTAATATGCCAAATAAAGTTGAAGTCAGACCGATTGGCAAGGCGAAAGGGAACGGCTTTTTATCAGTGGCCATTCCAACAACCGGCTGCATGATTGAAGACACGATATTAAGTGAAAAGGCAATCATACCCAGCTGTGAGTATGAAAGCCCCATAGATTTTTCTAAAATGGGAAACATGGCTGGAATGACAGATTGAATAGAGTCATTTAATAGGTGGCAAAGGCCAATAATGAATAAGATCCGATAGGCCGTTTTTTGATGTGGCTCATATCTTGAACTGACTGAAGCAGCGGTAGTACTCATGGTATAGTCTCCTTTTTCACTGAAC
Source organism: Cytobacillus pseudoceanisediminis (assembly GCF_023516215.1). Classification (NCBI taxonomy): domain Bacteria; kingdom Bacillati; phylum Bacillota; class Bacilli; order Caryophanales; family Bacillaceae; genus Cytobacillus; species Cytobacillus pseudoceanisediminis. The sequence continues at coordinate 2,473,724 of NZ_CP097349.1, read as the reverse complement.
ATTTCGTAAAACTAAATATAGTTTACCTTATTCATTAGCCTTTCAAAATAGTTATTTTGGAAATCTATTAAATATTATATAATTTACATTATTCAGATTAAATAAGAGGGCAGGGAAGCCAATGGAAAAAGCAGTTGATGCTTTAATGACGGACGATATTCTCACTAATTTCCTTAGAATCTATTCTTTAAATATAGGAAATTATAAAAAGCTGGGTGACTTTGAAAACTATGTTTATGAGGTTTATAAAGATGAAAAAGCATATATTTTGAGGATTACCCACTCATCTCACCGCATGCTTGAGGAGCTTTTATCAGAAGCAGACTGGATGAGTTATCTGATATCGAAGAGTTTAAAGGTTCCAGAAGTTTTTCCATCACAGAATGGGAATTTGGTTGAGCGGTTAACAGCTGGGGACGATTCTGCCTTTTACGCCTGCCTGTTTTCAAAAGCAGAGGGAAAACCAATAAGTGTTCGGGCACCGGAATTCAATAAGGAGTTATTTCATGCGTGGGGAAGTGCGGTAGGGAAAATGCATGCAGCCACTAAATCATATATGCCATCAGCTGGAATTGTACCGCGGATGCAATGGGATGACGAAGAATTGCTTAAAGTTGAGAAATATATACCTGAAGAGGATCAATTGGTCATTAAGCATACAGAAGATTTGTTGAATCTGCTTCAAAATTTGCCAAAACATATAAACAATTATGGCCTTATTCATACTGATCTCCATTCCGGAAACTTCTTTTATAATGGGAAAGATATACAAGTATTTGATTTCGATGACTGCTGCTATCATTGGTTTGCATCAGATATAGCCATACCGCTGTATTACTCACTTTTATATAAGTTTAAAGAGGCAGATCAAGCGGAAATGGAAATATTCGGCAAGCAATTCCTTGACTCCTTTTTGGATGGCTATCGGCTGGAAAATGAAATTCCCGAAGATTTGGGAAGGCAGCTGCCCTTATTTCTGAGACTGAGAGATATCACACTTTATTCTGTCCTGCATAAAAAAATCGCACCTGAGGAAAGGAATTCGCAGCTATTATTTATGATGGAGACGATCAAGAAAAGAATTGAAAGAAATGCTCCAATCTATGTGAGTTAAAAAAGAAGGTGCCTCCGAGCGAGCACCTTCCTTCTTTTATGCGTCGTTTTTGATGGGCAGAAAAATATCTACATGCGTTCCTTTAGTTTCTTTGCTTGTAATAAAAATTTCACCGCCGAAAGAATGCAGAATGCGCCTGCAGACTACGAGGCCAAGGCCCGTGCCCGTTTCCTTTGAAGTGTAGAATGGATGGAAAATCTTTTCAATTTCATCTTCAGAGATGCCTGAACCTGTGTCCGCAATTTTAAGCTGACACTTAGAATGCATTTTATTTAGTTTAATTGTCAGCTTTCCTCCGCCCTCCATCGATTCAAAAGCGTTTTTCGTTAAATTCAGGATAACCTGTTTCATCTGGTCTTTCGTACATTCGACCATGACAGGTTCATCTGAAATAGCAGATTCAAAAGTGACATTGTGTAAATTGGCTTCGGAGAATATCAACGGTTCCAATTCCTTTATGATGTTTCTCAAATCCAGGGTTTCCATCTTTTGAGCTGCAGGTTTACCCAGAATTAAAAATTCACTTACAATTTCATTAATTCTGCTGATCTCATCATTTATAACTGAAAAGTAATACTGGTCATGTGTATTCGTATATTTTTCACTTAATAGCTGTATAAGACCTTTTATTCCTGTTAAAGGGTTCCTGATTTCATGGGCTGTGCTGGCAGCCAGAGTACCCACCAGTTCCAGTTTTTGGAGCTCATTTTCCTTTTTTCCTCTTCATTCTGCTTTTTAAGCCTTAAATACTTAATAAAGAGAAATAGAATATGGCTTATAATCATTAATACAAGGATAGCCTTAAAAGCATCTTTGACAATTGCCAGCATATCTCTTGGCGGCAATTCTACTTTTACACTCCAGGGAAGCCTGTCAATTGGAATTGAGATGCTATTCTGGCTGGAAAATGATGAGTCACCATTCATGTTGATATCCATAATCGTTTCCCTTTCAGAATTAAGGACAGAAAGTCTTGCTTCTGGAGTAAGAAGTCTCATGATATTTTGTACGTAATCCACCCTCATATGTGCCACAATAATAGAGATTACATCTCCATTGTCATTGAACACGGGTTTTCCTATCCCAACGACTGTTTGCCCATTGGTTAGTGTTTCAGGGGAGTTAGAGATTACAATATCTTTCGTGCGCGAAACCTCTTTAAGATATTTCTTATTAGATAAATCGGAGTTCGCTAAGAATTGATTGGACCCTGTAAGAACCTTTCCGCTGGGATTAAGAAGGTAAATTCCGCCATATCGCGGATCCAGCTGATTGGCTTTTGGAGCAGAGGCTCCAGTTTATCAGAGGGAGTGTCAGCACTTCCAGCAGTCAGTGATAACATATCAAGTGTGGTCACAGTTTCGGAAATAAACTGGTCCCAGCTTCTTTGGTGTATGGAGCCAATCCATTTTGCTTCTTCCAGCCTTTCCTCATCATTTTGTTTAACAGAATCCATAAAGAAAAAGATGCTGCCGGCCAAAGTGGGAATAATTACTGCGATTAAATATAGTAGTAAATTTCGTTTTCGACTTTTCATCAGGTTAACTCCAGCATAATTAGGTTAATTTATTCATATCTAACTGACATTATCAATATTATACCATTTTGTGTTAAAAGAGGTTTATTTCTAACAAAGGAATGATATTTTATATGTAAGGAGGGGTTTGATGAAATCAGAAGTTTTTCTCACGGTTTTGGCTACAAGTGATGTCCATGGACATGTTTATCCATATTATTATGGAACTGGTGAGCATGCTGGTCATGGGCTGGGCAAGCTTGCAGCAATAATAAAGAAAGAAAAGGAACAATCTGAGATCTCTATACTTATTGATAACGGGGATCTGATCCAGGGAACTCCTCTAACTTATTATTATTCCAGATACTTAAATAACCAAAAAAATCCCATGATTCAAATATTAAATGAACTTGAATACGATGCAGCTGTAATCGGAAACCATGAATTCAACTATGGAAAGAACACACTTGCAAGAGCTGTCAGTGAATCCAATTTCCCATGGCTGTCAGCCAATATATTATTTAATTCAACAAAAGAAACGTATTTCGGGCTTCCCTATAAAATAAAATCCTTCCCAAATGGCTTGAAAGCAGCAGTTATAGGTGTTACAACCCAGTATATTCCCAATTGGGAGAAAAGGCAGCATATTGAACATCTTGTTTTTGAATCTGCGGTGATCAGCTTAAAAAGGTGGGTTTCATATATTCAGGAGGAAGAAAAGCCGGATGTGATTATTGTCTCTTATCATGGCGGCTTTGAAAAGGATATCAGAACTGGTGAAGAGACGGAAGAACAAACAGGAGAAAATGAAGCATACCGGATCTGTACAGAAGTTCCTGGAATCGATGTTCTGATTACCGGGCATCAGCACCGTTTTATTGAAGGAGAACAAGTAAATGGTGTGGCTGTTGTTCAGCCGGGATTTAATGGTCAAGCGCTTGCAAAGGTCACCGTTAAATTCAGAAAGAAACATAATGATTGGCTGATTGATGATAAACACTCTGCGTTAATCTATCCCGACGGAATACCGTCTGATAATGAGGTTCTGCAGCTGGCTGGGTATTATGAATCCAAAACCCAGAAATGGCTGGATACGGAGATCGGTGAAATTGATGGTGATATGCTGATTGATGATATATTTGAGGCACGTACAGGGGAGCATCCGCTGATTGAATTTATTAATAAAGTGCAGATGGAAGCCTCAGGTGCTGATATTTCCTGCACTGCCTTATTTCATGAGGGGGCACCAGGATTCAAGTCTAAAGTAACGATGAGAGAAATTGTTTCTAACTATATTTATCCAAATTCATTATGTGTCCTCAGAGTTGCAGGAAAGGACATTAAAGATGCATTGGAGCGGTCTGCAGCTTATTTTGAATTGAACAGTGACGGAAAAATTATAGTGAATCCTGATTTTTCAAATCCAAAGCCACAGCATTATAATTACGATATGTGGGAAGGTATTGAGTATAAAATAGATGTTTCACGACAAAAGGGCAGCCGGATTACAAAGGTTTTGTATAAAGGGCATCCAATCAGGGAAGATGAAGAGTATCATGTAGTAATGAACAATTACCGCGCTGCAGGCGGGGAGGCTACAACATGTTCAAGGATAAGCCAGTGGTGAAAGAGATTTTAACCGATATGACCGAATTGATTGCAGACTATTTTTGGAAAAGAAAAAGGTAATTCCAACTCTTAATCACAATTGGGAGGTTGTTTCGGGCAAATGATCCGGATGTGTTAAATTGACAGCTTTCTTCCTGTTTTCTATAATGATTGAGAATTGAATTTATGTATACGCTACTAATTAAAAGGAAAAGGGATTGGATAAAATGGGGTCTGAACAAATTGACCAATCGTTGAAATTGTTTATTGTCCTGTCCAGGGCTTATAGGGCAATAAATGAAAATGTAAATAAACTAATACAAACATATGGAGTGAATCCAACTGAATTTGCTGTTCTGGAACTGCTATACCATAAGGGTGACCAGCCTTTGCAGCAAATCGGCGGGAAAATACTATTGGCCAGCGGAAGCATCACTTATGTAGTGGACAAGCTTGAGCAGAAAGGCTTGTTGAAAAGGGTCGCATGCCCTAATGACAGAAGAGTTACCTTTGCGCAAATAACAGATAAGGGTAAAGACTTTATCGAAAACATATTCCCTGACCATGAAAAGCATATCCATTCTTTAATGTCCGAGCTTACTCCAGAAGAAAAAGGAACAGCCATTGAGTTATTAAAGAAGCTTGGACTATCTATCTCCAATGATAAAAATAGCTTACAATAACTAAAACAGCCTTGACCGGCTGTTTTTTATTTTGTGCTTTATAGATATGTTCAGGGGAGGAATTAACCAAATATTGTCGAAATAGTTTAGTGGTTTAATTAAAATCGATTTACATATACACGAGGGGGCAATAATGTGAGATTTGAAGACTATACATACGTTCGTCCGGATCTTGATACAGTACAGGGGAAATTCGAAGCAGCGCTTGAGAAATTTGAAAACGCAGCTTCTGCAGACCAGCAAAATCAAGCTATGAAAGAAATTAATGATATTCGCAATGATGTCGGCACTATGTTCAACCTTTGTTATATCCGTCATTCAGTCGATACGAATGATGAATTTTACAAAGCAGAGCAGGATTATATGGATGAGATTCAGCCTGAAGTAGAAGGGTTTGTTACAAAGTATTATCAGGCTTTGGTTAATTCCAGGTTCAGGGCAGAGCTCGAAGAAAAATGGGGGAATCAGCTTTTTGCACTTGCGGAAGCCCAATTGAAGGTGTTCTCGCCAGAGATTGTTCCGCTTTTGCAAAAAGAAAATAAGCTCTCATCAGAGTATACTAAGTTAATTGCTTCAGCCAAAATTCATTTTGAAGGTGAAGAACGCACTCTTGCCCAATTGGAGCCATTTACTGAATCTACAGATCGGGAAATGCGCAAAAAAGCAAGCGAGGCACGCTTTGGTTTCCTGGCAGATAATGAGAAAGAGCTGGACCGTATTTATGATGAGCTTGTCAAGGTTAGAACAGAGATTGCCCATAAACTTGGATATTCGAATTTTGTTGAACTGGCTTATTTCCGTATGTATCGAACTGATTATAACGCCGAAATGGTTGCAAATTTCCGCAAGCAGGTGAAGGATTTCATCGTCCCAATCGCCACAAGGCTAAAGGAACGGCAAAGAGAGAGGATTGGCGTTGACAAGCTGAAATTTTACGATGAAGGATTTGAATTTAAAACAGGAAATGCTGTACCCAAAGGCAATCCTGAATGGATTATTGAAAACGGACAAAAAATGTATGATGAGCTTTCCAGAGAAACCAGTGAATTTTTCTCTTATATGAGAGAAAATAATCTTATGGACCTGGTGGCCAAAAAGGGAAAAGCAGGGGGCGGCTATTGCACTTATATTGAGAACTATAAATCCCCATTCATTTTCTCAAACTTCAATGGAACGTCAGGAGATATTGATGTTCTTACTCATGAAGCAGGCCATGCATTCCAGGTGTATTCAAGCAGTCATTATGAGATACCTGAATATAACTGGCCAACTTATGAAGCTGCAGAAATTCATTCCATGAGTATGGAATTTTTCACATGGCCATGGATGGAGGGCTTCTTTAAAGATGATACTGAGAAATACAAGTTTTCCCATTTGAGTGGAGGACTGCTATTCTTGCCTTATGGCGTATCAGTTGATGAATTCCAGCATTGGGTATATGAAAACCCGGATGCATCACCTCAGGAAAGAAAACAGGCTTGGAGAGAAATTGAGAAGAAATACTTGCCGCATAAAGATTATGATGGCAATGAGTATTTGGAGAACGGCGGATTCTGGCAGCGGCAGGGCCATATCTACAATTCACCTTTCTATTATATCGATTATACATTGGCACAGATCTGTGCATTCCAATTCTGGAAACGGTCCCGGGAGAATCAGGAAGCAGCATGGAAAGATTATTTGAAACTGTGCCAGCTTGGCGGCAGCAAACCTTTTACCGGACTGGTAAAAGAAGCTGGGTTGATTTCTCCTTTTGAAGAGGGATGTGTCGAGTCAGTTATCGGGGAAATTGAGAATTGGCTGAATTCAGTGGATGATAAAAGTTTATAAACAAATAAAAAAGAGCCGGAAGTTATTTAATTCCGGCTCTTTTCGTTCTTTTAGCGGATGGGTTTAATAACAATTGCTTCGTCTTCGAGATTGGCCTGTAATTGGCTATTTCCGCCATGATCAATGATGAAATCAGCAATCTTGTCTTCAAGTTCATCCTGGATGATCCTTCTTAATGGCCGTGCGCCAAAAGCAGGATGATATCCTTCTGCTGCTAATTTCTCCTTGGCTTCCTGGGTAACAGTCAATTCTATATCCTGCTCATTTAATGTTTCCTGAAGGTCATTGAGCATTAAGTCGACAATTTTCAATAAATGCTCTTTTTCCAAAGCTTTAAATTCAATAATGCTATCAAAACGGTTCAGGAATTCAGGCTTAAAGAAGCTGCCGAGTGATTCAAGAATGTTTGACTCCATGACGGCGTCAGCTGTGCCAAATCCAACATGGATTTCCTTTTGCCCAGCTCCTGCATTGCTGGTCATGATAATGACTGTATCTTTAAAGCTGACAGTGCGGCCTTGGCTATCTGTCAGGCGTCCATCCTCCAGAATTTGAAGGAACATGTGCTGTACATCCGGATGTGCTTTTTCTATCTCATCAAGCAGAATGATGCTGTACGGGTTTCTGCGCACCTTCTCAGTAAGCTGTCCGGCTTCTTCATGACCCACATATCCTGGAGGGGAACCGATAATTTTTGATACGCTGTGTTTTTCCATATATTCACTCATATCAAGCCTTATCATGCTTTCTTTTGAGCCGAATAGCTCTTGGGCAAGTGTTTTGGTTAACTCAGTCTTTCCGACCCCTGTTGGCCCGACAAATAGAAATGATCCAATTGGGCGGTCCTTTGATTTAAGTCCTGCACGGCTTCGGCGAATTGCCTTTGCAACTTTTTGCACGGCTTCTGCCTGTCCGATTACTTTTTCAGCAAGGCTTTCCTCAAGGTTCTGCATTTTTTCCTGTTCATCTTCTGCTAATTTGCCGACAGGAATCCCGGTTTTCTTTTCGATAATCTCCTGAATATGGCTAACGTCAATAACTGGCCGTTCTGCCTTGTTGTCCCCGTTTAGTGCCTGCTGGAGTTTTAGTTCCTTTTCACGGAGTTTTGCAGCCTCTTCATATTTTTCTTCATTTAATACAAGTTCTTTCTGCCTGCTGATTTCTTTCAGCTGATTTTCAATATCATCTGCAGGTATATATCCTGATTGAAGATTCATTTTAGAACCTGCTTCATCCATTAAATCAATGGCTTTGTCAGGCAGGAACCGATCCTGAATATAGCGGCTTGACAGCTGCACACATGCCTTGATGGCATCTTCTGTAAAAGAAACATCATGATAGTCTTCATATTTTTGTTTCAGTCCAAACAGGATATTAATTGCCTCATCAGGTGTCGGCTCATCTACATGTACAGGCTGGAATCTGCGTTCTAGTGCAGGATCTTTTTCAATTTGGCGGTATTCTTTCAAAGTGGTTGCTCCGACCACTTGAAGCTCTCCTCTTGCAAGGGCTGGCTTCAGAATATTGCCTGCATCCATTGACCCCTCAGCTGATCCTGCTCCGACAAGAAGATGAATTTCATCTATAAAGAGAATAATGTTCTTCCGTGACTGAAGCTCAGAGATCAGCTGCTTCATGCGTTCCTCGAATTGGCCGCGGATGCCTGTGTTTGCAACCAGAGACACCACATCAAGCAAATAGACTTCTTTATTTTGAAGTTTCTTTGGTGCATTTCCCTCGGCAATCTTAATGGCTAGCCCTTCGGCAATAGCTGTTTTTCCTACTCCTGGTTCACCGATTAAGACCGGATTATTTTTGCTTCTTCTATTTAATATTTCAATCACACGATATACTTCATCGTCCCGTCCGATGACTGGGTCGATTAAACCAGCTTTGGCAAGCTGTGTAAGATTTTGTCCGAATTGATCTATAAAACCGCCGTTGCCATGACTGTATCCCGGTGCTTCGTTTAGAGCATAGTTTTCATTCCCTTGGGATGCAGCCATTTTCTTGAAGAAATCCTCTAATGGCATTTGGCCAAAACCTGAAAAACTGCTCAAAGCAGGCCCAAAGGAAGTAAGGCTATTTTGCTTTTCATAACAGTTATGGCATAGGTGTAGATTACGCTCATTTCCATTCACATTCAGTCTTAATTGTACATTTGCTTGTTTTGTTTGACATTTTTGACAAAGCATTTTGCATCCCTCCATTAATAGTTTGGTCTGACTTTGACTATATTTGACCTAATATCCACATTATAATTTGACCTTCTTTGACTTTCAAGTGATTTGTATTGTTATTTTTAACCAAAACTGAAGTTTAGCCATAATGCAAAAAAGCTCGTCTTTGTTTGTACTAGCCTACATATATTGGAAAGGAAGGAGGAGATTAAGTGAAGACAAATTGGGGGGCAGCTTTCCAGATCGCTGCCGTTTATGTGGGAACCGTGGTGGGAGCGGGCTTTGCCACTGGCAGAGAGATTGTGGAGTTTTTTTCCCGATTTGGTTTTATCGGATTAATTGGGATTATAATGAGCGGCTATATCTTTATTTTTCTCGGTTCCAAATTAATGAGAATCTCTGCACGAATAAAGGCTGCATCATATCAGGAATTGAATGAATATTTATTTGGAAGATTTTTTGGTTCTGCCATTAATATATTGATGCTGTTTATGCTGCTGGGCGTTTGCGCCGTCATGCTGTCGGGAGCTGGTGCAGTGTTTGAAGAACAGATCGGCATCAGCAAAACTGCAGGGTTGCTCATAACGATAGGGTTAACGATTATCACAATGATAGTGGGCATTCGCGGATTATTCGCTGTGAATACGTTTGTTGTTCCAATGATGATTGCATTTAGCTTTATTTTATTGTTCATAAGCATGAAGCTTCCTAGTTTTGCAGATCAGGTTCTATTTATCCCATATGCTGAAGATGGATGGAAAGCAGTTGTGGCTCCGTTTTCATATACGGCTCTGAATTTGACATTAGCACAAGCAGTCTTAGTGCCTGTGGCTTCAGAAATAAATGATGATCGGACAATAAAGTGGGGTGGATACCTTGGTGGAGCCGCACTGACTCTTATCCTGCTTTCCAGCCATTTGACACTGATGATGCTCCCAAATCTGCAGGCTTATGATATCCCAATGGCCGCAATTGTGAAGACATTGGCATCATCTTTCTATTGGATATTTGTTTTTGTCATCTATGGTGAAATTTTCACTTCTGTTATTGGGAATGTGTTTGGGATCGAGAGGCAGGTAAAAAAATATATTTCCGTGCCGAGTATTATAATTGTGGGCTTTATCTTTATAGTTTGTTACTTTATCAGTTTGATCAATTACGGAACCTTGCTTTCCTATTTATATCCGGTTTTCGGATATGTAAGTTTGACATTTATTATTCTTCTGTGGATGAAACCATTTGATAATGGAAGTAAAGGCAAGAAAGCTTAAAAAAGCTAAATAAAGAGATCCGTATTGCACGGATCTCTTATTCACTCCATTATTTTTGCGGCTCCTCTTTCATAATGGTTTTCGCCATCTGAAGGAAAGCCTCTTCATGATCAGCTTCTTCCTTATTGAATAGGGTAAGCTTCAGTGAAAGATCTTCGTTTTTCACTAGATAGGCTGAAACCTTCTCGCCGTTTCCTTCAGCCTTCATAACATTAGCATCTTTGTAAAAATCATCTGAAGGAGCATCAGCTGTCTGCACATTTTCGCTAACAGCTCCTAATTGTGCTTTTGTGTTTTCTTCGATCATGTTCCAATCTGCATCATTCGGAAGAAGTTCAATACGCATGAATACCTGATCATTTTCTGAAAGGTATAAAACATCCTTATTAGGCTCCTCGGCAGTTAGTTCATAGGCGGGCAGAACGTACATAGAATAATTCTGATTATCACTATGTTTCAGGAAGGCAGTCTCTTCCTTGGCTTCACCCTCAACCGTATAAGTCATGTTCTGTTCAAGGATTCTGATTACGCTCTGTCCTTCATCCACAGTGCCCTCTTCTGCTGGATCCTGTTCTTCAGTTTGCTCTTGTCCATCCTGTCCATCTGAAGCTGTTTCTTCTTCATTTTGCCCAGGATCTGATCCATTGCCGGAATCATTCTGAGACGTGCCGCAGCCTGCCAGGATAACAGCAAATAAACCAGAATTAACATAAATTTCGCCATGAATTTCATTAATGTTCCATCCTCCCGTTGTTACTTCTAGCGCTTTTGCATAATTAGACGTAAGTGGAATAAAAGAGTTACATATAAATTCCTATTAATTAGTACATTACCATTTATGTAAAACATCGACAAGACTCAACAAAAACTTTAAAAAAAGACAATCCATTAAGGATTGTCTAATCAACATTGAATCTGCACGTGGCCATTTTAATAAAAAGGGAGCAGGACAAACATCAATAAATCAAAAATCAGGTGGGAAACGATTACTAGCGGAATGCTTCTTTTCCATGCGTAAAGCCATCCCCAGAAGAGGCCTGCGATTAACGCTGCAAAGGCCAGCATCCAGTATCCTGAATAAAAATGAACTGAAGAATAGAGGAGAGACGATAGGATGATGGATAACTTAACAGTCGTAAGTTTCATCAATCTCTTTTGAACGAACCCTCTCCAAAAGACTTCTTCTCCTGGAACAATGATTAAAATCAGCACAATATAGTGCCAGATAAAGGAAGGCGAAAAACGGCCATATAGTTTTTCAACCTGATTAACAAGGGGAAGATTGAGTATTTCAAATAAACTGTAGCCGGCCCAAAAAAGACCGTACAATAGAAAACCTGAAAGGGCCCCATAGGTAATAAATATCCCAAATGAGGCCTTGTCTTCCACTTCCTCCATTATGATGGAATAACTGATTAGAAGCAGTAAAGAGGCAGAAAAGATATACCAAAAAATTGATTTATCCTGAAATGTAAAATACATAAGCAGATGAGCGAGTAATATCCCGCCAATAAAGCGGAGATCTGCGGCAACACTCTTCAATTTTTAATCTCCTTTCAATAAGAAAAGCGGAAGCGCCCTGCCCACCCCCAACAAGCTTATGAACTCGAGGGAGCAGGCGCTGCAGCTGGACAGTTCTCAAAGCAAAAAAACTTTCTTATCTATTAAAAATAACCAAACACTATTCTAACAAAAAACAATCCTAAAAAGTAAGGAAAAGATTTCTTTGGAAACGATAAGATAAAATAATGCAGAAATGCTAATCATAAACCCATGAGAAGGGAGGTATGTATAATGACGAAATCAAAAAGAGAAAAAGAGCGTGCCTGGACGGTAAGAAAGCAGGATCAGCATCCTCATGGCAAAGTGAAATCCTTAAAAGAACTGTCAGGGGAAAAGGAATAATATCTTGGCCTCCTATTCAGGAGGCCGCGTATGTGCAGAATTCCAAGGCTGCGCCTGTTTAATTTGCAAACTAAAAAGAGGACGGTGGAGCAAAAAGCATCAAAAGGCTTGAATGGCAAAGATAAAATAAAAAAATAAAAAAAGCAGCAAGAGAGCTGCTTTTTTTAGACTCCGAAAGAATACGCTTTCATTTTTTCTTTTATACTGCTGATTCTCTTACTACCTTATAATTTTTATGATTGACAACTGTTCTTTGATCTAATTCCAAATCACGGTAGTTATCCATATACGTTAAATCAACAATAACAGAATTCTCATTTACTTTTTCTACAATTCCCTGTAATCCGTCACGAAACTCAATAATATTGCCAACCTCTGCTTTCTTCAAAAAGCATCTCTCCTTTGTCCATTTCTTTCGCTGGTAATAACAGTTTGCACTATATTATGAAATGCGTAAAGAATTTTGCAATTCCACTGATGCTTAGGTAATTTATTACAGCATTAGGTTGGTAATATTATACCAGATAAAAAAATTTGTACATTCAAATTATTTAATATTCAGAAAAAATGATTGGTATGCAAATATAATATTAGATACTTCAAAATTGACAGCACTTTATTTATGATAAGGAAAGAATAGAAATAAAAGGAGTTCTGAGTAATGAATCATGAACAAATCCAGGAAGTGCTCGATCAATTAAAAAATGGAATCATTTCTGAATATCATGTGTCAAAAGATGACTTTCTTCCATTTCGGAGTGTCATAGTGAACAGGGAGGATTTTAAACACTTCCGCGGAGTTGCCCAAAGAGGCGGACACGTTATATATCAATATTTAGATTCGCCCCGGAGCTAAAAAAGGAATGACACTGAAATATAAAGCATAGGAAAGACACCTGAGTGTCTCAGGTGTCTTTCCTGCAAGCCTTTATGAAAAATTGAATAGAAAGATAAGCAAGCAGGGTATAAAAGCAATATTGCAAGTTTGAAGGGAATGAAAAGGTATGAGCAAATTTAAAGGAAAAACAGTCATCGTTACCGGAGGAGCCAGCGGAATTGGCAAGGGAATTGCCGAGACGTTCGCAGCGAACGGGGCCAATGTAGTCATCGCAGACTTAGATGAGATGAAGGGGAAAAATTTAGAAGAAAGCTTGAACAAAAATGGACTTATAAGCATGTTTATCAGAACAGATGTTAAGAATGAAGCAGAAATCAAGGGACTTATAACAAAGGTTTATGATTCATTTGGAGCAATTGATGTTCTAATAAATAACGCTGGCATCTCAAAGTTTCATTCATTTTTTGAGCTGACTGTGGAATTGTGGGATGAAGTGATCAATACGAACCTTCGAAGTGTCTTCCTGTGCAGCAGGGAAGCTGCCAAATTGATGAAACAAGGATCCTGTATTATTAATCTCTCATCTACGAGAGCTGTAATGTCTGAAAGCAATACAGAAGCATATTCAGCATCAAAAGGAGGAATTATGGCGATCACCCATGCTTTGGCCAGCACGCTCGCTGAAAAAGGGATCAGAGTTAATTGTATAAGTCCCGGCTGGATTGAAACAGGAGATTATGAAAGTCTCAGGAAGATTGATCATAAACAGCATTTTGCCAACAGGGTTGGAAAACCCGGGGACATTGCAAGGACCTGCCTATTTTTAGCCGATCCAGAAAATGATTTTATAACAGGAGAAAACATAACGGTAGATGGAGGCATGACAAGGAAAATGATTTATGAACCATAATAACTGTCTATTTTCTTAATAATACGATATTCAGCACAAAAACTGCACCAATGAAAATAAGGCATAGCAGGATGTTAATCATTATTCTCGCCTCCTGTCTTAAAGACATTGTAAAATAGCCTCGTTAAATCGCGGTGAGTTCTTTGTAAATTTACTGTGAAAAATGATAAATAAGTTATAAACACGAACAGGCTCATATCCTTTAAATGCTTTAGAACAATTAGAGCGAGTGATTCTAGTGGGAATTACTATGATTATGATTTCATCCGTTTAATTTGCGGTGGGAATTTTGCTTGGGTATTGTATGTCAAGTACTCATTCATACCTATTAACGCCTGTCCATGTCCATATAGGTTTACTTGTGGCATTTCTGGCTTTATTATATAGAGCTTCCAATCATCCTTGGTCCTGGTAACGGAGATTAATGCCTTTCTTCCTGGTACTGCTATTGGAGCCGCTATTACTGCTGCCGGAATTTTAATTTTCGTATGAACAAACTGAAAACTTTATAAGCTGATTAGTCAGGAATTAGCGTATTGGATTTATTATTCATGCGTTTTTCTTTTTGTCAGGCGAACTATCAGATAATTGTAAATAATAATATTTTTTAGTAAAATTATACCAGTCAATCTAAAACGCAGAGAGCAGCATGGAAGTGAACAGGAGGGCAAAAATGAAATATATGGACAAGCTTAAAACAGAAATTGGGAAAGTAATATCAGGGAAAGACCTGGAAATTGAATTGATGGCCATTTCCTTAATATTCAATGGCCATATCTTATTGGAAAGTGTGCCTGGAACTGGAAAAACAATGCTTGCCAAAGCATTTGCCCGCACTATTAATGGGGATTTCTCACGCATTCAATTTACACCGGATGTTTTGCCGAGTGATGTCACGGGCATACGTTTCTTCAATCCGAAAAATCAGGAATTTGAATTTCATCCTGGGCCAATTATCTCGAATGTTGTACTTGCTGATGAAATTAATCGTGCAGCACCAAGAACGCAGTCAAGTCTTCTCGAAGTTATGGAGGAGCGCCAGGTCACCATTGATGGACACACAATTAGACTTGACCCACCTTTTATGGTTATAGCTACACAGAATCCGGCTGAATCTCAGCAGGGGACATTTCCGCTACCTGTTGCTCAGCTTGACCGTTTTTTTATGAAACTTAAAATGGATTATCCTAGCAGGGAAGAGGAAAAGGCGATGCTTCAAATGTATCGAAGCGGTGCCGCTCCTTCGGAAGTCAATGCCATTTTCATCTTAGATCAAATCATTAATTTAAAGAAGGATGCCGGCAAAATTATTCTAAATGAGCCTGTTGAAGCTTATTTGCTGGATATTGTAAGGAAGACACGTGAACATGCGGATATTGTATTGGGGGTAAGTCCCAGAGGAATGCTTGCCTTAATGAAAGCTTCCCAAGGCAAAGCGCTTATGGAGGGAAGAAACTATGTGATACCTAATGATATTAAAGAAATGGTTCCATTTGTGCTTGGTCATAGGATTTTCCTTTCCACTGAAGCTTCTATGACAAAAAGCCCTGAGTCGGTTCTGAAAGAAGTGCTGGAATCTGTGCCAGTTCCTGTAGAGTCAGGTGCTCTCTAGTATGGAGTGGAAAAAGTATCATGCTGAAGACGGGTATTTGTCCCTTTCAAGTGTATTCTCCGTATTTTTATTAATAGCAAGCTTTTATTTAAAATCATGGGAAGTATTTCTGGCATCAATCCTTTTTCTGCTTATAATATCTGCCAATACATATTATATGAAGCACCTGGGGGAAAAGCTGAGTCTGCAAAACACGAAGGTCAGATACAAATTGTTTGCCGGACAAGAAGCAAAATGGATTTTGGAATTTGATAATAAAGGGCTTCCCATTTTAAAAGGAGAATTAAGGATTTTATTTGACGATTGTATTTGTCCGGTGGATCAAAATCTGGAGCCCAGGCTGGGGAAATTTGAGCTTTCTATCCCTTTTTCATTAAATCATAATGAAAGAAAAATAATAACAATCCCCATTTCTGCAAGGAAAAGGGGAGTTTCAAAAATAAGAAAATTGGAGTTATATATTCCTAACTTTATAGGTTTTGGAGAAACCATTCTTGAATATCGTGCTCAACTGCTGCAGGATGCATTGGTCTATCCAAGTCGTCTGCCAGTTAAAAATATCCTGTCACTCTTTACAGACCGCCCAGGCACTTTTCTTTCCGCCTATTCACTTTTTGAGGATCATTTTTCGCCAGCCGGAACAAGGCAGTATGTTTCATCTGATAGTTTTAATCGGATCAATTGGAAGGCAAGTGCGAGGAAACAGAGTTTGCAAACAAAGGTCTTTGAAAAAGCTGCGGAAACAGGCTGGAATATTTCGCTTAATGTTTCAGCTGGACATTCAATATCTGCACAACTGGAAGAACGCATCAGCAGCGCAGCAGAAATTGCCTATATTTGTGTTAAGGAAAATATCCCTTTTTCCATGTGTATAAATATCCGGACTGCTGGCAGCACTCCCTTTTATTTTATATCTGCTGCATCTGGAAAAGATCATCTGCAAAAGGTGCTTGAAATGCTGGCTGTTGTAGATAATCATTATTCTATTTACCCTTATGAAAAAATGCTTTCCTTTTATGAAAGACATTTGACTAGTCAGCCTTATTTCCTTCATGCAGGAGAATTGAATCCAGCGGCTTCCAGCGCAATAACTAATATCAGCCGAAAAGGAGCATTTTTATTTGAACTGCAACTGCTTAATGAAGAAGCCGAATTGAGGCCGCTTCAAGTGAAAGCGAAGGAAGTGGCAATACAATGAAAAAAATGTTTGAAGTGAGTTTTCTTCTTGGCATTGAAATCATTTTTGGAGCACTAGTGTTATTCCCTTTTTATATGGCTAATGAAGCGGCTGTTCCTCTCACTGAATATTTTGTGCTTGTTTTTCCTGCAGGAATGGCCTTTATAATTCTGCTCATCAGATTTAGAGAAAAAGGGAAGGTTCTTTTTTTCTTTTAGAGCTTCCTTTATTATATGTAATCGGAAATTTTCTATCTTTTTCCTGGTTTTTTATAGTACTGATGAGTTTTTTGGTTTTTTGGAGAACTTATGTTCATTTCAATGAACATAATAACCGGCCTGAGGGCTGGTGGATTCTGCTTACGGTTTTTTTCGGAACTTTCCTGGTTATCTTTTCGGCCATAAAGGACGGTGCTTATACTGGAGAAATTGTGGGATTAATGATATTTGAACTGTTTTTTATCATCTCTGGAGGGTTTATAAAACGTATAATTGAATCGGATGCAAATGCGAAAGAAAAGAAAAGGTTTTTAATTTATTTCTTGTCACTGACTGCTTCAATTCTTGCAGTTGGCATGGTAGTTTCCTTCGGTATGGGAACTGTCAAGTTCCTATTCTTTGGTATCCTAAAATTAATTGCTTCTGCAGCTGCCATCATTGCTTCACCGCTGTTTAATTGGGCAGAGAAACAGGATTGGGCAGTGCATATGAAGTTCTTATCTGAGAATGAAAGCCGTGATAACGATGTACTCTTCAAGGAACCTGCTGATTTGGGGGAAAGCGGGCAATACATAGATCCTGCTGCCTTAATATCTATCCTGTTTATTATAGTTATCATTTTTCTGTTCATTTATATTTATAAAAAAACTATAAAGGTAAGATTCGTGAAAAATGGAGCTGTATTTGCCTCTTATAGTCAGCAGATTGAAGATGAAGGAACATTGCTGTCAAGGAGGTTTCAGCATATTGCTCCTGAAAATCAAATCCGTAAAGAGATTTTTCACCTGGAAAGACATGCAGCTAAATTTGACCTGGGAAGAAAAGAGTCCGAAAGCTTGCCTGAATGGTTTGATAGAATAGGGCTCAAGGACCCCGAAAAGATTGTAGATGCCTATGAAATAGTCCGATACAGCAATAACATGTCCACTCAAAGCGTTGAGAAATATAAACATGCAGTGGATCAAATAAAAAAAGAAATAAAAAGGATTCATAAGGAAAATTTGAAAAGGAAACAGGCAAAGAAAAACTCTAAATAAATAATGTGTATAGTCTTTTCTCATATGGGAAAGGGCTTTTTTAAAACCAATACAAGCTATTGCGTTTAAAGGGATAAGCTAGAGGGTATACGGAAACTGGAAAAGGAGCTGCATATGACAACAGATTTGCTATTCGCAATAAGAGGAGTAAGGGTTAATAATATTTTGAATGTGGATCATCTTGACATAAGAAAAGAAAAAGTAACTTGTATTACGGGTGAAAGCGGCGCTGGAAAGTCAACTCTCATGAAATTGCTGAACAAAATGATTTCCCCGGATTCTGGTGAAATCTTCTATGAAGGCGCCCCGCTAAAAGATATAGATTCTGTCCAGCACAGAAGAAAGGCAGTCATGCTTTCGCAGGTTCCATTAATATTTCCTGGCACAATAAAAGATAACTTGATGATGGGTTATATGCTCAACGGATCTAAACCTGATGGTGATGAAGTACTTAAGCAGGCACTACATAATATGCAAATGACTAAGGAGCTTGATGAAGATGCAGGGACTCTTTCCGGCGGGGAAAAACAGCGGCTGGCATTGGCAAGAATTCTGCTTCTTGCAGCTGATGTCTATCTGCTGGATGAACCGACTGCTGCATTGGACGAAGACACCGAAATGATGGTTTTGGGTCATTTTATCGCGGAAATTAAAAAGAAGCATGCTTCATTAATCATGATTACTCACTCCAGGAAAGTCAATGAGCAATATGCAGATGAAAGGATTGATTTATCCCAGCTGCCGTTCAGGGAGGAGATGGAGAAGAATATCTAAGGGGGATTATGATGGAAAATAGCTCCATTATTGATATTGAATTTTGGCGGCTAATATCAGCTTATTTATTTGTGCTTCTTCTTATCATTATCTTTAAAGTGAGAGGAATCGCCCGTGAGAAAAAGCTGACTATTGCAGCTTTCAGAATGACACTTCAGCTCGTAATTGCAGGCTATGTATTAACTTGCTTGTTTGAATTTTCCAATCCGCTGTTGACATTAGGTGTTATCTTGATTATGGAAGGTTTTGCTATTTATACAATATATAAACAGGCTGGAACCAGGCTTTCAGTAAACCTTAAGAAAACCATTGCGATATCCATGATAGCCGGTACATCCTTTTGTCTTGTGTTTTTTAATTTTGTAGTTATTCATTTTGAGCCGTGGTATGATCCACGCTACTTTATTCCAATAGCAGGGATGATAATTGGCAACTCCATGACAGGCATTACTTTAAGTGTAAAGGAGCTTCTAAATTCCTTTACAACTCAAAAAGATATGATTGAGGGTGCACTAATGCTTGGCGCTGATCCAAAAGCTGCAGTTAAGCCATATGTTAATCATGCTTTTGATTCTGCTGTTCTGCCGACTATCAATAATATGCTGGGAATGGGCATCATATTTTTGCCTGGGATGATGACAGGGCAGATTCTATCAGGAGTCAGCCCATTGCTTGCGATTGAATATCAGATTGTTATTCTGCTGGGGATATTGGGAAGCGTAGGTTTATCGGTAATCTTATTCATCCTTCTGGCTCATAGGAATTTTTTCAATCTGGATGCCCAATTTTTTCCGGAAGGAAAGAACTAGATTGCTTAATAGCCTAAGCTCACAGCATTTCACTCTTCTGGCCCGCATATAATGAAAAAATCAATCAAAAAGGCGGGATAAAATAATGAAAGTTGAATCCGAAAAAGCATTAAGAGTGAAAAGTTTATCTCAAGATATTTTAGAGCATCTGATGGAAGACAGCACTTCTTATAATCATGAAGACTTGAAACATGTCATAGAAATGCTTTCGCGATCCGTATCGGATCTTGCCACATTGTATACGGACCGGGAATGCGATCATGAAACGGCTCTAAAGGGAACCATTTCAAAAATGCGAATCAGCTATAATGTACTTCAATACAAAGAAACTTCAAAACTGGTTAGAAAACAAGATAAGTATCATCCACAGCCATAAATCAAAAGGAATATTGGATCTGAAACATTAAGTAGAAATCATTGGCAAATGAAAGCGTTTTACTCAAAAAAGTGTGAACAAACGTGAAAAATTAAGGGTTTTTCATTGTCTAAATGAATGTGAAATGCTATTCTTTTGTCTGAGATGTAAGTTGTCCGATGACTTAATTGCAGCCAGGTAATATTTCCTGATTTTATGGAAGTTTTCAAAGTGCAGAGAAGCTTCGAGACGAAGTGATTTTATTAATTTTTCTCAGCCTTTTTGAACAACTATATACATGAATAATAGGGCGTTGGAAAAAATAAAACAGCATATAGGACGAAATATCCGGCATCATTACTGTTTCATCCTGCTGCTGATTTGCAGAATAAGTTCCAGTTCCCGTCTTTAAGTTCGTGAGGCAACGCCTTGCACATCTTAATACAATCATTAATAAGAAGGAGATTGATCCCATATGGTTCAAAAACAATTTAAAGTAATTGCAGAAACAGGAATTCACGCTCGTCCAGCTACAATGCTTGTACAAGCTGCCAGCAAATTTGACTCAGAAATTCACCTTGAGTACAAGGAAAAGAAGGTAAACCTAAAATCAATCATGGGTGTTATGTCTTTAGGTGTTGGACAAGGTGCAGATATAACTATTATTGCTGAAGGCAGTGATGAACAGGATGCCCTTAACAGCCTTGAAGAAACACTGAAAAAAGAAGGTTTGGCTGAATAATGAGCTTTTTAAATGGAATTGCGGCGTCAAGCGGTATCGCAATAGCGAAAGCATACCGTTTGGTTGAGCCGGATCTCTCTTTTGATAGAAAGACAGTAGAAAATGCGGAACAAGAAGTGGAACGCTTTCAGTCGGCATTAGCTGAATCTAAAGGTGAATTGGAAGTCATCCGCGATAATGCCCATAAAGAACTTGGGGCTGATAAAGCTGCTATTTTCGATGCTCATCTTCTTGTATTAAGTGATCCTGAATTAATTTCGCCAATTGAAGATAAAATCAAAACAGATAAAGTAAATGCTGAATCTGCTTTAAAAGAGACAGCAGATATGTTCATTACAATGTTCGAACAAATGGACAATGAATACATGAAAGAGCGTGCAGCGGATATCCGTGACGTAACAAAACGCGTACTTTCTCATTTGCTTGGAGTGCAAATTGCGAATCCCAGCATGATTGCAGAAGAAGTAATCATTATTGCTGAAGACCTGACCCCTTCCGATACTGCTCAGCTGAACCGCCAGTTCGTAAAAGGTTTTACAACTGACATTGGAGGCAGGACATCTCACTCTGCCATTATGGCCCGTTCCATGGAAATTCCAGCAGTAGTGGGGACAAAGGAATCCACAAAGCAAATTAAAAATGGTGACCTGGTTATCGTGGATGGATTAAAAGGTCTGGTACATATTAATCCGACCCCAGAGGCCATCGCCGAATACAAAGAAGAACACCGCAAATTCGAGGATCAAAAAGCTGAGTGGGCAAAGCTAGTAAACGAAAAATCAGTTACTGCTGATGGCCATCATGTTGAATTGGCTGCCAATATCGGCACTCCAAAAGATCTGAAGGGCGTAGTTGAAAATGGCGGAGAAGGAATTGGCCTTTACCGCACGGAATTTTTATATATGGGAAGAGACCAGCTTCCAACTGAAGAGGAGCAGTTTGAATCCTACAAAGCTGTCCTGGAAGGAATGGGCGGAAAACCGGTTGTAGTCCGTACGCTTGATATTGGCGGGGATAAAGAGCTTCCTTATCTAAATCTTCCTAAGGAAATGAACCCATTCCTGGGCTTCAGGGCGATTCGCCTATGTCTGGAAGAACAGGATATGTTCAGGACACAATTAAGGGCTTTGTTAAGAGCAAGCACTTATGGAAACCTGAAAATCATGTTCCCTATGATTGCAACTCTCGATGAATTCCGTCAGGGCAAAGCAATCCTTGAAGAAGAAAAACAAAAGCTTATAAGCGAAGGCTCACAGGTTGCTGACAACATTGAAATTGGTATTATGGTTGAAATTCCTTCAACTGCTGTTATGGCTGAGCAATTTGCTAAAGAAGTTGATTTCTTCAGCGTAGGCACAAACGATTTAATTCAGTACACAATGGCTGCAGACCGAATGAATGAGCGTGTTTCTTATCTTTACCAGCCGTATAATCCTGCAATCTTGCGTTTAGTTAAAATGGTTATTGACGCAGCACACAAGGAAGGAAAGTGGGCAGGCATGTGCGGTGAAATGGCTGGGGATGAAACTGCAATTCCATTGCTGCTGGGATTAGGACTTGATGAGTTCTCCATGAGCGCTACGTCGATCCTTAAAGCTCGTTCTCAAATCAGTCACCTAAACAAAAAAGACATGGAAGCACTGGCTGAAAAAGCGCTTCATATGAATACAGCAGAAGAAGTAGTCCAAGCTGTAAAAGAAGCAGCGAAACTGTAATTAAATTGAAATAATTAAAGAGTTTTAAATATAATTTCCCGGGTAAATAAGAAGTAAGCACTTAGGTCAGTCTTAAGTAAGCTGATCATTCTCATTTTCCCCCTTTTTAAGCCGGCCAATAATGGCCGGTTTATTTTTTATCCTTCTCCAGTCGAAACTGCCATTCAGCCTTAAGGATGACGGCAATCACATCTTATGATTGTTATCCGGAATCTGAAACTCTCCTATAATAAAGCTACAACATAAAAAGGAGAGATGGAAAATGGTTACCATGATAATCAGCTTTCTCTTTCATGACCGATATAGATGTATTAAAGATAAGCAGAAAAACGACTTATATGAGAAGCAGAGCTCATTTTTAAGCCGTGTCCTCCACTAAAGAAGCCCGGAAGGGTTTCTTTTGTATTTTGTGAGCTTAAATTAAGGTAACGTTTTAGTTTTATAATTGGGGTTTATCTTAAGGCGAGAATGGAAAAGGTGATGAAAAAGGAGGAATTCTTATGAATAAAAAGCTCATTTGCCTAATCCTTACCGCCATATTAGCCCTGTCTTTGTCAGGCTGCATGCAGGGTCCCCAGGACTCAATCGTTAATAGTCATGCTGAAGCCTTGCTGACTAAAAACAATGAGCTGCAGTTCCGGTTTAAAATTAATGATAAAATCCTTTCAGAAGAAGAATTATACAAAGTAAAAGTTTCCATACATAATGAAAAACTGGCAGCTGCCCTGGGTACGGATGAGTTTGTATATGGGGAGGACACGATAATCGACGGGGAATATATAGAAGTCAATAATGAAAAGGGAAACTTTATTTTTATGAATCCCATTCCTCTTACACAGGACCTGCATGTTTTCGAAATAGAAGAAATGATCGTGAATGAAGATGCGGTATCTGTAGAAATCTTAAATGAAGAGGTAGTGATCGCTAGAGCATTCTTAAATAATTTTTCATCACAGCTTTAAATAGAATCAAATGTGATGACAGGATAGTTTTGGTTTTATCTAAATTGGGTAATATTAATTACGCGCATAAAATTGGGGATGGACCAGGTATTTGCCTGGTCTTTTGTCTTTATTGGGACATCTAATATTTTTAATATGAGAAAAGGAATGGTAGAATTAATATAAAAAATTCAGATATTTAAAGGGAGCGGGTACATTGATTTCACCTGAAAATACAGTTATCGGTTTTGTGGGAACAGGGGTTATGGGCAAGAGCATGGCGGGACATCTGCTGAAAGCAGGTTATCCATTAGTTGTTTATACAAGAACCAAAGAAAAAGCTTCTGAACTAATAAAACATGGGGCAGAGTGGGCTGAGACGCCGTTGGAAGTTGCAAAGAAGGCAAATGTCATAATTACGATTGTTGGTTATCCGGCAGATGTAGAGGAAGTGTATCTTGGGGAAAATGGCATTATCACAAATGGCAGAGAAAATACATATGTAATTGACATGACCACCTCGACACCTACATTGGCCAAAAAGATATACGAAGAAGCAGGCAAAAAAGGAATGCATGCAATAGATGCCCCTGTTTCAGGGGGAGATATCGGCGCCAGGGATGCAAAGCTTTCAATAATGGCCGGAGGAGACAGGGACGCATTTCTGGCTGTGGAGCCGATTTTCAACCTTCTCGGAACAAATATCGTTTATCAAGGAAAAGCAGGAGCCGGACAACATACGAAAATGTGTAATCAAATTGCGATTGCATCAAATATGATCGGGGTGTGTGAAGCGGTAGTTTATGCTGAAAAAGCAGGTTTAGATCCAAGGACGGTGCTTCAAAGCATATCATCTGGTGCAGCAGGCAGCTGGTCACTATCAAACCTTGCACCTAGAATAATTGATGGCAACTTTGAACCCGGCTTTTATATAAAACATTTTATTAAGGACATGAATATCGCCTTAGATGAAGCAGAAGCAATGGACATGATGACTCCAGGGCTTGCTCTTGCAAAAAAATGTATGCCGAGCTTTCTGAAAAAGGGGAAGAAAACAGCGGTACACAGGCGTTATATAAATATTGGGATAAGTAATTTGCGCCCGTTAATGAATAAAGCCCCTTTTTTCACTTCAAACTAATAATGAAAGTGAAAAGGGGGTTAGACAGGTGGCTAAAAAAATAAGAAAAACGATCCTCAGCAAAAGAACAAAAAAGGCTTCGATTCCGCTGTCATTGATTCTGAATTCTCCCACGAATTTGGAAGTGCTGACACAAATAAAATTCATAAGGATAAAGCCAAAAAGGAAAAAGCATCAAAAAACAACGGGCACTATCAGGGGCAGTAAGGGTGATAAAGGCAGGCAGGAAGCCTGCCTTTTTGCTTTGATTGAAATTAGAAGCAATGAATATACAAACAGCGCCATTCCTACTAAAAAGGAAAATGGCGCTATTGACTGAGTGATTCGCTACAATATACCCTCCAGATACTTTTCAATCCGGTCAAGCCCTTCTTTTAATGTATCCATGGAATATGCAAAGGAAATCCGGAAATAACCTTCTCCATATGAGGAGAATGCACTGCCTGGAACTACTGCAACTCCTGCTTGTTTAACGAGAGAAAGGGCAAATTCAAAGGAGTTCATTGATACATCTGGTATTTTTATGAAAAAATAAAATGCACCATCCGGTTTGACTACATCCAGGTTCATTTGTATTAATCGTTCATATACATAATCACGGCGTTTGGCATATTCATTCCTCATTGGCAGGGCGTCGTTGATTCCTGTTGTCAGCGCATCAAGAGCTGCCATTTGGGAGACAGAAGCTGCACATGTCACATTATACTGATGCACCTTCAAGATATGTTTAGCCAGGTTTTCCGGTGCGAATAAAAGACCAATGCGCCAGCCTGTCATTGAATGGGATTTTGAAAGTCCATTAATTACTATAGTTTGCTCCCGCAAAAGGGAGGCGATTGAGTGGTGTGTTTGATCATAGATCAGTTCGCTGTAAATTTCATCAGCAAGGATAAAGATATCTTTGCCTTTAACAAGAGCAGCAATTTCCTCAAGCTCCTCCAAACTCAGACTGACACCTGTCGGGTTCGAAGGATATGGAAGAACAATACACCTTGTTTTATCACTCATATGTTTTGCAATTAAATCCGCAGTAAATCTAAACTTGTTTCTGGAAATATCAGTATGTACCGGAACTGAACCGCAAAGCTTTATGATTGGCTCATAACCGGGATAAACAGGACCAGGCAGAATTACTTCCGATCCTTCATCCAGAATTGTACGGAATGCAATATCGATAGCTTCACTTGCCCCCGATGTCACAATGACTTCTAGTTCAGGGTTATATGTAAGGTTATATTTTGTTTTTACAAAAGAAGCTGCAGCTTCCCGCAATCGAATATCGCCCGCATTGTGTGTATAGGAGGTAAAGTTCTCGTCGATTGCCTGTTTAGCTGCTTCTTTAACATGTAATGGCGTCGGGAAATCAGGCTGTCCAATTGTAAGAGAAATCATGTCCCTGGTGCCGGCAACCATATTGAAAAACTTTCTGATTCCGGAAATTTCAATGTCCTTCACTCTTTGGTTAATTAAATGTTCCAATGTGTTCACCTCGCATAATCATAATGTATATTCTATCACTTTGATGCGGGAGCAAACAGAAAAAATAAAACAGGCTCTGAATTCTATTCAGAGCCTCCAAAAATAAAATTAGTATCCGTAATCCCAATCGACTTCGTCTTCATGCCATAATACCGGGGATACAGCACCAAAATCGATTACTTTATTTTCTATATGGCATCGGCAATGTTTGTCGCCGCATTGATCTTTCATTTCCTCAAACACAGAATGCTCCACATTTTCCAGGATTGTAACTTTATGTTCATCATGGTAAAGGATTGCTGTACCTTTCATGCCTGATCGCACCTCTTTTTTAATTTATGTAAAACTTACTTTCAGCTTTACAAACTTATTTTATGACTTGGTAAAAACAGTGTCTACACTGTTATAAGACTGTTCACAAAAAAGTCAAGATGAAAACGTTTTAGAGGAATTTTTGTAAAAAATAAATGAGTGTAAAAATTTACAAATAGTTGAATATAATTCATTTAGAGATTAACATTAGTAGATAGTGGAAACTGCATTTTTAGTTTGTTAGTTTTCCAGCTGAATAAATAAAGGAGGTTTTAAAGTGGAGACATCTTTAGAGAAGCAGCCTTATGAAAGCACTAAGGAATATGAGGAGTATGGCGGGTTCTGGCTCCGATTTGCGGCCTATTTAATCGATTCTATTATTGTTGGAATTCCGCTTACAATTCTAAGCATTGTTATCTTTATGATTTTCTTTGGCACTTCTGACGCTTTTAATACGATGATAAGCGACCCATCTTATATGGAAACAGAAATGACCAATGAAGAAGCTTTTGCATTCATGGGATCTTATTTTGGCGCACTTGGAGTAACCTTTCTTGTCAATCTTGTCGTTGCTGTTGCCTATTTTGCAGGCCTGCACGCATCCAAATGGCAGGGAACTGTGGGCAAAAAGCTGCTGGGATTAAAAGTGACTGACTTAAATGGTAACCGTATTTCTTTCTGGAGGGCGCTTGGAAGATATTTGGCCATGGCCATTCTGTCTGGAATTTTCCTTATCGGCTATATCATTGCGGCCTTTACAGAGAAAAAACAGGCATTGCATGATTTAATTGCAAGCACAGTCGTATTAAAAAAATAAGGTATTTGGTAAAGTAGTTACTTTATTACTGAATAATAAGTTTAAAAAACGAGTTGATCTTCGCTGTGGGCACTTGATCCTCGAAAATGCTGACGCATTACCTTCGTGCGGGATTCATACAATGAAGCTTAATCAAGGTCCTGCGGGAAGTGAGGGAATCCCCGCAGACGGAGCCAAGGAGGCTCTCATTCCTCCCCTCGGGTTCGCTGAATGTCCCATGCTGAAATCAACGGGCAGTATTCATAAGCAAAACGGTATTCTATGCAGATAGACCAATAATAATTCTTAATTAAGCTGCTGGGCAACTGAGTTGCAACGCAGCTTTTTTGGGGTCAGCAATAGGAAGGATTTATTATCTGCATGCAGAATATATTTTTAGGAAGGGAGGATGAAAATGAAGAAGCAAGATATTGTTACTCACTACGAATCATATTCTGTATGGCTTGAGTCGATAAAAGATCTTGGCCGTGAAAATTGGGTAAAGCCTGTCTCGGATGGAAAATGGCCGGTTGCGGCAGTAGTTGCCCATCTGTTATTTTGGGATAAATATTCTCTTGAACAGCGTTTTCCATTTTTTAAAGAGGGTGCAGTACTTGAGAACTATCCTGATTTTCAAAGTGTGAATGACGCTGCAGGAGAATACGCTAAAAAGCATGCACAATTAGAGATTATTGAAGAACTTTTATCAGTACGGAGTCAATTTCTTCAGATGCTTCAAGGCATGTCAGAAGAAAAACTGGATACAGCTTTTAAAATCGGCGGCACCAGCTTAACTGTGCGCGATTATTTTGCAGACTTTATAGAACATGACATTCACCATAAAAAGCAAATAATGCATGCAGCCGGCATCAGTGTATAACACAGGCTGGCAGTCCGATTTTACTGTAAAGTAAGATGCTATAACGTCATGCAGCAAAACAGGCAGAGGCTCCTGATCGGGATGATGCACTCAATAAAACAAAATGCCCAAAAAAGAAGGCACCATCATTGCGGCAATACGGGAAGATTCTGCCTGTTCATTTAACTCCTCCCCTGTTTTGGCCTTCACAAATCAGACAAGTAGATTAATTGCTTTTTGTTCATTTCTTTTCGCTTTTCCCCTCTTTAAATTAATTTCTGCCATTATTGCATAACAAACTTAACTGAATATTCATAAAAATTTCAAAAATGTTGCATTGAATAAAATTTGGTAAAATAAAAGGGTTTTAAAGAAAGGTCTTGAATAAGGATTAAGGTATTTTTTACCTGAAGGAGCTGATGACATGGAAATAGAAAAAACGGAGCTGCAGAAACAGGGGAATTTCAATTCCTGGCGGCTGTATATGACACTGCCCGTTGTATCATGGGCACTTTACGATTTTGCGAATACTATTTTTTCCTCAAATATTAATACCATTTTCTTTCCTTTTTACCTGCAGGAAGTAATAGGAGAGAATGAAGTTTTGAATCAGATAGCGAGCACCTTTATTTCTTATTCAAATGCGCTGGCAAGCTTTTTTCTTGTCCTGTTCTCTCCATTGTTTGGGGTTATGATAGACAGGACAGGAAGAAAAAGAAATATATAGTAATCTTTACGCTTATTACTGTAATGGCGACCATTTTAATGGGGGTTTTTGCATCAAGCCAGATTAGCGGGAAAATATTTGGGCTTCCAGTTTATCTTGCACTCGTTATTATATGTTTTATTATTGCAAAGTTTTTTCCATTCCAGTCTGGTTTTTTACGATGCCATGATTTCCGATTTGGGAACAAAGCAGGATATACCGCTGATTTCAGGCTTTGGAGTGGCTGTTGGCTATATCGGAACCCTTGTAGGGCTGACAGTTTATTTATTTGTAGGAGATGACGGTTTTCACGAATCTTTTATACCAACTGCCATATTATTTCTGCTGTTTTCTTTGCCGCTGTTTTT
Source organism: Cytobacillus pseudoceanisediminis (assembly GCF_023516215.1). Lineage (NCBI taxonomy): Bacteria > Bacillati > Bacillota > Bacilli > Caryophanales > Bacillaceae > Cytobacillus > Cytobacillus pseudoceanisediminis. The sequence goes on along the minus strand of NZ_CP097349.1, from coordinate 2,444,828 downwards.
CTTTGTAAAAGATAAGCCTTACCAGGCAAAAGAAAAACAAAAATTTTTATCAGGCTATAAGGAAATTTGGCAGACCTTTAAAGATATGAAACATTATAAGGCGATTTTCACTTTCATGATTGCCTATTTTTTTAAATGATGCAATTGCCACAACGATTGCCATGATGGCTGTTTACGCAAAAACCATTGTCGGCTTTTCAACTGGCCAATTCATTTTGCTATATCTTGCTTCAACGGTGTCCAGTATAATTGGTTCTTTTGTATTTGGATATATTACCAAGGCGAAAGGGCCCAACAAAGCGGTTAAATACGTTGGGATCCTTCTTCTTGTTGCTCTGGCAATTGCTGTTGGGGCTGTCAATGAAATCATGTTTTGGATTGCGGGCAGCATGTTTGGCGTCGCTCTGGGGTCCATGTGGGTTACCACAAGGACTTATATTGTGGAATTGACTCCAGAAGATAAAAGAGGGCAGTTTTTTGGTTTGTTTGCATTTTCAGGGAAAGTATCTTCCATAATCGGACCCGTTATTTATGGAAGCATTACTTTGATCTTTGCCAGCTATGGAAACCTGGCAAGCAGACTTGCTTTAGGTTCATTGATGATATTAACTATAATTGGACTGCTTGTTCATTCAAAAATTAAGGATGACAGCATTCCTGAATAGGTATGCATCTGTATCGCATGTAAGAAGCAAGCCGCCAATGGCTTGCTTTTTCTTGTTTTAGCAAAGCAGCTGACTTCCAGTCTCAGAAATAAGGACTTTTTTCATAATGAACTGAAATTTTTATAAGAAATTTTATCCATTCATGGTATATTAATAGAGAAAAAGATTCATAATTCATATTCGGTGTCTTGCTGCTCATAAAACAAGTGTCATACAAACAGGAGCCGCGAACTTAGATATAAGCATATGAAAAAGGAAGGGCGAAAAAAGTGGAACAGAAAAAAGGCATTTTACTGGAAAGCGGAACGAATGAACTGGAGATTGTTGAATTCTCAATAGGAAGGAATAAATTTGGGATTAATGTTATTAAAGTGAAGGAAATTATTAATCCTGTCCCTGTCATTCCTGTCCCGCATTCTCATCGTAATATTGAAGGGATCATTGAACTGAGGGGAGAGGTTCTTCCAGTAGTGGATGTAGCATCATCATTAAATATGCCGGCCTCAGAAAGCCCTCAGCAGGATAAGTTTATTGTGACAGAGTTTAATCAGCAGAAAATTGTTTTTCATGTTCATAATGTTTCAAAAATTCACCGCATTTCCTGGAACCAAATTGAGAAGCCTTCTGAAATGTATCAGGGTCAGGAAAGCCAGATTATCGGAATCATAAAGCTTGAGGATGAGATGGTGCTGCTCCTTGATTTTGAAAAAATGGTCACTGAGATAAATCCTGATTCAGGGATTAGCATCCAGAAGGTGCAGAAACTTGGAAAGCGTGAAAGGTCTGACAAGAAGCTGCTTATTGCTGAAGACTCTCCACTCCTAAGAAAGCTTTTGAATGATACTTTAAATGAAGCTGGCTTTTGTCAAATTGAATTCTTTGAAAATGGATACGATGCTTATAGATATTTGCATTCCTTAGCCGAGTCGGGGCGTGATGTCACTGAGGAAGTGCAAATCATGATCACTGATATCGAAATGCCGCAAATGGATGGGCATCACCTTACTAAAAAAGTTAAAGATCATCCTGTGCTTGCAAAAATTCCAGTTATTATTTTTTCTTCATTGATTACCGAAGATCTTCGCCACAAGGGTCAGATGGTTGGAGCCAATGCGCAGGTGAGCAAGCCTGAAATTGCAGAATTGGTGCTTTTGATAGATCAGTATGCATTATAGAACCACCACAAAGAAAAAGCTGGAATACTCCAGCTTTTTCTTGTTAGGTAAGAAAGTATAACTTTGAACTTTGATAATTGTCTAGCTCCAGCGCCTGCCCCCTCGAGGTCACAAGCCTGTCTAGTTGCGGCTCCTAGGGACGAAAGCCTAGCCAAACCCTTCCAGAAGGAAAGAACACCTTCTTGCATGGCTCGTCTCATGCTTGTCGTCCCTGTGCAGCCGCCTCCACATTTCGGCAATCCTCCTAAAAAGGCAAAGGACGCCTTTCCATGAGGCCCGTCTTAGGCTTTTCGGGGGTGAGCACCTAGGGAAAGCTTCCTTGGATGTTCTTCGCAGGAACAAGCGGTTTCGGCTTGTTCCGAAGGCGCTTGCGCTTTTCTTGATTAAAAGTAACTTTCTCCTAATTTCTTAAATACAGGTTTTTCATAGCGGTGCTTTTTTGCATTTGGCTTGCTATTAAGCTCTTTTAGCCCTGTATATGACATAAGCAATTTTTTCGCCGCATTAAGAGATAGAGAAGATTTTGGATTTCTGACGAAGGAATCGAGTTTGCCCAAATGGGGAAGCTCTGAGAAATCCTCTTTAGAAGGCGGAAGATGGAAAGAATAATTCCCGCATTTTACGAGAACATCTGACTGCTGCTGGCTGTTTTTTGGATTGCCAGAATAGTGAAGGCCTGCTTTCTGGGCTTTTCCTTCTCTAATTAACTTTTGAAGTGCATCGTGCTTTAATTTATACAAAAATTTAGGGTTTGGTGCTGTCTTTGCATGGCGGTTAACGGTGAAGATGGCTTGAGAGAGGTTTTCAACCGTTGGTTGCAGATGGGGATATTGTTTCTTATCAGAATTCAATTTCCAATCTCCTTTCAAATTATAAAGGGGTATAAACAATATTATACCCTTTTTAGTCAATAAAACCAACTTGGATAAGGCTTTTAATACAAAAGCTTATCCATCCAGCTGCTTTCTGCTTATAGGTTGTAAGGATCCTGACTTTTTCCATATAACCATCAGCATTGATGAACCTAATAATGTTGTTGCCAAGCCAGCGCCAATCATAACAAAAGAGGCACCTAGCTGTTTTGCAAGAAGAGCTCCTGCAGCAGGTGCAATAAGCATGGAAAAAGTCTGCAGGGACATGGCGGCAGCCGAAACTCTGCCCATCATTTGCTTTGGTGTTTCAGATTGGAGCACATAGCCGTAAGGAACAGATTCTCCAGCTCCTAAAAGACCTAATAGACATGCACCGATTATCCAGACCAGTGGAGGGAAATTAAGAAGACCTAAGCCTCCAAGTCCAACAGCTACAATAAAAGTGCCGCTTAATATGGCCGAAGAACTCATTAAATGGACGGGTTTTCGGTTCCACCCTGTCCAATGGCCCAGCAAAAGTGAGCCAGCAACACTGCCTGCTCCCACTGCACTGATCAGTAATCCAAAATTGCCCTCATTAAATCCAATCTGCTTTGCAATAAAAATAAATAACCCATCATAAAGGAAAATGATGAAAAATGCTGCAGAAGAAAGAATAATTGAGACCCTTAAAAGGGGAGTGTGGAAAATATGTTTTATGCCCTCTGAAAATTCTTTCCAATAACTTGTTTTGACAGTATAGTCTTCTGCCATTCTTTTATCTGATTCCTCAAAAGAAGTTAAGCTGGGAAGAAATAGAAGGAAAACAATGGCTGCAATGAATCCTGCTGCTTCAAATAGAAAGGGGCTTTTTGGTCCGAAAACTGCTATTATCCCTCCGCCTAATGCTGGCCCGGCAATTTTCATGGTATTGACTGAAAGCTGGCTTAGAGTTACTGCTTCAGGCAGCATGCTGTCAGGTACAATCATCCGGATAGCACTCTGCCTTGCCGGGTCGTAAAGGGCTGATACGGTTCCCTTTAAAAAGACAAATAATAGCAGAATGTATAGGTTGGGAGCGTAAAACAAGCCTCCGACAAAGACAATTCTTAAAAGGAGGCAAACGATCATAACAGCTTTTTTCGGTAATCTATCCACAAATACACTTGCAAATGGACCGATAATGACCCAGGGAAGGCCGAGAACAATAATAACAGAGGCAATTGCCGTTTCATCAAGCCCCCAGTGATAAGCGACAATAACCTGCAAAGCAATAAAATCGAGCCAGTTACCCAAATCGGAAAATAACTGGGCACCAAATAGAGAGCGAAAGGATTTCAGCTTGAGTGGTTTAAAAATGCCGGGTTTCATTGGCAATTCCCCTTATCCCCGCCAATGGCCCTCCTTCGCCTGTTTAGCAGCTTTTCAGTATTGCCATGAGGGTCCTGGCCATCTGGCAGATTATTATTTTGCAGCGCTTCAATTGATTCTTCAATCCATTTAATTTCTGTTTCCAGCTTCATTTCTGCATATCGAATAGAGAGGCAGCCAAGCTTGCTGACATAGGAGTATCCATTTCGCGGCCATTCTTGTACAAATTTTAGAATATCAGAGGTTTCTTCTTTTCTTTTTAATAAATGGCTAATTAACACTTCATTATCCATATCTTCATGCCATGTTGACATTTTCATTAGCAATTCATCTTTAATAACCGGGAAAGAAGGAGGAATCTTCAGCCAGTTCTCAAACTCTTTCCAGCCTTTTGCAGTGAGCTCATACATTTTTTTCTTTCTTCCTTCATCTTCCTGCTCGATTGCATAGATAAATCCTTCTTCCTCCAGCTTTTTTAATTTCGGGTAAATGCTCCCATAGCTCATTCCCCAATAAAGGCCAGCAGCTTTGTGTTCAAATTCAGATTTAATATTATATCCTGTGCTGGGCCAAAAGCTTAGCACAGCAAGAATGGTATGTTCTATAGACAATTATAAAACTCCTTTCAATGTATCATGCTGATATATCAATATGATATGTTGTGTTTAAAAAAATATCAACTAAAAAATAAAAACTTTCGCAATTTTTCAGCGAAAGTTTTGTTGAAAGGACGATTGTAAGTAACAGCTAAGGCTGTATCCGTACCCTGGTGCCATTTGGCACTATGCGTGACAATTCGAGCACATCCTGGTTATACATGCGTATACAGCCTTGGGAAACAGATTGGCCAATTGAGGAAGGATTATTAGTTCCGTGAATTCCATAGCCGGCTTTCGACAGGGAAAGCCACATGACACCATATGGGCCGCCGGGATTAGGTTCTCTGTTCACAATAACAAACTCTCCAATTGGGGTCTGTGTCAGCATTTTTCCGACGGCAATGGGGTACACTTTTTGAATGGCACCGTTATATAAAAGAGTTAAGCTTCTTTTACCTCTTGAAACAATGATGGTATACGGAATGGAATCTGGTTCCGGCAGCCCTGGTATTACTAATCGCTGGCCGGGATAGATCAGGCCTGGGTTTACAATGGAAGGGTTTGCCCCCAGAAGCTCGCTTAAAGGGCGGCGGTAATTCTTTGCGATGACAGACAATGTCTCACCAGGTTTTACTATATGGTACATAACAATCACCTCTTTCTGAAAGGTCTATTCAAATATATGCCTGCAAAAATGATCTTGTAACTTATTGAATAAATTGTGTCACGAAGGCAGCAAAAAAAGGAAAGCTGCAAAGGTGTGCTTTCCTTTAATTCCCGCTGTTTGATTGTAGGGTAAATACCGTCAGTTCAGGTTTGGATAAAAACCGGAAGGGCAGCCGGGTTGTACCAAGCCCTCTGTTTACATAAAGAGTTAAAGGGCGTTGGCTGCCGATTTCATAGAAGCCTTCATAGTATCTTTCAGCATGCGGCGGTTTAACTAACGCTCCAATGAACGGCAGTTTTATTTGTCCTCCATGACTATGGCCGCTCAACTGCAGATTGATGTTGAAAGCTGAGGCTTCATCTGCTAAATCCGGTGCATGGGACAATAAAATGTTATAGGAAGAATCGTCCAGACTTCCGCTGGCAAGCTTTATGTCCGGTTTGCCGAGCATGGCATCGTCAATGCCGATAATCTGGATGCTGCTTCCGGAAAACTCGATTTTCCGATTTTCATTCAGCAAAAGAATAAACCGGATTCTTCCATAATAGATTTATAGATATCAGAACCATAGCCCCCGTGATCATGGTTTCCATAAATAGCAAACCTTCCAAGCGGCGCCTGAATCCTTTTCAGGAGGGGGCGATTTGGTTTGCCTCTTTATATTTGTTGGGTTCATCCATCAGATCACCTGTAAAGAAGACAATATCAGGCTTCAAGCTGTTTATCTTTTCAATCAATTTTTCAAGCTGTTTCAGGTCATAATGAAATCCTAAATGGGTATCGCTGAATTGGATGATTTTTTTATTATGGAACGCTTGTGGAATAGCGTTGTCAGAAATTTTGTAGTTTGTGATTTCCAAGAGCCGCGGCTCAATATCCCGTGCATAATAATAGCCGCCTGCACTAATACCAAAAACAGCAGCAAAAAAGCCGAGAGCTCTTTTTAAAAAAGATCTTCTGGACACTTTTTCCGGCATTTAGCATACCAACCTATCTATTAAAATTTTTTTTGAAGTATTGAGCATGAGTAAAGGCAATGCTTCTCATAGCAGTATCTTTAATACTATCAAACTATCCTATTAAAAAGAAGAAATAACTATGCTTGTTTTTTATCCTTCATTTTCCTTAAAATTATTAATTAATTTGTAAATAATAATTCGAAAATTCTATATTTAATGGTAAAATATAAATGAATGATCATTCATTTTTTGAGAGGAATTAGAATGAAGAATAAAACAGTCATTGTTACTGGCGGTTCCAGCGGTATGGGAAAATATATGGCAAAGAGGTTTGCTGAAGCCGGAGCGAATGTGGTGATAACAGGAAGGAATCCGGAACGCCTCGAGACAGCAAAAGCTGAAATTCAAACCTTCCAGGGTCAAGTTTTGACAATTCAAATGGATGTCCGTGAAATTGAACATGTTAAACATATGCTCAACGAAACACTAAATGTATTTGGACAAGTTGATTTCCTTGTTAATAATGCAGCGGGAAATTTTATATGCCCTGCAGAGAGCTTGAGTGCAAATGGATGGAATTCTGTTATTAATATTGTCTTGAATGGAACCTTTTATTGTTCGAGTGAAGTCGGTAAACACTGGATTGAAAAAGGAGTTAAGGGAAGCATCATTAATATGGTGGCTACATATGCATGGGATGCTGGAGCGGGTGTTATACACTCGGCAGCAGCAAAAGCAGGTGTATTATCCATGACAAGAACCTTGGCTGTAGAATGGGGAAGAAAATACGGAATTAGAGTGAATGCAATAGCCCCAGGTCCGATTGAAAGGACAGGAGGGGCTGACAGGCTTTGGGAATCAGAAGAAGCTGCAAACAGGACACTCCAAAGTGTGCCCCTTGGCAGGCTCGGTAAGCCGGAAGAAATCGCAGAATTGGCATTCTTCCTTTTCTCTGAGCATGCAGGTTATATTAATGGGGAGTGCATCACTATGGATGGAGGACAGTGGCTGAATCAATTTCCATTTTAATGCTTATGAATACCGGCTGAATTAATTTCAGCCGGTTGCCATTATCTATTGGTAACTTACTGCTCTGGATTGCAATGCTTTCCATGATGAGATGAATCGTTCTTTAGAAACCTTCACCTGTTTTTTCCCTGAGAGGGGATCGTTTAGAATAACAAACTGTTCATCATAGCCTACCAATACGACTGCATGAAGATCTAAAGGAGTTTTAATGGTTTTGCCGGAGTGAGTCCAGGACTCCCAGCGGTCAGGAAGCCTATAATCTCCTGTTGTCCAGACCACAGCAGGATATCCCTTGGATACATGCATAAGAATCGCTTCAAAATTTTGGCCGGATAAATTTACGGCTCTTCCGGGAAGATATTTATTCACTAATTCTTCAATTGGTTTATCAAAAACAGCGTAGCCTGCACTTGTCCCGGTCATATCTCCTACAAATCCTTCTGCTGGATTACCCCATTTTAAAATATCGCCTTTTGAACGTATCAGCGGATCATTATCTTTCTTTACTGCATTATACAAATCCATTTTCCCTACTTGCACACCTGCATGCCGCAGGACCATTGTCAGGCTGGTTACTTCGCATCCATACTTCAATTCGGGGTTTTGTCTGATTAGTGGAACATCAATGATGACAGATTCCTTTTTCACAGCCGCAGGAGTTTTCGGAGATTGGGCTGTTGCTTTCTGCTGTACCTTCTTTGCCTTTACTGGTATTTGTGCATCCAGATCTTTTGAGGCCATGTCAGGCTTTTGCAAAGGACTGGCAGGTTCTGAATGGCCGCAGCCAAGCAAAGGAATAAGAAGGGATATAAATAGGAGATTTCTCATGAAATACCCTCTTTCTTTGATGTCCTGATATTAGCTTGTGAGAGAAGGCGCGGCAATATGATGCAAAGCTTTTGCCAAACAATGCTGTTTTATCAAAAAGTGGAATCTATATTTTGAATAGTAAAAGTTTTAAGCGAATATGGTATAATAACTCATTAATATACATAGGGAGGCTAGGACATGGATGCATTGGATATCCTTACAGATTTGGATAATGTATTTCCTTATTTCCAGCCAATATTCAGTGCAGATGAGCATCGTGTCATTGGTTATGAGGTTTTAGGCCGATATAGAGGATCTGATGGAGTTATAAGTAGTCTGGGGCCGTTCTTCCAGGATGAGAATATTCCTGAAGAATACCGGATTGAAGTAGATTATGAAGTATTAAAAAAGGCTTTGGATAAGGCCCGGGACCTGGATAAGGATATTTTGCTTTTTGTCAACAGGGATGCTGACTTGCTCATGTATAATGACGGGGAACAATTTTTAAATACCCTCCAGGAATATGAAAAACAAGGAATAAGCCTTGACAGGATTGTATTGGAAATTACAGAACGGAATTATAAGGGAGATATTGACCATCTGGACCATCTATTGAATTATTACAGGACTTATGGAATTAAATTAGCAATAGATAAACTTGGAAATGAAAGCAGTCATCTCGATAGGATCGGGCAATTGGCTCCCGACATTTTAAAGGTGGATCTGGAGTCCATGAAATCAAATGCTTCTGCTTATAATTTTAATGATATCCTCTATTCTTTATCCATGCTTGCCAGGAAAATAGGAGCGAGCATGCTTTTTGAAAATATTGAAATGGTTTACCAGCTTCAGTTTGCCTGGAAAAATGGAGGCCGTTATTATCAAGGTTATTATTTGCAAAAACCGGCTGAAAATTTCACTGATAGAGATATTTTAAAGGAAAAATTTCGAAGTGAATGCCATCGGTTTATTGTACATGAAAAGAAAAAACTGGAGTCCTTGTATCAGGTTACACTTGAGTTCAACGAAAAGATGATTGATTTTGCAAATAAAAATAAAAAGGTTTTTGTATATGAAGAAACCTTGGAGCAGATTGCGGTTCTTCTGGATGGTGCAGCTTTTCGCCTGTATATTTGCGATGAAGATGGATTCCAGAAATCTGCGAATTACTTCAAACGGGATGGGGAATGGATAACCCAGGAAGAATATCTTCACAAAAACTGGAGCTGGCGGCCATACTTTCTTGAAAATATCATGAAAATGCGAATAAATAAAAAAGGTATCCTCTCTGATTTGTATACTGATATTGAGACAGGTGAAACAATCAGGACGTTTTCCTTTCCGCTTAATACCAATGATTACTTATTTGTGGATCTATCGTATGAATTTTTATACAACCATGATGGGTTATTATAAGCATAAAATTTTAAAAGTATAAACAATCTTAATTTGAGGAAATGTAAGTGTAGAACTTTCCTTGAGGAGAGATTAGACATGAGCATGTACACATTGATCATTTTACTAATTGGAGTGGGTATCCTTGGATACTCCTTAGTTTACACTTTGTTTGTTGCAAAAGAGCGAAAAGCCGTAAAGGGCGATATTGATGCAGAATTGCCGGATAATGTTCAGAAGCATGCATATATTAGAAATCCGATTTTTCTAACGTATGTGATTTTCTTTGGAATTGTTCTTGTTATGATTATCTATTTTGCACTTACATGGAATTGGTAAAGACCCTCATAGGCAGGGTCTTTTTTTATTGAAATGGGTACATGCTGCTGATTAACAATATTTACATCATTATTTATATACACTTTTCCGCTTATTGCGTTAATTCTTTGTCAATTCGGGTAGATTCATAACAAGAAAAGAATTATTATGTCAAAACGTAAGAGAATTTCGGGTGCGAAAACCGGCAACAGCAGCTTTATTTGCTGGTAAAATTGATGGTACACAATAGTAAACGATTAAGAAAGGGAGAGTGGAATGTACAAGCACTTAGCAGGAATTATTATAACAATTGCAGTCATGGCAGCAGCGATTCCTTCCCATACAAATGCCGAGAGCCTTAACAATAACCAAGAGGTATACAAATTCTTGCAAAATGCATTTCATACACAGGTTTCGCTGAGCGAGGAAGAGCGAAGCATGAAGGAAGTCGATGAATTGCTTGACCCATATTTTTCTGAAGAGCCTAAAGCTGAATTTCTGAATGAAAACCTTGTTTCAGAGAATGGCAAGTATTTTACCCTTGGATCTGATGCTGCTGCATATTACATTCCCTTCTTTACGTATTCAGATAGTACAAAAGTAGTTAAAGAAGGAAGCAAAATTTATGTGTATGAATACTTTCCGGAAAATAATGAAGGCCCAGTAGAATACGAAGGTCACTATGAGGGACTTTTACTTGTGGAACAAGAAGGGGAATTTAAAGTCGCCAAATTCCTGGGTGAAAATATACCCGAGAAAATTTTAAAGAAAGCCGAGAGTAATGAAGAAGCAGCAACACAAAGCTCATTTAAAACACCTGAAAATCCAAATTGGATTAACAAACCGTCGTATCAATTCGGTTTCCTGCTGAATCCATTCGACGCTTTGTTTCGTTCCGGAAGTATGGTTTTAACAGATAATAAACAAGGTATAATTGCTTTATTTGAACATCAGGAATTAAACGGGCAGCTGGCATCCAATTAGATGATAGGAGCTTAAAAGCTTAGCTTTTAAGCTCCTATTTTTATTATTGCAGCCTGACAGGCAGGAGATCCATGCAATTGAAGTTTCACTTTATGCCATCATCTAATACAGATTGCAGTCTTTCCAGGTCAAATCCCCTAATGACAGTATCTCCGATGACAATTGTTGGAGTGGAAAAAGATTTATATTGTCTGGTCAGCTCTTTGTGGGCTGCTGCATCTTTTTTAATATCTTTTATCGTATAAATATATCCTTTTTCATTCAAAAACATCTTCGTAATCTCACAGGGCGGACAATCCGGCTGTGTGTATAAAACAATTTCTTTCAAAGTGCTTCCCCCTGAGTTTTTTGTTATTCCATCATAATGCAGGATATTAAAGTAAGCAATCAGTTTGTTTTTTGCATATAATCTATCAATCCCATAGAGCAGACAGCGATATCCACAGAAAGGATCTTATATACAGGGTGGTCAGATGGGATGCCTCTGCCATTTAGATTGGCTTTAATTTTTTCTTCAAGCATGGCTTGCGCTGCCTGTGTCTGCTGATCAATAGAACCGCCTTCAGATACGGCAATTCTGCCTGTATGGAGGAATATCTTAAGCCAATCCTTAATTTGCCTGTAGACCTCTTTTGGGTTTGTACTCATTCCATAATGGCCAAAGAAAATAAAATCAAGATCCATTTTTTCATACATGCCAATGGATTCGAGCATTTTGCCTGGATCGAATTGGTTTGGTGAAGTTGAGGGCAGATACATTTCAATTCCATTTTCTTTTAATTGAGGATAAGACACACCAGCCGTGTCTCCTGTGAACATTCCATTTAAAGCAGGATGAAAGATACTGAAGTGGTGATTAGCGTGCCCAGGTGAATGAAAAAATTTCAGAGTGCAATTTGGTCCTATTTTAAGCTCTTCTTCATGTTCTTTTGTGATAATTTTATCCTCTCGAACAGGCAAAATAGGATTAAACAGTCCATCAAATTTATCTCCGTAAACAGCTTTTGCACCAGCAATTAAGCGTGAAGGATCTGCTAAGTGCCTGCCGCCTTTCGGGTGGACAATAACCTTTGCATTCGGACAATGGGTTAGTAAAAGGCCTGTGCCGCCTGCATGGTCAAGATGAATATGGGTAACGATGATATACTCAACTTCCTCAGGCCGAATGTGAAGCTGGCTTAGCCCTTCCAGTATGTAGGGAATTGAAGGGCTTGCGGAAGTTTCAATCAAAGTCAGCTTTTCCTCTGTTAAGACATATGTACCGGTACGTTTTTCCAGTGAAAGATCAAAATCGTCAATTAAATATAGATTTTCCGCTAATTTTTCAGGTTTTGCCAAAAAAATCACATCCTTTATAAAGCTTTTGCTTGTACAAACACCTGACAATATTTTATTCTGTTAATATTGGTATGTAAAGCATCGAGCTTGAATATTCTGAATTTATTTCTTTAGGATAGAAACATGCCAAAAGAGAAACCTAAATGTAGAATTATGGGTTTTGTTTTGGAAAGGAGAGAGAGCATGTCACAGCTTCAAGGTATATTAACACGCTTAAAGAGCTTACAGGAACAAGCAACAGGCGGAGAGCCAATGCAAAGATTTTTTGAGGTGAATGGTGAAAGGAAATGCCAGGTAACTTTTCATCCGAAAAATGAAACATTTGAACTGGAAGTATATTACGATAAAGAAAAGCCAAAAAGATATCAATTCGACAACATTGATATGATTACGATCGAAATTTTCGATTTGATTCAATAATCCACCATATACATAAGGGGCCTTTTGGGCCTCTTTTCTTATTAAAAACAGCTTGAAGAAAAAGCGTGCTATAATATGAAATATCAATCTTCCAGAGGTGTGAAATGTATTATCTGCTCATGATTTTGCTGTTTTTTACAGTTCTTCTTTTGCTTGCAGATTTAATTAATACAAAAAAAGAAGTAATCCGGATCAGGAAAACTCTTGAAGAAATGAAAGAAATTTTAAAAGATAATAAGGACTCGAAAAAATAGGTATTGAGAACAATAAGTAATAAAGGACCCTTTGATTTGAGGTGAAGCAGAATGATGCCAATTGTAACATGTCCAGGATGCATGGCTGAAAAAGACATCGATGCCGTTTTAACCGCACAGTCCAATCAAAATGTTATTTTTCGCTGTCCTGACTGCGGCTATGAAGTAAAAGACATTCAAACGAGCAAAGGTTAATAGGGGCAAAATGCCGGAGACTATGATAAAATGGGTAAGAAGTATAACTAATTTTTGAGGAGTTTTCGGCGATGATCAGTCTCCATAGCGAGGAATTTTTAGAATTTAACATAAGTGATTTCATGATTCCTTCTGAACGGGTAGCACATGTACAGGTTGGCAATAACCTGGAGCATGCCCTCTTAGTGTTAACAAAAAGCGGATATACAGCAATACCTGTACTAGACCCGCAATATAAGCTGCAGGGCTTAATCAGCACACCCATAATCATGGATTCTATTCTCGGGCTAGAGCGGATCGAATTTGAGCAGCTGGAGCAAAAAAGGGTTGAAGAGGCTATGAACAGAAATATCCCGCGGCTTGATGCTGAGTCCTCTATACAACAATCGATCGAGCTTTTAGTTGACCATCCCTTTATATGTATAGAAAACAAGGAAGGCTACTTTGAGGGAATACTGACTCGCAGAACAGTTTTGGATCAATTAAATAAGCACATCAGACGATTAAATAAGCGATAAACATCATTCAGCTCCCAGCAGTGGGAGCTTGCTTTATTTTCAATGATGAGAGTACCGGTGTATTTATTTCCGCTACTTGCAGGCGTTATTCATGTTTTTATTCATTTTGGAGGGGAAATGCTTGAGTCAGACTTTACATAAAAAAATGCCGGAAGGAAAGAGAAAAGTTACGAAAAAGCCTTTTGTGCTTGCTTCAGTTATGCTTGCCATGTTTATGGGAGCTATAGAGGCAACCATTGTTTCAACCGCAATGCCTGCCATTGTAGGGGATTTAGGCGGATTTGCTTTATATAGCTGGGTGTTTTCAGCTTATCTGTTAATGAATGCTGTGACTGTTTTAATTTATGGCAAGCTCTCAGACTTATTTGGGCGGAAGCCCGTTTTGACATTCGGGATTATCATATTTTTAATTGGTTCCATTTTATGCGGTTTTGCTGAATCGATGACAGCACTGATCATTTTCCGATTAATCCAGGGGTTGGAGCTGGAGCAGTCATGCCGATAGCAACCACCATAGTCGGGGATATCTATACAAAAGAGGAAAGGGCACAGGTTCAGGGTTATTTATCAAGCGTATGGGGTATTTCAGCCATAATGGGTCCTGCAATAGGAGGGCTTCTAGTTGAATTCGTCAGCTGGCGATATGTTTTTTGGGTGAACATTCCGCTTGGCATTATGGCTATAGCAGGCTTATGGCTCTTCCTTCATGAGAATGTGGAAAGAAAAAAGCATCAGATCGATTATGCAGGGGCTGTGCTATTAACGGTTTCCATCTCATCTCTGATGTTTGTGCTTGTTGAGGGAGGAACAAATTGGGCATGGAATTCCATCGAAGCAATCAGCCTTATAGCGGTTAGTGTGATTTCCTTTATTTTATTTATCCTGCAGGAACAAAAAGCTGCAGAGCCGATGATGCCTTTTAATATTTGGAAGGAAAAACCGATTTTAATTGCTAATTTAGCTTCACTGACAACTGGTGTGATGCTGATAGGGATTTCCAGTTTTCTGCCGGCATTTGTCCAGGGTGTGATGGAAAGGTCGCCGATTGTTGCAGGTTTTACACTTACGACCATGTCGATAGGTTGGCCAATAGCTTCTGCAGCTGCAGGCAAGCTTCTTTTGAAAATTGGTTTTAGAAGCACCTCTGTAATAGGGGGAGTATTCTTAATTGCAGGGAGCATATTATTTGTCACACTCACTCCTGAAGCAGGACCTGTATGGGCGGCGGCTGGAAGCTTTCTGGTCGGGGCCGGCATGGGATTAACTAGCACTGCTTTTATTGTATCCATTCAGAGTACAGTGGAATGGAAGCAAAGAGGAATAGCTACTGCTGCCAATATGTTTATGAGAAATCTTGGCAACACTATAGGAGCAGCCTTGCTGGGCGGGATTCTGAACAGCCAGATAAAATCATATATACAGAATAATGGTGAAGGCATAGATTCCAGCCTATCTTTAGATTCAGCAAATGTACTTTTAAATGAAGAAGCGAGAAACAGCCTGAATACGGGAGTGAAGGACATCCTGCAAAATGGTCTCACCATTTCACTTCATTCAGTGTATTATGCGGTACTATTATTTGCTGTTATAAGTTTCTTACTGGTAATTGCTCTGCCAAAGCATGAAAAGGAAGCTGCCGATTAAACGGCAAGAGATCTCTGCATTTAATTTGCAGAGATTTTTATATTCTTAAAGAACTGTAAGCTTTTAAGGTGCTGATGTCCTTTCTAATGATAATGAAA
The DNA here is from genome assembly GCF_023516215.1 of Cytobacillus pseudoceanisediminis. Classification (NCBI taxonomy): domain Bacteria; kingdom Bacillati; phylum Bacillota; class Bacilli; order Caryophanales; family Bacillaceae; genus Cytobacillus; species Cytobacillus pseudoceanisediminis. Next base: position 2,429,538 of record NZ_CP097349.1, on the reverse strand, counting down.
CTCTAATTCAATTAAGATATACTATAAGAAAAAGTTATGAGGGGAAGATGTTTATGTCTTCACTTACGGAATTTCACCTTTTATCAGTGCTGGCACAGGAAATGAATATGAGAAAAGCGGCTGAACGTTTATTTGTTTCGCAGCCAGCCCTTTCACAGCGTCTTGTAAATATTGAAAAGGAATGGGGCAGCAAACTATTCCTCCGCTCACAAAAGGGTTTGTCACTGACGCCCGCTGGAGAAATCGTATTACAATTCATTAATGAAGTTCTTGCGAAGGAAGAAAAGGTCAGGGAGTCAATTACAGCCTTGAATTCAGAGGTCCATGGCACCTTAAAAATTGCAGTTGCTTCAATCGTAGGGCAGAATTGGCTGCCTCAAGTTCTTAAGAAGTTTGTCAGCCGCTATCCCCAGGCAAAAATTTCACTGATCACCGGCTGGAGCAGTGAAATATTAAAATCGCTCTATGATGATCAGGTTCACATTGGAATTATTAGAGGGACTCCGGACTGGAAGGGGATTAAAATCCCTTTATTTAAGGACAGTCTTTATCTAGTGGATACAGAGATTACAAGGCCGGAGCAGGTCCTTGAAACAGACAGGCCCTTCATTCAGTTTAAGAGTGATTCCAACTATTATCAGGAAATTCAGGACTGGTGGCTGCGGCAGTTCAAAACGTCTCCAAAACGGACAATAGTAGTTGATCAAATTGAGACGTGCAAGCAAATGACTTTCAATGGAATAGGATATGCCATTCTTCCAGCCATTACACTGAATGGTGCGGAGAAAAATATTTTTAAAATCCCGCTGCTGGATGAAAATAATTTGCCGATTAAGCGTGATACATGGCTGCTGGGATATGAATCCGCCTTTCAGCTCAAGCAAGTTCAGGCATTTGTTGAGTTAATTAAGGAGCATATTGAAGAAGAAGGAAAAGGATATCACCCATGACTTCTATTTTCATTTATTTTTCTTGTTTTCAGCGCTTTTGTTTGTTAAAGTAATGCTAGTTGCAATGTTATACATAGAGGAGGATTTTTAATATGAAAATGATGGATGCCAATGAGATTATTTCATTTATCCAGAACAGCACAAAATCAACACCTGTAAAGGTTTATATTAAAGGTGAATTAGAAGGAATCGACTTCGGTGATTCAGCAAAGGCCTTTATAAATGGCAGTACCGGTGTGGTTTTTGGTGAATGGTCTGAAATTAGCCAGGCAATTGAAGCAAATCAGTCACAAATTGAAGATTATGTTATTGAGAATGACCGCAGAAACTCAGCGATTCCACTGCTTGATATGAAAAATATTAAAGCCCGCATTGAGCCGGGGGCAATCATCCGCGACCAGGTTGAAATCGGTGATAACGCTGTAATCATGATGGGGGCATCCATTAATATTGGTTCAGTGATCGGAGAAGGTACAATGATTGACATGAATGTTGTCCTTGGCGGAAGAGCAACAGTCGGCAAGAATTGCCATATTGGAGCAGGAACTGTGTTGGCTGGAGTTATTGAGCCTCCTTCAGCAAAACCTGTTGTTGTAGAAGATGATGTAGTTATAGGAGCCAATGCAGTGGTTCTGGAAGGTGTAACTGTTGGTAAGGGTGCAGTAGTTGCGGCAGGTGCGATTGTCATTGATGATGTGCCTCCTTACACTGTGGTGGCAGGAACACCAGCTCGTGTAATTAAAGAGATTGATGAAAAGACTAAGTCTAAAACAGAAATTAAGCAGGAGCTTCGCCAATTATAAGAGTTTGAAAGCGTGGATTGCGATCCGCGCTTTTTCTAAAGGTGAAAGCCTTTTGGTTACCCAAGACTGCTATAGCGTTAATGAAATATAAGGGGCATTTTTAACAAGGGGGAAGAAAGTTTGGACACAAACAATCCATTCGTTGCATTACGGCGGGAGCTGCACAAAATACCGGAGTTAGGGTTCCGTGAATTTAAAACACAGCAGTTTCTATTAGATTACCTGTATTCTCTTCCTCAGGACAGCATGGAAATTAAAACTTGGAAAACAGGTATTCTTGTGAAAATCAGCGGCAGGAATCCGTCCAAGATGATTGGGTATCGTGCTGATATAGACGGCCTCCCAATCATTGAGGAAACAGGCCTGCCGTTCAAATCCGTGCATAGTGAACAAATGCATGCCTGCGGACATGATTTTCATATGTCGATTGCACTTGGCCTAATAGCAAAATTTATAGAAGAACGCATTAACGATGATTTACTGTTTATATTTCAGCCAGCAGAAGAAGGGCCTGGCGGAGCAGAACCCATGCTTAAATCTGAAATAATGAAAGAATGGAAGCCGGATATGATATTGGCTCTCCATATTGCTCCAGAATATCCCGTCGGAACAATCGCATTGAGAGAAGGGCTGCTGTTTGCAAATACCTCAGAACTTTTCATTGATTTAAAAGGAAAAGGGGGACATGCAGCATATCCGCATAATACCAATGATATGGTTGTGGCAGCATGTACTTTGGTCAGCCAGCTTCAGTCCATCATTTCAAGGAACATTGATCCTTTGGACAGTGCAGTCGTTACAATCGGAAAAATTACAGGTGGCACCGTTCAAAACATCATAGCTGAAAAAGCGAGGCTTGAAGGTACCATCCGAACGTTATCCCCTGAATCAATGAAAAAGGTAAAAAGCAGGATTCAGGCGCTAGTAAAAGGAATTGAAGTTGGATATGAATGTGAAGCTTCAATCGACTATGGAAGCATGTATCATCAGGTTTACAATGAGACAGCCTTAACGAAGGAATTCATGGAGTTTGCGCGTTCCAACACAGACATAAACGTTGTTGAATGCCGGGAAGCCATGACAGGTGAGGACTTCGGATATATGCTTGAAGAAATTCCAGGCTTCATGTTTTGGCTTGGGGTCGATTCAGAATACGGACTTCATCATGCCAGGCTGAATCCAAATGAAGCGGCAATCGAAAAAGCGATTGAATTGATTGCAGCATATTTAAGGTATAAAGGATAAGTCAGCTCATTTTGCAATAAGTATTTACTAAATAAAGTGGAAATGTTAAAAAAGCTGATTTCGCAGCACCTTTTTAGGTTCTGCGAAATCAGCTTTTTGCTTACGGTTTTATCCGGCAGCACTTTCTGATCCTGCGTGTTTTTGAATGAGCACCTGATGAGGGAATGGAATTTCGATTCCGTTAGCTTCCAGGGCTTCCTTCAGTGCTTTTCTCAGCTGCCGTTCGACAGCCCACTGTTCCATGTTTTCTGTCTTTGCAATAATTCTTAATACAACATCCGATGAGCCTAATGTTTGTACGCCAATGACATTAGGTCCTTCCACAATCGCCTGGTTTACTTCGGCGATTTTGTCGCAGGTTTCCTGAAGTACTGTGATAGCTTCATCAATATTGTCATCATAGGAGATTCCTATATCAACCAGTGCGCGCATATTGCCGCGGGAATGATTGCTCAGACTGGTAATCTCCCGGTTCGGGATATAATGCAATGTACCGTCAAAACCGCGGATTTGAGTAGTTTTTAATCCAATTTGCTCCACTATTCCTGAGTAGCTTCCGGTAGTAACATAATCACCGACATCAATTTGCCTTTCCAGCAATATAAAAAATCCTGTTACTACATCGCTGACAAGGCCTTGAGCTCCAAAGCCGACCGCCAATCCGACTACCCCGGCACCGGCAAGAATGGCAGTTGCTTTTATACCGAAAATCTGAAGAATCGTAACAGCAAAAATAAAAATAAGTACGTAAGAGAAAATGTTTTTAGCAAGACTTTGCAGTGTCTTCGATCTTCCCGGAGATATTCTTTCCTTCCTCCCGATTCCCTCAAAACTTTTATGTATTATTTTATTCCCCGCAGACTTAACGATTAAAAATGCAAAATAGATAGCTGCCAGCTTTAATAGAATAAGTCCGGCATCAATCAACAGGGCTTCCCAATTTATTTGCGATAAATTTAGATTCTCCATTCTAACGCTTCCTTTCAGTATGATTAAAGTCATCATTTTATCGCAACAGCACTTTATATGCAAACGGTTAGCCTTTCTATCATTCGGGCAGCTCTATATACTGGCTGGATGTGAAAAACTAAATTACTGATATGCAGGATTTTAGATCGAAAGCCTTTTAGCGATTTCAAAGGGTATTAATAAAGATTAGGAGTTTGAATAGACTCATTAAGAAGATAAGCTTAAAAAAAGTGGAAAAATCAAACAAAAAGGGGTGGAAAAATACTTCGAAACTCGATATATTTAATATTACGTTCTAACTTTTCTAATTTTTCCGCAAATTAAAGGGGGCATGCAGATGGAAACATTTAAAAAGTTAAAGCAATATTACTGGCCATATAAACATTACTTTCTCTGGTCCATATTCTTTCTGTTTATTGTGACAGCGATTACGGTTGTGTATCCAATGATCCTTCAGCTGACAATTGATGAGGTTGTCATTGGGGGAAATTATGGGTGGATACCTTATTTGGCTTTAGGCTTCATTGCCATAATGGGTGTAAAAGGGGCAGCGACATATATCCATCAGTACACTGGTGATTTGTTTGGGATCACATCGGTCTATAAACTTAGAAATGTACTTTATGAAAAGCTGCAGTTCTTGCCGTTTCGATATTATGACAATGCAAAAACAGGCGATTTAATGTCTCGGCTTACTGCTGATGTTGAGGGGTTCCGTTTTTTTCTTTCATTCGGATTTTCTGAACTCATACGTTTTGTTTTACTGATCTTTATCAGTGTTTCGGTCATGTTTTATTATTCTATTCCACTGGCGATTGTCACTCTTATTACGCTGCCTTTTCTTGCGGTAGTCACCTTTAAATTCGATAAAGCTGTGCATCCGGCATTCCGGAGCATCCGCAAATCATTCGGACGGCTGAATACAAAAGTTCAGGAGAATATAAGCGGAATTAATACAGTGAAGTCATTATCACGGGAAGATTTTGAGATAAATAAATTCAATGACTCTAACAGTGACTATAAAGATAAATATCTCTTTACATCGGATATTTGGGCTAAGTATTTTCCTTTAATGGAGTTTCTGGGCAATTTAAGTGTTGTATTGCTCCTGGCTTACGGAGGTTATCTTGTTATGGCTGGCAGTCTGAAGCCAGGGGAGCTTGTCGCTTTTTACAGCCTTCTCTGGTATATTATGTGGCCTATTATGAACCTTGGATTCATCGTTAATCTCTTTTCTCAGTCCAAAGCTTCCGGAGAGCGGCTTATTGAGATCCTTGAGGCAGATAATGAAATTGAGGATATAGAATCATGTGTTAAAGCAGAACGTTTGCTGGGTGAGGTGGAATTTCGCAATGTTACGCTGAAATATACCCAGGATGATAATGACGCTTTATCCAACATCTCTTTTCATGCTGAGCCAGGAAAGGTAATTGGGTTAATAGGCTCGACAGGATCAGGAAAAACGAGCTTAACACAGCTTATGACAAGATTTTATGAGCCAGTTGAAGGTCATGTGATTATAGATGGTGTAAATGTGCAGGAATACTCTCTTCAATCTCTGAGAAGAAATATCGGCTTTGTTCTCCAGGAATCCTTTTTGTTTTCTTCTTCGATTAAAGCAAATATTGCATTCGGAAAGCCTGAATCCACTATGGAGGAAATCATTGAAGCTGCCAAACGTGCACAGGCACATGAATTTATCATGGAGCTTCCTGATCAATACGATACCGTTCTTGGCGAAAGGGGCATGGGGCTTTCAGGCGGCCAGAAGCAAAGGATTGCGATAGCAAGGGCCATCTGTGCAGATCCCAGTATTTTAGTATTGGATGATGCAACAAGTGCTGTGGATATGGAAACAGAATTCAGAATACAAAAAGCCTTGAAAGAAGTAATGGCTGATCGAACTACCTTTATCATTGCCCACCGGATTTCTTCCCTGAAGCATGCAGATGAAATACTTGTACTAGAGAACGGGAGAGTGGCAGAACGGGGAACACATGAAAAGCTTCTTAAAAATAATGGCCCATATCAGCGGATTTACGATATTCAATATCAGGACCGCGATAAGGTTCTCCAATCAAATGCAGGCTAGGAGGTGCCTCCTTGAAAAAAATAAAACAAAAAATGAAAATGTGTTAAATAGATTTCAATACTCAGCCGACGAAATTATTGAGAAGCCTTTTAACTGGAAGCAAATGCTGCGCTTATTCAGTTATATGGAGCCATACAGAAAAAATTTACTTCCGCTCTCAATTATTATGGTATTAATAAATACAGCAGTCAGGCTTATAATTCCCATCTTAATCGGTGTGTATACGTTAGATAAAGCTTTGATTGAAAAGGACGGCAGGCTGCTCGCCATTCTGGTTTCAGTGATTGCAGTACTCTATACCATTTCATATGCTGCAAACTATTACAGGATAAAATGGATGAATAAGCTTGGCCAAAGTGTAATTTATGATCTTCGGAAACATTTATTTACACACGTACAGACGCTTTCGCATCGTTTTTTTGATCAGCGTTCAGCAGGATCCATACTGGTAAGGATTATGAATGACATAAATTCGCTTCAGGAGCTGTTTACCAATGGGGTCATAAATCTGCTGATGGATCTGATTATGCTGGCAGGGATTTTTATTATTTTATTTACACTAAGCCCAGAACTGACTCTGGCAATCATGGTCATTTTGCCCATCATGTTTTTTATCTCGACCAGCTTGCGCAGAAATATCCGCAGATCGTGGCAAACGGTCCGGTTAAAACAATCCAAATTGAATTCTCACTTAAATGAAAGCATTCAGGGGATAAGGATTACCCAGTCTTTTACACAGGAAAAAGAGAATATGGCATTCTTTGATGGTGTGAATACTGAGAACTTTGAAAGCTGGAGAAATGCATCTCAGAAAAATGCAATGTTCAGGCCGCTGGTTGAATTGACCAATGCCCTGGGTACCGCTGTACTGATTTGGTTTGGGGCACATCTGATTCAGGATGGGTCAATCTCAATCGGTGTATTTGTTTCTTTTGCCTTTTATTTAGGGATGTTCTGGGAGCCTATTTCCCGTCTTGGAATGGTTTATAACCAGCTTCTCATGGGAATGGCTTCCTCTGAACGAATCTTTGAGTTTCTTGATGAGAAACCAATCGTATCAGAAAGGAACGATGCATTTCATTTACAGGAGATAAAAGGGAAGATTGAATTTGAGAATGTCACATTTTCCTATGATGAAAAAAGAACAGCCTTAAATGGGGTTTGCCTTGAGATAAAAGCAGGGCAAACCGCGGCGCTTGTGGGGCATACAGGATCAGGTAAAACGACCATAGCAAATTTAATCAGCCGCTTTTATGATCCTTCGGGAGGTTCTGTAAAAATAGATGGCTATGACCTGAAGGATGTATCTTTATCAAGTTTGCGCAAGCAAATCAGTGTGGTGCTGCAGGACACTTTCATATTTTCCGGAACAATCTATGATAACATCCGTTTTGGCAGACCTGATGCAACTGATGAAGAAGTAGTGGAAGCAGCCAAAGCCGTTGGTGCACATGGGTTTATTGCAAAACTTTCAAAGGGATACGAGACTGAAGTGGAGGAAAGAGGAAATATATTATCGGTGGGTGAGAGGCAACTCCTCTCCTTTGCCCGTGCTTTACTTGCAGACCCTCGTATTCTTATACTAGATGAAGCTACTGCCAGTATTGACACTGAGACAGAGGTCAAAATCCAGCAGGCTTTAAAAACACTCTTAAAGGGAAGAACGGCAATTATTATTGCCCATAGGCTATCCACAATCCGTGAATCCGATCAAATCTTTGTGCTTGATCATGGAAATATTTTAGAAAAAGGAAATCATGAAGAATTAATGAATGCAAAAGGTGAATATTATCATTTGGTAAAAGCACAATTCAATATGCTTGATGCAATGTGAATGAACAAAAAAACCTCCGAGCGTCCGAGCGGAGGTTTTATTTTATCAGGAAGGAATATCTAATAGCTATACTTCTGTTTATGCTAATATGGTATTATTGTCTATATTGCTAACTATTCTGGGGGAAGATAGGATGAAGAAAGAATTTGCTGTTATCGGACTTGGACGTTTTGGAGGAAGCATCTGCCATGCTCTGGCTGAAGAAGGAATGGAAGTAATGGCGATTGATGTAAATGAAGACCGGGTGAACGAATTCGCGAAAATCGCTTCACACGCAGTGGTTGGCGATACCACGGATGAATCCGTTATCAAGAGTTTGGGAATACGCAATTTTGACCATGTTATCGTAGCAATTGGCGATAATATTCAAGCCTCCATCCTGACGACTTTAATTTTAAAAGAGGTAGGAGTTAAAAAAATTACGGTTAAAGCTCAAAATGATTATCATGCAAAGGTATTGAGGAAAATAGGGGCAGATCATGTTGTTCATCCTGAACGGGATATGGGCAGAAGAATAGCCCATAGTATCGTTTCAAATAATGTTCTGGATTATCTGGAACTATCAGATGAGCATAGCATAGTAGAAATTGTTGCTAATGAAAAACTTGCTGGCCATAGCATTATTGATCTTGATATCCGTGCAAAGTACGGAATCAACATTGTTGCCATCAAAAGAAAAAATGAAATTATTGTGTCTCCGCAGGCGAATGAAAAAATACAATTTGACGACATCCTTATAGTTATTGGAGCAGACGTAGATATCAACCGTTTTGAAAAGAAAGTGATGTCTTAATTTGAAAAAGGCTGTATCTCTTACTAGAGAGATACAGCCTTTTTTTCTTATACTAAATACATTATAGATCCACACGAGCCCATGAAGGTTATTAAACTTCCATGATAATCGGTAAAATCATTGGACGGCGCTTTGTTTTTTCATAAAGGAAGGGTGCAAGTGTGTCAGTGATTTCATTCTTGATTTCTGACCATTGAGTTGTTCTGCGTTCCATAACTTTGCTTAAGTGTTTTGTAATGAGTGCCTGTGCATCATTGATTAAATCTCCGGATTCCCTCATGTAGACGAATCCGCGGGAAATTAAGTCAGGGCCAGCAGCAATTTTGAAATCCTTCATATTGATGCTCACTACGACAACCACTAAACCTTCTTCAGATAGAATGCGGCGGTCCCGTAAAACGATATTTCCGATATCACCAATTCCGCTTCCGTCAATATAAACAGAACCAGACGGTATTTTACCTGCTACTTGAGCAGAATCTTCGCTCAGGGCCAGGACTTCACCATTATCCATGATGAAGCAGTTTTCTTCATCTACTCCACAATCCACAGCTAATTTGGCATGCATTTTCTGCATTCTGTATTCACCATGAATCGGCATGAAGAATTTTGGCTTAATTAAACGAAGCATTAGTTTTTGTTCTTCCTGGCCGCCATGACCGGATGTATGAATATCGCTTAATTTGCCATAAATGACTTCTGCACCTGCACGGGAAAGTCTGTCAATAGTTCTGCTGACACTAATTGTGTTCCCGGGAATGGGTGAGGAAGAGAATACAACAGTGTCGCCAGGAATGATTTGGATCTGGCGATGCGTTCCGTTAGCAATTCTTGATAGGGCTGCCATTGGCTCTCCCTGGCTTCCTGTACATAGGATTGTCACCTGGTTGGCTGGAAGTCTATTAATTTGATGGGCATCAATAAAGGTGTCTTTTGGTGCCTGAATATAACCCAATTCCTGTCCGATATTTATAGCTGCTTCCATGCTTCTTCCAAAAACAGCAATCTTTCGGCCATTCGTGACGGCCGCTTCAGTCACCTGCTGAAGACGGTGAATATTAGAAGCGAAAGTGGCAAAGATAATCCGTCCTTCAACTTTGCGGAAGATGTCATGTATGCTGTCGCCAACTCGGCGTTCAGACATGGTGAATTCAGGTATTTCACTGTTTGTGCTGTCAGAAAGCAGACAAAGGACGCCTTCCTTTCCGATTTCAGCCATTTTTGTCAAGTTGGCCGGCTCTCCCACAGGAGTGAAGTCGAATTTGAAGTCCCCAGTGTGAACAACTTGTCCAGGCGGCGTTTTAACAACGATGCCATATGAATCAGGGATACTGTGAGTCGTCCGGAAAAAAGTCACAGAAGTTTTCCGGAATTTAATGATATCGTCTTCCTTGATTTCATGAAGAGTGGTTTGTCTCAAGAGTCCGTGTTCTTCAAGTTTGTTTCTTAGTAGGCCAAGGGCCAGCTTTCCGCCGTAGACAGGGATGTTAACTTCTCTTAGGAGATATGGAATTCCACCGATATGGTCTTCGTGCCCATGAGTGATAAATAATCCCTTAATCTTATCTTCATTTTTCACTAAGTAAGTGTAATCAGGAATAACATAATCGATTCCAAGTAGCTCGTCCTCAGGGAATTTAATTCCAGCATCAATCAGGATAATTTCATCCTGGAATTGGACAGCGTAAGTATTTTTTCCGATTTCACCCAGTCCGCCCAGGGCAAAAACGGCTGTTTGATCATTTTTAACAAATTTCATAAATTACTCAATCTCCAATACTTTAAAGTCTTCATTTTGTCTTTCGTATTCCAGGAATTCTCCTTGGACAGATGTTACAAATTCAATATTATAGTTGCGGTCAGCCAGCTTTAAGCGAACGTCTCTCTCAGAATCGCCTTCCACAAAAATGGTTTTTGTTTTTTCTCTAACCGGTACCTCTGTCTTAGAATCCTGATAATATACCTTGAAAATCATTTCTATCTCTCCTTAATCCGATAAAAAACTTTTATCTAATATATAAAATAATAACATGTATTACATGTTTTTTCCTGCCGGATATGAATAATAAATTCTTCTCAGTGCTAATATGCTCCCGAATCTATGTAAAAAAGTATACTGATAACCAATTTACAATAAGGAAGGAGCCCTTCGCAAGTTTGAAGGGCTCAAATTTGTCAGGCAATTGATTTTTTTCGAAGCATTTCATTCCACTGTTTTAAAAGCTTCTTTCTCAGCTTCTTTAACATAGTGGATCAACTCCTTACTTTCTATTTTAAACGATCCTTGTCCAAAGTAAAGGCAGCAAGGACGTTTTAAACAGATTTTTGTAAATAATGAGGTCTCTTTTAATAACTGTCTAGCGCAGGGAGCCTACCGCCTTGAGTTGTCAAGGGGCGGGGAGGCGCATCTGCTTTTCTTAATTATATTATATGGTAAAATAGTTAAATCTCTCATGGGTAAAAATGGAAATGTTGTCTGTTAATAGCATGGAAATTGACTTTTTAACTTTATGGGTTTAGTGTTTTATTACGATAAATCATGTCATAGCAGCCAGTAAAAAAACGCTTGAAAGGAAGTTAATTTTAAAATGAAAAAGATTGTTTTCTTTGATATAGATGGGACCTTATTGGATCACGATAAAAACTTGCCGGACAGTACGAGAGAGGCAATCGGCAAGCTGAAAAAGAACGGAACTTTCGTGGCAATTGCCACTGGCAGGGCGCCTTTCATGTTTGAAAGTCTTCGCAGAGAACTTGATATTGATTCATTTGTCAGCTTTAATGGCCAATATGTAGTATTCGAAAACGAACCCATTTATCGTAATCCTCTTAAATCATCTGAGATTGAAAAGCTATATCTTCATGCACAGTTAAATGGGCATCCATTGGTGTTTATGAATGAGAAAACGATGAAATCCACAGTACACCACCATGCATTTATTGAAAAAAGCATGGGCAGCTTAAAGTTTCCGCATCCTGAGGAAGATCGTGAGTTTTACAGCGGAAGGGAATTGTATCAATCGCTCCTGTTCTGCGAGGAAAAAGATGAGGAAAAGTATATTTCTTCTTCTATATATCCTGATTTTGGCTTTATCAGATGGCATCCATACTCTGTTGATGTTTTGCCTGCAGGCGGTTCTAAAGCTGAGGGAATAAAACAAATGATTAAAAGGCTTGGGTTTGATTTGAAGGATGTATACGCGTTTGGAGATGGACTAAATGATATAGAGATGCTAAACGCTGTAGGAACCGGAATAGCAATGGGCAACGCAGAAGATGTGGTTAAGAAGGCTGCAGACCATGTAACCTCCGGTGTTGACGATGAAGGAATTTGGAAGGGGCTAAAGGAACATCAATTAATATAGGAAATGAAGGAAAGCATCCGAGTAATTAGCTGGAGGCTTTCCTTTTGTCATGCTATGGATCAGCAAGCTACCGCTCTATAGCAATTGCATTTTCAATTGGATGAAACGGATTTTGTTTATTAATGTGATCGTAAAACATGATTCCGTTCAGATGATCAATTTCGTGCTGAAATACAATGGCTGGCAGCCCTTTGAGCTTGAGTTTTACTTCATTGCCCTGCAAATCAGTACCTTTTACTGTCACTTTTGCATATCTGGGTACAAAACCGGGTATGGATTCATCAACAGATAAACAGCCTTCTCCTTCAGCCAGATAAGAAAGCTGCACAGAATGACTAATGATCTTAGGGTTGAAGAGAGCATAACTGTATAGATCCTGGTTATAGGTTACATGAACAGCGATCATCCGCCTGGAAACATTAATTTGAGGAGCAGCTAAACCAATGCCTGCCCTTAAGCCATATTTTGCAGAAAGCTCTGGATCCTGGCTGTTTTTTACATATTCCATCATTTCTTTTAAGATTTGTATTTCTTCTGCAGATGGTGGCATGTTCACTTCCGCGGCAATTTTCCTTAAAGTTGGGTGGCCGTCGCGAATAATATCTTTCATGCTCAGCATGATTATCACTCCCGCTAAGTAATAAAGAATAGAAAAATGGCTAAATTATTGGCAAGAAGATCAAATGACATAGCCAAAAAAACCATGAGTCTATTTAATTATATTCAGTCTATCAGAGCGGGGCAAAAAAGTTAATAAGAGAAGGCGCCTTTGGCACCTTCCCAAATAATTAAAACTTCCAGCAAGCGCAGCCAACTATGATTAAGAGAATGAATAATACTACTATTAACGCAAAACCTCTGCCGCAGCCGGCTCCTGCTACTGGATATCCGCATCCAAAACCGTAACCGCCATATCCGTACATGAAGGATAACCTCCCTAAAGTAAGATTATCGTCCATTTTTTTGAATTGCCGCATCGGACGATTAATATAGCCTATGTTTTTAATGATGTTTGGTGTAGGCCTATGCCCAAGTCATAAAGGAAAAATGGAGTGAATAGATTTAAATTATACTTGTAATGAGGACAAGCTTCTGCAATGATGCGAAGAGTGTCAAACCAAAGGGCTATTGTCAAACCGGGCAGGTACCTTTATAGTTAAAAATGTTATAAGTAAGGAGGTTTCAAGGTGTTGATTTTGAACAAAAGTAGACTGCTGCTTGTTTTTATCATAGGGGCTTTCATCCTCACAGGCTGTATGAACAGTCCGGATCCCGAGGAAAAAATATATGATGTGCTGGAGAGTGTTGTAGCTAAAGAAAAGGATTTTGAAAAGCAGCAGGAACCGCTCGTGAAGCTGGAGAAAAGAGAAAAGGAATTATACGATAAAATTATCAACCTGGGAATGAAGGATTTCGAGGAAATTAAAAAGCTGTCTGATGAAGCTTCCGCCATTGTGGATCAGCGGGTAGCTCACATGGAGAAAGAGCAGGAAAGCATCCAGGCGTCGAAAAAAGAATTTGAGACATTATCTCCGACCATAGAGGAGATAGAGGATCAAAAATTGAAAGATAAAGCTAAAGAGCTGTATGAGATCATGATGGAAAGGTATAAAATCCATGATGCTCTTTACAAGGATTATTCTAAAGCGACTCAATTAGATGAAGAGTTGTATGCCATGTTTAAAAAGGAGGATCTTACTCTAGAACAGCTGGAAGGCCAAGTGAGCAAAATAAATGATATGTATGAAAAGATACTGGCTTCAAATAAACAGTTCAATGAAAAAACAAAAGAGTATAACGAAGCCAAACTGGATTTCTATAAAGAAGCAGGACTTGAAATAAAAACAGAAGGATAATATTAATGCCGGCATATTAATGCCCGGCATTTTTTTGCTTTTGCTATTCTTAAAAGCAATTGAATGAGAGGAAATGCCGCTCGGGATGAATCCGCTTTCTTTTTGAGGGCGGTACTTTTTATTTTAAAATAATGACGGGAGGGTTTTCTTTACTATAACACATCGAAATATAATAGTTTTTTATAGTACAGATGCGATTCAGTCGATAATACAGTTTTGATTATCAATAAAAAATATAAAAAGTATGGAAACTGTGAAAAACAAAAAGCAAGGTAATTGACTAAGGTCTTGGAGGTGTATTAAACTAAATCTCGTAATTAATTCTGTATCAATTATGTTGCAAAATAAATTGATACAGAATATGATAGTTAAAGATGAACAGAAAGACGTTTTTTTAGAAGTGATCTGTGGAACACTATTTAAAAGTATGCATATGGCAGAAACGAATGTTCTGCTTTTTAGAGATGCTTAATAAAACATGCCGGAAAGAGAAAACTTTTTGCCTTTGGAAAGAGTATCTAATATGGCTTCGTTTTGGGTAACCTAATTTTTGTGTATAAAACTCTATAAACGTCTTTTTATGAAAGGAAAGGGTGACTGATATGGCTTCTAAAACAAAGAAGGCACAATTCGATGCTAAAAAACAGCTCGAAACAGTTGAAGAACAGTTCCAAACTCTACAAATTTTAAACGAAGAAGGCAAGGTTGTTAATGAATCAGCAATGCCTGACTTAAGCGACGAGCAGCTTCAGGAATTAATGCGCCGTATGGTTTATACTCGCATTCTTGATCAGCGATCCATTTCACTTAACAGACAAGGCCGCTTGGGCTTCTATGCTCCTACTGCCGGACAGGAAGCTTCTCAGCTAGCATCTCATTTTGCATTGGAGAAAGAAGATTTCATTCTTCCAGGATATCGTGATGTTCCTCAAATCATTTGGCACGGCCTTCCGTTATACCAGGCTTTCCTATGGTCCCGCGGACACTTTGAAGGCGGAAACATCCCTGAAGGTGTAAATGTCATTTCACCTCAGATTATCATTGGAGCTCAATATATTCAGACTGCAGGGGTTGCCCTTGGAATGAAGAAGCGCGGCGAAAAGAAGGTTGCCATCACTTATACTGGAGACGGCGGTGCTTCACAAGGTGACTTCTATGAAGGCATCAACTTTGCAGGAGCATTCAAAGCACCTGCTATCTTCATTGTTCAGAATAACCGCTTTGCAATCTCTACTCCAGTAGAAAAACAATCAGCAGCAAAAACAATTGCACAAAAAGCAGTGGCTGCCGGAATTCCTGGAATTCAGGTTGATGGTATGGATCCTCTTGCTGTCTATGCAGCTGTTCGCGAAGCGCGTGAACGTGCATTGAATGGTGAAGGTCCTACACTAATCGAAACTTTGACTTACCGCTACGGACCACACACAATGGCCGGTGACGATCCAACGCGTTACCGTACTTCTGACCTGGATAATGAATGGGAAAAGAAAGATCCGCTTGTTCGTTTCCGCAAGTTCCTTGAGGATAAGGGCATCTGGAATGAAGACATGGAAAACGAAGTAATAGAACAAGCAAAAGAAGATATTAAAGAAGCTATTAAAAAGGCTGATGATACACCTAAACAAAAGGTTACTGACCTTATGAACATTATGTATGAAGAAATGCCTTATAACCTAAAAGAACAGTATGAAATATACAAAGAAAAGGAGTCGAAGTAAGCCATGGCGCAAATGACAATGATTCAGGCAATTACTGATGCTCTTCGCACAGAATTGCGCAACGATCCGAATGTATTGGTATTCGGTGAAGATGTGGGCGTAAACGGCGGCGTTTTCCGTGCTACCGAAGGCCTTCAAAAAGAGTTCGGCGAAGAGCGTGTATTTGATACACCTCTAGCTGAATCCGGAATCGGCGGTCTGGCAGTCGGTCTTGGTTTACAAGGCTACCGTCCGGTGCCTGAAATCCAATTCTTTGGATTCGTCTATGAAGTAATGGATTCTATTTCCGGCCAGCTGGCACGCATGCGTTACCGTTCCGGCGGAAGATATAATTCACCAGTTACAATCCGTTCACCATTCGGGGGAGGGGTACATACTCCTGAAATGCATGCTGACAGCCTGGAAGGCTTAATGGCTCAACAGCCTGGGCTAAAGGTTGTGATTCCGTCAACTCCTTATGATGCAAAGGGACTGCTTATCTCTGCAATTCGCGATAACGATCCTGTTATCTTCCTTGAGCATATGAAATTGTACCGTTCTTTCCGTCAGGAAGTGCCTGAAGAAGAATATACAATTCCTCTTGGTAAAGCAGAAGTTAAACGTGAAGGTTCCGACCTGACTATTGTGACTTACGGAGCAATGGTTCATGAATCTCTAAAAGCGGCTGAAGAGCTTGAAAAAGAAGGAAAATCTGCAGAAGTTATCGACTTGCGTACAGTTGCTCCTATTGATATTGAAACAATTATTGCTTCTGTTGAAAAGACAGGAAGAGCAATTGTTGTTCAAGAAGCACAAAAGCAGGCTGGTATTGCAGCAAGTGTCGTTGCAGAAATCAATGATCGTGCTATTCTCAGCCTGGAAGCACCAGTTCTGCGTGTAGCTGCTCCAGATACTGTTTTTGCTTTCCCGCAAGCTGAAACTGTTTGGCTTCCAAACTATAAAGATGTTATTGAAACAGCTAAAAAAGTTCTTGAATTTTAATCGCATTTAACTGATGACACAAGGGGGAAATATCCCCCTGACGTGTTTTATAATGAACGATCGAAATAATAGGAGGGTGAATTCCATTGGCATTCCAATTTAGATTGCCTGATATCGGTGAAGGTATCCATGAAGGTGAAATCGTCAAGTGGTTTGTAAAGCCAGGTGACGAAGTACAAGAAGATGACGTGCTTTGTGAAGTTCAAAACGATAAAGCGGTTGTTGAGATTCCTTCCCCAGTTAAAGGTAAAGTTGAAGAAATCCTTGTTGAAGAAGGTACAGTTGCAACTGTAGGTCAAGTATTGATTACTTTTGATGCTCCTGGTTATGAAGACCTTAAATTCAAGGGAGATCATGAAGATGAGGCTCCTAAAGAAGAAAAAACAGAAGCGCAAGTTCAGGCAACTGCTGAAGCTGGCCAGGATTTGAAGAAGGAAGAAGCTCCTGCTCAAGATGCACCAAAAGAAGGAGTAGTTATTTCTGAGACGGAAGTAGATCCTAATCGCCGTATTATTGCTATGCCGTCTGTTAGAAAATACGCTCGTGACAAAGGTGTAGATATTCGCCAGGTAGCTGGAAGCGGCAAAAATGGACGCATTCAGAAAGATGATATTGATGCATTCCTGAATGGCGGAGCAAAAGCTGCTGAAGCCACTGCTAAAGAAGACGCACCAAAAGCTGAAGCAAGAGAAACTGCACCTGCAGCTGCACAGGCGATTCCTGCTGGACAATATCCAGAAACTCGCGAGAAAATGAGCGGAATCCGTAAAGCAATTGCAAAAGCTATGGTAAACTCTAAGCATACAGCTCCACACGTAACATTAATGGATGAAATTGATGTTACGAAACTTGTTGCACACCGCAAGAAGTTTAAAGAAGTTGCAGCTAATAAAGGAATTAAGCTTACATTCCTTCCTTATGTGGTAAAAGCATTAACAAGTGCATTGCGTGAATTCCCAGCACTAAACACTTCAATCGATGATGCAGCAGGTGAAATCATCCATAAGCATTACTACAATATCGGTATTGCAGCGGATACTGAAAAAGGTCTTCTTGTGCCAGTTGTTAAGGATGCAGACCGCAAGTCGACATTTGCCATTTCTAATGAAATCAATGAGCTGGCTGGTAAAGCCCGTGATGGCAAGCTTGCTCCAGATGAAATGAAGGGGGCTTCATGCACAATTACAAATATTGGTTCTGCCGGCGGTCAATGGTTTACTCCGGTTATCAATCATCCAGAGGTTGCCATTCTTGGAATTGGCCGTATTGCTGAAAAGCCAGTAGTGAAGGACGGAGAAATTGTTGCTGCTCCAGTATTGGCATTGTCACTAAGCTTTGACCACAGAATTATTGATGGAGCAACTGCACAAAATGCATTAAATCACATCAAGCGTTTACTGAACGATCCAGAACTATTGTTAATGGAGGCGTAATAACAAATGGTAGTAGGAGATTTCCCAATCGAAACAGATACTATAGTCATTGGTGCGGGTCCTGGTGGATATGTTGCAGCGATTCGTGCAGCACAGCTTGGACAGAAAGTAACAATCGTAGAAAAAGCTAATATGGGCGGTGTTTGCTTAAACGTTGGATGTATTCCTTCAAAGGCTTTAATCGCAGCAGGCCACCGCTATGAAAATGCAAAGCACTCAGATGTAATGGGTATTACAGCTGAAAATGTAAAAGTTGACTTTACAAAAGTACAAGAATTTAAATCCGGTGTAGTTAATAAGCTTACTGGAGGAGTAGAAGGTCTTTTAAAGGGCAATAAAGTTGACATCGTACGCGGGGAAGCTTATTTCGTTGATGCGAATACCCTTCGTGTAATGGATGATAATTCGGCACAAACTTATACATTTAAAAATGCAATCATTGCTACAGGATCGCGTCCAATAGAATTGCCAACGTTTAAATTCTCTAAACGAGTTCTTGATTCAACAGGTGCACTGGCACTTCAAGAGATTCCAGAGAAAATCGTCGTTATTGGCGGCGGTGTTATTGGAATCGAACTTGGCGGAGCTTATGCGAATTTTGGTTCTCAAGTAACGGTTCTTGAGGGTGCGGATGATATCCTTGTCGGTTTTGAGAAGCAAATGACATCACTTGTTAAACGGAACTTAAAGAAAAAAGGCGTTGAATTCATTACGAAGGCACTTGCTAAAGGTGTTGAAGAGAATGAAAATGGAGTTACCGTTAAGTTTGAAGAAAAAGGCGAAGAGAAATCTCTTGATGCAGATTATGTATTTGTAATGGTTGGAAGACGTCCAAATACAGACGAACTGGGCTTAGAACAAGCCGGCATTAAGATGACTGAACGCGGTGTTATTGAAATCGATAAACAATGCCGTACGAATGTAAGCAATATTTATGCAATTGGTGATATTGTTGCAGGTCCTCAATTGGCTCATAAAGCTTCTTACGAAGGCAAGATTGCTGCAGAAGCAATTGCAGGCCATAACGCAGAAATTGATTACTTAGCAATCCCGGCTGTGGTATTCTCTGAACCTGAATTGGCTTCTGTAGGATATACTGAGCAGCAGGCTAAAGAAGAAGGAATCGAAGTAACGACAGCGAAGTTCCCATTCGCAGCAAATGGCCGTGCCCTTGCACTTGATTCCACTGACGGCTTTTTAAAGCTAGTGACACGCAAAGAGGATGGCCTTGTAATCGGTGCGCAAATCGCTGGTGCAAGTGCATCTGATATGATTGCTGAGCTTGGATTGGCTATTGAAGCAGGTATGACTGCAGAAGATCTTGCCATGACTATTCATGCTCATCCAACATTGGGTGAAATCACAATGGAAGCAGCAGAAGTTGCTATTGGAAGCCCAATTCACATTGTAAAATAATTAAAAAAATCCTCCCTGCCAGGGGAGGATTTTTTTGTATATGATGACTATTTTTCGTCTTTTTCATCCATTGCATCAGCAAGCGGATGAATGATCTTCTCTTTAGGTACCGTGCCATTAATTTCTACAATCACTTTATCTTGATAGACCAGCAGCATGGCAGGGCAGTTTTCTACATTATAATTGCTTATATGGCTGGATTCAGATGCTGTTATGATTTTCATATTCTTGATCAGATCCGGATAGCTTCTCTTTAATTCGATGATGGCATCATAATAGGATATTTCCTGTTCATATTGTTTTTTATCCGTGAAAAAAATGAGCTGTTTAACACTATCGTCTATCTTCAGCTCTTTTTTTACTTCCTTATGATTGCATGAAGAGGTTACAAACAAGAGTGCAGTAATTAAGATCAGCGGCAGACCTTTCATCATTTTGCCCTCACTTTATTATAAATTCCACCGTATGACATAAGATTGTTTTATCTAAAGCAGTATAGAAGTCTCGGTGATTTTCCAGTCTTCTGACAGTTGATGAGCAATTCATAATAATCTCCTAATATTTATGAGTATTTTATCATATAGTGAAAGAAAATTTTGGCTTGTCATTCAAATGTTACAGAAATGAAAAATAAGAATATCCTTTTCAACATATATTACATACACAAGTGTTTCTTCTATTAAAAAAGCGGGTAAGGATTAAAAAATTTGGTGGTGGAGTGCATGAAGATTTATACAGCTCTTTTGCTGCAGATGTTAATTTGGAGCGGATATACTTTTATTGAATGGCTGTCAAAATATGACCAGCTCATATATAAAGTCATTATGTTTTTTGTTTTTTTATTTGGCAATAAACATTGGAAATTGGGTAATTAAGTCTGCAAAAAACATTTATGGTAACTGTTATGAGCTTAAGCTTATATGCATCTTTCCATTTTGCAATGTCCTACCTGTCCCATTGGTAAAGATAAGTATAAGGATAAAAAAATCGGCACCTTTTTTAGGTGCCGATTTTTTATTTGGCTTTATCAGCTGTTTTTTTCAGGATGTCCTCTTCTTTAAACGATTTAACCAGCGATGCCACAATTAGAAGCATAATGATGGTAAAAGGGAGTGCAGCTATAATGGAAGCTCTTTGGAGAGCTTCAAGACCTCCTGTCCATAAAAGGATGGCTGCAGATGCTGATTGAATAATGCCCCAGACAAATTTCACTTTTCCCGGAGGGTTCAGGCTTCCGTTAGTCGTCTGCATGCCAAGAACAAAAGTAGCTGAGTCTGCAGAAGTAATAAAGAATGTACTGATTAAGAAAATAGCCATTGAGCTAAGAACAGTGCTGAAAGGGAAGTTATCAAACACAGTAAATAGTGCTACCTCCATTCCCTGCTGCTCGATTGTTTCAAAGATAGGCTTCGCCTCGAAGAATTCAAGGTATATACCTGTTCCTCCAAAAACAGAGAACCAAAGGGCTCCAAATAGGGTTGGAACAGCAAGCACACCAATGACGAATTCTCTTATTGTCCTTCCACGGGATATTCTTGCTATGAACGTACCGACAAATGGCGCCCAGGCAATCCACCATGCCCAATAAAAAATGGTCCAATCCTGAAACCATGTCAGCTCCTGATCAAAAGGGCTGAGCCTGAAGCTCATGGATGGAAGGTTTTGAATATAAGACCCAATTGTCGTTGTGAACAGGTCCATAATAAAGTTAGATGGACCTACAAACAGCAGAAATAATAATAAGGATATTGCTAAGATAATATTTAAGTTACTTAAATACTTTATTCCCTTGTTTAATCCGGTTTGGGCTGAAAACATAAACAAGACCGTCACAACGACAATAATAATTAATTGAGTGTTGAAATTATTACCGATACTGTCGAATATTCCAGAAAGTCCTCCGGAAATCTGAATGGCACCCAGACCTAATGATGTTGCAACTCCGAAAACAGTAGCAAAGACGGCAATAAAATCAATTAATACGCCCAGCGGCCCGTCCACTTTGCTTCCTAAAATTGGCCTCAAAATGGAGCTGATAACTCCCGGTGCTCCTTTTCTGAACTGGAAATACGCCAATGCAAGCCCAATGACAGTATAAATAGCCCATGGATGAAGACCCCAATGGAAAAAGGAGTACCTCATGGCAGCCCTGGCTGCTTCAGGTGTCTGTCCTTCGAGAAAAGGGGGGCATAAAAGTGATACATAGGTTCCGACACTCCCCAAAAACCAGGCCTATTCCCATCCCGGCACTAAAGAGCATGGCAAACCATGATAAATAGCTATATTCGGGCCTATCTGCATCCTTGCCCAGACGAATATTGCCGTATTTGCTGAATGCTAATAGGATAGAAAAAATTAAAAAGATAGAAGCTGATAAAAGGTAAAACCAGCCGAACTTCTCCAATATGAATCCTTGAACAGATGCTGTAACAGAATCAAGATTGCCTTTTGGCAGTATAGTCTTTGGGACAAGTCCCCATAAAATAAAAATTGCTGTGAATATGACTGAAACCGTAAATACTGGTGTCAGTTTCTTCATCAAATCCCTCCAAATCTTATTATAATGAACGTAAATAAAATAATTCCGTAAAACTCCCAATCCTAAAAAATGCAGGAAAATAAGAATTCCGCATTCCTGACAGTTATAGCTTGATTTTTAAAGCATTTTGAAGCTCAGCAGGGGAGAGCAGCTTCCCGAAAAAGATCGACTATGTAAAATCTAAAGGATGTATAGATCCTCACAGAAATTCTAAATTTTACTTTTTGAATGTTCAAAACGGATCTATTTCGGGTAAAATCAGTAGGTAATGGTAAGGTGTCAAAAAGGGGGACAACTCCTTTAAAAGGCCATTTCACATACTAACACTAATTGGAGTGAGATTAAAGGGATATGCACTGTAGGGGGGCAATATGAAAATAACGGGGCTTATCATAGGTGTTTTTTTCTAATGATTTTGGCTTCTTGCACGGATCTTACTGCGGTTGAAAAGCCATCAGAATTGGAAAAAGAAGAGTATAAGCAAGAAGAAAATAATTCGGATGACCATTCCAAAGTTCATGAATCAAAATTGCAGAAGAACAAGGGAGATGACGAAAGAGAGCCTAAAGAAGAGGCAGTATCCTTATCAGAGCCGCAATACAAGATAAATGCAAGTAATTGGACAGTAGAACCAATGAATCATGCAAACTCAAAGGTTGTATTACTGACTATTGACGATGCTCCAGATAAAAATGCATTGGAGATGGCCAGGATCTTAAAAAAACTTTCAGCACCTGCAATCTTCTTTGTTAATGGACACTTCATTGATACTCCGGAAGAAGCAGAAGTTTTGAAGGCAATTCACGAACTTGGTTTTGCTATCGGTAATCACACATACAGCCACTACAACTTAAAAACCTTATCCGAGGCACAGCAATATAATGAGATTGTTAGTCTTAATGATCGAGTAGAAGAGATTATCGGAGAGAGGCCAAAATTCTTCCGGGCACCATTTGGATCCATTTCAGACTACAGCCGAAAGGTTGCTAAGGATGAAAACATGATTCTCATGAATTGGACATACGGATATGACTGGGAAAAGGAATATCAATCAAAAGAAGCTTTGGCAGATATAATGATTAATTCACCCTTTTTAGTGAATGGTGCAAACTTATTGATGCATGATAGGCAATGGACAAAAGAAGCATTAGAGGATATTGTGAAAGGGTTGCGGAATAAAGGATTTACACCTGTCGATCCTGCTCAGATCAGCCAGGAAATAGAATGAGAACAGCAGCTGCTGTTCTCAACGTTTTTTATAAATAATTATTTTCTTTTATAATAGTACATGATTCTTCCATTGAAGAGATGCAATTCACCTTGCAGCTTTTTAGCAAGAAATTTGCAAAATTCATTAGCTTTACCTTTATCTCCAAAAGTTGCAGTTTCCGGCAATGTAACCTGTATGTAGGCCTGCTCCCGTTCAGAGCCGTCTTCCTCAATAACTTTTTCTTTATCAATGCCAAGCAATATGGCATTATATCGGTCATGGTCTGAATATAGGTAAAACCAGGTTCCTTTTGCTTCAGGCTTCTCTTTAATCTCATAAGGAAAAGCGGCATCATTATATTCCCATTTAATCTGTCTGCCTGTTTTGCCTGTAATATCCTTATAATATAAGAAAAGTTCTTTAAGCTCTTCTGTTGAAATATTTTCCTTAGCTGATGAAGGAACCAGCTTGATAAAAGAATTAGCCGCCAACATCTTTCCCCCATTATCCCCATAATTATGGTAATGAACATCTTCCTTCATTCTAGCATTAGATAAAATCTTATGACAACTTAAAATAGTAAGGTAAATTTAAATTACTTGTCAAAGCGCCTAAAATAAATTATAATAATATTCTAAATATTTATTTAAAAGGGAGGTATTTTATGGATTATTTTGAGAAGCTCTATGATGAGCATGAAAACGTGAATGTCCGTTTTGTTGGATTTACCACCGAGTCAACACGGTATGATTTTGGAATTGTTTATACAAACCTCTTCTTTTCTAAGCCTCTGGTTATTTGTATGCAGACCGGCCGCTCCACTCTCCTTGACCCAAAAGATCTCGAAGACATCGAATACTTGCAAAAGGCATTTAAGCTTGATTTATATGAACAGGCAGCTGATTTAAGCGAGTTTTTCATAGAAGCGATCCCTGGTGCACGTTTCGAAGAACAATACGATTAAACAAAAAAACAGGCCGAATTGGTCTGTTTTTTTATTATGTCATACTATTAATAAAGGTTTATAAATGTTGTCAACGTAAATACCAATAAAAAACAATAATTATGTTATACAATTAGGCTTGATAATTTAATAATGTTATATTATTATTGATTTATAGATAAAGCGCTTTCAAATGATTCTAAAACTCATTGAAAAGGAGAATGAAAAGATGGGTACAATCGTATGCCAGGCTTGCAATTCAACTATTGATCACTTTGAGGATGAAAAAGTAACAGTACTATATTCAAAAAAATGCAATTGCTGTGATGGAGAAAAAACAGAGAATACAAAAAATAATCGTTAATAATAAAAAGAGCCTTTCCTAAAATGGAAGGCTCTTTTGCATTATCTGATGGCCCGGTGCTCTTCAATGACACGAAGATACTTGAAGTCGTAATCTTCCGGCCCTTGAACTGGAAGTCCCGCTTCCATATTCGTTTTAATATAACGCAGGTTTTCCTTAGTAATGATTTCTCCTGGAATAAATATAGGTATTCCGGGAGGATAAACCATAATGAATTCGGCGATAATTCTTCCTTCTGATTCGTCAAATGGAACCAGTTCTGTGTCAGCATAAAATGCGTCACGGGGAGTAAGCGATAAAACGGGAATATCAGGCAGCAGCACTTGAGTTTCAAGCTTTTCAGTATTTCCTTTACGCTCATTAGCGAGTTCGGCAAGAGCGGAAACTAAAATATCAGCTTCTCTTTCCGTGTCACCGGGGGTAACAATGCAAAGGATATTATATAAATCGGACATTTCTACTTCAATATTATGATGTTCCCGAAGCCAATTTTCCACATCGAAACCATTCATGCCAAGTTCTTTGACAGAAATAATCAATTTGGTCGGATCGTAGTCATGCGCCGCTTTTGTTTCCAGTATTTCTTCACCGACACAATATAGCCGGTCAATTTCATTGATGCGGCGGCGAATGGACTGGGCCAAATCAATAGTCTTTTGAATGAGTTCCTTTCCTTCAGTGGCAAGACGTTTTCTGGCAACATCCAATGAGGCAAGCAGTAAATAAGAAGTGGAAGTTGTTGTCAGCATGCTTAAAATGGATTGTACCCTTTTGGCAGAAACAAGATTCCCTTTCATATTTAAGATTGAACTTTGTGTCATGGACCCGCCCAGTTTGTGGACTGATGTTGCTGCTAAATCAGCTCCGGCCTGCATGGCGGATAATGGAAGCTCGTC
The DNA here is from genome assembly GCF_023516215.1 of Cytobacillus pseudoceanisediminis. Classification (NCBI taxonomy): domain Bacteria; kingdom Bacillati; phylum Bacillota; class Bacilli; order Caryophanales; family Bacillaceae; genus Cytobacillus; species Cytobacillus pseudoceanisediminis. Next base: position 2,404,131 of record NZ_CP097349.1, on the reverse strand, counting down.
ATGGAAGTGAATATGCACACCATGGGCTTCGTCCACAAGGACAGGCACATTGTATGAATGGGCTATTTCAACAATTTTTTTAGATCGGCAGAAATACCGAAATAGGTAGGATTAATTACTAATACCCCTTTGGCATCCGGATGAAGTTCCAGGGCTTTCGAGACGGATTCAGTTGTTATTCCGTGAGATATTCCCAAGTTTTCATCAATTTCAGGATGTATAAAAATAGGGGTTGCCCCTGAAAACACAATTGCAGACATGACGGACTTATGAACATTCCTCGGAACAATGATTTTATCCCCTGGCCCGCAGACAGCCATAACCATGGTCATGATGGCTCCGCTCGTTCCTTGTACAGAGAAGAATGTTCTATCCGCCCCAAAGGCCTCTGCTGCAAGATCCTGTGCTTCTTTTATAATGCCTTTGGGCTGATGAAGATCATCAAGAGGACCAATGTTAATCAGGTCAATAGCGAGTGCATTATCACCTATATATTCCCTGAATTCCGGATCAATCCCGGCACCTTTTTTGTGGCCGGGTATATGAAATTGTACCGGATCCTTTTTTGCGTGTGCAAGCAAACCGCTGAACAGCGGTGTTTTGTATTGAGACAACTTATTCCCACACCTCTTTAAAATAATATTTCAATATACTCATGCTGTTATAAAACATTTGCATTATAGCATTATTCAATCCCTTTGCATAGAAAGTTTTATTGCATACTGATTCTGTTAATGCCTGTCTAGTTTCCGTCCCTAGGGAGGAAAGACCTGCCAATTCCTTCCGGAAGGAAAGAATACCTCCTCGCATGGCTCGTCTTGTGATTGCCGTCCGTCCCTGAGCAGTCGCCTGCTATTTCGGTTTGCCATTAGTTTTAGAAGTTAACAGGAATTTAAACCTTGCAAATAGAAATAAAAGTTAGGAAGAAATGGAGGTTATATAAATGAACTGGAACACACGTGTGACAGAATTATTGAAAATTAAATATCCAATTATACAGGGCGGTCTTGCCCATCTTGCCTATTCAGATTTGGCTGCAGCTGTTTCAAATGCCGGAGGATTAGGGCAGGTTACCGCAATGTCTCTCAGCAGCCCGGAAAAACTTAGAGATGAGATACAAAAGGTGAAGAAATTGACAGACAAGCCGTTCGGGGTTAATTTTGCTATTGGACAGCATGGAAGGCCATTTTCTCACTACCTGGATGTTGCGATTGAAGAAGAAGTCCCTGTTATTTCTATGACAGGGGAAATCCTGCTCCTATATTTGATCAATTAAAGGGTGTAAATGTTAAGAAACTTGTACTTGTGGCGGCAAAACGGCAGGCGGTAAAGGCGGAGGAACTTGGGGCCGATGCTGTGATGGTTGTCGGTCAGGAAGGCGGCGGACATTTAGGCAGGGATGATATTGGAACCTTCGTTCTTGTACCTCAGGTGGCTGATGCTGTATCAATTCCTGTTATAGCCTCAGGAGGAATCGGAGACGGCAGGGGCCTGATGGCAGCATTAAGTCTTGGCGCAGAGGGTATTGAGATGGGGACAAGATTTGTTGCAACAAAAGAATGCGTACATGCTTCTGAATTATATAAAAATCGTTTAGTCGAAGGCACAGAAAATGACACAGTAGTCATAAAAAGAACTATAGGAGCACCCGCAAGGGTTATCGCTAACTCATGGTCGGAAAAAATACTCGATATCGAAAAACAAAACGGCGGCTATGAGCAGTTAAAAGACTACATTAGCGGGAATGCTAATAAAAAATATATATATGAAGGGAAAGACCATGAAGGATTTGCATGGGCTGGACAAGTTATGGGATTAATTAAGGATATCCCGTCTGTTGAGGAATTATTCCAGCGGATCATTGCAGATGGAGAATCAATCAGAGGGAAATGGATTAAATAATTATGATAAAATAATGTGACAAAGCACCATGAATTATCATAAATGAGGTGAAGTGAAATGGAATATCAATACCCGATTGACCTGGATTGGTCAACAGAAGAAATAGTTGACGTCATCAAATATTTTGAAAGCATTGAAATGGCATACGAAAAAGGAATTGAGCGAGAACAATTCATGAATGCATATAGACGCTTTAAGGAAATTGTTCCGGGAAAAGCCCAGGAGAAAAACATCTGTGATGAATTTGAAGAACAAAGCGGCTATTCCTCTTACCGGACAGTTAAATTGGCCAAAGAACTTTCACCTGGGGATAAAGTAAGAATGCAGAAATAGACTTGGTAAAAAAACAAACCTTCAAATTGAAGGTTTGTTTTTTTTTGAGCTGCCTGATCCACGTTATGCGAAACATGTTTATGCCATTTTGTATAAGGGTAATAAATTTCTAAATACAGATTCAGCTTTTTCAATAAACTGATCAGGTGACATGAGAACGGCATCTTCTCGAGAAATTTGATAGCCGCAAAGAATTTCAGCTTTTTTAACATTTTGCAGGCGCTGAAACATGGATCTCAATTCTTCTTTGGAAAGTTCATTATGCATAACAGCATCTGGTTTTGTGTGATCGCCGGACCAGACATAATCTTTGGGTATTTCTTTATAAAATTTATCCAGGCTGTTCTCAAAAGACTTGCCTGCGGCAGCTTTATTCGGTGCTTCATAGATGATGGCAAACCAGATGAATACATGCGTTTCCCATAAACCTATCTGGAAATGAGGAAGCATTTTGTATCCCCTTGCATTGCCTGCAAATGCGACCCAAGTATCATTTGGCGGATTCTTTGTTCTTCTGGCATGCTTAGCAACATGAGGGAACATTTCATCTCCGGACAGGTTTGAGAGAGAGGGTGCAAAATGGCGTCCCAACTCTTCTAACTTAGGCCTAATAACAGATTTTAACCTGTCCATTCTTTCATCAAGTCCATCTATTTTAAAGACATCGAAATCATCGTTTGTGAAACCAGGAAAAGACATAAGCTAACCTCCTATATGCTTTGTCAAATATTGTAGCATAACCTCGAACAATCGAAAAATTTTAAGCTTTAAAGAAGAGGCTAAATAAAGTTTTAGGTTATCGCACAAATTAGTTGCAACTGAGAATTGTCCTTCATATGATAATAGTAAAAATAATCAGAAAATTAAACACTATTGGAAGGGGTGTACTGTCTAATGAAACAACTTATGAATACAGTGAAGAAGAAAAATGGTGATAGGGAAAGAACAGCGGTCTTAAGGCTGGAAATGGATTATGAGTTAGCTACTTTGTTTGATGCCATGTCAGAAAGGAATGAAGATCTCCAGAAACAATCAAAACTAAAGCTTGAAAAAATCAGGCAGGAACTTCTCAGATTAAAAGCACTTTAAGATTAATTGTGACTAAAGGAGATAAGGCAGAAAAAATGCAAAAGAAAAGAAAGAATAATTAGAAACGGACTCCCTGATTACATGAGGAGTTCGTTTATTATTTTGGCAATTGTTTTTTACTGCAAATGATAACCCGCATCATAGGAGAGTATATAACTTGAAGAACCTTGCTAATTCATTTAAGCTAGTTATATTTTAATGATATACTAAGCGGAGGGCTGACCAATGACAAATTGGAGTGAAATTCATACATATGCCAAAGCCTTGATTAGAGAGGCCGGCGAGAATATTAAAAATTCTTTCAGCAAAACGTTGACCATCACCACCAAGTCAAATGCAAACGATTTAGTGACAGATATAGATCAGGAAACAGAACAATTCTTCATAAAAAAATTAATGAAAAATATCCCGGCCATCGAATCCTTGGTGAAGAGGGTTTCGGGGATAAGCTAAGTGATATGGAAGGAATTGTCTGGATTATTGATCCAATTGACGGAACGATGAATTTTGTCCATCAGCAAAGAAACTTTGCCATATCAGTAGGCATTTATGAAAATGGAAAAGGGAAAATTGGATTAATTTACGATGTAGTCCATGATGAGTTATATCATTGCATGAAGGGACAGGGTGTTTTCATGAATGATTTGGAACTTCCGCCATTAAAGGAAACGGAAGTATCAAAGGCAATAATCGGACTGAATGCTACATGGGTTACGGAAAATAGAAGAATTGATCCATCACTCCTGGCTCCTCTTGTTAGAAATGCAAGAGGAACTCGATCCTATGGTTCAGCTGCAATTGAAATGGCATATATTGCATCCGGGAGGGTTGATGCATACATAACAATGCGTCTGGCTCCATGGGATTTCGCCGCAGGTGTGATCATGATCGAGGAATTGGGAGGAATTGCAACAACCGTTAAAGGTGATCCGCTGAACTATCTTGAAAACAATTCTGTTTTTGTCTCTAAGCCAGGGCTTCATCAGGAAATTATGAAAGAATACTTAAAAAATGGCAATTGGTAATTTATCGAGCAGCAGCGTCACACATGCAGACTTGACATTTTTTTAGAGATCATCAAGGATAGTGCTGCTTGGGAAGAAGAAGAGAAAAGCGGGCATAACCTAATGGAATATATGGCCAGGTATCAGAAATTGAATGGTGAGTGGAGAATTTGGAGGCTTGATGGAGAACGGATAGCCGTCACATTCCATGTGAATTCATCTCCTTCTAACGGGAAACCATGGCTCGGTACGATTCTGGTTAAGAACAGTATTCGCAGGAAAGGAATCGGTACTAAGATTATCGAGCAGTTGGCCGCAGAATTAAAGGAAAAAGGAGAAAAGTCTTTCTTTGCGGGTGTTCCTGAAAACCGGCAAAATTGGATATATTTTTTAGCTGACGCCGGTTTTGAGCAATTCAAAATGGAGGCTTCTCCTGATGAAAAAGAATTCTTAATAATGGTCTGTCCATTAATTTGAAAAAGCTGCAGCGCAGAGCTGCAGCTTTTATGCCGTTTCTATAATAAACCGTCTTCCCTCATTTTCTTCTTTGTTTTAAAACCGTATCCCATTACAAAAATTAAAGCAATGATGGCAATAATCATGCCTATAATGCTTCTTTCAGCTACAGCAACGCCTATGCCCATCATGCATAGAGCTGCGCCAATCGCAAAGGCTAATAAAGGCCACTTGATTTTGTCCATAAATTTTTTCCACTCCCAAGCGGATTATTTTAAGTAAATACTGGCGAAAAATATGTAAAGAGAATAAAAATAAAAAGCATACATGAGGAATAAATCCTTTTCTACATTATTTTACACAAAAAGCTTTTAGGTTTCTATAGTAATTGTGATATAATGTATCAGTTGTGAAAAATGTTAAAAAGTGATTCAGTTTTTATAAATAGGAGGAAATCTTTTGAAATTAAGAGAAGATATTCGAAATATTGCAATTATAGCCCACGTTGACCATGGTAAAACAACATTGGTTGACGAGCTTTTAAAACAGTCCGGGACTTTCCGTTCAAATGAGCATGTGGAAGAGCGCGCGATGGATTCAAATGATCTGGAAAGAGAACGCGGTATTACGATCTTAGCTAAAAACACTGCAGTTAAATATAAAGATACAAGGATTAACATTCTGGATACGCCTGGCCACGCAGATTTTGGCGGTGAAGTAGAACGTATCATGAAAATGGTTGATGGTGTCTTATTAGTAGTTGATGCATATGAAGGGTGTATGCCTCAAACGCGTTTCGTACTCAAAAAGGCTTTGGAGCAAAAATTAACACCAATCGTAGTAGTAAATAAAATTGACAAGGAATCTGCCCGCCCAACAGAAGTTGTTGATGAGGTTATCGATTTATTTATCGAACTTGGTGCAGACGAAGACCAGCTTGAATTTCCGGTCATATACGCTTCAGCTATTGCTGGGACTGCAAGTACTACTCCTGATAAACAGGATGATGATATGCATTCGGTTTATGAAGCAATTATTGACCACATACCAGCACCTGCTGATAATCGTGAAGAGCCGCTCCAATTCCAGGTTGCCCTTTTAGATTACAATGATTATGTGGGAAGAATCGGTATTGGCCGTGTATTCCGTGGAACAATCAAGGTCGGCCAGCAAGTTGCTTTAATGAAGCTTGATGGTTCGGTCAAGCAATTCCGCGTTACAAAAATCTTTGGATTCTTCGGGCTTAAGCGCGAGGAAATTCAAGAAGCATTTCCTGGAGATCTGATCGCTGTTTCCGGAATGGAGGACATCAACGTTGGAGAAACCATCTGTCCTGTCGAGCATCAGGAAGCACTTCCTGTTCTAAGAATAGATGAGCCAACATTGCAAATGACTTTCGTTGTAAATAACAGCCCATTTGCAGGAAGAGAAGGAAAGTATATTACAGCCAGAAAAGTTGAAGAAAGATTGCGTGCCCAGCTTGAGACAGATGTGAGTCTTCGTGTCGAAAATACAGATTCACCTGACGCTTGGGTTGTATCTGGACGTGGAGAACTTCATTTATCAATCCTCATTGAAAATATGCGCCGTGAAGGTTTTGAATTACAGGTTTCCAAGCCTGAAGTAATTATTAGAGAGATTGATGGTGTTCGCTGCGAACCGGTAGAACGTGTTCAAATTGATGTGCCAGAGGATAATACCGGCTCAATCATTGAATCAATGGGTACACGTAAAGGTGAAATGCTTGATATGGTCAATAACGGAAATGGCCAAGTGCGACTAACATTCAACGTCCCAGCCCGCGGACTAATTGGCTACTCCACAGAATTTATGACGCTTACTCGCGGATATGGTATTATCAATCACACATTTGACAGCTACCAGCCTGAAATTAAAGGACAAATCGGAGGCAGAAGCAAGGGTGTGCTTGTTTCCATGGAAAGCGGAAAGTCATCCACATATGGTATTATGCAAGTAGAGGATAGAGGTACCATTTTCGTTGAACCAGGTACTGAAATCTATGAAGGAATGATAGTTGGAGAGCATACTCGCGAAAATGACCTTACTGTCAATATCACTAAAGTGAAGCATGCAACCAACATCCGTTCTGCTAATAAGGATCAAACGAATGTAATTAAAAAGCCGCGCATTTTGACTCTTGAAGAAGCTCTTGAATATTTGAATGATGATGAGCTGCTTGAAGTAACACCTGAGTCAATCAGACTGCGCAAAAAAATTCTTGATAAAAATGAACGTGAAAGAATGGCCAAAAAGAAGAAATACGCTGAAACTAACTAAGGCTAAGAAGGGGAGGAGAGAAGGATATGGATGTTTCACAGCGCCTTTCTTTTTTCGCTGCTTTGTTCAAAGTCCATGAGAATCCCACAACTGGAATGTGGCTTCTATATATAACAATTGTTCTACTATCCATACTGGTTTTTAAATTAGGTTTTGCCAAGAAACTTCCTATAATAAAATCAGCTGTTATATATACCTTCTTGATTTTAGGATGTACCGTGCTTACATTTCTTGGGGTATTCCTTCCTGTAGCAGAAGGTCTTGTTGTGGCTGCGTTAATCTTGATTATCTATAAAATCCGCCTTCACCAGGAAAAGAAAGAACAGGCAAAGGCGGAATAACCGGGAGAGGCTGAGATGAAATCTTTGCAGGATTCACTGTATAACTGGTTAACGATAAAAATTGTCTGTGATAAACGTCCGGATGATACAGCAGCAGCAGACACAGAAAAAATGTTTTTTGACATTCTTTCAGAAGAGCATAAGATTTCTGATATCGAAGTTGAGAAAGATGATCTAATGTACTTTGTGCATTATTCTAAGGATAAAGAACGGAAAAAGAGCCGTTTTCCCCGTGAATTAATAGAAGTGATGCTTAATCAGATTCAAAATGAACCAGAAAAGTATGTGAATTATCCAGAGGATTAAGAAAAGCCGTCCCTATATGTTGTTAGGGACGGCTTCAGACTGTCGACAAACTCGATGAAAATCGTGCTTGTCTGCAGTCTTTTTTATTTTAAAATAGAAGTAATACAATGCTTGAGGTGATTTAAATGCTTTCAAAACATAATCCAATTCAACGGGATCAAATTGAAATGGTTGCTTTAGACGAACTTGTACCGGCGGACCATTTGGTCCGCAAAATTGAAGCGGCGATTAATTTCTCATTCATCTATGACTTGGTAAAAGATAAGTATTCAGAAAAAGGCCGCCCAAGTATTGACCCTGTAATATTAATTAAACTCACATTTATTCAATATACCTTCGGTATTCGCTCCATGCGTCAAACAATTGAAGAATTGAAAACGAATATGGCTTATCGATGGTTTTTAGGATATGGCTTTCACGATAAAGTTCCTCACTTCTCAACTTTCGGTAAAAATTATGAGCGCCGATTTAAAGACACCGATCTCTTTGAACAAATATTTTACCGAATCTTAAAAACCGCAGCTGAAAAGAATTTAATTAGTGCTGAACACGTTTTTGTAGATTCTACTCATGTAAAAGCGAGTGCAAATAAACGCAAATTTGAAAAGAAAGTTGTTCGAAAAGAAACCCGTGCTTATCAAGAACGCCTTCAAGAGGAGATTAACCAAGACCGCGAGGATCATGGAAAAAAGCCGTTTCCACCAGATAAGTTTGATAAAGAAGAATACAAAGAAATCAAGGAAAGTACAACAGATCCAGAGAGTGGCTACTATGTAAAAGATGAGCGTACAAAACAGTTCGCTTATTCTTTCCATGCGGCCGCAGACCGCAACGGCTTCGTGTTAGGCGCAATTGTAACCCCTGGTAACACGCATGATAGTCATATTTTAGAGCCATTGGTAGAACAAGTCATTGAGAAAGTTAGTAAACCAAAAGCTGTTGCGGCAGACGCAGCCTATAAAACACCTGCTATCACGAGCTACTTATTGAAAAACGACATCACACCTGCTTTACCTTACACACGACCTCGCACAAAAGAGGGTTTCTTCAGAAAACATGAGTATGTTTATGATGAGCATTTTGACTGTTACATTTGCCCAACTGGTGAGATATTAAAATATACTACAACTACAAAGGAAGGGTATCGTCAATATAAATCAGATCCTCGAATTTGTGCTGGATGCCCTTTCTTGTCTCAATGCACACAGAGTCAAGCACATCAAAAACTGATTCAACGTCATGTGTGGGAGGAACATGTGGAAGAAGCAGATCATCTTCGCCACCATCAAGACGTCAAACCGATCTATGAAAAACGCAAAGAAACAATTGAACGAGTATTCGCAGATGCAAAAGAAAAGCATGGCATGCGTTGGACAACCCTCAGGGGACTTAAAAAAATGTCGATGCAGGCGATGCTTACTTTCGCTGCCATGAATTTGAAGAAAATGGCCAACTGGACTTGGCAAGGTCCAGAAATGGCCTAAATGATAACCTCGGAGAGGTCTGCAATTCTCTGTAATTACTTGAAGTCCTACAAAAAATGAAAAAAGAGTTCGGAATGAGACTATTCCGAACTCTTTTTGTCTACAAACTGAAGCCGTCCCTATATGTTGTTAGGGACGGCTTTTTTATAGTTTAGGAATTTATAAAATATACAGGACGTGGCGGTTTTAGTTGAACTTCAGCTGATCAAGGCGCTTCCGCTTTTATTCTGCTCTTCATGATCGGTGTTGCCCGATTTACCATTCTTCCTCCTGGACTTTGCTTCGGTAGAGCTTAAAGTTTCCGGTATCTGCTCTTTCTTGAGTTTTTTCGGTAATTCTTGTTTCACATGGTTTGCACATATATGTGTGAATAGGGCGGTTTCGAAGCCGTTTAGCCTGTAAGGACTCGTTTTCAATTGATTCGATTTTATCACAAAGTACACATTTTACTCGCATAGGACACCTCATATTGTTTTTGCTGTTGTTAATACCATTATAGTATAAGTTAAGGATTGATTCGAATGCTTTAACGGCAAATTAAAATTTTTACGGTCAGACCGTATCGGGTTTATTGTGTTAGTTCATATTAGTATAGAAAGTGCAAAGGCTTCAACCAAACTTAAGGATAGGATGTTATTGGTTGAAAGAAAAGCGTTATCATACTATGATGAAGTTAATAAAGGAGGGAAAAGAATGGCAAATCAGGTAGAACCGAAATTAATTAAACCATTATATGACGAACTGCAAAAGGAACGTTTTGTTACACTTGCTACTGTTGATTTTGAAACCGGCGGTCCTAATGTCAATGCGATTTCATGGGTTTTGGCAAAAAATGAGGAAACATTGTATTTTGCAGTCGATAACCGTTCCAGGATTGTTCAAAATATAAATAGCAATAACATGGTTGTTCTGAATATTATTGCGAATGAATCTACATATTCCATCGCTGGTAAAGCTTCTGTTAAGGCAGAAAAGATGGAAGGAGTACCTCTTAAGCTTGCCCTTATGGAAATCACTGTGAAAGAAGTCCGTGATGTTATGTTTTACGGGTCTAAGATCACTGTAGAGCCGCAATATGATAAAACATATGATAAAGACGCAGCAGCCCGTTTGGATAAACAGGTTATGGAAGCGATGAAAAAAGCTTAGTTCCCTCTTGGAACTAAGCTTTTTTGGGGGCTAAAAAGCGGCAGGCACCTATACCGATTAGCTAAAAAGCTATAGATGCCTGTCACCCTTTTATTTATGATAATTCGATTGTTCTTCCTGTTTTTGTTCGAGCTGTTTTTCCTGATCATTGTCGAGCTTTTTCTTTGGATCTTCGGTTGCGTTTTTCTCATTTTTCTTTTTGGGATCAACTAAATCGGCTGGAACTTCAGGCATAAGCCGGCCTGCGATATCTGCCAGTTCATTCATGATTCCTTGCAAGGGTTCACCGTTTTGGATGTCATCAGCTATTTCCCGCAGCCTTGCGTTAATATCCGGATCAGCCACTACAATTGCTCTTGCACCATGAGGATCATTTTTGAGGCTTTCGGCAACTGAATATTTAATTGTTCCAACCTCAGAACGGTCGAGGTTTTTGTTCACATCTACTCCGACTATAGCAAAACGTCCAAGGACAACAGCAGTGGCATCATTCACATTAGGAACTCTGGTAGCCAAATTGACAAGATGCCTGGAAACTTGCTGTCCAGTCTCCCTGTCAACTTCCTGTATTGTACTATTTTTAACATTTATCGTGTTGGTATTTTGCTGTTCCTGATGGTCTAGCGCCTGATTGCCGTTCATACCGCACCCTGATAATAGCAATCCTGTCATGCATATCAGCAGCCATCTATTCATATTTGACACCTCCGGGCGATCAAAATTTCCCTGAAATTGAAATTGGTCACTTGACTTTTCAGGTTCAGGAATAATGAGATTCTTTAATGTTATTGTGCAAAATTTCTTCTATCTTTATTCGGCATTACATATATTTTTACCAAGATAGATTTGTCCACTTCATTAGGTAGCTTTATTCCTGATTAATCAACATCTGTAAAAGAATGAATAATATAAAACAACAGGAGAATATCCATCAAGATTGAAGGTGATTCTTTCATGAAGCTGCAAATCCGCAAGCAGGGGACCTCGCTTTTGTAATTTGCTAAATAAAGACACAAGAGGAGCAGGAGGCATCATATTGAGTAAAATTTACGTATTAGATACCAATGTCTTGTTGCAGGATCCTAATTCCATATTTTCATTTGAAGAAAATGAAGTAGTCATTCCGGCTGTAGTACTAGAAGAAGTTGATTCTAAGAAAAGGTATATGGATGAAATTGGGAGGAACGCAAGGCAAGTATCCCGGCTGATTGACAGCATGAGGGAGACGGGTAAGCTGCATGAGAAAATACCTCTTGAAAATGGCGGAAGCCTGCGAATTGAGTTAAATCATAGGTCTTTTCATGAACTTCAAGAGATTTTTGTAGAAAAAACAAATGATAATCGGATTTTGGCAGTTGCAAAAAACCTATCACTTGAGGAAGAGACAAAAGAAAATGGACGAACGGTTATTCTTGTAAGCAAAGATGCCCTTGTCAGAGTTAAAGCGGATGCTATCGGGCTAATATCAGAAGATTTCTTAAGTGACCGTGTGGTTGAAAATGATCATTTATATCCTGGGTTTCTGGAAGTCTATATCGGACTCGATATTATGAACCGCTTTTATGAAAAAGGAGAACTGCCGTTATCAGAAATAGCGAACCATCCTTTCTACCCTAATCAGTTTCTGGTGATGAAGGATGCGCTGGGTTCATCTTCGTCTGCGCTTGGTATTGTGGACAAAGGTGGAAAAAAGTGAAAAAGCTTATTTTTGACCATGATCATATTTGGGGGATCAAGCCAAGGAACGTCCAGCAAACAATGGCTCTTGAGCTCTTGCTGAGAGATGATCTGCCGCTTGTTACTCTTATCGGAAAGGCAGGGACTGGGAAAACTCTTATGGCGCTGGCATCCGGATTAATGCAGACAGAAGATTATGGCCAGTACAAAAAATTACTGGTGGCTCGCCCCATTGTGCCGGTAGGAAAAGATTTGGGATTCCTTCCCGGAGAAAAAGAGGAAAAGTTAAGGCCGTGGATGCAGCCGATATATGATAATTTAGAGTACCTGTTTAATGTCAAAAAACCAGGTGAATTGGATGCGATATTGGCTGGTATGGGCTCTATTGAGGTTGAAGCTCTGACATATATTAGGGGGAGAAGCATACCAGATCAATTTATTATTATTGATGAAGCACAGAACCTGACAAAACATGAAGTTAAAACTATTTTAACCAGGGTGGGGGAAGGAAGTAAGATTGTCCTGATGGGAGACCCTGAGCAAATAGATCATCCCTACTTGGATGCTTATAACAACGGGCTCACCTATGTGGTGGAGAGATTTAAAGATCAGGTTATCTCAGGGCATGTTAAGCTTGTTAAAGGTGAGAGATCTGGCCTTGCCCAACTTGCTGCTGACCTATTATAGCCTGCAATGAAAGCGGCTCTGGAATCTGCAGTCTTTATGCCCGTTTGGCTCCCGAAAGAAAAGCGCAAGCGCCTTGCCCACGAATAAACCAGATTAAGAACAACACGTCCTCCCAAAAGCTACCGCTTTAGGTGGTGCGAATTTTATGCAGCCGAAGCTTTCCTTTCCTTGTCCTGGGGCCTCAAGCACAAGACGAGCCTCCCGGAAAGGCGTCCTTTGCCTTTTTGGGAGGATTGCCCGAAATGTGCAGGCGACTGCCCAGGGACGACAAGCATAAGAAAGTCCTGCATGAAGGTGTTTTTTCCTTCTGGAAAGGGATTGGCTAGTCTTTCGTCCCTAGGAGCCTCAGCTAGACAAGCATGTGACCTCGAGGGGGGCAGGCTTCATTCGCTAGATATTTTTGGGCGTTCAAATATTTTATATATTAAATAAAAGGGCGATGCACAATCGCCCTCTCCGGTCATTCCACTCTAAATGCCTTCACTCTTTTTATGGGTGAGTTTTGATTGCTTCCATCCCCGTAATAGACATGAACTGGCCCATCTTCTTTTAAAGGTTTTCCATCCTTTGAGAACCCTAATATCAAATCGTCGGCTTGAGATAAAGTTAATCGAGTTTCCCCATCTTCACTTTCAATGATAACAGTTTCAGCATTCTCCTTTGGTTCTGCATTCCTAAGAAATGGCTTAAAAGGTATACCGAAAGTGCCTGTCAGAACCTTTTCTTTTTCAAATTTCTTTTCTGTTTTAAGTGTTGGAGGAAATACTGCGCCTTCCATGATTTCTCTATCCCAGTGCTTTGAGACTGCCTTGGTATATTCCTCAAGTTCATTTTTCCTGATGCCATCTTGAATAAAGTATGTTGTCAAATCGAGTCTCCGATCATCGAATATCCAGACTCCTGGATCTAAGGTGATTTGGTATTTAACGTTTCCTTTAAAGGCAATTATATTTTCCATATTGATCCTCCTGTCGGCGCATTAATGTATGTATAGGGTAAGTATACAGATTTTTGTGCGGCTTGTCATACAGGCATTCCCCGCAGTGAGTTGGGACAAGATATCAATATGAAAAGAACGAATCCGGGAGGTTCACAGATGACATGTCATACAAACGCTGATCTTCAGAAGATTGTTAATGAGGCAGCCCTGCATACTGTTTATGGAGAGGTGGCAGGCTATATTCCCGCACTTGCAGAGGTAAATAGGCATGACCTCTCAGCTGCTGTATATAATATCCAAGAAAAAGCTGTATTTACGCGGGTGATTATCAAAATAAATTCACTCTTCAAAGCATATCCAAAGTTCTTGTTTTGGCTTTGGCGATCCAGGATATGGGATACGAATATGTTTTCGGAAAAGTGGGAATGGAACCAACTGGTGACCCGTTCAATTCTATTTCCAAACTGGAAACTTCAATCCCTTCTAAACCATTAAATCCAATGATTAATGCAGGAGCTTTAGCAGTAACTAATATGATAAAAGGTGAGAGCTCCGATGAAAAATGGCATCGTATAATAGAGTTTGTGGGGAGGCTCGTAAATGATAAAAATGTATCTTGTAACGAAATAGTTGCAAAATCTGAATTTGAAACCTCATGGCTTAATAGGGCTTTATGCTATTTTATGAAACAGCATGGTGTAATTAATGGTGATGTAGAGGAACTAATAGACATTTATACAAAACAGTGTGCAATCGAAATGAACTGCTTTGATCTTGCCAGGGCAGGTGCAGTACTGGCGTTGGATGGAAAAGATCCTGAAACATATGAAGAGGTTATTCCGTCTGATATTGCCAGGGTTTGCAAGACGTTAATGGTGACATGCGGGATGTATAATGCTTCTGGAGAGTTTGCTATTAAAGTTGGCATACCAGCAAAGAGCGGGGTATCCGGTGGAATACTAGCTGTGGTGCCAAATAAATGCGGAATTGGCATATTCGGCCCTTCCCTGGACAAGAGAGGAAATAGCATCGCTGGTGTAAAAGTGCTTGAAATGCTTTCAAATCGAAATGACTACAGTATATTTTGAAATATATGGAAAGTGAGTATATTATGAAGGAATTCCTGGTCGAATCCCTTATTATCCTTGCTTTTTTCCAAGCTTAAGTATAAAATTTATAGATAGGATGATCGCTCGGAAATGGAGGGATTGAAAGTTGGCTTCTGACATGATTATTGATCACAAAGAAAAAGCAAATGCTCTATTAAAGGCAGATGCTGCTAAAATATTAAAATTAATTAAGGTGCAAATGGATAATCTGACTATGCCTCAATGTCCTCTATATGAAGAGGTTCTTGATACCCAGATGTTTGGCTTATCCAGAGAAATAGATTTTGCTGTCCGTCTTGGATTAATTGAAGAGGCTGAAGGCAAGGCTATTTTAGATGAATTGGAAAGGGAGCTATCCATGCTCCACGAAGCCTCAGTAAAAAAATAAAAAAAAACTCAAACATCTTTTAAAGATTGTTTGAGTTTTTTTATAACTGCATGAATTTTAAAAGAAATGAAATAGTATATCCACAAGAAAAGAAACCCCTAAGTTGTATAACTTATTTTTAAATTAGTATGGCATAATTATAGAATTTTTTTCTTTGCTGTGTTACATTTAAATTAACTTTTCTTTTCTTCAAAGCAGGATATTCAATACTATAGTAGAATAAGTAATAAACTTTAGAAGATAAGGGAAGAGGGCTGGATGTTTAAAAAAATATTAAAATCATATGATTATACCCTGATTATTGCAGTTGCCCTGTTATCTGTTTTTGGACTCATTATGGTATTCAGTGCAAGCATGGTAACAGCGGTGCAGATCTATGATCAGGAAAGCGACTATTTTTATAATAAGCAAAAAATGCATTTAATTATCTGTGCAATTGTTTTTATTATTGTCGCTCTATTTCCTTACAAAGCAATGCAAAGCAATAAATTTCTTGTTCCGATGGTGTTCATTTCGTTATTCGGCCTGATTGCGCTATTTATTTTTGGTAAAGTAGCCGGCGGGGCGATGAGCTGGTTTGAAATCGGAAGCAGAAGCCTTCAGCCTGCAGAATTTGTCAAGCTTTCAGTCATCATATATTTAGCAGCTGTCTATGCAAAAAAGCAGCCCTATATTAATGAGTTTAATAAAGGGGTTCTTCCCCCGCTTGCTTATCTGATTCTAGCTGCTTTGCTTGTTGCAGTTCAGCCTGACTTTGGTTCTGCGATGATTATTTTTCTGGTAGCAGCTGCCGTCATTTTTACTTCAGGCATGAATTTCAAAAACATATTTAGGCTAGGACTATTCGGGGTAATATTAGCTGCGCCTTTTATCCTTCTGTTAAAAGATAAGATTTTCGCACCTTATCGATTGGGCAGGGTCGAAGCATTTAGGGATCCCTTTGGATCAGAATTCGGGTATCAGCTATCGAATTCCTATATTGCCCTTGGTGCAGGCGGATTAAAAGGGCTGGGTCTTGGCGAAAGCATACAAAAGCTTGGTTATCTTCCTGAAGCGCATACAGACTTTATTATGGCTGTAATTGCTGAAGAGCTTGGGGCATTTGGAGTAGGTTTTGTAATTTTGCTTCTCGGGTATATTGTCCTGAGGGGAATCTTTATCAGTTTAAAGTGTAAAGATGCTTTTGGCAGCTTATTGGCTATTGGCATATCAGCTATGATAGGTATTCAGGCATTCATCAATCTTGCAGGGATTTCCGGTGTTATGCCGCTGACAGGTGTCACACTTCCATTTATCAGCTATGGAGGTTCATCTCTGCTTCAGCTTTCGATTGCAATGGGGATTTTAGTCAATGTATCTATGTTTGTAAATTATGAACAAAAATACAAAAATAAAAATGAACAGACAAAACCGGAATCCATGGAACTGGCTTCCGAAAAAACATTTTCCATTCGTAAATAGGCACAGAAACTTTTCAGTGCTTTATTTATACATCAATCAGCAGAAGCTGATTACATAATTGCTTCCATCAGGGAGCAGCCAATTCAAAGTTACTAAGGCCGGCCAGCGGGAAACCCACCCGGCCTCAACTTGGATTTGGCAGAATATTGCCAAAAAATACATAAAGACGAGGTGTTTTGGTTGAGCAGAAGAATTAACAAGGTATTAGTAGCCAATAGAGGAGAAATTGCCATTCGAGTGTTCCGTGCCTGCACAGAGCTGGATATCCGCACGGTAGCCATCTATTCCAAAGAGGACTCCGGATCCTATCACCGCTATAAAGCAGATGAAGCTTACCTGGTAGGGAAGGGAAAAAACCGATTGATGCCTATCTGGATATTGAAGGAATCATTGACATTGCGAAAAGCAGTGATGTTGATGCCATTCATCCGGGATACGGATTTCTGTCGGAAAATATTGAATTCGCAAAACGCTGCGAGGAAGAGGGCATCATATTTATCGGTCCTACTTCTAAGCATCTGGACATGTTTGGGGATAAAGTTAAAGCAAGAACCCAGGCACAGCTTGCAGAAATTCCGGTTATTCCAGGCAGTGATGGCCCTGTAGAAAGCCTGGATGAAGTGATTAGCTTTGGCAAAAATCACGGATTCCCCATTATCATTAAAGCTTCACTTGGCGGCGGCGGAAGAGGCATGCGCATCGTAAGGAGCCTGGAAGATGTTAAAGAATCATATGAGCGTGCAAAGTCGGAAGCTAAAGCTGCTTTTGGAAATGATGAAGTTTATGTTGAAAGATTCATAGAAAGGCCAAAACATATAGAGGTACAAATTATTGGTGACAATGAAGGGAATATTGTCCACCTGTATGAAAGAGATTGTTCAGTCCAGAGGCGTCACCAGAAGGTTGTAGAAGTAGCACCTTGCGTATCTCTTTCCGAAAAATTAAGAGATGATATATGCCAGGCTGCTGTCAATCTTATGAAGAATGTAGATTATATTAATGCAGGAACTGTGGAATTCCTTGTATCAGGTGATCAGTTTTATTTCATAGAAGTAAATCCGCGTGTGCAAGTTGAGCATACGATCACCGAAATGGTAACAGGAGTAGATATTGTACAAACACAAATTTTAGTGGCTGAAGGCTACTCGCTGCACAGTAAAGAAGTGGGTGTTCCGGAACAGGAAAATATTCACATTCATGGATTTGCCATTCAATCACGTGTTACAACAGAAGATCCTTTAAATAACTTCATGCCTGATACTGGGCGTTTAATGGCTTACAGATCAGGCGGCGGTTTCGGCGTGCGGCTTGATGCGGGGAACGGTTTCCAGGGGGCAGTAATCACCCCTTATTATGATTCACTGCTTGTTAAACTCTCAACGCACGCTATGACTTTCCAGCAGGCAGCATCAAAAATGGTGCGGAACCTGCAAGAGTTCCGAATCAGGGGCATTAAAACAAATATTCCTTTCCTTGAGAATGTAGTAAAACATGAGAAATTCTTAAGAGGGGAATATGATACATCATTTATTGATGAAACACCTGAACTATTCCTGTTCCCAAAAAGGAAAGACCGCGGAACAAAGATGCTGAGTTATATCGGGAATGTAACTGTTAATGGATTCCCGGGAATTGAAAAGAAGAAACGTCCGGTATTTGATGAGCCGCGGGTGCCAAAATTAAAATACAGCACAGATTACCAGGATGGCACAAAACAAATATTAGATAATCACGGTCCTGAAGGACTTGTTAAATGGATTAAAGAGCAAAAAGAAGTTTTAATTACTGATACGACCTTCCGTGATGCCCATCAATCATTGCTAGCGACAAGAGTAAGGACGAATGACCTGAAGCATATCGCAGAACCGACAGCAAAATTGCTTCCTGATATGTTTTCCTTTGAAATGTGGGGCGGTGCAACTTTTGATGTCGCGTATAGATTCCTGAAAGAAGATCCTTGGGAAAGGCTGCTGACATTGCGCGCAAAAATGCCAAATGTTTTATTCCAGATGCTTCTTCGTGCTTCAAATGCAGTAGGATATAAAAACTATCCGGATAATGTAATAAGAGAGTTTGTTGAAAAATCAGCCTACGCTGGCATTGATGTCTTCCGGATATTCGATAGCCTTAACTGGGTTAAAGGGATGGAAGTCGCAATTGATGCTGTCCGCCAGACAGGGAAAATTGCAGAAGCCTCCATGTGCTATACAGGTGATATTTTGGATCCTGCCAGAACAAAGTACAATCTTAAATACTATAAAGACCTGGCAAAAGAGTTAGAGAATCAGGGAGCCCATATACTGGCAATCAAAGATATGGCTGGTTTATTGAAGCCGCAATCAGCATACACCCTTATATCTGAATTGAAAGAGACTGTTGATATTCCAATTCACCTTCATACTCATGATACGAGCGGAAATGGAATTTTCACATATGCAAAAGCTATTGAGGCTGGAGTGGATATTGTGGATACGGCCCTAAGCACAATGGCAGGTTTAACATCCCAGCCAAGTGCTAATTCTTTATATTACGCACTGCAGGGGAATGACAGACAGCCAAAAATTGATATCCAGTCGCTTGAGCAGTTATCTTACTATTGGGAAGATGTACGCAAATATTACCAGGACTTCGAAAGCGGCATGAAGGCCCCTCATTCAGAAGTCTACCAGCATGAGATGCCTGGCGGACAATACAGTAATCTTCAGCAGCAGGCTAAAGCTGTTGGCCTTGGAGATAAGTGGGATGAAGTTAAGGACATGTATTCCCGTGTGAATCAAATGTTTGGTGATATCGTTAAAGTTACACCTTCTTCCAAGGTAGTTGGTGATATGGCGTTATTTATGGTCCAGAATCAGCTGACAGAGCAGGATGTTTTGAATAAAGGCAAATCTCTGGATTTTCCAGACTCAGTTGTAGAATTGTTTGAAGGCTATTTAGGACAGCCGTATGGAGGATTCCCGGCAGAACTGCAAAAGGTCATATTGAAAGACAGAGAGCCAATCACTGTCCGCCCGGGTGAGCTTCTTGAAGACGTGGATTTCGATGCTTTAAAAGAAAAACTCTTTAAAGAACTGGGCAGGCAAGTTACAAGCTTTGATGCAATTGCCTATGCATTGTATCCAAAAGTATTTATGGACTATATTAAGACCAGTGAACAATTTGGTGATATTTCTGTTCTTGACACCCCAACATTCCTATATGGTCTAAGGCTGGGTGAGGAAGTCGAAATTGAAATTGAAACAGGTAAAACATTGATAGTAAAATTAGTTTCTATTGGCCAGCCTCAAGCTGATGGCACAAGAATTGTTTATTTTGAGCTGAATGGCCAGCCTCGTGAAGTAAGCATAAAAGATGAAAGCATTAAAGCAACTGTAGCCTCCAAGGCAAAAGCTGATCCGCATAATGAAAGTCATATTGCTGCCAGCATGCCGGGAACTGTAATCAAGGTGCTTGTAGAAAAAGGTGAAAAAGTCGAAAAGGGCGATCACTTAATGATTACAGAAGCTATGAAAATGGAAACAACTGTACAGGCGCCATTTTCTGGAACAGTTAAAGACATCCATGTCTCGAACGGTGAAGCAATTCAATCAGGAGACTTATTGATAGAGCTGTCAAAATAAAGTGAAACTGCAATCAGTGTGGATCTTATCCCCACTGATTGTTAGTTGAGGAGGCCACAGTCTTTGTTCTTCTTTTTGGGCCCTTCTATCCTCCTTGATTCCACTGTGTCATGAAGTGGGGGTCTCACTCCCATAAGACTGCGAAAAATTAACAAAAGAGCTTCGGCAGTTTGCCGAAGCTCTTTTGTTTAAAGCAATTATGGAATGGAAGTAATGGTCGGGATAGCAGCTTCATCATTTTTCTCATTTTCCCTAACAGCTGAAACAGCAAGCTCATTCTTCCTGCTCCGTGAGGACAGAAGGATAAAATAGCTTAATACTCCAAATAAGCAGGAAATAAAGAATGCGTGGGCAAGAGCTATATACAGGTTAAGTCGTGTTAAAACAACTAATGCACCAGCAGCAACCTGCAGGGTTACTAAGATAAATGAAATGATCCAGCCCCAATAAACAACTTTCTGCTCCTTGTAATGCTTAATTGCAAGATAAGTAATGTAACCGATCCATATGAAAATTAATCCGGCAGCAGCTCGGTGGCCCATTTGCACCCATTCATACATATTTTCCGGAAGAGCGAAAGAACCGTTAAAGCAAAGCGGCCAGTCACGGCAGACAAGACTTGCATTAACATGGCGCACAAGCGCGCCAGTGTATACAACAGCATAGCTGTATATAGAAACTCCAATAATATGTTTCCTCATTCTTTTATCAATAATGAGCTTCTCGGCTTCGAATTTCTTATCTACTTCAAAGATAAGCAAAGTCAAAAGCAGTACTGCAGCAAATGATATTAAGGAAATCCCGAAATGAAGGGCAAGTACAAAATCAGATTGCCCCCATACTACTGCGGCCGCTCCAATTAAAGCCTGGAGGACAAGGAAGAAGAATGAAGTGAGTGATAAAAACTTTGTTTCCCTTATATGTCCCAATTTTCTCCATGTCCAAATCGATAATATCAGGACCATAAAACCAACTGAGCCTGAAACAAGTCTGTGCGCCAGTTCGATAATCAATTCAGGAGTAATGTCGCTTGGAACAAATTCGCCATTGCAAAGCGGCCAGGATTTTCCGCATCCCATTCCTGATTCAGTTTTAGTTACCAGGGCACCGCCGAGCAAAATTAAGAGCATGCCGATAGTTGTAAGAACGGCAAACCATTTTAAAGATCGTTGCAAAGCCTTTCACCTTCTTTAAATATTCTATGTCTATCAATGGGAAAACAATTGAATTACTAAGTATTTGTCCGTTATCTATCTTATCAAAGATTCTATAAAAAGCCATATAGTAATGTGCGTCATTTTACTTTTTCGATAGTACAGGAATAAAGCTTTTTTTACAACAGTTATAAAATTTATAAAGTTAATTATAGTAAAAAAGGTTGAAACTTGTAATGGAGTTTGCTAGAAATATAAAGGGGGTATAAAATGGATAACCCCTGTCGCGGAAAGTATCACAAAATACATAAAAGTGAGTATATTTTTTCTTCTGTAGTTTTCTGAAGCAGTTTTATTATCTCAAAAAAGCAACCATTCTTTAAGTGAATTTATTTTTTGACACAAATTAGTCATAAATTATTCTAAAAAAATTCACAAAAGAGTTTTAAAGTGTGATTTAATATACAGAGAAATGGTTTAGTTTCATTTAGATAATAAACAGTTTGAATACATTATTAATGGAAGAAAACTATTAGGATTATTATTATTCATCCAGGGTTTACCCCTCGTTTTTTATCGCGTACATAGCTTTGCAGGGATTTATGCTTTATAGTAGGTGTTGTGCAAAGATAGCTTTTGTCTGCGATAAGAGATAAAGGAGGAAAAGATATGTCTAACTCACGGGCTTTGAGTGATGCTGCAATTGAGGACAGTAAGCGAAGCCTTCAAAAAGATATACCTGAAACTACAGTTTGGAAGGATTTTCTTGCCCTAATCAAAATAGGCATTGTGAACTCCAATCTGATTACAACCTTCACCGGACTTTGGCTTGCACTGCATTTTTCCGGAAAGGGATTTTTCAATAATCTTGATCTGGTTCTTTATACAGTCATTGGCTCCTCATTGATTATTGCAGGCTCCTGCAGCCTAAATAATTATATTGACCGCGACATTGATCCATTAATGGAAAGAACAAAAGGGAGGCCAACTGTTACTGGGAAAGTAAACCGGGCAAGGTTGCACTTTTGAGCTTTCTGCTTATTGGCCTTGGTACGGCCTTTTTAATGTTTACAACAGCAGCAGCAGTTGTAATTGGATTAATTGGCGTTTTCAGCTATGTTGTTTTATATACAATGTGGACGAAACGCAGATTTGTATCCAATACGATTGTAGGCAGCATTTCAGGAGCAGTTCCCCCGCTGATCGGGTGGGCAGCTGCCGATGGCAATCTCGACCCAATGGCTTGGGTGCTGTTCGCTATCGTTTTTATCTGGCAGCCTCCTCATTTTTATGCTTTAGCAATGAGAAGGGTGGAGGAATACCGGGCTGCGGGAGTTCCCATGCTTCCAGTTGTAAAAGGGTTTAAAGCTACCAAAAGGCATATTTACATATGGGTTGCAGCTTTATTGCCGCTGCCATTTCTTATGCCATCACTTGGATTGCCTTTTTTAATCCTGGCCACAGTATTGAATATTGGATGGTTATTGACGGGATTATATGCAAGGAGATTTAACAATGATATAAAATGGGCTACATTAATGTTTGTATACTCCCTGCAATATCTGACCATCATGTTTGTAGCTATGGTGATCATCACAATTATCTAACTTAGTTAGGAAATTCTTTCTTTCGCTAGTAACGAGAGAGGATTTATCCATATTTTTTGATCAAACAATTCAAAAAATGAAATTTTTTACGAAAGAGGGGTTTGATTAAGCTATGAAAAGGCTTGCAAAGTGGCGTCTTTTTTCTCTGTTTGCAATGATGGCGCTCATTCTTTCCGCTTGCTCCGGCAAACCGTATTTATCTACGCTGAATCCTGCCGGCGAAGTGGCGCAAACACAATTTGATTTGATGGTGTTAAGTACTGCAATTATGGTAGGAGTAATTGCGGTCGTAACAGTAATCTTCTTTATTGTTATTTTTAAATTCCGCCGCAAGGACGACAGAATTCCAAAACAAGTTGAAGGAAGCCACAAACTGGAAATCATTTGGACTGTTATTCCTATTCTTTTGCTTCTAATTCTTGCTGTACCTACAGTTTCTGCTACCTTTAAGCTTGCAGATGTAAGCCCAATGGAAAAGAAGAATGAAGAAGGCAAAACAGACGCACTTGTTGTTAATGTGCGTGCAAACTTATACTGGTGGGAATTTGAATATCCAAACCAGGAAATTATCACTGGCCAGGAATTGGTTGTGCCAACTGATGAAAAAGTTTATTTCAATCTTATTGCTTCAGATGTTAAGCACTCCTTCTGGATCCCTGCTGTAGGCGGTAAGCTGGATACGAACACTGACAATGTGAACAAATTCTGGCTGAAATTTGATGGTGAAAAGGCTGCTGAGGCTGATAATTTCTTCTATGGAAAATGTGCTGAGCTTTGTGGTCCTTCCCACGCTCTAATGGATTTCAAAGTTAAAGCGGTTCCACGAGATCAATTCGATCAATGGGTAACTGCCATGCAGGACGTTAAAGAACCTAAAAAGGCAGAGACAGATCTGGCTCAAGCTGGTCAGGAAGTCTTCAATAACAGCTGTATCGGCTGTCATGCTGTAACACCGGCTAACACTGCTCCTGAAGCAGCTCGTCTAGCTCCTAACTTAACGAACTTCGGTGATCGTGACCGTATTGCTGGTATCCTTGACCATACTGAGGAAGATCTTAAGGATTGGTTAAGAGATCCAGAGACATTCAAGCCTGGAAATAAAATGACAGGTACGTATGGCGAATTGACTGAAGAACAGCTTGATGCCCTTACAGAATACTTAATGGGCTTGAAAGTTACCGAACAATAGGGGATTTTTGAAAAGGGAGGTAAAATTGTGAGTACCTTAGCACAAAAAAAGGTTTCGGAGCGGTTTTATGGGATTACTTAACAACAGTTGACCATAAAAAAATCGCAATCCTTTATCTTATAGCTGGCGGATTTTTCTTCTTGCTTGGCGGATTGGAAGCCATGTTCATCCGTATCCAGCTAGCAGTACCAAATAATGACTTTGTAAGTGCCGGATTGTATAATGAGATATTAACAATGCACGGTACAACGATGATCTTCTTGGCGGCTATGCCACTAATTTTTGCTTTTATGAATGCAGTTATGCCACTTCAAATCGGTGCGCGTGACGTTGCGTTCCCATTCTTGAATTCTTTAGGATTCTGGCTGTTTTTCTTTGGCGGAGTTTTCTTGAACCTATCATGGTTCTTAGGCGGAGCTCCTGATGCCGGCTGGACTTCTTATGCTTCTTTATCAATTGCTTCTGAAGGGCATGGGATCGACTTCTATGCACTTGGGCTGCAGATATCAGGGGCTGGTACGTTAATCGGGGTATTAACTTCCTTGTTACCATCATTAACATGCGTGCTCCTGGTATGACATACATGCGTATGCCGATGTTCACATGGGCAACTTTTGTTACATCTGCATTGATTTTGTTTGCATTCCCTGCTTTAACAGTAGGATTATTCCTGTTAATTTTCGACCGTATGTTTGGATCTAACTTCTTTGATCCGGCAATGGGCGGTAATACAATTATCTGGGAGCACTTCTTCTGGATTTTTGGTCACCCTGAAGTTTATATCTTGGTATTGCCGGCTTTCGGTATTTTCTCTGAGATATTTGCGATTTTTTCAAGAAAGCGTCTTTTCGGATACTCTTCCATGGTATTCGCAACGGTTCTTATTGGTTTCTTAGGATTCATGGTATGGGCTCACCATATGTTTACAACTGGTATGGGGCCGATTGCTAACGCAATTTTTGCTGTTGCCACTATGGCGATTGCAGTACCGACTGGTATTAAGATCTTTAACTGGCTATTTACAATGTGGGGCGGAAGCATAACGTTCACAACTCCAATGCTTTGGGCTGTTGCCTTTATTCCTTCCTTCGTAGCCGGCGGTGTAACTGGTGTAATGCTTGCATCTGCTGCACAGGATTATCAGTACCATGATAGCTACTTTGTAGTTGCTCACTTCCATTATGTTATTGTCGGCGGTGTTGTGTTTGCATTATTTGCAGGTGCACATCTATACTGGCCAAAGATGTTCGGAACAATGCTAAACGAGTTCCTTGGAAAAATTACATTCGTATTATTCTTTATTGGATTCCATTTAACATTCTTTATCCAGCATTTCCTCGGCCTTTGGGGAATGCCTCGCCGCATCTTCACCTTCCTTCCTGGACAGGGACTTGAAACGGCAAATATGGTTAGTACTGTCGGTGCCTTCTTCATGGCAGCTGCAGTAATCATTATGTTAATTAATATTGTCATTACAAGTGTTAAAAATGAAAAAGTTGGCAATGATCCTTGGGGAGATGGCCGTACTTTAGAATGGGCCATTCCATCACCGCCTCCATTCTACAACTTCAAGCAGCTTCCGCTGGTTCGCGGTCTTGATGCATATTGGCTTGAAAAAATGGAAGGCAAAAAAGGCATGTCACCTGCTGAACCGCTTGGTGATATTCATATGCCAAACAACTCTTTCATTCCATTTGTAATTTCTTTAGGTCTATTTGTTGCTGCATTTGGTGCAATGTACCGAGCGGAGCATAGCTGGGGTATTCCAGTCCTGATCGCTGGTATGCTTATTACCTTAGGTTCTATGTTTGTTCGTTCTGTTAAGGATGATCATGGATACCACATTCATAAAGAAGATTTGGAAGATAATAATGATAAGGGGGTTAAGGCATAATGGCTGCTGAACAAAAAATGACTTATGAAACTTGGCCGGCGTCGCCTGAAAAGCAAACCCTCGAAGCCAAGAACAAATTCTTAGGTTTCTGGTTTTTCCTTGGGGGAGAGACGGTTCTATTCGCATCCCTCTTCGCAACATACCTTGCTTTAAAAGATAAAGTACCTAGCAGTGATATGGCTTTAGCGAAGGACTTGTTTGAAATTCCATTGGCATTCATTATGACGATGCTATTATTAACAAGCTCGTTAACAAGCGTGTACGCTATGTACCACATGAAGAATTTTAACTTTAAAAAGATGCAGCTATGGCTTGGAATTACTGTTTTGCTTGGACTTGGATTCCTAGGATTGGAAATTTATGAGTTCAATCACTATGTGCATGAATTCCATCATAGCTTTACAAGCAGCGCCTTTGGTTCAGCTTTCTATACATTAGTCGGCTTCCATGGTGGTCACGTTGCATTTGGTTTACTGTGGATCACTACTTTAATGATCCGCAACAGCAAGAGGGGATTAAGCCTTTACAATGCTCCTAAGTTCTATGTTGCCAGCCTGTACTGGCACTTCATCGACGTTGTTTGGGTATTCATCTTCACTGTAGTATATTTAATGGGAATGGTGGGATAAACTGATGGCCAATCAACAACCAAACTCAGGTAACCCAAGAGTAGACATTGAATATAGACGCAAAAAAAGTGCAGAAGAGATGAAACATCAAGTTATCACCTTTGCACTTATGATCTTCCTGACAATTGTTGCGTTCGTAGCAGCAGGTTATGAAGGTTTCTCTGGATGGTTTATTGTTCCATTCATCCTGATTCTTGCTATTGTGCAAGTAATCTTTCAATTATATTATTTCATGCATATGAGTCACAAAGGTCATGAAGCACCTGCATTGTTCTTATATTCCGGAGCATTAGTCGGATTTATCACAATCATTGCTTTCTTGACTGTTATTTGGTGGTAAGTATAAGAGAAAATCGGCTGATGGCCGATTTTCTTTTTATGTAACGCAGCTTTAGCAAGTTAATAAGCATTTATTGACTTATTGAGATTACAGGCTGAAAAGAGTATAATGATACTTGTCAAGATGGAAAGCAGAATATTCATGGCAGGATGCGTTTATGGCAATTGAGCAATATTGAATGAGGTGAAAGCATGTCTTTAGACATATTCGGTTTTCGTGCACTTTGGAGTCCATATTTCTTTTTATTTGTACTATTGATACTTACAGGCTACTATATGATTACAATAAAGTACCGCGGAAAGTTCAAGAATAGCGAGCCTTTAACTAGAAGGCAGGGTGTTTATTTTACTGTCGCGATGATCGTGTTATATGTAATTAAGGGCTCCCCTGTGGATTTGATGGGCCATTTAATGTTCTATGCCCACATGATTCAAATGGCTATCCTGTATTTAGTTGTTCCTCCCCTTGTTGTCATGGGAGTCCCTCAATGGTTATGGAGAGCAGTGATTAATCACAAAGCTATTAAACCTGTATTCCGTCTTTTTACAAAGCCATTAATAGCCATAATCCTGTTTAATGGAGTATTTTCCATTTACCACATACCGGATGTTTTTGATGTAGTCAAAACAGATATGATGTTCCATACTGTGTATACATCTGCTCTGTTCCTGCTTGCAATCTTTATGTGGTGGCCGACGATTAATGAGCTCCCTGAAATGGAATCCCTTGACGGTCTGAAAAAGGTAGGATATGTTTTTGCCAATGGTGTTTTATTGACACCAGCGTGTGCACTGATCATATTTGCAGATACTCCAATGTACAACACATATTCTGATCCGAATGCCTGGGCGCAGGCGCTTCAGTTGTGTGTCCCTTCTGCAACACTGGCAAGCCTGAACCTCAGCGGACCCGAAATGTTTAATTCAATGTCACTTATACACGACCAGCAGCTTGGCGGCGTAATTATGAAGATCATCCAGGAAATTGTCTATGGCATCATCCTCGCGCAAATCTTCTATGCATGGTATAAAAAAGAACAGGAAATTACACCTTCTGAGGAAGAAACAATGCTAAATCCGCATTTAGTAAAATAATGAAACTCCAGTCAGCGGCTGGAGTTTTTTTATAAAATACTTATTTTTCCTTTTTCTTAAACCAGCAATGAAATCTATCACTTACTAATTGATAAATATTGAACAATTAAGGAACTTTTATGAAAAGCCCTTACAGTTTGTTGAAAAAAACAGTGCACTCTACTAAAATTAACTTTGTACTAATCAACAACATACTGCTGAATTTCAAACCGATATTGGAGAGAGGAAGAATCTATGGAATACTCATTGCCTATACTGCCTACCATCAGCACTACTTTTATTGTACTCAGTGCAATAACGGTTGCGATTGGATGGGTCCAAATTAGCCAAAAGAAGCTTGAAGCTCATAAAAAAACAATGACCTTGGCTGCTGTGTTTGCTGTTATTTTCTTTATCATATATGCCAGCAGAACAGTATTTATAGGGAATACTGCTTTTGGGGGCCCTGATGATATAAAAATTTATTATACAATTTTCTTAATTTTTCATATTACCCTTGCAACTGTAGGAGCAGTATTAGGAATTATCTCATTATATACAGGCTATAAAAATAAATTGGCAGCACATAGAAAATTAGGCCCGGTTACTAGTGTGGTCTGGTTCTTTACTGGCATAACAGGTGTTGCAGTCTATTTGCTGCTGTATGTTTTCTATCACGGCGGAGAAACAACCTCTGTCATTAAGGCGATTTTGGGTACGTAACAGGTTAAAGATGCCGCTATCTATTCAGCGGTATTTTTATGCTTATAATTATATCCACTTCCTGTTTTAAAAGGACTTATTAAATTTATGGAGAATATTATAAGGATATTTAATTGGGAGTGAATGTTGTGTCTGTAAGAAAATTATCAGAGAATGAATATATAGAGGCCATGAAGCTTTCCATGTATGCTTTTCAGTACAATGTGCCTGAAGCCGACATCCCAGCCAGGAAGGACCGATTAAAAAATCATTCCATTTTTGGTATCTGGGAAGAGGGAAGTCTGGCTGCGAAGCTCCACATCATCCCACTTAAAGTTCATATTAATGGATTTGAATGGAACATGGGAGGTGTTGCAGGTGTGGCAACATATCCTGAATTCAGGAGAAAAGGGTATGTAAGCAGCCTGATAAAGCACGCTTTGATCGAGATGGACAAAAAGGATCAGCTTTTTCATTTTTGCATCCTTTTAATATTTCTTTCTATCGGAAATTCGGATGGGAGATATTCACCGAATATAAGAAATCCCTTATTAACAAAATAGATTTACAAATGGCCGGAAAATCTTCAGGGACCATTAAACGATATACTAAGAACCAGCACACAAAAACCATAGAAAAAATTTATAAAGAATATATGCTCCGTTATTCAGGCGGGCTTGTAAGAGACGCATATTGGTGGGAGAACTTTGTTTATTCAGACTATCAGATTGCGGTGTACTTTGACGAAGCAGGTGAAGGACAGGGCTATATTTTATTCAAAGTAAAAGACAATAAAATGGAGGTCGAAGAATTTACGGCTTTAAATCAGGAAGCCAGAGTGAATTTATGGAATTTTATCTGTCAGCATGATTCGATGGTTGGGGAAGTAAAGATCATTACATCAGTACACGATCCATTTCCTTATTACCTGAATCAGCCACATTTAAAAATGGAGGTTTTCCCTTACTTTATGGGGAGAATCGTCAATGCTGATAAGTGTCTCAGCCAATATTCATTCAATGAAAATAGTGAAAATGTCTTTCTGCATATTGAGGATCACCATGCGCCATGGAATAATGGAAGCTACTTAATTGCAGGCGATGGTGTCAGGGTGTTTAAAGAAAAAGAAGGAAGCCGATGCACAAACCCTCCAGCTCGAGGTCTGCACTTGTCTATCAATGCCCTTTCAGCGATTATAATTGGCTATAAGAGGCCAATGGAGTTATATGATTTAGGCGAAATTAAAGGACCAAGAAATGATGCTGAGATACTGGAAAGAAAAATTCCTGTTCAACAATCCTTTTTCTATGACTTTTTTTAAGAAAACTCAGTAGAGATGTATGCAGGAAAGAAAAAGCGTCCTAGTGGACGCTTTTTTACTTATTCATTGAGTTTATATTTTGAAATTCATCCTAATAAGTCCTGCTTCTTTTGCGGAATTAAACGCAATGACCAGTAATGGGCCAATAATGAAGCCCAGTATTCCGATGAGTTTCAGGCCTAGATACATGGCTATTAGCGTAGCAAGCGGAGATAGCCCTATATGGGTGCCCATTACCTTTGGCTCTACTGTTCTGCGGATAATTAACAGGACGGCTGCAAGAATTGCCAATTGTGTACCCATAGCTAAATCTCCTGTCAGCAGGTGGAACAATGCCCATGGGCCAAGAATGACAATCGAGCCAATAATAGGGATAAAGTCAATAATCCAAATGATTATAGACATGATCAATGCCATTTCTGGATTGATGAATAATAATCCAATCAGGGAAACGATAAAGATAATCACACTTACTAGAAATTGGGCCTTAAAAAAGCCAAATCCGACATAGGACAGCCGTGAAGTCATAAACTTGACTTTATCTGCTGTTTTTTCTGTAAGGTGATTATATAAGCCTTTCCTTAATCGGGGAAGATCTATTAAAAACAAAAATAATGCAATCAAATATACGATGAAACTGACAAGATAATTCGGGATGTTTGTCAGAAGTGCTTTTAAGCTATCAATATTTACGTAAGCGACAAGGTCATTCTTCGTTTTATTCAAGAAGGATTGAATCTGGTTGCTTATTTCATCAACAAGGTCTTTAGGAAGGTCTTTGGCGGCATTGGAAAAGTCCGCTTCTGCCCTGAGCCATGCTTTTGTGATTTCATTAATGTACATAGGAGCATTCTCAACAAGTTTAATGGCTTCAGTTATCACTTTTGTCGTAATAAAATAGCCTGATAAGCCAATGAAGAGGACAAATCCTAGAAAAGTAATCAGCACGGATACTCTTCGGTTTATTTTTATTTTATTTTGCAGCAGTTTCACAACCGGCTCCAGGATTAATGCGGTAATAAATGCAACAATCAGCGGAACAGAAACAGGCAAAATGAAATAAAAAACGGCAGTTATAAGAATTACAGCAATCAATATTAATAAAAAACGTTTTGTGAATATCGCAGACAAAATAAGTCCCCTTCCCCAATTTTGTTAACCATCAAAAGATCGTAACACTTTGATTATAGTATGCATTAAATATTATAAAAACTGAAAGTAATTTGGTTTAAAACTGAGAGATTATTGCCCGATATATAATAAATCGTACAGAAAGAAGTGAAAGAAAGATGCATAATGATCATCTTGACTTCGAGACGATTCAGGCAGCCAGTGATATAATCTCCGCAATCGTAGAATCGACCCTGCAGGAAAGAGAAAGCGTCATTCCTCTTAATCATGAAAGATTCACATTCTTTAAGAAAATAAAAGACCCGATCTCAATATCTTTTAAAAACACTGAAGTATATCTGAAGATTAAGCTTAACTTTATAAAGGGAAAAAATATTTTGGAAGAAACTCTCCAGATTCAGGAAGAAATCAAAGATGAAATTGTTCATTTAACCGGTCTGGAAGTTAAAAGAGTTGATCTCTCAATTCAAAAAATTATACCTGCGGGAAACAGTCTTCCGGAACGATGATTTTTTGAAGGTCATACAGCTAATGTAAAAAGACGCATGATGTTCATGCGTCTTTTCCATGTTAAAAATAAATTCATAAATCATAATGAAAAAGCAAAAATTACTCAGCGAATTGGTCAATCTCTGCTTTGATCTCACTTAGAATTTTTTCGCATTGACTTACTAATGATTTAGGGAAGGTTTCTCCTTCACCGTATTCTACCCCATGCGGATAATAATGTTTGCCAAGCAGGGGAGTCATAAGCTGGATATTTGCTCTATGTGCACCTACATCTCCTTCAGCAGCATATCCAAACACACGAAGGTAAAATACACCCTCTTTTAATTCGAACTTACGGTCATATGTAACTCTTTCATAATCCCATTGCCCTTCACGGACCAGGCCGTGTGAAAGCATTACTTCATCTAAGCGGGTTAAGTCTGCTTTTTTATTTTCCAGACCTGTGTTTTCAAATTTCATAATTGTCCCTCCTGAAAACAATCCATGGTTCAGATGAACGATCCATGCATAATTTTAACAAGTTTATCTCAAATTTAATAATAGTAGAAAAAAGGATAACTTGCAACGGATTCATGCAAGAAAACATCGATCTCTGAAAGAACGTTAGTTGAAATGCCATAATTGAATGACTGGCTGCCTTAACATTAGCAAATATAAACTCGGTGCTGCCAAACTGTGAAAGGGGAAGCGTCAATTGCGGAAATTCAAAACCATTATTATCTTCTTTTTCTTATTTTTTTCACAGCAGATCATGCGGGCGCAGCAACAGATTACAGGGTTGAGCAAAAGGACACTCTTTGGGAAATTGCGCTAAGATTCCAGCAGGATTTACAAGAAATTATTAATAGCAACCCCCAAATAGAAAACCCTGATTTAATTTTTCCTGGTGAAATTATTATCATTCCCGGTGATGGAAGGGAAATTGCTATTCCCAAAATGGATGTGAATGAAATTGAGCTTATCAAGCTTGCCAACCAAAAACGAAAAGAATTAAGGCTTAAACCATTATCTGCCGATTTGCATCTGAATGGTGCAGCCAAGAAAAAGTCTTTGGACATGATGAAATTAGAATATGTTTCACATAATTCTCCTACATATGGAAATCCTATTGAAATGTTAAGGAATCAGCGGATTTCTTTCCTGACCGTAAAGGAGAATATTGGGGCGGGCTATAAAACAGCTGATGAAATGTTTGCTGCCTGGATGAATTCCTCAGTCCACCGGGAAAATATTCTAAGCAAAAAGGCAACACATATTGGTGTTGGCTATATTCAAGGAGGCCTGCACGGTCACTATTGGACCATATTTATTGTTGAGAAAAAACAAGGAGGATAAAAAATGGAAATGATTCGTGATATTATGACCGGCCATGTTGAAAGCTGTTCTCTACTGGACAATGTGTATGAAGTGGCAGTTAAGATGAAAGAATTAAACGTAGGGGCTATCCCAATTGTGGATAATGAGAAGCTAGTAGGAATGATAACAGACCGGGATATAGTTCTTCGCTGTGTGGCAGAAAAACACCCTGCTTCATCCAAAGTAGAAGATATTATGAGCAGCCATTTAGTAACCGTTACCAGGGATACAGAGGCTCGGGAAGCTGCACGCTTGATGGCTGAACATCAAATTCGCAGGCTTCCTGTTGTGGAAGGTGACAAGCTTGTTGGAATAGTATCTCTCGGGGACTTTGCTGTCCGTCATTTAACGGATGACCAGGCTGGAGAAGCGCTTACTGATATTTCAAAACACGGAACTGAAGCACAGCATTAAGAGGACACCATTAGGGTGTTCTTTTTTTATTATCTGCCTAGACCAAAACAGCAATCTAATAAGGAAACCGCTCTTTGTATACATAGATTATTTTACATGGGGAACTCAGTGAAAAGAATAGATAAACAATACACCTAATGGTATGATTAATAGTATAGATTGCATGATTTTAATTAGGTTCCATTATGCAGAACACACTGCAAGTTATACTTTTTACATACATTAAATACAATGAATGAGAGAAGGGAGGGACTGTTCTCTGAGGGCACTTTTTCGAATTTTAGTTTTGATTTCCATTTTTCTGGCAGCGGGCTTTTACATAGATATTGGACGTAATGAGAAAGGGGAAATACTTGTCAATCAGGAAAATACACAGCCTGATGCAATTAAGGATATAAGTAACGATGACAATAATTTATCTTCCAATACAGGGTTCCCTGAAAAAGGCATGGTATCCTTTATAGGGAAATCCGCTGCGGAGCTTAAAGAAAGTTTAGGAGCACCCTCAAGAATAGATCCTTCTTTCTATGGCTACGAATGGTGGATATATAATAAAAGCGGTACTGAGTACATTCAGGCTGGAGTAAGCAAAAATAAAGTGGTTAGTTTGTTTGCGACAGGTGAAGATGCAGACATTTATCCTTTCAAAATAGGGCAGCCCATTGGTGAATTATATGCATCCGTCTTTTTTGAAACAGATTTCAACCTTAAAGTAAAAGATAGCTCATATCGTTTCGAATTGTCCGAAGATGACCTGAATACAAGGCCGCTGGTTATGGTTGGAGAGTATTATGCACAGCTGAATATAGATAGATTTACAGGGACACTCTCCAGTGTGAGAGTAATGGATGCAGCCACCTTAATTAAGCTTCGCCCGTATGAAATGGTTTACCGTGGTGAATTATTGGAGCCCCCTGGCTTCTCCTGCCTTTGAGGAAGATGTAGAGAGAGCGAAAGAAAAGCAAATTCTTGACCTTACAAATGTAATAAGGGTCAGACATCATTTACAGCCGTTGAAATGGGATGATATGACTGCAGCTGCAGCTTTTGCCCATAGTAAAGATATGTATGAAAGCAATGACTTTTCTCATACTTCTAAAACTTATGGAGATTTGTCGGACCGCCTTGAAGCTGGGGGAGTCTCATATGAGGCTGCAGGGGAAAATATAGCTGCAAATTATACGGATGCCCTCGCCGTCGTTGAAGGATGGCTTAACAGCAAAGGCCATCGGGATAGTCTGCTGAACGAAGAATTTACACATCTTGGAGTTGGAGTTTATAAAAAGCATTATACGCAAAATTTCATAAAAAAAACTGATGAAGAAACCTAAAATTAAAAAGAGCCTAAGTATGAGGCTCTTTTTCAGTTTTTGCATTTTGAATACGGCCAACCTGAAAAAGTCATCCTTCCAATTTCCATATAGGTGAACAGAATCGCCAATCTTTACAGAAGGGACTCTGGTATTTTTCATTAAAGGGGTGATTTTTTTAATATTGGAATGTTTGTTGCTCTTTGTTTGGATGGTCAGCTCAAGAACATGAACATAGCGGCTGTAATTATAGCGCTGCCTGCGCTCGCTGATCTGGACGACTTCGCCGGACATTATGGCCTCTTCAGGGACATTTTTTAAGCTTGCCCACTTCTCATAACCCTCACGCATTTCCTTTTTTGTCAGCCAAAAAAATAAAGGCAAATAATTGGTATAACGATAGCGGTGACCATTTTCCCACCTGCTTTTAATTATTAACGTTCTTCTTTTCAATGATAAAAAAGCTGCCTGTTGCCTGAGCAATTTTTCTTCCATCCGAGCGGAGTACATCTGCAGATAATACCATGCTTTTTGTTCCCTTATGGTCAATCGTCGCTCTGCATGTCACGTATTCTCCTTTACCAACTGCAAGATAATGAATGTTCAACTGTGTCGTAACAGCCCCAAAGCCTTCAGGAAGAAGTGATGCTGCAAGTGTTCCCATGGCAGAGTCAATAATGGTTGCGGTTATTCCTCCATGGAGAATGCCCAGCGGATTATTGACTATCTGACTTAAAGGAACAGTCAGAATGCATTCATCCGCGGTTATTTGCCGTTCCATATGAAGAAGTCCGCCGATATAGGAACTGTTTTGACCGGTCTGTCTTTTATGAAAACCTAATAGAAGGGACTCTAAGGCGCTCAATTCTTCCTCAGTTGCATTCTTGGTGCACTGATCAAATAATTCCATAAGTTCTCTGTTCATTCTAATTCACCTTTCGATAACTTTCTGCATTCATATATTATCATTAATGGCAGAATTTTTGAATTTATTTTAATGGCTGAATATAGCAGGCATTTCATTCACCTTTTCCATTCCTATTCATATGGTATTATAGGCATTTGCATCAGAACGAGGTGATATGGCATGACTAAAACGAAACTTCATCCCTCAGTCGAAAAGTTTAAAGAGTTTGTAAAACAGAATCCGCAAATCATCAAGGAAGTCAGGGCTGGAAATACAACTTGGCAGGAATTATATGAGGATTGGTATTTGCTTGGGGAAGAAGATTCAAGGTGGGATTCCTATAAAGAAAACAAAGATGAAGCACAAAAGCCAGAAGAGAAAAAAATGACTGGATGGGAAGTATCATGGGTACTCTTAAGCAAATGGATGCGAATCAAATGCAGGGGTACATCAGTAATCTCAGCCAGGCCCTTTCAGCAGTACAGGGTGTCATTTCCCAATTCCAGGGCGGCGGCCAGAAACCATCAGGAGGCTCAAAATCAAGTGTGTCTAAACCAAGCAGCCCTTTTACATTTAAAAAGGATTAAGGGGTTAAACAGATGAGAAAAGATATTGTCGAGTATCTAGAACAAAAAAAGGAACTAAAGCAATTTATCCGTGAGCAGCCTCATTGGTATAGAACACTGAGCAGAAATCCAAATGAAATTCAATCTCTTGAAGTGGCCGCACTGCATTATTACAAAAAAACGATTCCCCACCAAGTTGAAAAATTTACTAATGGAGTGCAAATGGCTTCCATGATGATGAGCATGTTTCAGGCTATGAATTCTCAATCCAGTTAGGAAGCTTTCTCGTTACCCGAGAGAGCTTTTTATTTGTTCTGTCCTGCTCCCCGCCTGACTTTTGTCAGAGGCAGGCAAGGAGCTGTCACTTTAATAATTACAGAGTAAAAATAAGCTGCTGGGCAAACACTATCTTTATCAGATGGTTACGGATGACATCATTAAGGAGTGTAAAATAATGAAGAGGCAAAAATGCATTTTATTATTGCTGGTTATTTTTGTACTTGCAGCATGCCAGAAAGATCTGCCAGAACCAGAAACAAAATTGGAAGCCAGTCCGGTAAAAGAAGTTGAAGCAGCATCGCTTATGGGTCCTTCAGGTGTTGAAAGCGCAGCTAAAGATCCTTTTTATGTCAGACACCAGGTGAAAGGAAGAGACATTTTCGTTGAATGTATTGTGCAGGATGTTTCCTTTAGGAAACAAAGCAGCAAAGAAAAGGGCAAAATTCTTCTGTATGTAAACGGAAAGAAAAAGGATGAAATCCATTCTGCTGCTTTTATAGTCAAAGGACTTCCATCAGGCAAACATCGAATTGGATTGGAGCTCATAAAAGGCAAAAGTGCTGAAGCATCTTCAAAAAGAGAGTTTATTGTGGTGATCCCTTAGTTTACTTGCTTTAGCTTTAAACCGTTTCATGATAAAATAAGAAACGGAGGTGAGCTGTTTTGCTTGCTACATTAGAAAGAATGGCTATTTTGGACAAAGCTGACGAACTTGCAGCTATGATTACAGAATCTGAAGAAGCGGAACATTACCGCAAAAGTTTATATAAATTAAAGAACAGCAGTGAAACACAAAGGAAGATACAGGATTTTGTCAAAATGAAAGAACTGTATGAAGAAGTTCAGCGATTTGGCAAATATCATCCCGAATACAAAAGGGTAATGATGTCTATTAGAGAGCTAAAGCGCGACATGGATATGGATGACCATGTGGCAGAATTCAGAAGAGCTGAAACGGGCCTGCAAAATCTGCTGGATGAGATAAGCATGATGATAGGGCGTTCTGTTTCTGAACATATTAAAGTTCCTGCCGGCAATCCCTTCTTTGAATCAAGCTGCGGAGGGGGCTGCGGTTCTGGAGGCAGCTGTGGCTGCTCTGCTTAAAAAACCAGCAAATGCTGGTTTTTTGTTTTGGATTAGTACACAGTTTGAACCTTCCCATTGAAAACTGACATTTTTCTATGCTAGACTAAATAAAACAAACGATCGCTGAAGGGGAAAACTATATGCTTGGTCAAAGGCAAGGAATAATTGTCTGGCTTTATTCATTAAAGCAGGCGAAAATGTTAAGAAGATTTGGAAATGTGCATTATGTTTCAAAGCGGCTGAAATATGTTGTGCTATATTGTGATCTTGCTGATACGGAAACAATTATGGAGAAGATAAATTCATATTCTTTTGTTAAAAAAGTGGAACCATCCTATAAGCCGTTCCTAAAAACGGAATTTGAAAATTCCAAACCGGACAAGGCTAAAGAATATGATTATAAGATGGGAATCTAAAAAGGCGTGAGCATAAGCTCATGCCTTTTTGTGAAATCTTTTACTGCAGCGGTGCAATATAGTGATTAAGCCTTAAAATCCCAATCAAATACTGATAATATAATTCCTTTTCATTAAAAATAGCAGAAGGCTTTACTGCCAGCTGAATAATTTCCTTATTAAGTGCTTTCGCAGCATCCGCAAATAAATCATATCGTTTATTTGGTGATGTCTTTGGATTAGGTATCCCTTCCCGGCAAATATATAAAGGCTGAAATCCGCCAGGGTCTGTCGGCTTCAGTATCACTGCCAGGGATGTCACTTCTTTATTATTAATGCTCGTATGGAAAGCAGCCATGTGGGACAATCGATGCTTATTTGCCTGGGCAATTTCAATTAATTCATAAATATCAGAGTAACCTTCACCAATTTCTATAAAACGCTGTATCAAAATTAAAGCCCCCTTAAAACTCATAGCATTCACTTCTTAAAAATAAAATGCCTTTTGTCCATCCATACTTTATCATTTTCAGCATAAAAATAGAAGTAGCACCTAAAAAGCAGAGGGGAGAGTGTATGTATGCTTTACCTTTTTTTTCGATGACATTTTTTCTGTGGGCAGCATATTTGGTAAAGAGGGATATTTCTGCAATTGAAAAAAGCATATTCATCATATGAATGGTTTTATTGTGGTCTCTATCATTGCAGCACTCAGTGCAAAGGGGATGCTGACAGCAGCTTATAATATGGATGTCTTTTCTCTGACACTTGGTGAACTTGAAGAATTTACGTCGTCACAAGGTGTATCGTTTGATGATTGGGCAATTACCTGCATGAGCATTGGGGATGTGAGCGGTATTTTAGATCATGGTGTGGACTTTGATTTTGCATAAATTAAAGTAACGTAACCGGCGGAGAAGTTTTTATGGTCCTTTTTATGATCTCTGTTCATGAAAAAATTCCCGGGCATAAAATATGAAATTTCATACAAATTATACAAAAAAATTGTGACGGATGACCTTCCCTTTGGTATTGTTAGGTTAGAAGAAAATTGACTAAGAGGGAATAGCAATGTGGAAGGCATCTTTATTTATTTTTATAATTTTGTCTGGAATCATTTCAGGCATGCTGTTGTGGCAGTGGCAGGCTTATTCTGAGCATGCGATTGCCTTGGAGAGTTCCGGGGCGATTACACAGGATATCACAGTTGACACACGTCTAAATGAACTTAAAATCACTCAAAAGATACACGGACTTATGGCACAGGAAGAATATAGGCTTGTTATCCCCGAAGCTCTGTTCAAATGGAAATGCAAGAATGGAGCCGGAGAAGCCTGTGATTCAGCAGATGAAAATCCTTTTACCTTTTTTCTTCTGATGATCAGATGGTATTTGAGTATGCTGTACCGATAAATGAAAGAAATAAGGCATTTTTGTTAACTGATTGGTTTGTGGAAATTCCCGGCATTAAGGCTGAAAGCTTGTCTATTACTATTTCGGATTCTTTCAAAAGAGAGGGTTCGTGGGCAGCGGGAATCCCCTAAAAGCCCGAAAGAAATTAGAACTTATCGATTATTATTATTTCGAGGGCAAAGGGAATGTTCCACCACTTTACTGGCAGCAAAAACCACTGTTAAAGAAAGCTGTTAACAACGCAGAAGTATACTCAGAAGACATACAGGCAGCCAGCTTAAATTTCCAAAAACTAAATGAGATTGGAAATTTCCCATTCTTGACGATTATCTTTACTGATCAATATCCTGAATATAAGGATGAAAATATCCTTATTGCATCTCCCCGCACTGAGGCCAAAATGCTGGAAAAAGATATTATTACATTGCAGTTTCGAAGAAAGCTTGCAGACAGCACTCAAGTGTGGATAATCGATGTTTTATCCTCAGGCTTATTAGATCTGAAACCCAGTTCAAAAAAAGGAAGCATAGTACTGCAGGAGCTGCAGGGAGAGTTAACCGATGATGAGCTGAAAGCTTTCTTTATGATAGTAAACAAGGTGAATTCTCTGACTCCAGAAAAGCTGGACAAGCTCTTAAGTGATGTGAAAGGTCTTAGCACACAGTTTTTCACGATGAATACAAAAAGCGATGCTCCGTTTGTTCCTCTGTATTTCCAGGAAGAAAAAAGCTTTTGGTATCTGGTGCTGAGAAAGCAAACATTGATTTAATCTATAGGGATGGAAAGAGGCTTCTTCCATTTGCAGAGACGATGAAGTCATTAGGATATGAAGTTAAGATCCTATCCGGTGAGGAAACGATGCTTATGTCAAAAGGGAATAACAGCTATCGATTTTACTTAAATAAAAATGTTTTCATTTATAATGAAGAAGATTATGGACTGCTTGAAAATCCATTAACCAATCAAAACGGAACCGTATTTATAGAAATCCAATGGTTTAAATCACTGTTTGGAGTGACTGCTGAAGAAAGAGAAGACGAGATTCATCTGACGTCCGATCCAGACTAAATGAATCCAAAATAAAAAGCCCTGCAGATAACTGCAGGGTCCTTCTATATCCTTTTCAGGATAGAAGGCAAAGGGAGAGGAGAAACCGGAGGAAGAACTTATGGGGAAACGTAAGTCTTCTCCGCGGTTGGCAACAACATCCTCGAATAGATGCTGTTAATTACATTATTTCCACAATCCTCACGGATATACACTTCATGCTATAAATTTTTTCAGCTGATGATTCCGCTTACAATTTGCCGGGTGGCTACCAATTGTAAGATATGGTAGGATAGGATAGAAAAAAGCAGTTTTCCGATCTCAGCAGACAGGAAAATTGACAATTTGCAGGTTAGCGGTGATAGTATGCGAGTGGTATCAGGAACAAGAAAAGGGAAGATATTGAAAGCTGTTCCGGGCAGTTCAACCCGTCCGACTACTGATAAAGTTAAAGAAGCTATTTTTAATATAATTGGGCCGTATTTCGAAGGGGGCCTTGGGCTTGATCTATTTGCGGGCAGCGGCGGTCTTGGCATTGAAGCCCTCAGCAGAGGAGCAGATAAGGTTATTTTTGTGGATCGGGATGGGAAGGCCATTCAAACCATCCATGAAAATATTCGGACATGCGGTTTTGAAGAAAAGGCGGAAGTATATCGAAATGATGCAGATCGTGCCATTAAGGCAATATTAAAAAGGGATCTGGTTTTCGATTATATATTTCTCGATCCGCCTTACCGCAAGCAGCAGCTTCTTAAGCTTCTGAAGTTAATTGATGAGAATGATCTGCTTTCGGTTCAGGGAACGATTCTATGCGAACATGGTTCTGATGTAGAGCTCCCTGATTCAGTCGGAAGACTGGTTCAGCGGAAACATGAAAATTACGGGATAATTTCTATCTCAATCTACAGCTGGGCTGAATAATACATACTTAGAATGCTTATGGAAAACGATACATAATAAGAACATGACAGGGGGATATCAATGGGAGGCATCGCGGTTTGTCCAGGCAGCTTCGATCCAATAACTTATGGCCATTTGGATATTATTAAGAGGGCGGCAAAGGTATTTGAACAGGTTTATGTAGTTGTATTGAATAACTCTTCAAAAAAACCTCTTTTTACTGTTGAAGAAAGAATTCAGCTGATAGAAGAAGTAACAAAGGATCTTAAAAATGTTAAAGTAGATTCGTTTCAGGGGCTACTGATGGATTATGCAAAATCGGTTAATGCGAGTGCTGTCATTCGGGGCTTGCGGGCTGTTTCTGATTTTGAATATGAAATGCAGATAACATCCATGAACAGAGTCTTGAATGATGAAGTGGAAACCTTTTTTATCATGACTAATAATCAGTACTCGTTCTTAAGTTCAAGTATTGTGAAAGAAGTGGCAAAATATAACGGGAACATATCAGAACTCGTTCCTGACACTGTAGAAAAGGCTCTTAAGACCAAGTTTAGCTAAACACTAGAGCGTGGTGTCTTTCCTGCTGATTGTACTGGAATAATATAAAACGGGTGCCCGATTGATAGGTACCCGTTTTTTGTTATCTCTTATCCAAGCGCCTTGCGAGCATAAAGGTATAAACAGAAAGTGCAAGTATGGTTATAAGCGGTCCTGAAGCAGCTATTCCATCAAATAATTTGCCGAAAAATGAATATTTCTCAAAAAATCCGACCGGAATGGCATTGGATGGCTGTTCTGTATTGTAAAACCGTTCATAAATAGGCTGCCAAAGGATGTATGCATAAAAGGCAGCAGCAAAGCCGTGAAGGATTCTTGCGAAAAAGAATGGCTTGAAATTAATATCAGTTTGGGCAAGGATGCTTGCTACCTGAGCCTGCACGCTGAATCCGCTGAATGCGAGTATGAAGCTGACAATAATGACCTGCTGCATTAATGTTGCCTGCTGAACCTGGCTTGTCATCTGGCTGCCAAGTGTTATTTCAAATAACCCTGAAATGAATGGGATGCTCAATTCGGTTGGCAGACTAAATATTGACAGTACCGCCTCTAAGCCTTTAGCAAGGAATGCCGTGATTCCCAGATGAAATAGAAGTTTGTTAATAACAGAGAATAATATGATAAATCCGCCAATCATTAAAAGTGTTTGGATGGATGACATGACTGCATCCCCAAGAAGCTTGCCTATAGGGCGATTATCTTTTATTCTTGTCCGATGAAGAGCTGATAAGGCTGCCCGTAACGATGGTTTTGACGTCTCTGAACCAGGTGGAGGCTGCCTGGTTTTTTCCGTAGAACCTCATTAATAAACCGACAGTAATATTGCCGAGATAATGAGCCAGGGCTAATATAACACCAAGCTTGGCGTTATTAAAAAAACCAACAGATACTGCGCCAAAGATAAACAAAGGATTTGAACAATTAGTGAAAGAAACCAGGCGCTCTGCTTCTGTTTTTGATAGCTGTCCTTCCTGCCGAAGTCTTGCGGTCAGTTTGGCACCGGCTGGATAGCCTGAAGCCATCCCCATTGCCCATACAAATCCTCCGACTCCAGGTACTCTGAATAAAGGTCTCATCAAAGGTTCAAGGAGTACCCCGATGAACTTTACTACACCGAAGCCGATCAGCATTTCCGATACAATGAAGAAAGGCAGCAATGAGGGGAACACAATTTCCCACCACATATTTAATCCCCTGATTGATGCATCAACCGATTCCTGGGGAAAGGAAATTAATGAGATGGCTATTAAGGTTACAGAGAGTGCAAGAGTAACCGTTTTTAATTTGGAACGAAACACGGACAAGCCTCCCTCAAGTTGTACTGACTGTGCAATGATTTTAAACAATGGTAAAATAAAGAAGCGTTTAAATATATATTTTCTCATGACTTTTTCATTTATTTTACTTGAATGAACGAAATGCAGGTATACAAGGGTCAAACTTTTGCTGTCAAGTCTTGTCCCCATATAACCCAATATACTCATAGAACTTTAAAATAGACCATAGAATTAGGTACAGGCATATTGTATTTTTCAGCTGAAGATTTTTATTGTATGCTCCTTTTGGAAATAAATAGAATAGAATAACTTGAAGGCAAAAGTTCTAATCGGCCATTGGCGTTTGAGGGGGAGTCTTTTGCAGCGACCGAAAATAGGATTGGCACTTGGTTCGGGAGGAGCTCGGGGATTCGCTCACCTGGGTGCCATCAAGGTCTTGAAGGAAGCCGGCATACCGATTGATTATATTGCCGGCAGCAGCATGGGTGCCATGGTAGGCTGCTTTTATGGGGCCGGACTTGATGTTGATCGTTTATATAAACTTTCCAAAGCATTTAAAAGGAAGTATTATTTAGATTTCACGGTTCCTAAAATGGGTTTTGTTGCAGGGAAACGAGTAAAGGAACTGATCCGTATATTTACTCATGGAAAAAATCTTGAGGACCTCGATATTCCTGTCAATGTTGTGGCTACTGATTTAATGACTGGAGAAAAGGTTGTTTTTAAAAGCGGCCCCATTTCTGATGCTGTAAGGGCAAGCATTTCCATCCCAGGCATTTTTGTGCCTGAAAAATTAAACGGGCGCCTTTTAGTGGACGGAGGAGTAGTGGACAGGGTTCCTGTGTCTGTTGTTAAAGAAATGGGGGCTGATATTATCATCGCCATCGATGTCTCACATGTCAAAACGAATGCGGAAATCACTTCAATCTATGATGTTATTATGCAAAGTCTGGATATCATGCAGATGGAGCTGGTTACTCACCGGGAGATAGCTTCCGATTTTATGATCAGGCCCCGGGTGGAAATGTATAGCTCCCGTGCATTTACCAATATAGAAGAAATCATCAAAATCGGCGAAGAAGAAGCAAAAAAGCATATTGACAGTATTCATCATTACATAACAAAGTGGAAGGAGCATCCCGACAGATGAGAAGCAAGTTTTATACCCGTTCCTTCTTGGTTTTGGCAGTTATTCTTCTGGTTAGTTCGTTTTATTATCTGCCTTATTATGTATCAAAGCCAGGTATGGCTAAAGAACTGGAACCAATTATTGAGGTCGAAAACGGCAATGAAGAACAAGGCAGCTTTATGCTTACGACTGTAAGAATGGGCCGGGCTAACATATATGCATACGCAGCTGCTAAATTCAGCAAGTATCAGGAACTATACCCTGTAGAAGAAATACGTTCCGAAAATGAAACAGAAGAAGAATATAATGTACGGCAGCTGCATCTGATGGCAACATCCAAATTGGCTGCTATTGAAA
This sequence comes from Cytobacillus pseudoceanisediminis, assembly GCF_023516215.1. NCBI lineage: Bacteria > Bacillati > Bacillota > Bacilli > Caryophanales > Bacillaceae > Cytobacillus > Cytobacillus pseudoceanisediminis. Next base: position 2,359,340 of record NZ_CP097349.1, on the reverse strand, counting down.
CTGCCTATAAAAAAGCTGGCATACCTATTCATTATCATTATAATGGCGTATATGTCCTTAATGTGCTCCCTGATATGCCTGCTCACGGCAAGCTGCAGGCTGGTGACCGCATCTTTAAAGTGGATGGCAAGGAGTTCAAATCCTCTGATGAATTTATCAGCATGGTCTCCAATAAACAGGAGGGCAGTGAAATAACATTAACCTTTGAACGCCAGGATAAGACTAAGGAAACCTCGATTCCTTTAAAGACACTCAAAGAAACAGGAAAGCCGGGAGTGGGAATTACCCTGGTTGATGACAAAGAAATAGAGGTTGAACCGGCAGTGAATATTGACAGTGAAGAAATTGGCGGCCCTTCCGCCGGGCTGATGTTTTCACTTGAAATTTACAATCAGCTTATAAAAGAAGATTTGACTGGAGGCTATAAAATAGCAGGAACCGGAACTATTAATTCGGAAGGTACAGTCGGAAGAATAGGCGGCATCGAGCAAAAAATTGTGGCCGCTGACAAAGCCGGAGCAGAAATCTTCCTTGCCCCTAATGAAAAAGGAGCAGAAGACTCCAATTACAAAGCTGCTGTTGCAACAGCCAGGGATATCAAGACTGATATGAAAATCGTTCCTGTGGAAACCTTTGATGATGCGGTTGAATATTTAAGGAGCCTGGATTAACAGGAGCTTGCACCAAGCAATGAACAGCCAGCGGCAATCAAGAAACCGCTGGCTGTTCATTATTATCTGCTGGCAAACTGCAGCTTTCAGTTTATAGAATTAAGGAGTTCAGAATTTAATCAACCATAATAGGAGGCTGATTAAATTCCTTCTGCATTAGAGTCCGGTCCCGACCACCATCTATACCCATTGCATATACCCGGGAAGCTTTAATATCCAGCTGCAGCTGCTGTGCAGCGTGTGAAGAAATTCTTGAAATCAGCGGCAGTTTTAATTCGAATTTATGCCTGTTTAAATACTTCCTGCCGTTCTTGGACATCCCCAGAAGATGCAGATAATCTGCTTTTAATGGTTTGTTGGGCATCTCTGACTTTTCTGTATTTGTAAGGATATGCACACATGCCCGCTGAAGTCTTGTCCAGGTGTAACGCTTAGTTTTAATCTTCTCCATAAACTGCTGAAAAGTTTGAGCCTGGAGTGCTGCTGATAAAAATCTATGCTCCAAGCCTTCTTCCATTTCATAAATGTCCCGTAACTTTTCCGGCTGTAGATGAACCAGTCGGAATTTTAAGAAGGGCCAATATTGTTCCCATTGGTGAAACCCGCCAAACTCTTTTTTATACTGGAGTAAACCTTGATATGTAGTTTCCGGAACATATTGGCGAATGGATTCAATCTCTCCATTCTTGGAAAAAAGTGCTTTTCTTATGCTTGTGGCACTTGCTATAGAATCAGAAGCAAATTGTTCGTCGTGGTATCCTGCGCTTTTTCTTGCAACTGTAAAAAGTTCCATGGATGAATATTGCCTTCGGGCTGACTTTAAATACTGAAAGCCAAGAATATTATTAGGTTTTGAAAGGTCTACCAATTCACCTTCAGGGTTCAGATCGAGGAATGCCATCGATGTTGCTTTGGGATAGCTGAAGCCAGCATCCAGATGCACTCTGACCCTTTCTTGATAGGCAGAATTATGTTCCTCAAGAAAAGATAAAGTTTGGTGAAAGCTTTCCATACTGCCGGATTCGCTTCCGAAGCAAAGGCTCCTGCAGCCGGCTGCTTCCAGAATGGATACAGCTCCGCTTGCAAAAATATCTGCCTGCTGAACAGCAAACTGGTATGGAAGCTCAAATACAATATCTGCACCCGCTCTTAATGCCATTTCAGCACGTTTCCATTTGGAAACTAATGCAGGTTCCCCCTCTGGAGAAAGTTGCCGCTCATGACAGCTATAATGGTTTCTGCACCTGAAACTTTTTTTGCCTGCTCCAAATGAAAAACATGGCCGTTATGAAAAGGATTATATTCTACAATTACACCTGTTGCATTCATATTGACATACTCCTCGAAAAGGTTTAAAAAGATATGTAATGGAAAAAGTATTAAGAAACAAAATCTTTAAATCCTGCAAAATTTTTTTACTGAAGAAGCCTTCAATAGTAGGATATTAGCTACATTATAGTGTAAAGAAAAAATATTGACAAATAATTATAGGAAGGCTATAATTACCTTTGTTGCCTTGGGGTGATTCGTATGAAATGGACTTTAAGTCAGTTACAAAAATATCGAAGCAAGGATTTTCCCATTGATGAAACTGTCAATGTTGATGAGGTCATGAAATTGAATCCGGAAATACGCGGTGCATCACCAATGCATGTGACGGGCCGTACGGATATTGATTCTGCCAAAGTGACTTTTCATTTAAATATAAAGGGTCATTTAATATTACCTTGTTCTCGTACTTTAGTTGACGTAAATTATCCAATTAATGTTGAAACAACTGAAACTTTCCTTTTAAAAGGTCTTGATTATGAGACTGAAGAGGAGGTTCACCAGGTAAAAGGGGATGTGATTGATTTAAATCCGATCCTTCATGAGATCCTTTTACTCGAAGTCCCAATGCAAGTTTTCTGCGAAGACAGCAGTGAAGAAGGAGCTCCTCAATCCGGTAAGGATTGGGAGGTCATTCAGGAGCAGGATAAACAGGATAAAGTAGATCCTCGTCTTGCCGGACTTGCTCAATTTTTTGATCAGAATGATCCTTCTTCCGATTCATAACGGAAGAAAAACAAGAAGCACTTGAAGACACCAGCTTGCTCTGGCCTTCATAACTTTCTTAATGGGTGTGTCCAATTCCTATGGACATCCTCTAATACTCTTTAAGGAGGTGGGAAGAATGGCTGTACCTTTTAGAAGAACATCTAAAACTGCGAAGAGAAAACGTCGTACCCATTTTAAATTACAGGTTCCTGGTATGGTAGAATGCCCAAACTGTGGTGAAATGAAACTTGCTCACCGCGTTTGCAAAGCTTGCGGAACTTACAAAGGAAAAGAAGTAGTAAACGACTAATCCTTTAGATATAAAGCACAAGAACTTAGTTCTTGTGCTTTTGTCGTTTTTAGGCAGTGATTTTGCCTCATCAATAAGTACCTGTCTATGTATATTTTTGCTAATATTATAAATAGTTTAACCAATTACAAGGAGGCAGCCATGAACCCTTACATAATTGAAGAATTCGAGAATGGACTTTTAGTATTTAAGATTAACAGGCCTGAAAAAAGGAATGCCATAAGCTATGAAGTTATGGATGGCCTGGAGAACGCACTTCATAAAGCAGGTAAGAAATCAGTTAAGGCACTTGCGATTACAGGAGAGGGAAACCAGGCTTTTTGCTCAGGAGGTGATCTATCTTCCTTTCACAGCTTAAAAACGGAAGATGAAGCTTTTGGAATGCTAAGCAGAATGGCTGGTCTTTTAAAAGATATACTATTCTTGCCAAAACCAACTATTGCCATATTGAATGGAACAGCTGTCGGCGGTGGCTGTGAGCTTGCTGCTGCATGTGATTACCGGATTGCCAATGCAGGAATTAAAGCCGGTTTTATCCAGGGAACTTTAGCCATAACAACCGGCTGGGGCGGCGGTTCCATCATTATGGAAAAGATGCTTCCTGCCAATGCCATGAGAATGCTGATGGAAGCAAAATTATATTCTGATGAAGAATTAAAAGAATTAGGCTTCATACATTCTGTCTTTGAAGGGAATCCAATCGACGGGTGCAAGAGCTTTCTGGAAAGAATGCTTAAGCTTGAGAGTGAGGTTTTGGAAGCTTATAAAGACCTTCTTGTAAAAAAGTGGGCTGCAGCTGGCTTAGAAGAGAGAATTGATCAAGAAGTGCGTCGCTGTTCGGTTTTATGGGAGGGAGAAGCGCACCATAATAAAGTTGACAGTTTCCTGAATAAGCCTTAAGCATATCCTTCCAAAATTAGAAAAAACCATTAATTTCCTGGGGATGAATAAAGTTACACTTTATAATACGATATCAGTCTATCTTTTCTAGCATTGGCATATGTATAAAGAAAAACACTAGGAGGGATACACTGATGTCTTCAACCCGTCAGGATGCTTGGTCTCAAGATGAGGATTTACTGCTTGCAGAAATCGTACTCCGTCATATTCGTGAAGGAGGAACTCAGCTTCAGGCATTTGAAGAAGTTGGCAAACAGTTAAGCAGAACCGCGGCTGCCTGCGGATTTCGCTGGAATTCCTTTGTAAGAAAACAATATAAATCAGGAATTGAACTGGCAAAAAAGCAGAGGAAAGAAATGAAGAAAAGTCCGCAGGCTGTGGAAGTGGAACAAGAGCTTCCAGCTGTTCCAGAGGAAAATGCGGAAAAAAGAAATGAAAACTCAGTTCAGTCAATTAAAAGGACTATCGAGTTTGAGGAATTAGCCTCTTTCCTGAAAGAGTTATATGAAAAAGCTCAGAAGCCTGCTGTCTCAGAAGATCCTTATCCTAAAAAACGCATTCAGGAGCTTGAGAAGCAAATGTACTACCTGGCAGCGGAAAATGAAAAATTAATTAAAGAATTGAATACAATGGAGCAGGATTACAAAGCTCTGGTAGAAATTATGGAAAGTGCAAGAAAGCTTGTCGGGCTCAAAGACGGCACCCGCCACAAAAACTTGAATTTTACTGTGAATCCCGATATAAAGCCTGAGAAGGTGGAGAAATAGATGTAGCGAAAATAAATAGAAATAAGCGGACTGCAATAGTCCGCTTATTTAATGACTTAGTAGTAGTAGACAGCATCTTAATGGGTTTGTTCTTTAACTCCTGCCGGGAACCAGGCCAGCGGATTCTCTCCCAGGTCGCGTTCCATATCATAATTGACGGGTTCAAATCCCATTTTCTCCCAGAAAACTTTCGATTTTACTCGTGGATTTGTTTTAATAGGAAGTCCAAATCCTTTGGCAAATTCTACAAGTTTCTGGCCGTAGCCTTTGTTTTGATAGTCAGGCAGGACTTCAAGCTTCCATAACTCCAGATAATCCTGTGCGGGATCGAAATATCGATCGAATCTTGCTTCTATCTGATAAAGGCTCATACGTGCTACAAGTTTATCCCCGAAATAAATGCCGTAGAAAGGCGACTCGCTGTCATTTTCAATAATATTAGCTTCAAGGTCTTCGAGCATGGATAGCTCCTGCAGTCCATACTCTTTGAATTTCTTAAACTCTTCCAGTGTTTTATAATTTACTTTTAATTTTTCAACTTTATAGTTCATAAAATCTCCCCCTTAGCCATCGATGTATAGGAATTCTGCAGATGTAACCGCTTTATAATGCCTTCCTAATAGTTGAAAGGTTTTTTCTATGTCTATTATTATATAACAAGTAAACAAAAAATTCTGCACATATGAAAAACTTAATATATTTTTAGTTTTTTTATAAAAATCAGAAAGCGTTTACAAAAACAGAAGGAAATAGGCAGAAGATTGTAGAAATATATATTATTGCAGGATTACTACAATGAGAAAGGGGACCGATTGTGCGAAAAATTCTGATTGCCAACAGGGGAGAAATTGCTTTAAGGATAATTAAAACCTGCCGTGAAATGGAAATTGAGACTGTTGCCATATATTCTGATGCAGACAAAGATCTGCCATTTGTTAAAGAAGCTACATATGCTTTCCGTATTGGTGAACCGCCTGTTAATAAATCTTATTTAAAGACAGAGGCCATTTTGGAAATTGCAAAGAGGGAAAATGTAGATGGAATTCATCCGGGATATGGTTTTTTATCAGAAAACGCCGTCTTTGCAAGAGCCGTAATTAATGCGGGTATTGCTTTTATTGGACCAGATCCTGAAACCATTGAATTGATGGGGGATAAAATTGTATCCCGCAATACTATGAAGGAAGCGGGAGTGCCGGTTGTCCCAGGAAGCGGAGAGGGAACATCCAATCTTGAGGAAGCATGCAGGCTTGCGGATTCTATGGGCTATCCAGTCATGCTGAAGGCCAGTGGGGGAGGCGGAGGTATTGGAATGGTGCGCTGTGAAAATGAGCAAGCGCTCGCTAAGTCTTTCGACTCCACAAAAGCGCGTGCCAAAGCCTATTTTGGATCTGATGAAGTATTTATTGAAAAATATATAGAAAATGCCAGACATGTCGAAATACAAGTGTTTGGTGACCATCATGGGAATATCGTACATTTATTTGAAAGAGATTGCTCTATTCAGAGGAGACATCAGAAAGTAGTAGAGGAATCACCGTCACCTTTCCTTTCAGAGCAAACAAAACAAAAGATGTATGAAACGGCTTTGACTGCTGCCAAAGCAGTCAATTATAAAAATGCCGGAACAATTGAATTTATTGTGGATGAGCAGGAGAACTTTTATTTTCTTGAAATGAACACAAGACTTCAGGTTGAACATCCCGTAACTGAACAAGTAACTGGGCTGGATCTTGTAGAATGGCAGCTGCTTGCAGCAAGAGGAGAAAAGCTGCCGCTGCAGCAAAATAGCATCAAGCAGGCTGGCCATTCAATTGAATTTAGGCTGTATGCTGAGGATCCTGTAAGCTTTATGCCTTCTCCAGGCAAATTGTCTAAATTTGAATGGAAAGATACCCCAGGAATACGCGTTGATTATGGATATGCTTCAAATACGGCAGTCAGCCCATTTTATGATCCAATGATTGCAAAATGCATTATATATGGCCAATCAAGGGATGAAGCGATAGAAAATGCCTTACAATTCTTTGAGGAACTGGGAATTGAAGGCATTAAAACAAATGCACCGTTATTTAAAGAAATATTAAAAGACGAAGATTTCCGTAAAGGGAATTATTCTACATCATTTCTAGCAAAGAAGGCTTTTGCCGTTAACTAAAAGGAGGAAAATACAATGAAAGAAATTACATCATCAATGGCAGGTACTGTATTAAATGTTTTGGTTGAAGCGGGTCAGGAGGTTAATGCAGGCCAGGAAGTATTAATGCTTGAATCCATGAAAATGGAGATTCCAGTTGAAAGCGAAGCTGCTGGAAAAGTAGCTGAAGTGAAGGTAAGCATAGGAGATTTTGTTAACGAAGGCGATGTGCTAATCGTATTCGAATAAGAAGGCTGAGACACGGATATCCAATACAGGTGGCTGATGCTGAGTACCGTGCAGCAATAAGCAAGTATAACGAAGAATGGAAAATTTATATTTTAGGAGGATGGGAATGACCACTGCAAAGACATTAACAGAGACGCTGCAGGAAAGAAGCAGGGTAATAGAAGCTGGCGGACATCCAAAATATCATGAAAAGAATGAAGCCCAAAATAAGCTCTTTGTCAGAAGACGGCTTGAACTCCTGTTTGATGACGGATTCTATGAGGAAGATGGCAAGTTTGCGAACTGTCAGGAAAGTGATCTTCCGGCAGACGGGGTTGTAACAGCAGTTGGCAGGGTAAATGGCCAGACCGTTTGTGTAATGGCTAATGATTCCACAGTAAAAGCCGGTTCCTGGGGTGCGAGGACGGTTGAAAAGATTATCCGTATACAGGAAACGGCTGAGAAATTAAAAGTTCCGATCCTTTACCTGGTTGACTCTGCCGGTGCCCGTATTACGGATCAGCTTGATATGTTCCCGAATAGACGAGGAGCAGGGAGAATTTTTTATAACCAGGTAAAACTTTCAGGCATGGTACCGCAGATATGTCTGCTTTTTGGACCTTCTGCTGCTGGCGGAGCTTATATACCTGCGTTTTGTGATATTGTTATTATGGTAGATCAAAATGCATCTATGTATCTGGGTTCACCAAGAATGGCAGAAAAGGTTATTGGGGAGAAGGTTACCCTTGAAGAAATGGGCGGTGCCCGCATGCATTGTTCTGTCAGCGGCTGTGGCGATTTGCTTGCATATAGTGAGGAAGAGGCCATTGATTCAGCAAGAAGATATTTGGCTTACTTTCCTGCAAGTTTTAAAGAAAAACCAGTGAAGCTCGAGGCGGTAATGCCCAAATCCGGCCGCAGCCTCGAAGAAATTATCCCTAAAAATCAAAATGCCCCATTTGATATGTATGAGTGTATTGATTCCTTAATTGATGAAGGCAGCTTTTTTGAAATTAAGAAACTTTTTGCAGGGGAACTCATTACGGGACTTGCACGGATTGGGGGAATCCTGTAGGGATTATTGCCAACCAGCCAAAGGTTAAAGGCGGGGTATTATTTGTGGATTCTGCTGATAAAGCAGCGAAATTTATTCAGCTTTGTGATGCTTTCCATATTCCGCTATTATTCCTTGCAGATGTCCCTGGATTTATGATTGGGACTAAGGTGGAGAGAGCAGGGATTATCCGGCATGGTGCAAAGCTTATTGCTGCGATGAGTTCTGCAACAGTGCCGAAAATTTCAGTTGTCGTCAGAAAAGCATATGGAGCCGGGTTGTATGCAATGGCTGGACCAGCGTTTGAACCTGATTGCTGTATTGCCCTGCCTACAGCACAAATCGCAGTTATGGGTCCTGAAGCAGCAGTAAATGCGGTTTATTCCAATAAAATCAATGCGATTGAAGATCCGAAAGAAAAGATTAAATATGTTCAGGAAAAACAGCAGGAATATAAAGAAACAATTGATATCTACAAACTTGCCTCTGAATTAATTGTTGACGATATTGTTGCACCTTCAGAATTAAGAAATGTTTTAATTAACCGTTTTAACCTGTATGAGACTAAAGAATTGACATTCAGCATCCGCAAACATCCGGTTTATCCAGTTTAATACTTTATCCTTTTAAAAATCCCTTTTTCGATCTTCGAAAAAGGGATTTTTTAAAGGATTTAGCTGATGAAAAATGGAATAAAGAAAATAAATATTGGAATTAGTAATTAAAACATTCCATTTTACCCATGAATTTATCTTATTTTGTTAAAATATGCTTAAAAAGTAAAAATGGTGGAGTCTGTTATGAAAATAGCTATTATCGGTGGAGGCGCCATTGGCCTTCTGTTTGCCCATTATTTAAATGAAAATCATGAAGTGCGTGTTTATATTAGAAACAGTACTCAATTGCAAAAGCTGCGCAAAAAAGGACTTACAACTGAGAGAAAAGGCATTCGCAGCAATGCCCCCTTAAAGGCATTCCATTTCAAAGAATGGAAGGGAGAAGAGGATTTAACAATCATTGCTGTTAAGCAATACAGCATTCCTGAAGTTGTAAAGGACTTAATGGAAATGAATACTGGCAAGTGTGGATCATATTTGTTTTTGCAAAATGGCATGGGGCATTTGAAATGGGCTGAAATGCTTGAAGCGGAAAATATTTATGTGGGCAGTGTAGAGCATGGTGCTTTAAAGTCAGAGCCTGACACAGTGCTGCATACTGGAATTGGGGTAACCAAAGTGGCTGCTTTAAAGGGAGATGTGGAACTTTTATCGAAAATATCCGATTCAGCATCTTGTTATTTTCCTTTTAAATTTGCCGAGAATCACATAGAAATGCTAATTGAAAAATTAATCGTAAACTGTGTTATAAATCCGCTTACAGCAGTTCTCCGTGTGAGAAATGGTGAACTCTTAGCTAATAAATATTATTATCAGTTATTTTTGAGGTTGTTTGACGAGGTAAGTGGCATATTAGGCATTCCTGATAAAGCAGGTGCATTAACCCATGTAAAAAGTGTCTGTGAGGAAACAGGGATGAACAGATCTTCAATGCTTAAGGATATCGAAGAAGGCAGAGAAACAGAGATAGATGCTATTTTAGGATATATCCTTGAGGAAGCTGAAAAGAAGAAGATGTCTGCTCCATATTCTGAAAGTCTTTATTGTCAGATCAAAGGCAGGGAGTAAAAAGGGGGAAATGAGTTGAATACTGTGTTCTCAAGCCTAATTGCAACATTGGTGACCATACCGCTGCTCGGATATCTGGCTGTTTTTATTATCAGCAAACAAATCACTAAAAAACACAAAAGATCTGTACATATTGCCCTGGATGTCAGCACATTATTTTTTATTCTGGCGGTTCACTATTTAATTGTCGTAATCTGGGATAAATCCTATCTATGGATGATAGTCCTATCACTGCTGATTACAGCGGTCACTTTTATTATCATGCATTGGAGAATTAAGCAGGAAATCAATCTGCGTGCCTTATTCAAAGGGTTCTGGAGATTCAATTTTTTACTTTATTTCACCGCCTATATAGTTCTAATGTTAATTGGGCTTGTTCAAAGGGTAACTTCTGTTGTCTTCATTCCATAAGTAAAGCAGGTCCGGAATATAATTATTTTACCTCTAGAATTAAAGCATTTAGGTAAGCAAAGTTTTTTCTTTTCATTTAAGACAATGCTATACTCATAAGATGAAAATTAAAATTGATCAGCTATGAGAAAGGAAGTTCATTAATGGAGATTCTTAATCTCTCATTGCCGGCAACAAACCGGTTTGCAACAGATTATATTGCACAAACAGAAGAAATTATGCAGTTTTTTCACTATCGTTATAATTCCGACTCTGATTATAAAGCACGGTTAGCTGAACTGAAGGGCCGGTCGTTTATGAGAAATGAACTTTCTGAATATATTGGAGAGTTTATGGATCAATTCCCTGCTTCCCCGGCTGTTCATGACTCACTAAATAAGCTGAAGCAAGAAAATAGTGCAGTGATTATCGGAGGGCAGCAGGCCGGTATTTTGACGGGACCCCTATATACTATACATAAAATCATCTCAATCATAAATCTTGCAAAACAGCAGGAAAGTAAGCTGGGAATCCCTGTTGTTCCGGTATTCTGGATTGCGGGGGAGGATCATGACTATCAGGAAGTAAATCATATTTTCATCGAGAAGAATAATAAAATGGAAAAAATGACTTATCCTGAAAAAGTTTTAGAGAAGAAGATGGTTTCAAATATCCCTTTGAACCGTGAAAAATGCAGGGCATGGGTGGAAGACATCATTGAGACTTTCGGAGAGACGGAACATACAAAAGACCTTCTTTTGAGTTTAGAAGGAATTATTATGCATTCACAAACCTATGTGGAGTTCTTTGCCGGCATTATTATGCATTTATTTAAAGAAACAGGGCTTCTTCTGGTTGATTCAGGTGACCAAAAGCTTCGCAGACTTGAAAGCAGCATTTTTGGCAAACAGATCAAAGGTTTTGAAGATATCACAAAGCGTGTGAAAAGCCAGCAGCAAAACTTGGAGAATGCCGGGTTTCCAAATGCTATTGACTTAAGTGAAAATGCTGCAAACCTATTTTATTATGATGAAAAGCATAAAGAAAGAATACTTTTGGAGTTCAATCAGGAAAAAAGGTATTTACCGGTAGGGAACAAACTCACGAGTTCTCAATGAATGAGCTCCTGGAGATTTCAGAAAATCATCCCGAACGACTAAGCAATAATGTGGTGACAAGGCCTATCACACAGGAATGCCTGTTTCCGGTTCTTTCCTTTATAGCCGGTCCTGGCGAAATTGCCTATTGGGCTGAACTAAAAATGGCATTTGAATGGTTTGGAATGAAAATGCCTCCGATTATGCCCCGTTTAAATATCACTATCTTAGAACGTTCTGTGGAAAGTGATTTGAGAGAATTAGGACTTGATTTGCAGGGCGTGCTTGTATCAGGCACGAAAGCAGAGAAAGATGAGTATCTGAGGAGTATTAAAAATGAAAGCATAGAAGCCCAATTCCAAAAAACAAAAGCTCAAGTAAAACAAAACTATGAGCTAATCGAAGAACTTACAATGAAAGAGGTTCACGCCCTTCTTCCTATGTTAAAGAAAAATGAAGATCTTTTAATAAGGCAGATAGATTTCATGGAGAATAAAATCCAGAAGTCCATCCAGCAAAAACATGAAGTAATCATTATGAAATATGAAAAAGCTGAAAACTCACTGAGGCCGGGTGGAGTTCCTCAGGAGAGAGTTTGGAATGTTCTCTATTACCTTAATAAATATGGGATGAATTTCCTTGAAGAATTGATTGAGTACTCCTTTCATTTCGATGGGACACACAAAGTCATAAAAATTTAATATTCGCCATTATTCTTCGGACCTTTTCCATACGGATGAGGTCTTTTTTTTGATGAAAAAAGATGAAATCCCTTTATATCCTGACTATTCCCCAGCGTGAAAATCTGTGAAAAGCATAGTAAAGAATTTAAAGAAAATGTAATAAAAAGACGAACGGAAAATGGGGGAATACCTTATGGGAAGCAGGATTTTATATGAAGTGGTAGAATAATTAAAAACATGTGGAGGAAAGTGGGGGATTGTGGTACATTTGAGTTAGAAAGTGGGTGCAGTGGGTATGTTCATGGGTGAGTTCCATCACAACGTTGATAATAAAGGCCGTCTCATCGTGCCATCCAAATTTCGTGATAACTTGGGTGAAACATTTGTTTTGACACGCGGACTTGATCAATGTTTGTTTGGCTACCCCATGGATGAGTGGAGGCAGCTTGAAGAAAAATTAAAGGGCCTTCCGCTTACCAAAAAAGATGCCCGTGCATTTACCCGTTTTTTCTTTTCAGGTGCCACTGAATGTGAAATTGATAAACAAGGAAGAATAAATATTGCTTCCCCTCTTCTGCAATATGCAAAATTGGAAAAAGAATGTGTAGTGCTGGGCGTTTCCAATCGGATCGAGATATGGAGCAAAAATCTTTGGGAAGATTATTTTGCAGAATCAGAGGAATCTTTTGCTGATATTGCGGAAAACATGATTGGGTTTGATATATAATGGGAATGTTTTAGTAATATAATTTCCCATGATACAAAGATATTTGTTTAGCTCCAGGTGCCATTAATGCATCTCGTGCTTCTCGGATTGGAAAGGTGGATTCATACAACAATGTTTGAACATACAACAGTACTATTAAAAGAAACAGTAGAAGGCTTAAATATCCATCCTGATGGAGTGTATGTGGATTGTACGCTGGGCGGTGCAGGCCACAGCGAATTAATTCTTTCCCAGCTGTCTGAAAAGGGAAAGCTGTATGCATTTGACCAGGATGACACAGCGATTGCTCACGCAAAAGAAAAACTGGCTGAATATGGTGACAGAATTACGATCATCAAAAGTAATTTCAAGTATCTTCAGGAAGAGCTTGCAAACCTGGGTGTGTCAAAAGTAGATGGTGTTTTATATGACCTTGGCGTTTCATCACCTCAATTGGATACACCTGAAAGAGGTTTCAGCTATCATAATGATGCCCCGCTTGATATGAGAATGGATACAGGCGCTGACATTTCCGCTTATGACGTAGTAAACAGATGGGAATATGGTGAACTTGTGAAAATCTTCTTCAGATACGGAGAAGAGAAATTCTCGAAGCAAATTGCGAGGAAGATTGAAGCGGCCAGGGAAGTTTCCCCGATAGAAACAACAGGCCAGCTGGTTGAGCTGATTAAAGAGGCAATACCTGCTCCTGCCAGACGAAAAGGCGGGCATCCCGCCAAGCGTGTATTTCAGGCCATTAGAATAGCTGTTAATGATGAACTTGGTGTATTTGAGGATTCTCTTCACCAGGCTATTGACATATTAAATCCCAATGGAAGAATCAGCGTGATCACGTTTCATTCACTGGAGGATCGGATTTGTAAAGCGGCATTTAAAAAAGCCAGTGAAACACCAAATCTTCCTCCCGGCCTCCCGATTATTCCAGATGAATATAAACCAATCTTAAAGCTCATTAACAGAAAGCCGATTCTGCCTTCAGAAGAAGAGCTGGAACACAATAATCGGGCAAGGTCCGCTAAACTGAGAATAGCAGAGAAGCTTTAAGGGATTACGAATACTCATGTAGAGAATAAATAAAAAATTTACAGGAGGGGAATTATGAGCAATTTAGCCCGAAAAATTCAAGAAGAAAAACAATTTGATATCCAAACCCAGCCCGTCCAGGCTCCCAAGAAATTATCAAAAAAGTCATGGCTTTCCCCCGGGGAAAAAATACTGGGACTTGCTTTCACTGGCATTGTTTGTTTTGGTGCTGTACAAATGGTTTCAAACCAGGCAGCCATATACGAAGTGAATAAAGAAATTCAGCAAACAGAAGAAGCAATCCAAACGCAGAATAAAGTGAATACAGATCTCAAAATGCAAGTGGGCGAATTAAGTACATACGAGCGCATTAAAGAAAAAGCTGAGGAAATGGGACTTAAATTCAGCGGAAATAATGTCAAGGTAGTGGAAGATTAATGAAGAAACAGCCAAATATCAATTTTGGAGCAGCGATATTATTTTTAATATTCAGCCTGCTCTTTTTTGTATTAATTTTCCGCTTTGTTTCCATTCAGGTTACAGGGGAAGCAGCGGGACATGCACTTGCGGCAAAAGCTCAGCAAAAATATGAACGTGAAAAGACAATTCAAGCCAAAAGGGGTACTATCTATGACCGCAATGGTGAAGTCATTGCCGAGGATACTATTTCCTACAAGCTTGTAGCAATCCTTGACAAAAGTATGAAGCCGGATTATGTGAAAGACCCTGAAAAAACAGCAGCGGCGCTTTCGAAAGCAATCGATCTGGAAGAGTCGGAGATATATAGAATCTTAACGAAGAAAACAGAAAAAGGGGACCCGCCATTCCAGGTTGAATTTGGTAAAGAAGGGCGCGATCTTCCGTTAAAGACAAAAAGAGAAATTGAAGATATGAATTTACCGGGAATTACATTCATAACTGATTCCAAACGGTTCTACCCAAATGGCGTCTTCGCCTCGCATTTAGTCGGATATGTTGAAAAGAAAAAATCGAAGACGAATAAGACCGATACAGTAGGGATGCTGGGTCTTGAACAGAGTTTGAATGATGTGCTTACAGGAAAAGATGGAAAGTTCAGCTATGAAAGCGATATATGGGGCTATCTCCTTCCAAATGGAGATCAAAAAATCCAGCCGGCTCAAAATGGCAAAGATGTGTATTTGACAATCGATAAGAAAATCCAGACTTTCCTCGAAGATTCCATGAATAAAGTAGACGAAGAGTATAAGCCGAAAAAGATGGTTGCTGTTGTCGCGGATGCCAAAACGGGTGAGATTTTGGCAATGGGACAGAGGCCATCCTTCCACCCGAAAACAAAGGAAGGCATTGAAGAGACGTGGCATAATGAAGTGATCGAAAACTCATTTGAGCCCGGCTCAACTATGAAGATCTTTACTTTGGCTGCAGCCATTGAGGAGGGAGAATTTGATCCGAATGAATGGTATAAATCAGGAAGTTATAAAGTAACAGAAAATTCACCGGCTATACGCGACCATAACCAGGGACGGGGCTGGGGGTCCATTACTTACCTTGAAGGCGTTCAGCGTTCGTCGAACGTGGCTTTCGCGAAAATAGTTAAAGAGAAGCTTGGTTATGAAAAATACAGGGAATATATAACAAAGTTTGGATTTGAAAATCCAACTGGAATTGACCTGCCGAATGAAACAGGCGGAAAAATAGCTTACGAGTGGCCGCTTGATAAGGTAACTACCGGATTCGGGCAAGGTTCTGCCATTACGCCGATTCAGCAGGTACAGGCAGCTACTGCCATTGCAAATGACGGCAAAATGATGAAGCCTCATGTGATCAGCAGTATTGTTGATGGTGATAAAAATGAAGTATTAAAAAAAACAAAGCCGGAAGTGAAGGGGAATCCAGTTTCAGCAGAAACGGCCAAGAAAACAAGGGATATCCTGGAAACGGTTGTGTCTTCTGAAAACGGAACGGGTTACAAAAGGTATAATATTGAGGGCTACAAGGTTGCCGGAAAAACGGGGACTGCCCAAATCCCTGACCCAAATGGCGGAGGATATTTAACTGGGCATGAAAATTTTATCTTCTCCTTTTTAGGCATGGCGCCAAAAGATGATCCTGAACTGATCATCTATGTAGCTGTCCAGCAGCCGGATATTGACCTGAGTACAAACGGTGCAGAGCCGGTTTCCAAGATTTTTACACCGGTTATGAAAAGCAGTCTTCAATATTTAAATATCGAGCCGGCAAAGGAACTGAAGGCGAACTCTGAACAGGCACCTGAAGTGGAAGGGAAAACAGTTGAGGAAGCAAAAGCAGAATTGAAAAAGTCCGGTTTTGAAGCTATTGTACTGGGAAAGGGAAGCAAGGTTGAAAGACAGGTCCCTGGAAATATGTACAATTTGCTGGAAGGAGAACGAGTAATCTTAAAGACTGAAGGCGATTTAACAGTGCCCGATATGAATGGATGGTCGCTGAGGGACGTTATGAAGGTGGCAAAGCTTGCTGACTTAAAGCTGAATACTGTAGGAAGCGGATATGTGGTGAAGCAAAATCTGAAGGCTGGTTCTGCACTCAGGGAAGGTGACTATTTAATCGTCGAACTTGAGCCGCCTGCAGAGAAATATAATGAGGAAAATGCACAATCAGAAGAGCAGCAGGAAGAAGAGGAAGCAGTGCTGGATTAAATTAGAACGTACTGCCGGATGAGCGGCAGTGCGTTCTATTCATTTATGTACAAGCATATATTGGAACGAGCCATAATCTAAGGAGGTTCGTCCGTACATGCGTGTTTCAAATGTAACCGTTCGAAAACGGCTGACTGTAGCGTTGTTTGTTGGTATTCTCGTTTTTTATTATTGATTTGCGTCTTGGATATGTTCAATTCTTTCTGGGGAATTTGCTTACAGATGGTGCAAAGGAACTATGGAGCAGAGACATCCCTTTCGAACCGGAAAGAGGAGAAATCGTCGACCGCAACGGTATTCCACTGGCTACGAATGTCAGTGCTCCAACTGTCTATGTTGTACCCAGGCAAATAAAAGATCCTGCTGATGCTGCAGAGAAATTGGCTGCGGTGCTGAATATGTCAAAAGAAAAAGCTTACCAGCTGATCACCAAAAGAGAATCAAGTGTGAAAATCCCTGAAGGCCGAAAAATTTCCCATGAAAAAGCGAAAGAAATCCGTGCACTGGAAATTGAAGGCATATACATTGGTGAAGATTCAAAACGCCATTACCCTTTCGGGAATTATCTCTCACATGTTTTGGGGTTTTCGGGAATTGATAATCAGGGTCTTATGGGGCTGGAATTATATTATGATGAAGAACTAAAAGGAAAAAAAGGATCTGTTAAGTTTTATGCGAATGCAAAGGGAGAACGGATGAACGATATGGCGGATGACTACAAGCCGCCGGTTGATGGTATGGATTTAAAGCTCACTATCGATTCCAAGATTCAGACAATCGTAGAAAGGGAGCTTGATATTGCTCAGGCTGAATACAACCCTGATGGAATAATAGCAATTGCCATGAATCCAAATAACGGGGAAGTTCTTGCCATGGCCAGCAGGCCTGATTTTGACCCTGCGAATTTTAGGAATGTACCCCCGGAAATTTACAACCGCAACCTGCCAATCTGGAGTACATACGAGCCTGGTTCTACATTCAAAATCATCACTCTGGCAGCTGCGTTAGAAGAGGGCAAGGTAGACTTGGAAAAGGATCATTTTCATGATCCGGGATCTGTTGAAGTTGGCGGTGCAAGACTAAGATGCTGGAAAAAGGGCGGCCATGGCAGCCAGACTTATTTGGAAGTAGTTCAGAATTCCTGTAACCCTGGTTTTGTAGAGCTCGGTGAGCGATTAGGCAAAGATAAACTGTTTAAATACATCCGCGACTTTGGATTCGGAGAAAAGACCGGTATCGACCTGCAGGGCGAAGGGAAAGGGATTCTATTTAATCTCGACCGGGTTGGCCCAGTTGAGCAGGCAACTACTGCTTTTGGACAGGGAGTTTCTGTGACTCCGATTCAGCAGGTAGCAGCCATTTCGGCTGCCGTTAATGGGGGAACATTATATACCCCTTATATAGCCAAAGAGCTTATTAATCCGGCTACCGGGGAAATATTAATGAAAAAATCACCTGATGCAAAGAGAAAAGTAATATCAAAGGAAACATCAGATGAAATCCGAAAAGCGCTTGAATCAGTTGTGGCAAAAGGGTCGGGGAAAAAGGCCTTTGTAGACGGGTACCGTGTAGGCGGTAAAACTGGAACTGCACAAAAAGCGCAAAACGGCCGTTACCTGGAAAATAACCATATTGTATCATTTATAGGATTCGCACCTGCAGATGATCCGCAGCTTGTTGTTTATGTGGCTGTGGATAATCCAAAAGGAACTATTCAATTTGGCGGGGTAGTTGCTGCTCCAATTGTCGGAGAGATCATGGGGGACAGCTTGCGGGCGATGGGTGTAAAGCCGCGGAAAAATCAAATTGAAAAAGAACTGACATGGATGGATTCACCAATGATTGAAGTTCCTGATATGGTCGGCCTGACAAAGAAGGATCTGGGTGAGCTCTACCTTAACCTGAAAATTGATGCGAGCGGCACAGGAAATACAGTGGTCAAGCAAACGCCTCAGCCTGGCATCAAGTTAAAGGAAGGTTCAACGATCCGGCTGTATTTTGACGACAAATAAGAATAGGACTGAGGGCGGCATTATCCTGCGCCGCCTGAATTTTTTTGTTTGTAAGGAAACTGCAACATACTTTCAGGGTTTGGGTTCTATATATTAAATAGCTAAAAAAGCAATTATCATGTACAATATATATCGCCATCATATAGAATGTTAGTTTGAGAACTTAGAAATGAATATGACAAGAGGCAGTAAAAAAGGATTAGATTGTTCTGTTTAACACGAGAGGATTGGTAGACATGGAATTACATAAATTGCTGCGATTTTTGCAGCCATATATGACTTTTAAAGGGGAAAACCCGGAAATTACAGCGATTGTTAACGATAACCGGAAAGTTACACCTGGAAGTCTGTTTGTTTGTATTGAGGGCTATACGGTGGATGGCCACGATTTTGCGGCTTCTGCTGCCAAAAAAGGTGCAGCAGCAGTCATTGCCCAAAGAGAATTGGATTTGGATATCCCGGTTATAGTGGTAAAGAATACAAAACGGGCCATGGCTGTGCTGGCTGATGCTTTTTATGGACAGCCGAGCAAGCAGCTTCATTTAATTGGCATAACAGGAACCAATGGCAAAACAACAACAAGCCATTTAATAGAGAAGATCCTTGCTGATGCAGGAAGAAAAACCGGCTTAATTGGCACGATGTATACGAAGATTGCCGATGAAACCTTTGAAGTGAAAAATACCACTCCTGAAAGTTTGACTCTGCAAAGCACATTTAGAAAAATGGCAGATGCAGGTGTAGATTCAGCCGTAATGGAAGTGTCTTCACATGCACTTGATGAAGGACGCATTCATGGGTGTGATTTTAATATAGCCGTATTTACAAACCTGACTCAGGATCATCTGGATTATCACAAAACAATGGATGAATACAGGAGAGCAAAAGGGCTGCTTTTTGCCCAGCTCGGAAGCTCCTATAATCATGAAGAGCCGAAATATGCCATTTTAAACTCAGATGACCCTGCTTCTGCAGAATATGAAAAATCGACGGCAGCTCATGTCATTTCCTATGGAATTGATCAGGAAGCTGACCTTCGGGCAATTAATATTCAGATGACTTCTGGCGGGACAGAATTTGACTTAATCTCTCCATTTGGAAAGCATAAAGTTTCTCTGAAAATGATAGGCAAATTCAGCATCTATAATGTCCTTGCCAGCATAGGTGCAGGGATCGCTTCAGGGATATCAATCTCGCAAATCATCAAATCTGCTGAAGAAGTTAAAGGCGTAGCAGGCAGATTTGAAACCGTAGATGCAGGTCAGGATTTTTCTGTGATTGTTGATTATTCACATACTCCTGACAGCCTGAAAAATGCTTTGGAAACGGTAAAGCAATTTGCCCTGAAACGCATTTTTACCATCGTGGGATGCGGAGGAGACAGGGACAGATCCAAGCGGCCGCTAATGGCTGAAATTGCATGCCAGTACAGTACAGACCCAATCTTTACTTCTGATAATCCCCGAAGTGAAGACCCAATCCAAATCCTTAGGGATATGGAAGAGGGAGTAAAAGGTGAAAGTTATAAAACAATCGCCGATCGAAAAGAGGCCATTCACTATGCCGTGAAAAATGCCAGTAAAGGAGACGTTATTTTAATAGCTGGCAAGGGCCATGAGACATATCAGCAGGTAGGGAACCAGGTTTTCGACTTTGATGACCGTCTTGTCGCAAAAGAGGCTATAGAGGAGCGATAAAATGTATTTGATGTATCGGGATTTAGCGGTATTGTTTCCGTCCGTAAAAGGGATAAAGGATAATGAGCTTGAATTTCATACGGTCGCTTCCTCCTCTTCCGCTCTGCAGCCAAAAGGAATTTATATTCCTTTTGGAGAGGCCGGAAATCTGAAAGAAGCTATAGAAAATGGGGCTGTTGCTGCTCTCTGGCATGAGAATGCAGAGACGCCGGCATATACCCCTAATCATTTCCCTATTTTTTATACTAACGACTTAACGAAAGGCTTAAAGGACATCATGAAATTATATATAGAAAAATTAAACAAATCAGAAGAAAAGATGAACACAACTAATTTCCTTATTTCAGGTGAAAAAAGTCTTAAAGAAAACGAAGCAACATATGATATTGCTGTGATGGCTGAAAGATTAGCGGAAGCTGCAGGAAATGCCAAGCGGGAAAGGAGGGGATAAGTATGATGGAGCAAGTTATTTTTTTCACAATATTGGCAGGCTTTTTAATAACTGTTTTGCTGTCTCCCATTTTTATTCCCTTCCTGAGAAGACTGAAATTCGGGCAGAGCATCCGTGAAGAAGGCCCTAAATCCCATCAGAAAAAGACAGGTACCCCGACAATGGGCGGAATCATGATTCTTCTTTCTGTTACGGTGACCACTTTGCTTATGACCGGGAAATTTTCAGGGCCTACTGTAGAAACTTATTTGCTGCTGCTGGTTACCCTGGGCTTTGGACTCCTCGGTTTTCTTGATGACTTTATTAAAGTAGTATTAAAGCGCAACTTAGGTCTGACTTCAAAGCAAAAGCTGCTGGGCCAAATCATTATTTCTGTTATTTTTTATTTTGTTTTCAAGCAAAATGATTTTTCAACAGAAGTGCATATTCCGCTGACAGACATTTCGATTGATTTGGGCTGGTGGTATGTTTTATTTATTATTTTCTGGCTGGTCGGATTCTCGAATGCTGTCAATCTGACAGATGGACTTGATGGTCTTGTTTCAGGAACTGCTGCAATCGCTTTTGGAGCATTTGCAGTACTGGCATGGAATCAATCCCAATTTGAAGTTTCCATTTTTTCTGTAGCTGTAGTGGGAGCGGTATTGGGTTTCCTTGTCTTTAATGCCCACCCTGCAAAGGTGTTTATGGGAGATACAGGATCACTGGCTTTGGGAGGGGCTATTGCGACCATAGCCATCTTGACAAAACTTGAAATCATCCTGATTATTATCGGCGGTGTTTTTGTTATTGAAACATTATCTGTTATTTTACAGGTGGCATCTTTTAAGACCACCGGGAAGCGGATCTTCCGTATGAGCCCGCTCCATCATCATTATGAATTGGTGGGCTGGTCAGAATGGCGTGTTGTCGTTACATTCTGGACCGTAGGCCTATTATTTGCAATCTTAGGAATCTATATTGAGGTGTGGGTGTAAGTGAAAGAAGTCAATCGCTATCGACATAAAAAAATATTAGTACTGGGTCTGGCCAAAAGCGGAGTGAGTGCAGCTTCCCTTTTACATAAGCTTGGAGCATTTGTAACTGTTAACGATTTTAAGCCTCTTGCGGAAAATCCTGAAGCTCAAGGACTGCTTGAACAAGGGATTACGGTTATATGCGGGGGCCATCCAATTGAACTTCTGGAAGAGGGGTTCGAGCTGATTGTAAAAAATCCGGGTATTCCTTACCATAATCCAATGATAAAAGGAGCTCTTGAAAAGGGCATACCGGTCATTACAGAGGTGGAGCTTGCCTTTCAGGTCTCTGAAGCTCCTTTTATTGCGATTACAGGTACCAATGGAAAAACCACCACAACTACTCTTGTGTTTGAAATGCTTCAGGCAGGAAGCAAAATGCCGCTGATAGCAGGAAATATTGGAACAGTAGCTTCCGAGGTTGCCCAGAATGCTGCAGAAGAAAATAATATCGTGATTGAGCTTTCATCGTTTCAGCTGATGGGTATTCAGGATTTCAGGCCGAGAATCGCCATTTTAACAAATTTATATGATGCCCATTTGGATTATCATGGTACTAGAGAAGAGTATCATGCAGCCAAAGCCAATATTACGATGAATCAGACTGAAAAGGATTATTTCATAGTCAATGCCGATCAAGATAAAGTAATGGAAGCCGCTGCACGGTCAGAGGCGAAAATAATACCTTTTTCAACTTCCAGAGTCCTGTCTGAAGGGGCATATGTCAAAGATGGCTGGATTTATTTTAATGATGAACAAGTGATGAAAAGAAAAGATGTTTCATTGCCGGGAGAGCACAATCTTGAGAATATCCTGTCCTCAGTGGCTGCTGCCAAGCTGACCGGTGTCGGGAATGAAGCCATTAGCCAAGTTCTAAGTTCGTTTACCGGAGTCAAACACCGCCTGCAGTATGTAGGCGAATACCAGAGCAGGAAATTTTATAATGATTCTAAAGCAACGAACATTTTAGCAACGAAGAATGCAGTGTCAGCATTTGATCAGCCTGTCATTCTTCTTGCAGGCGGTCTTGACCGCGGAAATGGCTTTGATGAACTCATCCCATCTCTCAAAAAGGTAAAAGCTCTTGTAACCTTTGGACAAACAGCTGAAAAGATTGAAAATGCAGCGATGGAAGCGGGAATAAAAACAATTGAGCGTGTCGATAATGTTGAAAAAGCCGTACCTGCCGCCTTTAAGCTTTCAGAGCCAGGAGATGTGATTCTGCTTTCTCCTGCTTGTGCAAGCTGGGACCAATATAAAACTTTTGAGGTTCGGGGAGACATGTTTATAGATGCGGTGCATAAGCTTAATTAAGGGCTTGTCTGCGGGACTATGGGAACTTCAGCAAAGGCATACATCTGCTTCGCGTGACATTTAGAGCTTTAATAAGGAACGCAATAAGACTTCCGGAAAACAGGTAAGTTTATTTGCGGCAGGAAAAAGTTCCTTGATAGCCCTAAAACTTGCATTCGAGGTGTTTTCGTTGCCGACCAAAAAAACCACTCCCGATGTTATATTAATGATCGTCACTTTTATGCTGCTTGCTGTAGGATTGACTATGGTATATAGTGCAAGTGCAATTTGGGCAGATTATAAATTTGATGATTCTTTCTTTTTTGCGAAAAGGCAAATGCTTTTTGCCGGAGTTGGAATTATTGCGATGTTTTTTATCATGAATGTGGATTATTGGACCTGGAGAACATGGGCAAAGGTTTTAATCATTGTCTGTTTTGTACTTTTGCTCCTGGTGCTCATTCCGGGAATCGGCAATGTGCGAAATGGCTCGCGGAGCTGGATTGGTGTAGGAGCATTTTCTGTTCAGCCTTCCGAGTTTATGAAGCTTGCCATGATTGTGTTTATGGCAAAATTCCTCTCCGAAAAACAAAAGCTGATCACCTCTTTCAGAAAAGGTCTTGTTCCATCTTTAGGGCTTGTATTTTTAGCATTTGGATTAATAATGCTGCAGCCTGATTTAGGCACTGGAACTGTAATGGTGGGTACTTGCGTCGTCATGATTTTTATCGCGGGAGCGAGGATCAGCCACTTTGTCTGGTTTGGCGTTGCAGGTTTAGCCGGATTTGTCGCACTTGTTCTGTCAGCCCCATACAGGATAAAGCGGATTACTTCATTTTTAGACCCATGGGAAGATCCTCTGGGCAGCGGATTTCAGATTATCCAATCCTTATATGCAATAGGGCCTGGAGGATTGTTTGGCCTTGGCCTTGGACAGAGCAGACAGAAGTTTTTTTATCTTCCTGAGCCGCAGACAGATTTTATCTTTGCTATTTTAGCTGAGGAACTGGGATTTATAGGCGGATCCTTTGTCATTTTATTATTTGCACTTCTTTTATGGCGCGGCATCCGCATAGCACTGGGCGCCCCTGATTTATATGGGAGTTTCTTGGCTGTTGGGATCATAGCAATGGTCGCTATTCAGGTAATGATAAATATTGGTGTAGTAACAGGACTGATGCCTGTTACTGGCATCACACTTCCGTTTCTGAGCTACGGGGGATCGTCTTTGACACTGATGCTCATGGCTATAGGGGTTCTGCTTAATATAAGCAGATATGCAAGGTACTAGCGCATTTTATAACATGCATTTCGGAAACCCTGTGAAGCAGGGTTTCTTTTTTGGAAGAAATAATTTATCCAGCATAGAAGAATTATCAAACTTCTTTGCAATTTTGCACATTATTACATTTCTTTAACATTATGATGTACGTTCCTATCTATTTGTTTTGAATATAGTAGAATAGGGAAAAGAGGGGGAGTGTTTTCCGCTCGAACGCTGGATGACCTTCACTAAATCTGTAAGCTTTATATTTGTTCATAAAATAAAGCTTTGATTTCTTTGATAATTAGACTCTTTTTTGAGGTGAAAGAATGAAAATTGCTGTTAGCGGCGGAGGAACTGGCGGACATATATATCCGGCACTTGCGCTTATAAGACAAATAAAGAAAGAACATAAAGATGCCGAATTTTTATATATTGGAACTGAAAAAGGGCTTGAAAATACGATTGTCAATCGTGAAAATATCCCTTTTAAATCAATACATATAACGGGTTTTAAAAGAAAACTTTCTTTGGAAAATGTTAAAACTGTTTTAAGGTTCCTGAAAGGCGTTCGTGAAAGTAAAAAGATGCTTAAGGAATTTAATGCGGATGTCGTGATCGGCACCGGCGGTTATGTTTGTGGTCCTGTTGTATATGCTGCATCAAAGCTTGGCATCCCAACCATAATCCATGAGCAAAACAGCGTCCCGGGATTAACCAATAAGTTTTTAAGCAGATATGTTGATAAAATCGCAGTCTGCTTTGAAGAAGCAAAGGCTTTTTTCCGGATACTAAAACAGTCATGACAGGAAATCCTCGTGCTTCAGAGGTGCTGGGACAGGATGGGATCAGGGGAGACTATCAGCAGGATTAAAAACGGGTGTCCCTGCTGTGTTAATCTTTGGAGGCAGCAGAGGGGCAAGGCCAATTAATGATGCAGTTCTAAAAACTCTGGCTGAGCTGGGTGAAAAGCCATATCAGGTTTTATATATCACAGGGGACGTCCATTATGAGGATGTACAAAAAGAAATAGAACTGGTCGGAAGCCCTGAAAATGTAATGATTAAACCATTTATTCACAATATGCCAGAAGTGCTGGCCGGAGCAGACCTGGTCGTGTCACGTGCTGGAGCCACAACTTTGGCAGAGATTACCTCTTTAGGAATTCCGAGCATTTTAATCCCAAGCCCATATGTAACAAATAACCACCAGGAGAAAAATGCAAGGGCGCTAAGCGACCATGGTGCTGCAGAACTATTGCTTGAAAAAGAGTTAACAGGGAAAAAGCTTATTGACAGCATCGACCGAATCATTCTCGATAAAGATAAGATGAGTAACATGAAGGAAGCTTCAAAAAAACTTGGAATCCGTGATGCTTCAAATAGGCTATACACATTAATGGCCGAATTGGTTTCCAATAAGGTGAAGTAGCCCCAAATAGTAAATTTGCATAGAATAAATAAATTTAGGCACAGATCAATAGAAAGGGAGGTAAATATGGACGAATTTATCAGCAAGCTTAGAGAATTAAACATCGGAACAGTTAAAGAAAATGAGCCGATGGCTAATCATACAACAATGAAAATTGGCGGACCCGCCGATTTGTTTATTGAGCCTTCTTCCATAGAAAACCTGGCAAAAGCGATGGAACTGATCCAGAGCTATGAAATGAAATGGAGAGCAATTGGAAGAGGATCTAATTTGCTCGTATCTGATGGAGGCATAGAAGGAGTGGTCATTAAGTTGGGCCGCGGCATGGATCAACTGGATCTTAATGGTGCGGAATTAAGAGCAGGCGGGGGTTATTCATTGGTTGCCCTCTCCACAATTATCAGCAAAAAAGGCTTGTCAGGTCTTGAATTTGCCAGCGGAATTCCGGGGTCTGTAGGCGGAGCAGTTTATATGAACGCTGGTGCTCACGGTTCTGATATTTCGCAGATCCTGACCAGAGCACATGTTCTTTTCGAAGATGGGAAGATGGAATGGCTCACGAACGAAGAAATGGAATTCTCTTATAGAACATCCGTCCTTCAAAAGAAACGTCCGGGTATTGTTCTGGAGGCCGTTTTCCGGCTTACAGAGGGAGACAGGGAAAAATTTCCTCTGCAATGCAAAAAAATAAGGATTACAGAAAGGAAACCCAGCCTTGGAACTACCCATGTGCAGGCAGTATTTTCCGTAACCCGCTTCCGGAATATGCTGGCCAGCTGATAGAAAAAGCCGGAATGAAGGGCCATAGCATCGGCGGTGCGCAAATTTCCAATATGCATGGGAATTTCATCGTAAATGCGGGAGATGCCAAAGCGGAAGATGTACTTGCATTAATTCAGCATATTAAGGATACAATCTTTGATTTGTATGGAGTAAAGATGGAGACAGAAGTGGAAATAATCGGTCGAAAGTAACGGGGAATAATACCTTACGTATACCATTTATTGTGATATAATAATTTATTAGATAACAGTAAATGTAGTAAAAACGGCATGGTTTACATGCCGTTCTCTTCCCTAATTCAGTATTGCATAAATTTTGCTGGACAAGCTGCTTTGTTTTAATTTATTGTCCTTGCGCTATTCTGAAAAAATATGAAGGTATACTCTAAACTTCTATAACTGTCTAGCTCCAGCGCCTATCCCCTCGAGTTGTCGGGGGTGGGCAAGGCGCTTGTGCTTTTCTTAATGGGGTGATAAAAGTGGAGAAAAGTAAGGTTGTCTCGCTTGAGGATCGAATACCGAAGCTTAAACAGCAAAGAAAGAAGAAAGCGAACAGAAGACTGATCTTTTTGCTGCTGCTTTTTTCTCGCTGATTGTTTTAGTTATTTACTTTCAATCGCCCTTAAGCCATATTAAACAAATTAAGGTATCCGGCAATTCAATTTACGATAAAGAAGAAATTATTCAAATTAGCGGTGTTACTGAAAAAACAAATATTTGGAAGGTTGACGAAGAGGCTATTGAGGGTAAGCTTAAAGAACTGCCTGAAATAAAATCTTCAACTGTTAAAATTCAGCTGCCAAGCACAATTAATATACAGGTAGATGAACTGAAGCGCATTGCCTACATAGCGAAAGAGAAGCATTACCTTCCTGTTATGGAGAATGGGAGCATATTAAAGGATGAAAAGGTTGCGGAAATCCCTGTCAACGCTCCCATCCTTAATGACTTTTCTGAGGGCGACATCCTTAACATGATGATTGGGGAGCTTGAATCACTGCCTGAAGAGGTGTTAAATTCGATTTCCGAAATCCATCATTCTCCCAAAAAGACAGATTCCAACCATATTACTTTGTATATGAATGATGGTTTTGAAGTAAGTGCTACTTTAAGAAGCTTTTCAGAAAAAATGGCACACTACCCTTCTATCATAAGCCAGCTGGATCCTGAGAAAAAAGGAATCATCGACTTGGAAGTAGGCTCTTATTTTAAAGCTTATGAAACAGAGGGAGCTGAAGAAGTTGAAAAAGAAAATGAAGGTGAAGGGTAATCATGTAATATTCTCCCTGGTGTTTCTCGTACTGGGTTACATGATGGCTTTTTCCTATCACCTTACACAGGGAGAAGATGAAAAGCCGGCATTAAGCGGAAAACAGTGGGAAAGAGATTTGGAACTTCGTAATCAGCTTGTCGAATTGGAGGAAAAAACAGAGCTCTTCAAAAAGAATTAAATACAAAACAGGAAAACGTTCTTGACATTGAAAAAGAGCTTTCACAGGAAGCCCAGGTTTATTTTAATCTTGCCGAGGATGCTGAGAAGTACAGGATGCATCTTGGTAAAGTAAAAGTAAAAGGTACAGGAGTGGAAGTAACTCTGGCAGACGGTGACTACGATCCGGATGAAGATAATATTAACAATTATATCGTCCATGAACACCATGTTTTTAAGGTTATTAATGAACTCTATATTTCCGGAGCTTCCGCAGTAGCTATAAATGGCCAAAGATTATCACACAGTTCCTATATTGTTTGCAATGGGCCTGTTATAGAAGTTGACGGCTACCAGCATCCCGCCCCTTTTGTCATCACTGCCATTGGTGATGACGAGGTGCTTTCCTCTGCTCTGAATCTGACAGGCGGAGTAAAAGACACATTGGTGGATGAAAACATCCATTTCACATTAGAAAAAAGGGCGAAATCATCATGGAACCATTACTGGGTTCGTAAAGCCAATCCAGCATTGTAAGCAGTATTAATTTGTCCACAGAATAATTTATTCGGGAAAGCAAGGTGGAATTAAAGTGGACAGCAAGAAGAAATTCAGCTTTACCTTTATAACCGTAATAATTGGCTTTATGATTGCCATACAGTTTCAAACAGTTAAGGAACCGGCTGTCCGGGATACAAGGGATACCTGGCAGCTTAGAGGTGACATCCTTAAAGAAAAAGAACTGCAATTAAAACTTTTGCGGGAAATTAGTTCAAATGAAGAAAAAATTGCCCAATATGAAACAAAGCGCAAACAAAGCAAAGAGCAAGTGCTTCGTGATACGCTGGAAGAATTAAAAATGGAAGCCGGACTAAGTGAAGTGACGGGACCAGGCATAATCATAAGCATTGAACCGGTGCATGAGGAGCTTCTTCTGGGCAAACAGGCTGATTCTGTTTCCCCGGATTTGCTCAAGAGGCTTGTCAATGAGTTAAATATGTATGATGCCAAGCACATTTCCATTGGAGGCAGAAGGATCATCAACACGACAGTCATAAGGGATATCAACAGTGAGACCATGATAGATGGATTTGCCTTAAATCGCCTGCCTATAGAAGTGAAAGTAATAACTGAGAATACCCAATCTGCCGAGAAGCTTTTTAATCGCATGCAAGTATCAAATACTGCCGAAGAATTTTTCATTGACAATCTGAGGGTTAAGGTGGAAAAGTCTGCAGAGCCTGTCACGATTCCTGCATATGATGAGGCATTGAGAATCAGACATATGGAGCCTGTGAAACCTGACGAAGGAGGCAAATCATAATGTGGCTTCCTGTTTTAGGATTGATCATTGGTGTGATACTTGGACTTATGACAGATATAAAAGTGCCGGATGAATACTCGAATTATCTTTCCATTGCTGTTCTTGCTGCATTGGATACTCTATTCGGAGGGATCAGGGCGCAGCTTCAAAATATTTATGATGAAAAAGTTTTCGTTTCCGGTTTCTTTTTTAACATCCTGCTGGCAGCAAGTTTAGCTTTTCTGGGTGTCCATCTTGGTGTAGACTTGTACTTAGCAGCAGTATTTGCTTTTGGGGTCAGGCTTTTCCAAAATATTGCGGTCATCAGAAGAATTTTAATCGCAAAATGGTCCCAAAACAGAGAAAAAACAGAAAAAAATGATATTTAAAAAAGGGAAAGTATTAGTTTTGACGAATAATTTTATAGATAAACTAACTTATTAAAACAAACAACAGCAAGAAAAGATTGTTGTTCAATAATCGGAATTGCAAAAAAAGGAGGTGCCAGAGAATGAACAGCAATGAAATATATGTTAGTCTTGACATCGGTACATCCAGTGTAAAAGTAATCATTGGGGAAATGGTCAATGACTCTTTAAATATTATTGGTGTTGGCAATGTACAGTCAGAAGGGTTACGCAAGGGTTCCATTGTTGACATAGACGAAACCGTTCATTCTATTAAAAAGGCAATCGAACAGGCTGAGAGAATGATAGGAATGGAGATAAAGAATGTGATTGTAGGAATTACCGGCAATCATGTTATGCTTCAGCCATCCCATGGTGTTGTTGCAGTCTCGAGTGAAAATAGGGAAATTACAGACGAAGATGTTGCTAGAGTCATAGACGCGGCACAAGTTGTATCGATCCCGCCGGAAAGAGATATTATTGATGTCATTCCAAAACAGTTTATCGTTGACGGATTGGACGAGATCAGTGATCCCCGCGGAATGATTGGTGTGCGGCTGGAAATGGAAGGCACCATTATTACAGGATCGAAAACGATTTTACATAACACCCTGCGCTGTGTTGAACGCGCTGGCCTTGAAATCATGGATATTTCGCTTCAGCCTCTGGCAGCAGGTGCATTCGCTCTTTCAAAAGATGAGAAAAATCTGGGAGTTGCACTTGTTGATATTGGCGGCGGCTCCACAACTATTGCCATATTTGAAAATGGATCATTAAAGGCAACCAGTGTGCTTCCTGTAGGGGGAGACCATATCACAAAAGACTTATCTATCGGACTCCGCACATCTACAGAAGATGCAGAAAAAATCAAAACAAAATATGGCTACGCGTTCTATGACCATGCATCTGAAGATGAGGTATTCAGTGTTCCCATCATCGGAAGCGATCAGCATCAGCAATTTAATCAATTGGAAATTTCAGATATTATTGAAGCCCGGATGGAAGAGATTTTTGATCTTATCCAGCACGAAGTGAAACGTCTTGGAGCAAAAGATCTTCCAGGGGGCTATGTACTATCTGGAGGCGTAGCTAATACCCAGGGAATTCTTGAACTGGCACAGGATATATTCCAAAATAGAGTGCGTATCGCAATCCCTGATTATATTGGCGTGAGGGAACCGCAGTATACGACTGCTGTTGGATTGATTAAGTTCGCATATAAGAATGCTAAAATACAGGGCAGAAAAATGGAGCAGCCAGTGACTGTCCCTGAAGCTAAAGAAAAACGAGTGCAAAAACCGCAACCGCAACCGAAAACAAAGCCGGAAAAACAGCCGGAAGAAAAAATCACATCAAGAGTTAAAAAGTTCCTCGGATACTTTTTCGAATAACTTGATTTGATTCGCAAGGGTTAGGGAAACGGAAATCAAAAGCCATACGGCGGATAGAAAAATGCACTGAAAAGCCATTTTGGGAGTGCGTATAAAAAAGCGAATCAAAAAAGGTGTTCTTAGGAATATCGACGAATTAGGAGGATTAGTCATGTTGGAATTTGATACAAATTTGGATTCATTAGCAACTATAAAAGTCATCGGCGTTGGAGGCGGCGGTAACAATGCAGTAAACAGAATGATTGAGCATGGTGTTCAAGGTGTCGAGTTTATTGCTGTTAACACGGATGCTCAGGCGCTGAACTTATCAAAAGCAGAAGTGAAAATGCAAATCGGAGGCAAACTTACAAGGGGACTTGGAGCAGGTGCCAACCCTGAGGTAGGTAAAAAAGCAGCAGAAGAAAGTAAAGAGCAGGTAGAAGAAGCACTGAAAGGTGCTGATATGGTATTCGTCACTGCTGGTATGGGTGGTGGTACAGGAACAGGAGCGGCTCCAGTTATCGCCCAGATTGCACGTGATTTAGGAGCGCTGACTGTTGGTGTTGTAACCCGCCCATTTACTTTTGAAGGCCGCAAGCGTTCCACTCAAGCAGCCGGCGGTATTGCTGCTATGAAGGAAGCGGTTGATACGCTGATCGTCATTCCTAATGACAGACTGTTGGAAATTGTTGATAAAAGCACTCCGATGCTTGAAGCATTCCGCGAAGCGGATAATGTTCTGCGCCAGGGTGTTCAAGGTATTTCCGACTTGATTGCTGTTCCAGGATTAATTAACCTCGACTTTGCAGATGTGAAGACAATCATGTCCAATAAAGGTTCTGCACTAATGGGTATTGGTGTCGCTGCAGGAGAGAACCGTGCAGCAGAAGCGGCGAAAAAGGCGATTTCATCACCTTTGCTTGAAACATCAATTGATGGTGCACAAGGCGTCTTAATGAATATTACTGGCGGATCAAATCTAAGCCTATATGAAGTACAGGAAGCAGCTGACATTGTTGCTTCAGCTTCAGATCAGGACGTGAATATGATCTTCGGTTCCGTAATTAATGAAAACCTTAAAGATGAAATTGTTGTAACGGTTATTGCAACTGGATTTAATGAAGAGGTGATCCAGCCTAAGCCTATGAGGCCAACATTCGGACAGCCTAAATCTTCCCCAGGCATGGGAACGTCTATGAAGCGTGAACCAAAAGAGAGGAAGCTCCGCAAGAACCTGTAAGAAGCAGCCAATCTCAACAGCCGGAAGAAACTTTGGATATCCCGACGTTCTTACGCAACCGTAACCGCAGAAGATAAAATTTGATTGAAAAAACCCCTGTAATCAATTTGATTCCAGGGGTTTTTTAGAATTGTTATTGAAGGTTTTTTACACAGATAAGCATGGCTCTATGAGCCATGCAAAAATTATATTTAAACCATCTGAGTTTCCTTTAGCTGCATAGAAGGTCCAAAGAATTCATATCGGATATTTTCCTTCTGAAAGCCTGCTTCAAGCAATGCCTCGTACATAGCCTGCATAAATGGTACTGGCCCGCACATATAAACCATACTATCTTTATTTGGCACTATGGTGTTTAACCAGTCTGAAGTAATATAGCCTTCTTTGCTGAAGGTCTTTTCGGCTATATCTTGTTCTGTTGGACTTTCATAGCAGAAATATGTTTTTACCAATGAATTCCTTTTTTCAATTTCATGTACTTCTCCTAAAAATGCATGTACATTCCCGTTTAGTGCAGCATGAACAAAAATAGTTTCATGATTTACTCCTGTTGCATCAAGATGACGCAGCATGCTGTGCATTGGTGTAATGCCTACTCCGCCGCTAAGCAGAACGACAGGATTATTCATTTTATCCAGAACAAATTCTCCGGCAGGAGCACTTATTTCTATATGATCGCCCTCTTTCAGATCATTGTGAAGATAGCTGGAAACCTTTCCGTCCGGTTTTTCAGAATGGCCTTCTTCTTTCTTAACAGAAATTCTGTAATATGACTTTTCCGGAGAGTCAGAAAGGCTGTATTGGCGGATATGTGTATAATCTTCTCCTGGAATATTTAATTTCATACTAATATACTGGCCAGGAAGATAACTGGAAATATTCCCCCTATCGTCAGGTGTAAAATAGAAGGAAGTAATTACATCACTTTCTTTCACCTTTTTTGCAACAGTGAATGTTCTGAAGTCATCCCAGCCTCCTGGCTTATCAGCGGCATCCTCATAAAGGCTCTTTTCTAATCCGATGAATGCATCCGCAATCACACCATAAGCTTTAGTCCATGCATCAATAATTTCTTCAGTAGCAGCCTCTTTCAGCACTTCCTTGATTGCAAGAATTAAATGCTCTCCAACAATCGGATAATGTTCAGGCTTAATGCCTAAGGATCGGTGCTTATGAGCGATTTGTGTGACAACCGGGAGAATAGCTTCCAGGTTATCGATATATTTTGCAGCAGCATATACTGAATTTGCCAGTGCTTTTTGCTGTCGTCCCTGTTTCTGATTAGCATGATTAAAGATGTTCAGCAGTTCAGGGTGATTTGTAAACATTAACTTATAAAAGGTTTTCGTAATATCTTCGCCATGTTTTTCAAGTACAGGTACAGTGCTTTTAATAATTTCAATTGTTTTTGTGTCCAGCATATCAGCAAAACTCCTTTTTATTATTTTCACTGTCATTATAGTTGATATTGAAAATAATAAATGTGATATAAATCACACCCAGTGAAAAATGAAGGAGCATTAAATAGAAAAATAATGACAAAATCCGTTGGGAATAGGGAAAATTTCTATCTTTTTGCATACAGAAAGCGACACACTTCCTTTACTGAAATGCGCTATACTTTTTTCTAACAGAATCATAGCACAATAAATATATGAGAGAATTTGACTGCTAAAGTCAATCTGCCAGATGCTGATTTTGAAGAGGAAGCAAGAAGTATAACTATAATCTTTATAACTGTCTAGCTCTAGCGCCTAACCTCTCGGGGTGTCGGAGGTGGGCAAGGCGCTTGCGCTTTTCTAAGGGGGAAGATAATTGACAGTCTATTTGGATATTATCTGGGCGCTGAATTTTATGTTTGACAGCCTTCTCCTTTATCTAACAGCCATAATACTAAAAAGGGAAATCAGGCTTTGGAGGATTTTTGCAGGCGGCTTAATAGGATCGATCATCATTTTATTAGTATTTACACCATTTAATGAATTTTCAGGTCACCCAGTCACTAAATTATTATTCTCGGTTGCAATGGTATTGGCTGTTTTTGGCTTTAAGCGTTTGCGTTACTTTCTAAAAGGGCTCATGACTTTTTATTTTGCTACTTTTTTAGTTGGAGGCTCATTAATAGGCATTCATTATTTTATTAATTTTGATTTTCAGCTTTCTTCATCTGTCATGCTCGCCAGTGTTAAAGGCTTTGGTGATCCAATCAGCTGGCTGTTTGTACTTCTTGGGTTTCCTCTTGCCTGGCATTTCTCTAAGAGAAACGTTGAAGGAATTGAGATGACAAAAATACAATATGACTCTTTAATTATGGTGCGTGTTGTTATCAATGAAACAGAATTCCGTTTCAGAGGCCTGATTGACAGCGGCAACCAGTTATACGATCCCATTTCGAAAATGCCAGTGATGTTTATATCCATTAAAGACAGGCTTGACGAGTTCCCGCCTGAAATAATTAAAATGGCAGGGAACCCGGAAGATATCATTATGGGCAGTGATTCAATTGGCGGGAATTGGGAGCATAAAATGAGGGTTATTCCATGTAAGGTTGTTGGACAAGAACACCAGTTGATTATAGGATTCAAGCCTGACCGCATTCTCCTTGAAAAAGAGAATGAAATAATAGAATCGGAGCGAGGATTAGTTTCCTTTTCCATGCAGCAGCTATCTGCGGACGATGCGTTCCAGTGCATTGTTCATCCTAAGATGCTTACAGGTACAAGTACAATGAAGCAGGATGCAAAAGTAAGTTAATATACTATACTCTGCAAAAACCTAATTTAGAAGGAGGACAAATCATGAAAAAGTTAAAACTTCGCTTATCCTACTATTGGTATAAATTATTGATTAAGCTGGGGATCAAAACAGATGAAGTATATTATATAGGCGGCAGCGAAGCACTACCTCCTCCACTTAGTAAGGAAGAAGAAGAAATGCTCCTGATCAAGCTTCCGAAAGGAGATAAAGCTGCAAGATCCATTTTAATTGAAAGAAATCTGCGTCTTGTTGTATATATCGCCAGAAAGTTTGAGAATACAGGCATCAATATAGAGGACTTGATCAGCATTGGAACCATTGGGCTTATCAAAGCTGTAAATACGTTTAATCCAGAGAAAAAATCAAGCTGGCTACATATGCATCCCGCTGTATTGAGAATGAAATTCTAATGTATTTAAGAAGGAACAATAAAATCCGTTCTGAAGTTTCCTTTGATGAACCCCTCAATATTGATTGGGATGGCAATGAACTCCTTCTTTCCGATGTGCTTGGCACTGAGGATGACATCATCACAAAAGACCTTGAAGCAAATGTTGATAAAAAGCTCTTGCTAAAGGCATTGCATCAGCTTTCAGATCGGGAAAAACAGATAATGGAGCTTAGATTTGGCCTTGGATCGGGTGAAGAAAAAACTCAGAAGGACGTGGCAGATATGCTGGGTATTTCTCAGTCCTACATTTCACGACTGGAAAAACGAATAATAAAAAGATTAAAAAAAGAATTTAATAAGATGGTTTGAAACTTTAAACAGGAATATTTTTTTACAAAATTTTGCAAGGAGAAAACCTAGTGTTTATGATGCTTTGACCGTTTCCCCATCCGGCAGTCAGATTAGCCGGTGCATATTTTTCCTTTCCAAGGAGATACTGTTTTTTGTACAGCAGCTCCTGTGAGGAGGGAAATGGATTGACTCGAAATAAAGTAGAAATTTGCGGTGTTGATACTTCAAAGCTTCCAGTTTTAAAAAACGAAGAAATGAGAGAGCTCTTCAAGCAAATGCATAAGGGGGATATAACCGCACGGGAAAAACTCGTCAACGGCAATTTGCGTCTCGTATTAAGTGTGATTCAGCGTTTTAATAACAGAGGCGAATTTGTTGATGACCTTTTCCAGGTCGGCTGTATCGGTCTAATGAAATCTATTGATAATTTTGATCTAAGTCAAAACGTTAAGTTTTCCACCTATGCAGTTCCGATGATCATTGGGGAAATACGCAGGTATCTGCGTGATAATAACCCGATCCGCGTCTCGCGTTCATTAAGGGACATTGCTTATAAAGCTCTGCAGGTAAGAGAACGTTTAATGAGCAAAACATCCAGAGAGCCTACGGCGGAAGAAATAGCAAAAGAGCTGGATGTGCCTCATGAAGAAATCGTTTTTGCATTAGATGCAATTCAGGATCCTGTCTCCTTATTTGAACCCATTTATAATGATGGCGGAGATCCGATCTATGTGATGGATCAGCTGAGTGATGAACGGAACAAAGATATTCAATGGATTGAAGAGATAGCCTTAAAAGAGGGAATGAGAAGACTGAATGAACGGGAAAAACTGATTCTTAGAAAACGCTTCTTCCAGGGCAAAACTCAAATGGAAGTGGCAGAGGAAATCGGCATTTCCCAGGCTCAAGTTTCAAGGCTTGAAAAAGCGGCAATCAAACAAATGAATAAAAATATTCAAAGCTAGCAGCCAATTTGGCTGCTTTTTATATTTACCAAACATTTTTCCTATAGGGGCAAACATATATTGAATAAGAACATAAATTGGGAGTGAAATGTCGATGGTGAAAATATCTGAATTTCAAATGAAGGATGTTGTAAATGTAGCTGACGGCAAAAAGCTTGGAAATATTGGGGATATAGATATTAATATAAATACAGGAAAAATTGAAGCCGTCATTATCGGGGGAACGGGAAAAGTGTTAGGTTTTTTGGGAGAGATGCTGATATTGTCATACCGTGGAAAAATATTATAAAAATTGGTGAGGATGTCATACTGGTCCGCTATCAGGATGCGATTGAGCCAAAATATATTGAGGAGGAAGCATAAGAGTTGTTAATGGTGTCATCACTGCCTGCCTTGTGGTAAACTATAGAAAAATAAGATGGGGTTAATCGCATGGAACCATTTTCTTTAAAAACGGAAGAGTATTTTGTCATAAAAGAGTGGGCAGATCGTTTTCCTAATATAACTGCCGGTTTTACAACTAAAAATGGCGGCTGCAGCCGTAATGAATACAAAACGCTTAATGTAGGATTGCACGTGAACGACAGCAATGAAGCAGTCAGCCGAAATCGGCAGCATGTGGCTGACTTGCTTGGGTTTTCTCATGAAAAATGGGTTGGTGCTGAACAAACTCATGAAATAAACATAAAAAAAGTTACCAGAAAAGATAAAGGGAAAGGTGCTCTTGTTTACGAGGATTCCTTTTCTGGTACTGACGGGTTTTTCACTTATTCTAAAGGTGTCATGCTGACTCTCTGTTATGCAGATTGTGTGCCGCTTTACTTTTTGCATGAAAAGACAGGAGCCATAGGCATGGCCCATGCAGGCTGGAAAGGTACTGTCGGGGGATTGGCAGGAAGATGGCCGAGCTATTTGCCAAAGAAGGCATTGACTTAAGTGAGGTCCAAACCGTGATTGGCCCTTCCATTTGCGGTAATTGTTATATAGTTGATGACCATGTTATTTCAAAAGTGCAAAAAATACTAGAAGATGTCGATATTAAGCCATATAATCAAATTAGTGACAATCAATTCCAGCTTGATTTGAAAGAACTAAACCGGACAATTCTGACAAATGCAGGAATTCCTCATGAAAATATTATGATTACTGATTATTGCACAAGCTGTCATGAAAACTATTTTTTCTCCCACAGAAGAGATAGGGGAAAGACGGGCAGAATGATGAGCTTTATTGGCTGGAAGGAGGAAGTCGGAAGCTAAATGAGAGTAGAAGATAATTTAAAGCAAATTGAGTCAGCTATAAAGGAAGCGTGCATAAAGGCCAACCGTAAGCCAGAAGAAATTACCCTCATTGCTGTTACTAAGTATGTATCAGCCGAACGGGCACAAGAAGCACTTGAAGCAGGAATTGTTCATTTAGGTGAAAATAGGGATGAAGGACTGCTTGCCAAGTGGGATGTGTTAAAGGACAAGCCGACATGGCATTTTATTGGAACGCTGCAAACGCGCAAAGTGAAAAATATAATTGATAAAGTTGATTATATCCATTCACTGGACAGGCTTTCCCTCGCAAAGGAAATCGACAAGCGGGCTGATCGAAAGATAAATTGTTTTGTTCAGGTTAATGTCTCAGGGGAAGAGTCGAAACAGGGAATAAATCCTGAAGAGGTAGCTGACTTTATTTCATGCCTGGCTGATTATAAAAATCTCAATGTTATCGGCCTTATGACAATGGCACCTCTTTCAGATGACGAGGAATTGCTTCGTTCCTGTTTCCGGAAGCTAAAGAACCTGCAAACAAAGGTGAAAGATCTGGGGTTTGATTTTGCTCCTTGTACTGAGCTTTCAATGGGCATGTCTAATGATTTTTCCCTGGCAATTGAAGAAGGTGCCACAATGGTGAGGATTGGTACTGCTTTAGTAGGTCAAAAGAGTCAGGAGGTTTGATAAAATGAGTATAAAATCAAAATTTAAAACATTTTTCTTCCTGGATGATGAATATGACTATAAGGAAGAGGAAATCATCGAAGAAGAAAGAGAGCCGGTGAAGCAGGTGCAGAAGCAGCAGCCAGTTCAAAAACAAAACATCGTCAGCCTCCAAAGTGTGCAGAAATCTTCTAAAGTAGTTCTTGTTGAACCGCGTGTTTATGCAGAAGCACAGGATATTGCGGATCAGCTGAAAAACAGAAGAGCTGTTGTTGTCAATCTGCAGAGAATAGAAAAAGATCAGGCAAAGCGGATTGTTGACTTCCTTAGCGGAACCGTTTATGCCATCGGCGGAGATATTCAAAAGATTGGAACTGATATTTTTCTATGTACCCCTGACAATGTTGAGGTATCAGGAAACATCTCTCAGCTGATGAAAGAACAAGAATTAGAAAATACGAGGTGGTAGCATTTAATGGAATTAGTATTTGGGATATTGTCATCTGCAATTTATTATTACTCGTGGGCACTGATTATTTATATTTTGCTGTCCTGGTTCCCTAATGCCAGGGAATCAGCTTTTGGCCAGTTTCTTGCAAGGATTTGTGAACCGTACCTTGAGCCATTCCGCAAAATCATACCTCCGCTTGGAATGATTGATATCTCTCCTATTGTGGCTATCTTAGTTTTGCGATTTGCCACTGGAGGTTTGCAGCAGCTTTTTTATTGGATTTCATAAGACTACAAACAGGGCTATCAAATGGCCCTTTTTTATTTGTGTAAAAAGGAGGTTCCTTAAAGATGACCATTTATCAGCACTTCCGGCCGGAAGAAAAAGAATTTATCGATCAGGTTCTTAACTGGAAAGACCTTGTAGAAAATACATATGCACCAAAGCTTACTGATTTTCTTGACCCAAGGGAGCAGCAAATCCTTAAAAGCGTCATAGGGCAGCATGCCGGAATCTTATTTGCTTTATTTGGCGGAACTCCAAATGCTGAGAGAAAGAGAGCCCTCATATTTCCGGATTACTATGAAAGCGATGAGGGAGATTTTCAAATTCGGCTGTTTGAACTGGAATACCCAAAAAAGTTTGTCACCATAGAACACCCGCAAGTCCTGGGCAGTCTAATGTCTCTAGGGCTAAAAAGAGGGAAATTCGGTGATATCCTTTTTGAAGACGACAGAATCCAGTTTTTTGCAGCACAAGAAATTGAAGATTACATCAGCCTGCAGCTGCAGTCAATTGGCAGAGCTTCCGTGTCCCTGAAAAAACTGCCCTTTTCAGAGGCAATCCAATCAGCAGAAGTGTGGAAAGAAAGCTCCATCACCTCTTCATCCCTGAGATTGGATACAGTCATCTCAGCCATCTACAATATCTCCAGGCAAAAATCCCAGCTCTATATCCAGCAGGGATTAGTCAAAGTCAATTGGACGCAAATAGAAAACCCCTCATTTGAATGCCAGCAAAGCGACATCATCTCAGTCAGGGGTCAAGGCCGTTCCAAAATCATAGATATAGATGGGAAAACAAAGAAGGACAAATGGAGGATTATTGCTGGGAGGCAGAGATAGCCTATATGCGAAGTATGGAGCGAGACTACTGGGGTCAGCGCACTCAGGAGGCTGCCGGAAGCCCGCCGTCGCTGAGTGCCTGCAGCGGAAGTCAACACTTAAGCAAACAGATAAAATTTTTTATAATCTTGAAGGAATTTGAAACAACCTGTCGAATAAATAATCAAAAGACTACGGAGTCTGCTATAATTAAAATGAACCAGCAGGCTCAAACCAATTTACATAAGATCAACAGACCTGGGAGGTGGCACACATGCCATTAACACCGTTAGATATTCATAACAAGGAATTCAGCAAAGGATTCCGCGGTTATGACGAAGATGAAGTAAACGAATTCCTCGACCAGATCATAAAGGACTACGAAATCCTGATCAGGGAAAAAAGGAGCTTGAAGAAAAGCTCAATGATACAAACGAACGCATAGGCCACTTTACTACAATTGAAGAAACACTTAATAAATCTATTGTGGTTGCACAGGAAGCAGCAGAGGAAGTAAAGCGCAATGCCCATAAAGAAGCGAAGCTAATCATTAAAGAAGCTGAAAAGAATGCTGACAGAATTGTGAACGAATCCCTGTCTAAAGCGAGAAAAATCGCACTGGATATTGAAGATTTAAAGAAACAGTCCAAAGTATTCCGAACACGTTTCAAGATGCTTGTTGAAGCACAGCTGGATATGCTAAACAACGATGATTGGGATCATTTAATGGAATATAAGCTGGATTCCACTGAACTTAAGTCATTAAGAGAAGAAGAAGAATCACTGGCTTGACGAAAGCTGGAAATATCGCATATAATTTTAAAACAAAGTAAAATACGATGTTTATCAACAATGAGAGGGACAGTACAGTCTTTCAAAGCTTATGTACAGAATGGCATTCTTACTCTGTAAGCGAGCCGGGGATGGTGGAAGCCCGGGTATAAGCAAAAGCTGGAAAATCACCCTTGAGTTCCTTGCCGAACGTATAACCATCAGTAGGCCAAGGCGGTTCATTCACGTTAAGAATTCTTTGAGCGGATGAAATACAATCATTTTTCATCTACAAGGGTGGTACCGCGGGAGAATATAACCTTCTCGTCCCTTTTTGGGATGGGAAGGTTTTTTTGTATTTTACTGTGGTTTTTATCAGCTCTCATTGGCTATCATGGTATTTAATGAGTTATAAACAGGAGGCAAAGGAATGGATTACAAAGATAGTTTATTAATGCCAAAAACCGAATTCCCAATGCGCGGCAATCTACCAAAGCGCGAACCAGAAATTCAGGCAAAATGGGAAGAGATGAATATTTATGAGAAGGTCCAGGAAC
The DNA here is from genome assembly GCF_023516215.1 of Cytobacillus pseudoceanisediminis. Lineage (NCBI taxonomy): Bacteria > Bacillati > Bacillota > Bacilli > Caryophanales > Bacillaceae > Cytobacillus > Cytobacillus pseudoceanisediminis. Next base: position 2,318,005 of record NZ_CP097349.1, on the reverse strand, counting down.
GGACCAAAGGCCGTCCAATGTTTGTTCTGCATGATGGTCCTCCATATGCGAATGGCGACATCCACATCGGCCATGCGCTGAATAAAATCTTAAAGGATTTCATCGTACGCTCTAAGTCAATGACAGGCTATAATGCTCCATATGTTCCTGGCTGGGATACACATGGTTTGCCAATTGAGCAGGCCTTGACAAACAAAGGCGTAAAGCGGAAAGAAATGAGTATTGCTGAGTTCCGCAAGCTTTGTGAAGAGTATGCATACGAGCAGATTGACAGCCAGCGCGGTCAATTTAAGCGCTTAGGCGTCCGCGGTGACTGGGAGAATCCATACATCACTCTAAAGCCTGAGTACGAAGCCCAGCAAATAAAAGTATTTGGGGAAATGGCGAAAAAAGGCTATATCTACAAAGGCAAAAAGCCTGTATATTGGTCACCATCATCTGAATCAGCTCTGGCTGAAGCTGAAATTGAGTATAAAGATAAGCGTTCACCGTCCATCTATGTTGCTTTTAAAGTAAAAGATGGCAAGAACGTATTGGATCAGGACACTCATATTGTCATCTGGACTACTACTCCATGGACTATCCCGGCAAACCTTGGAATTTCAATTCATCCGGACCTTACCTATAGTGTAGTTGAGGCAAACAGCAAAAAGTTTATGGTTGCTGAAGATTTACTGGCTTCAGTGGCTAAAGAATTTGAATGGGAAGACTATAAAGTTGTCCAATCAGTAAAAGGGACCGACCTCGAAAATGTAGTTGCCGAGCATCCCCTTTATGGCCGTGATTCCCTTGTCATGCTGGGTGAGCATGTTACAACTGATGCTGGTACTGGGTGTGTTCACACTGCCCCTGGCCATGGGGAAGACGATTTCCATGTAGGCATGAAATACGGGTTAGACGTATTATGCCCGGTTGATGATAAAGGAAACATGACTAGTGAAGCTCCTGGCTTTGAAGGTTTATTCTATGATGCAGCCAATAAGCCGATTACTGAAAAACTTGAGGAAGCCGGGGCTTTATTAAAACTTACTTTTATTACTCACTCTTATCCGCATGACTGGAGAACGAAAAAACCAGTTATTTTCCGTGCTACTGCCCAATGGTTTGCATCCATTAAAGATTTCCGCAATGAACTTCTGGAAGCTGTTAAGGAAACAAATTGGTATCCTGCATGGGGCGAGACAAGACTATTTAACATGGTCAGGGACCGCGGTGATTGGTGCATCTCCCGACAGCGTGTATGGGGCGTGCCAATTCCTGTCTTTTATGCGGAAAATGGAGAAGAAATTATCACAGATGAAACCATTGAACATGTGTCTAATCTTTTCCGTGAACATGGTTCGAACATCTGGTTCGAGAGAGAAGCGAAAGAACTGCTGCCTGAAGGATTTACACATCCAGGAAGCCCGAATGGCCAGTTTACAAAAGAAACGGATATCATGGACGTGTGGTTTGATTCCGGTTCTTCCCATCAGGCAGTTCTTTTAGAGCGCGACGATTTACAGCGTCCTGCAGATTTATACCTTGAAGGCTCTGATCAATACCGAGGCTGGTTTAACTCTTCACTTTCAACTGCTGTAGCAGTAACAGGCAAAGCTCCTTATAAAGGTGTCCTGAGCCACGGGTTCACACTTGATGGCGAAGGAAGAAAAATGAGTAAATCCATCGGAAACGTAGTTGTTCCGGCAAAAGTCATGAATCAGCTTGGTGCTGACATTCTGCGTTTATGGGTGGCGTCAGTTGATTATCAGGCAGATGTCCGGGTATCTGATGCTATTCTGAAGCAGGTTGCAGAAGTATATAGAAAGATCCGCAATACGTTCCGCTTCTTGCTTGGAAATCTGGATGATTTTAACCCGGCAACAGACTCGGTTTCATTTGAAAACCTGCGTGAAGTTGACCAGTTTATGCTTGTTAAGCTGAATAAACTGATCAAGAATGTTCGCGAGTCTTATGACCGCTATGAATTTGCCAGCATCTACCATGCTGTCAATAATTTCTGTACATTGGATCTAAGTGCATTCTATCTTGATTTTGCAAAAGATGTCCTATACATTGAAGCGAAAGATAATGCAGAACGCCGTGCTATCCAAACTGTTTTATATGAGAGCCTTATTGCTTTGACAAAACTTGTTGCACCTATCCTTTCCCATACTTCAGATGAAGTTTGGAGCTTTATTCCGAATGTGAAGGAAGTAAGTGTACAATTGACGGATATGCCTGAATATCAAGAGCTTCCGAACGCGAAACAGCTGGAAGAAAAGTGGACTGCATTTATGAAGCTTCGCAATGATGTTCTTAAAGCATTGGAGGAAGCGCGTAATGAAAAGGTGATCGGCAAATCTCTGACTGCTAAAGTGACACTTTATGTAAACGATCAAGCAAAGAGCCTGCTGGATTCAATTCAGGAAAATCTTCAGCAAATCTTTATCGTTTCTGGATTTGAGGTTGCAGGCAGCCTGTCAGATGCACCTGAAAATGCCGTGAAATTTGAAAATACTGCAATTGTGGTTTCCAAAGCAGAAGGCGAAACATGTGATCGCTGCTGGACAGTTACTCCAGAAGTCGGCCAGACAGAAGGCTATGACACTCTTTGCCCCCGCTGTGCTGAGGTTGTAAAGAATAATTATAGCCACTTGGCTTAAATACCTGCAGTCCCTCAAATATTTGGGGGACTGTTTTTTTTGATAAATGACGTTCTTTTTTATCCTAAGGCGAATGCGAAATCCATTTTATAAATAATTCCACCTTCACTAAATGTTGTGCCGTTTGCTAAAAGTTTGCCCGTGTCTGAAATCCGTTCCGAGAAGATAATAAAGTAAACATCATAGAACGGAGGAAACGGCATGGATGCAAAGGCAGAAGGGCTATATACAGAACTCCGTAATACAAGACAGGAAATATTGGAAAGACTAATGGAAGGCAATAGTTCCGCTTTGATAAAACCTATTTTATTGGAAGAACTGCATGATATCGAGCAAACACTCAGCAAAATTGAAACTGGAAGCTTTGGCATATGTGAAATTTCAGGTGAGCTGCTCCCGTCAGATTTGCTTCATATGATCCCTACTTTAAAAACAATGGAGGATTGCAGCAGGCTTGGGAAATTCTACAGAAAATCTATTTTCCACTGAGTTTAGGCGTGTGCTGTGTTTTTTATTCAGTTTGTGCTAAAATGCAAAGGTAATGATATGAGATTTGGGGGTTGCCTTTGTGTTTTATTACATAATTGCATTGTTCGTGATAGCACTTGATCAGTTTACGAAATGGCTGATTGTTAAGAACTTTGAATTAGGGGAAAGTGTTAAAGTTATTGAGGACTTTCTTTATATTACATCGCACCGCAACCGTGGCGCTGCCTGGGGCATCCTGCAGGGGCAAATGTGGTTTTTCTACGTAATAACCGTTATTGTCATAATTGGTATCATTTATTACATTCAAAAAGCAGCCAAAGGCAAATTGCTTCTTGGAGTCTCTTTGGGCCTGATGCTGGGCGGAGCGATTGGAAACTTTATTGACAGGGTATTTCGAAAAGAAGTGGTGGATTTTGTAAACACTTATATTTTTGGCTATGACTTTCCCGTTTTCAATATTGCTGACTCGGCACTGGTCATTGGTGTAGGATTATTGATGATTCAGATGCTGCTTGAAGAGAGAGAAGCAAAGAAAAAGGAGAAATCTTATGGAGAAAATGGAACACATCATTCCTGATGAACAGGCAGGAGAAAGAATAGATAAAGTGTTATCCACACTGAATGCGGATTGGTCAAGAACGCAGGTTCAGCAATGGATCAAAGACGGCAATGTCCTTGTAAATGGGCAGAAGCCGAAAACCAATTACAAATGTACGGCAAATGATAAAATTGAAATATCAATTCCTGAACCTGAGGAATTAGATGTCGTGCCGGAAAAAATGGATCTGGATATTTATTATGAAGATAAAGATGTCCTGGTGGTAAACAAACCAAAAGGAATGGTGGTCCATCCGGCAGCCGGGCATGGTACTGGCACTCTTGTTAATGGACTTATGGCACATTGCACAGATCTTTCAGGAATTAATGGGGTTATGAGGCCAGGAATCGTTCATAGAATCGATAAAGATACATCAGGACTTCTTATGGTTGCTAAGAATGATATGGCACATGAAAGTCTTGTGAACCAGCTGATGAATAAAACGGTTACACGTAAGTACCGTGCCGTTGTTCATGGAGTTATTCCCCATGATTATGGTACGATTGATGCGCCTATTGCCCGCGATCCCAAAGACCGTCAAAGCATGACCGTTGTTGACAATGGAAAACATGCGGTTACTCATTTTCAGGTCCTGGAGCGTTTCAGGGATTTCACACTGGTGGAATGCCAGCTGGAAACGGGAAGAACTCATCAAATCCGTGTTCATATGAAATATATTGGCTATCCTCTGGCAGGAGATCCTAAATACGGTCCAAGAAAGACTCTTGATATTGGCGGACAGGCACTGCATGCAGGTGTTCTTGGATTTGAACATCCAAGAACAGGAGAGTACCTAGAATTTGAGGCATCTATACCTGCTTATTTCGAGGAGCTATTAGATAAACTGGCAAATAATCGTTGACAATTGTCCAATTGTGCTTTAAGATGACAATAGTTGAATAAGTCCTTTAAAACAGTCCCGTGAGGCTGGGAAGGAAACGGATTGAATAAGGAAATTTGTATCCCTTATTCTGCAGCAGCAGAATCGTTTACCCTCTCGCCCGATCGGTGAGAGGGTTTTTTATATATATAACATTAACAGAAGAGAATCAGATAATAGAGGTGAGTCAGAATGCCGCAGCAAAAAGCAATTGTTTTGGATGACCAGGCAATCAGGAGAGCGCTGACAAGGATAGCTCATGAAATCATAGAGAAAAATAAAGGGATCGAACATTGCATCCTGATTGGAATCCGCACAAGGGGATTTACCTGGCGAACCGCCTGGCCGAGCGGATCGAACAAATAGAAGGTGCCAAAATTGATGTAGGCGAACTTGATATCACTCTCTATAGAGATGATCTTACAAAAAAGACTGATAATCAGGAGCCGCTAGTCAAAGGCTCAGATGTTCCAAAAGATATAAATGATCAGAAAGTGATCTTGGTCGATGATGTTCTTTATACAGGAAGAACGGTCAGAGCCGCTCTTGATGCGCTGATTGACATCGGAAGGCCATCGCAGATTCAGCTGGCAGTACTCGTGGACCGGGGCCATAGAGAGCTTCCGATAAGAGCTGATTATGTAGGAAAAAACATTCCAACCTCCAGTTCGGAGAAAATTGTTGTTGAGCTGAAGGAAGTGGATGAAAACGATCAAGTAAGCATTTTTGAAAATTAAATAGCCCTTTTAAATGCAGTCCAGAGAGGCTGGCAAAGGGGAACTCAGCAGAAGCAGTCTGTCTTTTGCTGTGCTCTTATACCCTCTTTGCGGATCTGGCAAGGAGGGTTTTTTAATAAAATGAAGAGGAGAGATTGGGATGCATAAGCCTATTCTAGATATAAAAGATGTTCCAAAACCAGCCCATTGGCTGACATTAAGTTTACAGCACTTATTCGCAATGTTCGGAGCCACTATACTTGTACCTTTCTTAGTAGGATTAAATCCTGCCATAGCTTTAATCTCAAGCGGACTGGCAACAATCGCTTTCCTCATCATAACAAAATGGCAGGTACCGGCATACTTAGGGTCATCTTTCGCTTTCATTGCTCCGATCATAGCAGCAAAAGCAGCTGGCGGACCAGGTGCTGCCATGATCGGAAGCTTTATGGCAGGGCTAGTATATGGAGCCGTAGCATTAATCATCAAAAAAGCAGGCTACCGCTGGATTATGAATCTGCTTCCACCCATCGTGGTCGGCCCGGTTATCATCGTAATCGGTTTGGCATTAGCAGGCACAGCAGTCGGTATGGCCATGAACAACCCTGAAACGGGTGAATACAGCATGCTGCATTTTTCAGCGGCGCTCATCACTTTAGGTGCAACAATTATCTTCTCCATCTATGCAAAAGGAATGCTCAGCATGGTGCCGATTCTTGCAGGTATCATCATCGGGTATGTTTACTCACTGGCTGTGGGCCTTATAGACTTCTCACTTGTACAGCAGGCAGCCTGGTTCGAAATGCCGGAGTTCATAATTCCGTTCGCTGATTATGAAGTGAGGATAACCCTGGATCTGGCACTTCTAATGATTCCGGTGGCTGTTGTGACAATCTCTGAACATATCGGTCATCAGCTTGTCCTTGGAAAAGTAGTTGGGAGAGACTATATTAAAGAACCGGGTCTTCACCGCTCCATCCTTGCTGATGGAACAGGAACAATGATCTCGGCATTAATCGGGGGTCCGCCAAAGACAACTTACGGTGAAAACATTGGCGTACTGGCCATCACAAAAATATACAGTGTCTATGTACTGGCAGGTGCTGCAGTCATCGCCATCATCTTCGGATTCATTGGCAAGGTAACAGCACTGATCAGCTCGATCCCTACTCCAGTAATGGGCGGCGTGTCGATCCTGCTGTTCGGGATCATCGCTTCATCAGGATTAAGAATGCTTGTTGACAGCAAGGTGGATTTTGGAAACAACCGTAACCTGGTTATCGCATCCGTCATCCTTGTACTCGGAATTGGCGGAGCCCATATCGAAATTTGGGCATTCAAACTGGAAGGAATGGCTCTGGCAGCGATCAGCGGCGTTCTCCTGAACCTGATTCTCCCTGGAAGAGAAGAGGCTAAGGAAGATATGTTTGAAGCTGAAAATGAAAAAAATAATGTAGCTTAACGCTTTTTAACTAAGTCCCGAGAGGCTTATAAGGGTGTTGGCGGCAAACCTGCTATACGGGGATCAGTGTATCCGTATATCTGGCTGCCTCAACTTTGCAGCACCCTGACCAAATCGGCAGGGTGCTTTTTTTGAAGAGGAGGAAAAAATTGAAACATTTGCTCACTACCTCAGAGCTAGAGATTAAAGAAATCAATAAAATACTTAATGATGCACAATACTTTTTAAACGGCGGAACATGGACTCCTGAACAAAAGGTTTTTGTCGCCAACCTCTTTTTTGAGAATAGCACAAGGACAAAGTGCAGCTTTGAAGTTGCGGAAAGGCGGCTTGGATTGGACATAATCCCATTTGAAGTCAGTACGTCAAGTGTATCGAAGGGTGAGTCACTATACGATACGGTAAAAACACTTGAAGCAATCGGAGTGCATGCAGTAGTCATTCGCCATAGCCAGGACCGCTACTTTGACGAATTAACAGATAAAAGCGGTGTTTCTATCCTTAATGCAGGGGATGGCTGCGGCCACCATCCAACACAATCCCTGCTAGACCTGCTGACAATTAAACAGGAATTCGGTTCCTTTGAAGGATTAAAAGTAGCCATCATCGGTGATATTGCCCATAGCCGTGTCGCAAGATCCAATGCAGATGCACTTGTCCGGCTCGGTGCGAAGGTTGTTTTCTCCGGACCAAAAGAATGGTTCAATGAAGAATTGCTTGAAAATGGCATGTATGAAGATGTTGATACAGCTATTGAAACCGCTGATGCTGTCATGCTGCTGAGAATCCAGCATGAGCGGCATGAATCCAAAGCCAATCAAACGGCTGAAGAATACCACCTGGCATACGGCCTTACAGAAGAGCGTGAAACAAAAATGAAGCCAAACAGCATTATCATGCATCCGGCCCCTGTAAATCGGGGTGTGGAAATAGCAGATTGCCTGGTGGAATGTGAGCGTTCCAGAATCTTCAAACAAATGCAAAATGGTGTGTACATCCGAATGGCTGTACTAAAAAGATCGATTGAACATATTGAAGGGGAGCTAATCATGTCAATATTAATCAAAAATGGCCAGTTGCTTACTAAAGAAGGGAACTTTGTAAAAACTGACATTTACATAAAGTCAGGAAAAATTGCCGGGATAGGTGCAGGTATCGAGGAAAAGGCACAGGAAGTGATTGATGCTGAAGGCTTATTGATTGCACCAGGCTTTATAGATCTCCATGTACACTTGCGTGAACCTGGCGGTGAAAAGAAAGAGACCATTGAAACTGGCACTAAAGCAGCAGCCAAAGGCGGTTTCACAACGGTTGCTGCCATGCCGAATACCCGGCCTGTACCTGATACGAAAGAACAGCTTGATAAATTGAACTGCCGTATTGAAGAGACTGCGTCGGTCAAGGTTTTGCCATATGCATCGATTACGATCCGTGAGCTTGGCCAGGAATTAACAGATTTTAAAGCACTGAAAGAAGCTGGAGCGTTTGCTTTTACAGATGACGGAGTTGGGGTTCAATCAGCAGCCATGATGCTGCAGGCAATGAGGAATGCCGCAGAGATAAGAATGCCGATTGTTGCGCACTGCGAAGAAAATACCCTCATTAACAAAGGTTCCGTACATGATGGAGTTTTTGCTAAAGAGAATGGTTTAAATGGTATCCCTTCCGTCTGTGAATCAGTGCAAATCGCAAGGGATGTACTCCTTGCCGAAGCTGCTGGCTGCCATTATCATGTCTGCCATATCAGCACGAAAGAGTCTGTCAGGGTGGTAAGAGATGCAAAGCGGGCAGGCATCAAGGTAACGGCCGAAGTGACACCTCATCACCTCCTTCTATGTGAAGAGGATATCCCAGGTCTGGATGCAAACTTTAAAATGAATCCTCCATTAAGAGGGGCAGATGACCGAGCTGCCTTAATAGAAGGATTATTGGACGGCACGATTGATTTTATCGCGACCGACCATGCACCTCACACAGCAGCGGAAAAAGAAGAGGGGATGGAGCTGGCGCCTTTTGGGATTGTTGGACTTGAGACAGCCTTCCCGCTTCTATACACACACTTTGTCGAGAAGGGAATATTCACGCTAAAACAGCTGATTGATTATTTAACAATCAAGCCAGCAAAGGCATTCGGCATTCAATCAGGAAAATTGGAAGCAGGTGGAATCGCTGATCTTGTCCTGCTTGATCTAAACCGCCAGGAAAAGATTGACCCTGTTCAGTTCTTATCAAAAGGGAAAAACACGCCATTTACTGGCTGGGATTGTAAAGGCTGGCCAGTCATGACAATAGCTGAAGGAAAAATTGTTTGGAACAGAAGGAGTGTAAAAGCATGAAAAAACAGCTGATTCTGGAAGACGGAACAATTTTTATTGGAAAAGGCTTTGGAAGCGATACGAATTCGATTGGAGAGGTAGTATTCAATACAGGAATGACGGGTTATCAGGAAATTCTCTCTGACCCTTCCTACTGTGGACAAATTGTAACATTGACATACCCTTTAATCGGAAATTATGGAATTAATCGAGATGATTTTGAATCCATCTCCCCTGCCATCTCCGGGTTCATTGTAAAAGAAGCAAGCGAGTTTCCATCAAACTGGAGAAATGAACAGTCAATTGCTGAATACTTTGAGATGAAAAACATCCCTGGGATCGCTGGGATTGATACTAGAAAATTAACAAGGATTATCAGGCAGCATGGTACGCTGAAAGGTGCTATTTGCAGCATAAGTGAAAACCCGGAATTAATCTTAGAAAAACTGCGGGCAACCAAGCTGCGAAACGATCAGGTTAAGAAAGTTTCAACTAAGACACCTTATCCAAGCCCCGGACGCGGCAGAAGGGTAGTCCTTGTAGATTTCGGCATGAAACACGGTATCTTAAGAGAATTAAACAAACGGGATTGTGATGTGATTGTTGTACCATATAATACAACAGCTGAAGAAATACTCAGCATGAGCCCGGATGGGGTTATGCTTTCAAATGGGCCGGGAGACCCGAAAGATGTTCCGGAAGCCATCACAATGATTAAAGGTCTGTTAGGAAACGTGCCGATTTTTGGGATTTGCCTGGGACATCAGCTTTTTGCCCTCGCATGCGGTGCCAATACAGAAAAAATGAAATTCGGCCATCGCGGTTCAAACCATCCGGTAAAAGATTTGCAAACCGGAAAAGTCGCATTAACATCTCAAAACCATGGATATTCAGTGGAAGAAAACTCCATCTCGGGTAGTCCTCTGGAAGTAACACATATTGCATTAAACGATGGAACGATTGAAGGTTTGAAACATAAAGAAGTCCCGGCGTTCACTGTGCAATATCACCCTGAGGCTTCACCGGGACCGGAGGATGCAAATGGATTATTTGAACAATTCCTGCAAATGATTGAATCACATAAAGAGGAAGGTGCTGCAGCATGCCAAAGCGTACAGATATAAAAAGCATTTTAGTTATCGGATCAGGACCAATTGTCATCGGACAGGCAGCAGAGTTTGATTATGCTGGAACACAGGCCTGCATTGCATTGAAAGAAGAAGGTTATCGTGTCATTCTAGTAAATTCCAATCCTGCCACCATCATGACAGATACTGAAATTGCTGACGCTGTATATATTGAGCCGCTTACGCTGGAATTCGTCAGCCGCATCATCCGAAAAGAACGCCCTGATGCCCTTGTACCTACTCTTGGGGGACAGACAGGATTAAACCTGGCAGTAGAACTTGCTGAATCAGGTGTGTTGGAAGAATGCGGGGTTGAAATCCTCGGTACAAAATTATCTGCTATTCAAAAAGCGGAAGACCGGGATCTTTTCAGGAATCTGATGAATGAACTAGGCGAGCCGGTGCCTGAAAGTGAAATTATCCATAATCTTGAAGAAGCCTATAAATTTGTAAATAGGATTGGCTATCCGGTCATCGTACGCCCTGCTTTTACATTAGGGGGGACAGGCGGGGGAATCTGCCACGATGAAGAAGAGTTAATCGAAATTGTGACAAGCGGCTTGAAGAACAGCCCTGTAACACAGTGCCTGCTTGAAAAGAGCATTGCGGGCTTCAAAGAAATTGAGTATGAAGTGATGCGAGACTCCAATGACAATGCGATTGTTGTCTGCAATATGGAAAACTTCGATCCTGTAGGTGTCCACACAGGTGATTCCATTGTTGTAGCTCCAAGCCAAACTTTAAGTGATCGTGAATATCAGCTGCTTAGAAACACTTCATTAAAAATTATCCGCGCCCTTGAGATTGAAGGAGGATGCAATGTCCAGCTGGCACTTGATCCGGATAGCTTCAATTATTACATCATTGAAGTTAACCCGCGTGTCAGCCGTTCATCAGCACTTGCATCCAAGGCAACAGGATATCCGATTGCCAAACTGGCAGCCAAGATAGCGGTGGGGCTGACACTTGATGAAATGATGAATCCTGTGACAGGAAAAACATATGCCTGCTTTGAACCGGCATTGGATTATATTGTCTCAAAAATTCCACGCTGGCCGTTCGATAAATTTGAATCTGCGAACCGTTCGCTTGGGACCCAAATGAAGGCTACAGGTGAAGTGATGGCAATAGGCCGCACATTTGAAGAATCTCTTCTGAAAGCAGTCCGTTCACTTGAAGCCAACATTTATCATCTTGAGCTGAAGGACGCTGACCAAATTTCGAATGAATTGATCGAAAAGCGGATTCGAAAAGCAGGCGATGAACGTTTGTTTTATATCGGAGAAGCCATCAGAAGGGGAGTCACCATCGAGACGATCCATGAATGGAGTATGATTGATCTATTCTTCCTTCATAAGATTAAGAAAATCATAGATTTTGAGAGTGTATTAACAGAAAATCCTTTTGACCCTGAAACAGGGAAAGCTGCAAAGGAAATGGGATTTGCCGATCTGGTGATTGCCAGGCTGTGGGATTCAAGTGAAATGGAAGTATACAGCTGGAGAAAAGAACAAGATATTGTACCGGTTTATAAAATGGTTGATACATGTGCAGCAGAATTTGAATCTGAAACACCGTATTTCTATGGAACTTACGAAGATGAGAACGAATCGGATGTAACCGGCCGCAAAAGTGTTGTTGTTCTCGGCTCAGGACCTATCCGAATTGGCCAGGGAGTGGAGTTTGACTATTCAACTGTCCACGCAGTATGGGCCATCAAGGAAGCAGGTTATGAAGCAATCATCATTAATAATAATCCGGAAACTGTTTCTACTGACTTTAGCATCTCCGATAAGCTATATTTTGAGCCGCTGACGATTGAAGATGTTATGCACATCATTGATCTTGAGAAGCCAGAAGGTGTAGTTGTGCAATTTGGCGGACAAACAGCGATTAACCTTGCAGCAGATCTGGTAAAGAGAGGCGTGAAAATTCTCGGAACTTCTCTTGAAAATGTAGACCGGGCAGAAGACCGGGATAAATTTGAGCAAGCTCTTGCAGAGCTTGGCATTCCGATGCCAAAAGGAAAGACTGCCTTATCAGTGGAGCAGGCAGTAGCGGTTGCTGGTGAAATCGGTTATCCCGTAGTTGTCCGACCATCATATGTACTTGGCGGAAGGGCCATGGAGATAGTATATAAAGAAGCCGAGCTTCTTCATTATATGGAAAACGCTGTTAAAGTAAATCCAGAGCATCCAGTATTGATCGACCGGTATCTGACTGGGAAGGAGATAGAAGTGGACGCCATTTCGGATGGAGAAAATGTGCTTATTCCAGGCATCATGGAGCATATTGAAAGAGCTGGAGTACACTCAGGAGATTCCATTGCCGTCTATCCTCCGCAAAATATATCAGAAGCAATCAAAGACAAGCTTGTTGAGTATACCGAGAAGATGGCTAAGGGCCTTGGCATTATAGGTCTCCTGAATATCCAGTATGTAGTGGCAAAAGGGGAAGTATATGTCCTGGAAGTCAACCCGCGTTCAAGCCGGACGGTTCCTTTCTTGAGCAAGATTACAAACGTGCCAATGGCCAAAATCGCCACGAAAGTTATCATGGGCCAAACATTGGCTCAGCAGGGCTGCGGATCTGGCCTCCTGCCGGAGAGAAAAGGCGTGTTTGTAAAAGTCCCAGTGTTCTCTTTTGCAAAATTAAGAAGAGTAGACATCACTTTAGGGCCTGAAATGAAGTCAACTGGAGAAGTTATGGGAAAAGATTCAACGCTTGAAAAAGCCCTTTATAAAGGCCTTGTTGCTTCCGGCATGAAAATCCAGCCGTTTGGAACCGTACTAATGACTGTCGCAGATAAGGATAAGGATGAGGCGCTGCAGCTGGCAAAGAGATTTGTATCCATCGGCTACAGGCTAATGGCAACGAGCGGAACAGCGTTATTCCTTAAATCTGCCGGCATTCCTGTAAAGGTGACTGGAAAGATCGGCTCAGAAGGGCCAAACCTTCTGGATGTCATCAGAAATGGCGAAGCGCAATTTGTTATAAATACTCTAACAAAAGGAAAGCAGCCTGCCAGAGATGGCTTCCGCATCCGCCGTGAATCGGTGGAAAATGGCGTGCCATGCCTTACTTCCCTGGATACGGCAGAAGCAATCCTTCAAGTAATCGAATCAATGAATTTCTCAGCAGATGCGATGGATAAGCCAGAACAAGTCCGGGAGGCGGTTTTATCTTGATCAGACAGGAACACTGCACTGTAATATCGCAAAATAAACTTGCCGAAAACATTTACGAGCTCACCCTTCAAGGTGAGCTTGTTCATGAAATGAAAGTGCCCGGGCAATTTGTGCATTTGAAAATATCCGGGGGTTATGACCCGATGCTAAGAAGGCCGATCAGCATTGCAGAGATTTTACCTGATGAAAGCCAGTTTAAGATGATATATCGTGCTGAAGGCAGGGGAACGGTGATGCTTTCAGAAAAAAACCTGGCGATTACACAGATGTATTGGGGCCGCTGGGAAATGGGTTTCCTATCAGTGAAGCTGGCCGGGGGGATACAGCACTTCTTGTGGGAGGCGGAATTGGAGTCCCCCTTTATATGAGTTGTCCAAACAGCTTGTAAGCCATGGTGTTAAGGTGATACATGTCCTTGGCTTTCAGTCAGCAAGTGCGGTTTTCTATGAAGAAAAGTTTGCTCAGCTGGGCGAGACCTATCTGGCTACAGCTGATGGAAGTGCAGGAACGAAAGGCTTTGTTACAGATGTTATTAATAAATTTAATATTAATTTCGATGTTTTATATTCATGCGGCCCAACGCCGATGCTGAAGGCGCTTGAAAATCAATACTCTCATAAAACGGTATACCTTTCATTGGAAGAACGAATGGGCTGCGGCATCGGAGCGTGCTTTGCATGCGTTTGCCATACAGGGGATGATCCTGATGGATACAGTTATAAAAAAGTCTGCAGTGACGGACCGGTCTTTAAAGCAGGGGAGGTAGTTCTATGAACTCATTAAATGTCAATCTGCCTGGACTGGAATTAAAAAATCCAATCATGCCTGCATCAGGATGCTTTGGCTTCGGAAGAGAATTCAGCCAAATGTATGATTTGAGCCAATTGGGTGCGATCATGATTAAGGCGACAACCTTTGAGCCCCGTTTTGGAAATCCAACACCAAGAGTGGCTGAGACCTCAGCAGGAATGCTGAATGCAATAGGACTGCAGAATCCAGGACTGGAAAAAGTGGTGAATGAAGAACTGATCTGGCTTGAACAATATGATGTACCGATCATTGCCAATGTAGCTGGTTCGCAGGAAGAGGATTATGTTGCGGTTGCCAAAAGAATTTCTGAAAGCCCGAATGTACATGCGCTTGAGCTCAACATCTCCTGTCCGAATGTAAAAACAGGCGGAATTGCCTTTGGGACTATACCGGAAATTGCTAAAAACCTAACGAAAAAAGTAAAAGAGGTTTCAGAGGTTCCTGTCTATGTAAAGCTTTCACCAAATGTCACAAATATTGTAGAAATGGCGAAAGCAGTGGAAGATGGCGGAGCTGACGGTTTAACAATGATCAACACGCTTGTTGGCATGAGAATCGATCTAAAAACAGGCAATCCGATTTTGGCAAATAGAACAGGGGGACTTTCAGGGCCAGCCATTAAGCCTGTCGCGCTAAGGATGATTTATGAAGTGAGCCAGCAGGTGTCCCTTCCTATAATCGGAATGGGCGGCATTGAATCTGCAGAGGATGTAATCGAATACTTCTATGCGGGTGCAAGTGCAGTAGCGGTTGGAACAGCTAACTTCGTAGATCCTTTTGTGTGTCCGAAAATTATCGATAGGCTGCCCGAACTTATTGAAAACCTTGGATATGAACATATTTCAGAATGTATAGGAAGGAGCTGGAAGAAGAATGAAAAAGCCGCTCATTATTGCTCTTGATTTTTCAGGGAAAATGGAAGTTAATCATTTTCTGAAAAACTTTGAAAATGAAAAATTATTTCTAAAGGTCGGCATGGAGTTATTTTATCAGGAGGGTCCTTCCATCGTTCACGAACTAAAAGAACAAGGGCATGAGATCTTCCTTGATCTCAAGCTTCATGATATTCCTAATACTGTTAAAAGTGCAATGAAGAGGCTTGCCGGGCTTGGCTGCGATATGGTTAATGTCCATGCCGCAGGAGGAAAAGCCATGATGGAAGCAGCACGTGAAGGACTTGAAGCCGGTAGTTCAGGGAAAAGGCCATCTTGTATTGCTGTGACGCAGCTGACAAGCACATCCGAACAGCAAATGAAATCAGAGCAGTTAATTCCTGCTTCATTAAACGAATCTGTTCTTCATTATGCCAAGCTTGCCAAAGAAGCAGGACTTGATGGGGTAGTATGTTCAAGTCTTGAGGCAAGGGAGATAAGTTCGCGAATAGGATCTTCCTTTTTGACTGTAACACCGGGAATACGACTGTTATCTGACGACTCCGGAGATCAGAAAAGAGTGGCAACACCTGAATTCGCCAGAAAGGAAGGGGCTTCCGCAATTGTAGTAGGCCGATCGATTACAAGAGCGGAAAATCCATTTGAAAAATATATTCAATGCAAGCAATCTTGGGAGGGCGTTCTAAATGAAGCGTAAAATAGCAGAAAAATTATTAGATATAAAAGCAGTTGCATTAAACCCAAACGATCCATTTATATGGTCTTCAGGATTACGTGCTCCAATCTATTGCGATAACCGTCTTACATTGTCATACCCTGAAGTTAGAAAAGAAATAGCTGCTGGCCTTAAATCAATCATTCTGGACAAATTTCCTGAAGCAGAACTAATTGCAGGTACAGCAACAGCAGGCATTCCGCATGCTGCCTGGGTAAGTGACATTATGGAACTGCCTATGTGCTATGTCCGCTCAAAGGCTAAGGGCCATGGGAAAGGCAAGCAAATTGAAGGAAAAGCTGACAAAGGCCAGAAGGTTGTTGTTGTTGAAGATCTGATTTCAACAGGAGGAAGTGCTATCACTGCTGTCAAGGCTTTAAGAGAAGCGGGCTGTGAAGTGCTGGGTGTTGCAGCTATCTTTACATACCAGCTGGAAAAAGGAAAGGAAATGCTGGACAAAGAGAAAATTGAAGCATATACCCTGACCGATATTGAAGCTCTGACAGAAGTAGCCGTTGAAAATGGCTATATTCAGGAAAAGGATATGAAGAAGCTGGTAGAATGGCGAAAAGATCCTGCAGAGTGGGGAAAAGTAACACAATAAAGCAGTTTTTGATAAATGAAAAAGCAAGCATCTGAGCTTGCTTTTTTCATTTATTTACAGACTTTGCTTTAATGACAGCACCGTTTCTTCATCAGGCGTAACGTAAACTGTCTGCTGATGGTCATATATGACAAATCCAGGTTTCGCTCCACTTGGTTTTTTAACATGCCGGACTTGGGTGAAGTCAACTGGTACTGAACTGGAATTACGGGCTTTGCTGAAGTATGCTGCGAGAGATGCAGCTTCAAGAATTGTATTTTCTGCCGGTTCCTTGCTTCGGATAACCACATGTGAACCAGGGATATCCTTTGTATGCAGCCAGATCTCATCCCTTGCGGCCAACTTGTTCGTTAAATAATCATTCTGCTTGTTGTTTTTTCCAACCAATATTTCGGTTCCGTCTGTGGAAGTATAGCGGTCAAGAACAGGCTTAAGGCTCTGCTGTTTTTTATTGCCCCGTCTTTGCCTTTCTCTAATATAACCGCCTTCAACAAGCTCTTCTCTAATTTCGGCAATGTCTCTTGTTGATGCAGTTTCTACTTGCTGCAGAAGAGAATCGAAGTATGACGCTTCCTCTTCCGCCTTCTTAATTTGCTCTTTTACGGCAATTACTGCATTTTTTGCTTTTTGGTATTTTGTAAAATATTTTTGTGCATTCTCTGAAGGAGTCTTCTGTGGATCCAGCGGAATGATAACCGCTCCGCCATTTTCATCGTAATAATTGATGACTTCCGCTTCCTTCATCCCTTTTTGGATCGCATAAATATTGGCTGTGATTAATTCTCCATATAATTGATGTTTATCGGCATTTTCTGCTTCATGGAGGGTTCTTTTTAGCTTTTCAATTTTTTCTCATTCTTTTCTTTCTCATTTACTATAAATCGTTCAAGGTCATTGGATTGCTGTTTGACCCGGTCTCTTTCCGCTTTTCCAAAATAAAAGCGGTCCAGCATTTCGCTCAAGGAATTAAATTCCCTGCTTTCCCCTTTTATATGCTGGAGAGGCAATAAATAAAAGCTTTCCTTTTGTTCACCTGCTGTAATGGCTGGCCTTATGGAATGGTCCTTTAGGGAGCCTATTAATTGCTGGAAGCTGTTTGGAACAGTTGTTCTGTTTATAAGACCAGCTTGGTGTATGACTTCTTTTGCAAAAAGCGGTGAAATTCCAGCGAAGCTCGCTACGAGCTGTTTATCCACTTTCCCGCTGTTAAAGTCGATCTTACGAAGTATATCGTCTTTGTCTGCTTCGAAAGGATTCATTTTATCCTGGGACGGAGGGAGAATATACTCCTGTCCAGGCAAAATCGCACGATGGCTATTAACTGCATAAGATACATGTTTGACGCTATCTAGAATAATATTGCGGGATTTATCCACCAATGTAATATTACTGTGTCTGCCCATTATCTCAACAATCAGCTGTTTATAGGATGTATCACCAATCTCATTCCTGCCTTTAACTTCAAACACGATTATACGGTCAAGCCCGATTTGATGGACATCTTCAAGTATGTATCCTTCCAGATGCTTTCTTAAAAGCATGCAGAACATCGGAGGCTCTGATGGATTTTCATGTGCTTCATTGGTAAGCTGGACTCTCGCATAGCTTGGATGGGCTGACAGCAAGAGCCTGTGATTCCTCCCATTTGCCCGCACAACTAAAATAATTTCATTCTTATAAGGCTGCTGAATCTTATTGATTCTGCCGCCCTTTAAAGTATCTATAAGCTCTTTCGTCATTGCTCTTGTAAACAAACCATCAAATGACATATTGGAACATCCTCTTCTATTAAAAATAACAGCCTATCACTTGCTGCAGATATACATTATTCTTTCATTTAAATAATAAAAATCAAGTTTTAAGACTTGGCTTAATGTCTTCGCTAGGGGGTTCCGCTTTTCTATAATATCAGAATATATATCTTCGTACTTCGATAACTGTCTGGCGCAAGCAGCCTACCCCCTCGAGATACCGGGGGTGGGCAAGGCGCTTCCGCTTTTCTTTTTAATAATAGCATTTTTTTGGACAGGGCTGAATATGCTTTCTTTAGAGTGAGATTGGACAACTCTGCTTCACTTGATTGACCAGAAGAAGCAGGACGGTCTGCCATCTGGCGGATTCTCTTAAAGTCTGGCTGTGAGTGCTGATGAATTTCTTTACTATTGTATCCCTTCTCCATGCAGCTCATGGCTTTTCTCAAACCACAAAGGAGGAAGTGTGATGTCCGGATGAAGTTCCATGAAATGAATGAAAGGGAGGTTGAGCAAGCCTTAAATACAGATATTAAGGCGGGCTTAACAGAGGATGATGTAAAAAAACGGCATAAACAATATGGTTATAATGAGTTGAAAGAGGGAGAAAAGCAGTCAGCTTTACTCTTATTTTTTAGTCAATTTAAAGATTTCATGGTTCTTGTCCTGTTAGCAGCAACCTTAATATCAGGGCTGCTTGGTGAATATATTGATGCAATTGCCATTATTGCAATTGTAGTCATAAATGGCTTTTTGGGTTTCTTTCAGGAGAGAAAAGCGGAAAAGTCTTTGCACGCACTTAAGGAATTATCAGCTCCTCAAGTTATTGCATTGCGTGATGGACAATGGAAGAAGATCCCTTCCAAAGAAGTGGTGGCAGGGGACCTATTGAAATTTGCGACAGGTGACAGAATTGGAGCAGATATGAGAATCGTAGAGTCCAATAGCCTGGAAATTGAGGAATCCGCTTTGACTGGAGAATCTCTTCCTGTCCAAAAAAGGACCGGTTCCTTGAAAACTGCTAATCTGGCTATTGGAGATATGGAGAACATGGCTTTTATGGGGACTATGGTAACCCGTGGCAATGGACTGGGCGTAGTTGTCGGAACAGGGATGAATACTGCCATGGGGCAGATTGCTGATCTTCTGCAGAATGCTGAAACAATGACGACTCCGCTTCAGAGAAGATTGGAACAGCTGGGCAAAATCCTCATTACGGCAGCGATTTTACTGACTGTCCTTGTTGTTGTGGCTGGTGTGGTGCAGGGGCAGGAATTATATACAATGTTCCTTGCCGGTGTTTCCTTGGCAGTAGCAGCCATTCCAGAAGGGCTCCCGGCCATCGTGACGGTAGCTCTGTCGCTTGGGGTACAAAGAATGATAAGAAAAAAGCAATCGTCCGGAAGCTTCCAGCGGTTGAAACACTGGGCTGTGCATCTGTGATATGTTCAGACAAAACTGGCACTATGACTCAAAACAAAATGACAGTTACGCATCTCTGGAGCGGCGGGAAAGAGTGGAGAGTAGATGGTATCGGCTATGAGCCGCAAGGCCATTTTTATAGAAATGAGAATCAAATTGAACCGAAAAGTGATAAAGCACTCCAGCAAATGCTGATGTTTGGCATGTTATGCAACCATGCTGAAATACAGCAGAAAAATAATGAGTTTGTGATTGATGGAGATCCGACAGAAGGGGCTCTGCTAGTAGCGGCCATGAAGGCGGGCTATAACAGGAGCAGTCTGTTAAACCAATTCCAGATTATCAATGAGTTTCCGTTTGACTCAGCCCGAAAAATGATGAGTGTTGTGGTAAAGGATCATAACGGAAGGCAATTTATAGTAACCAAAGGAGCACCCGATGTATTAGTCGGAAAGAGTGAATCGGTTCTTTGGGAGGGGAAGCGTCAGATTCTTTCGAGGGAGCTCACAGGTGAAATTCAGGGAGCGATAGAAGATCTAGCTTCTCAAGCCTTGAGAACGATAGCGATTGGCTTTAAGGAAATCCCCTCAAAAAATGTCATTCTTGATGAGAAAGAGGCGGAGAAGGGATTAACATTTATCGGGCTGCAGGGGATGATTGATCCGCCAAGGCCTGAGGTAAGGGAAGCAGTCAAGGAATGCAAGGAAGCAGGAATTAAAACGATCATGATTACAGGAGATCATGTGATTACTGCACAGGCAATTGCCAAGCAGTTAGGCATTTTAACACAAGGCTCTAAAGTCCTTCAGGGCAAAGACCTGGCAGAGATGGCGGTTGAAGATCTTGAAGATGTGGTTGAGGATGTCGCAGTATTTGCCAGAGTATCACCTGAGCATAAATTGAAAATTGTAAAGGCTCTCCAGAACAGAGGCCATATTGTTGCCATGACAGGGGATGGTGTCAATGATGCCCCGGCCATTAAAGCAGCAGATATCGGAATATCGATGGGCATAACAGGGACCGATGTTGCCAAAGAGGCCTCCGCTCTGGTACTGCTCGATGACAATTTTGCTACCATAAAAGCCGCGATAAAAGAAGGAAGAAATATTTACGAGAATATTCGAAAGTTTATCAGATATCTGCTTGCATCCAATGTTGGTGAAATTCTGGTTATGCTGTTTGCTATGCTTCTTGCCCTTCCGCTGCCCTTAGTGCCAATCCAGATTCTCTGGGTGAACCTTGTAACGGATGGACTTCCTGCAATGGCTCTTGGCCTTGACCAGCCAGAGGAAAATGTGATGAAGCGGAAGCCGAGGAGTCCAAAGGAAGGTGTATTTTCAAGAGGGCTTGGCTGGAAAGTAGTTTCCAGAGGTTTTTTAATTGGCCTTGTGACATTGCTGGCGTTCATTTTTGCCTATAGGGCAAATCCGGAACATCTTGCGTATGCACAGACAGTAGCATTTGCTACATTGGTAATGGCACAGCTGATTCATGTATTTGATTGCCGCAGTGAAAAATCTGTATTCTCGAGAAATCCTTTCGGCAATAAATATTTAGTCTGGGCAGTCATCTCGTCCCTTGCTTTAGTGCTGGTTGTCATATACTATCCGCCGCTTCAGCCAATTTTTCACACCGTCCCAATTGAATTGCGCGACTGGTTTATGATCACAGGACTCTCAGCCGTACCAACATTTTTACTGGCAGGCACATTTTTGGCAAGAAAAACAAAATGAAATATGTTATAATCCTTTAGGTAGTAGAGAAGAACTCTATTACCTTTCTTTTTTGCGCAAACATATAAATCTACATCATTACTTGATTTTTATACATAACTGCACAGGCATCATGCCGCTAACTGAAAGTAATAGTGCTTTTTATAAGCTGTGCTTTTCCCAAAAGGAAGTGTGAGAAATGGCAGTAAGCATGACTGGTTATGGCAGAAGCAAGAAAGAATCCGGGCAATGTTCCATTACGGTTGAAATAAAGACTGTAAACCATCGTTTTTCCGAGTTTCAGATCAGAATGCCCAGACAGCTGATGCATATCGAAGACAAGATTAAGAAAAAGCTTAACGGGCATATCAAAAGAGGCAGAATCGAGGTTTATATCACCATTGACGGCGATGGCCTGTCCAGCAGGAAAGTTAATGTTGATTGGGAACTATTGGATGAATATTATCAATACATAACTGCAATTCAAACAAAGTACCAAATCTCAACGGATCTATCCATCGGGAATATCATACGGGAAGAACTGATTGGTATAGAAGAAAAGGAGTCCGGCAATGAAGAATTGAGCCAGCTGGTCCTTTCTGCTGCTGAAGAAGCATGCCTGCAGTTAACTGAGATGAGGAGGCTTGAGGGGGATGAGCTGGAAAAAGATCTACGAAGCCATCTTAGTCTTTTAAGCAGCAGGGTCCTCAAGCTGAGAGAGTACACTCCAAAAGTCGTGCAGCTTTACCGGGAGAGATTGGAAAAGCGTATGAGAGAATTTCTTGATGGCCAGGTGGATGAACCGAGAATTTTAACAGAGGTAGCGATGTTCGCTGATAAAGCGGATATCAGTGAAGAACTGACAAGACTTCAAAGTCATATTAGCCAATTTGAAAAGACCCTTCAGCTTTCAGAACCGGCTGGAAGAAAACTTGACTTTATTCTGCAGGAAATGAACCGGGAGGCCAATACAATCGGCTCCAAGGCAAACAGTGCAGAGATAGCTGCCGAAGTGGTTGAAATAAAGAGTTTACTGGAAAAAATGAAGGAACAAGTTCAAAATATTGAATAGCAGTTGTTTAGATTCCGGCTCTGGGGGTCAAAATAAATAACTGATGATTGGAGGACCCAAATGTCAATTAAACTGATCAATATCGGATTTGGCAATATTGTCTCTGCCAACCGGATAATATCAATAGTCAGTCCAGAATCTGCCCCGATTAAACGGATCATTCAGGACGCACGTGACCGGGGCTCTTTAATAGATGCTACATATGGAAGGCGCACCCGGGCTGTTATCGTTATGGACAGTGACCATGTCATTTTGTCTGCGGTCCAGCCGGAAACTGTTGCGCACCGATTAAATGACCGTGATGAAATTGTTGAGGAAGGGTAGGATTTTATAAATGAAAGAAAAAGGGTTATTGATTGTTCTATCCGGACCCTCAGGTGTAGGAAAAGGAACAGTAAGAAAAGAGATATTTGCTCAGCCTGATACTGCGTTTGAATACTCCATATCAATGACAACGAGATCTCCGAGAGCAGGAGAAGTCAATGGAGTTGATTATTTTTTCAAAACGCGTGAAGAGTTTGAAGAGCTGATCAGGCAGGATAAGCTGCTTGAATATGCAGAGTTCGTCGGTAACTACTACGGAACGCCAGTTGATTATGTAAGAGAAACACTGGACCGGGGCAAAGATGTTTTTCTTGAAATCGAAGTTCAGGGTGCCCGCCAAGTGCGTGAGAAATTCCCTGACGGCTTGTTCATCTTCCTGGTTCCACCTAGTTTATCCGAGCTTAAGAACCGTATCGTAACCAGGGGAACAGAGACAGAAGATATAATTAACAATCGCATGAGTGCAGCGAAAGAAGAGATCGAAATGATGAACTTATATGATTATGTTGTAGAGAATGATCAAATCGATCTTGCCTGCGAAAGAATTAAATCCATTGTAGTAGCAGAACACTGCCGCAGGGAACGTGTAGAACCTAAATACAAAAAGATGCTGGAGGTAGAATAAATATGCTTTATCCTTCTATTGATTCTCTAATGACAAAGATTGATTCCAAATATTCACTTGTTTCTGTTGCTGCCAAGCGTGCCCGTAAGCTTCAGCTTAATGCCAGACCACAGCTTGAGAGCTATAAATCACATAAAAATGTGGGAAAAGCACTTGAGGAAATCCATGCGGACCAGCTTCATTATCGGCTTGGTGAAAAGACTGCGAATGAATCATACGAGTAAAATCGCTGAATAACAACCTTTTAAAAGGTTGTTATTTTTGTTTAAAGGTTTTATTAGATGAA
Organism: Cytobacillus pseudoceanisediminis; assembly: GCF_023516215.1. NCBI lineage: Bacteria > Bacillati > Bacillota > Bacilli > Caryophanales > Bacillaceae > Cytobacillus > Cytobacillus pseudoceanisediminis. The sequence continues at coordinate 2,294,371 of NZ_CP097349.1, read as the reverse complement.
AATTCACTGCTCTTCTTGCATAATAAAACTATCATGAAAACTAAGCCATTAACGGCCAGTGCTGCTTATAGAAATATATAGCAGGCCGTTTTTCATAGAGATGAATTATTTTTTTAGATTGGTGGGGTCATATAATGCTGACTGGAAAGAAGATATTATTATGTGTAACCGGCGGAATTGCTGTTTATAAAGCTGCAGCCTTAACGAGCAAGCTTACTCAGGCTGGAGCGCAGGTGAAAGTTATCCTAAGTGAATCGGCTGCTAAGTTTGTAGCACCATTAACCTTTCAGGCTCTTTCAAGACATGATGTTTACACCGACACTTTCGATGAAAAAGATTCGAAAGTAATTGCTCATATCGACCTGGCTGATTGGGCCGATTTGATTCTAGTTGCTCCTGCTACAGCAAATGTAATCGGAAAGCTGGCCAATGGAATTGCAGACAATATGATCACAACAACCCTTTTGGCGGCCTCATCACCAATCTGGATTGCGCCTGCAATGAATGTACATATGTACAGCCATCCTGCTGTCCAGAAAAATATTGAAACCTTATATCGTTTTGGATGCAGATTCATAGAGCCTTCAGAAGGGTATCTTGCATGCGGCTATGTTGGAAAAGGCAGGCTGGAAGAACCAGAGAAAATTATAGATACAATTGAAGAATTTTTTAAGCCTTCCAGATTGGAGCTATCTGGCCGGAAAGTGGTCATAACTGCCGGCCCAACAAGGGAAAAAATTGATCCTGTCCGTTATATTACAAACCATTCTTCAGGTAAAATGGGCTATGCAATTGCGGAAGCAGCTGTATCTGCAGGAGCTGAAGTTGTATTGATATCCGGTCCGGTTACAATTAATGCTCCTGCTGGCTTAAAACTGATAAAGGTAGAATCTGCTGAGGAAATGTATCAAGCGGCAATAAGCGAATTTGATCATGCGGATGTTGTCATTAAGACCGCTGCAGTCTCCGATTATCGTCCAAAGGTGACTTCTGCGCAAAAAATGAAAAAACAGCCCGGGGATGAATTATTGGAACTTGAAAGAACAAAAGATATATTATTCGAATTGGGACAAAAAAGAAGAAGCAAATCCTTATAGGGTTTGCGGCTGAAACTGAACAGGTTGATGAGTATGCACAGGGCAAGCTAAAGAGGAAAAATGCCGATCTGATCGTAGCCAATAATGTAACTGCAGAAGGAGCAGGCTTTGGAACAGACACCAATATTGTTACATTTTTTAAAAAAGATGGGTCTTCGGAAAAGCTTCCGCTTATGGCAAAAAAGGATGTTGCAGTAAAAATTCTTGAAGAAGCTGCGATCTTGCTAAAGGATGAGCATGAATGAATATTGCGAGAGTCATTGTCGATGTACCTGCCAAACAGACAGACCGGGCATTTGACTACAAAATACCCTCTCATCTGGAAGGTGTCATTCTCCCCGGCATGAGGGTTGTTGTTCCATTTGGACCTAGGAAGATCCAGGGGTTTGTAACAGCATTACAAGCAGAGTCCGATTTTCAGCAGCTTAAATCCATTTCAGAGCCGATGGACTTAAATCCAGTCCTTAATCAGGAGCTCTTGACTCTAGGTGAATGGCTGACAGAAAAAACATTATGCTACAAAATCTCTGCCTTTCAGGCAATGCTGCCTGCAGCATTGAAGGCAAAATACGAAAAGAAGCTTGTAATGGCAAAAAATGCAGATCGTAAACTGCTTCCTGAAAGAGTATCTGCTCTCTTCCAGAAAACTGAAGAAATTTTATGGGATGATGCAGTAAAGAGCGGAGCTTTGCCGCTTCTTCAAAAGGAAGCATCCAATGGAAATATCGAAATTATCTACCAAGTAAAAGAACGAGTGAAAAAGAAAAAAGTAAAGCAGGTATTCGCGGCTGCTGACCCTAATAAGCTTGCTGATTATCTTCAACAGCTTCCGGGCAACGCAACCAAGCAGAAAGAAGTGCTTGAGTATTTTCTTCATGAGGAAGGACCGGTCGATCAGAAAGAGTTATTTTCCTTGTTTGGAATAACATCGTCCACCATAAAAGGGCTTATGCAAAAAGGGCTGCTTGGGCAGAGGGACGTGGAAATTTATCGAAATCCATTTGGAGACCGTGAATTCGAAAGAACTGAACCGCTCTTTTTGACCGATGGACAGAGAAAGGCTATAATCCCGATCCTTAATTCTATTGAAAATAACCGGCATGAAACATTTTTGCTTTATGGGGTAACAGGAAGCGGAAAAACTGAGGTGTATCTGCAATCCATTCAGCGAGTGCTTGAGAATGGCAAAGAAGCCATTGTCCTTGTTCCTGAGATTTCTTTAACTCCGCAGATGGTCAAACGCTTCAAGGGCAGATTTGGCAATCAGGTTGCCGTAATGCACAGCGGCCTTTCAGCTGGAGAAAAGTATGATGAATGGAGAAAGATTCAGCGGAAGGAAGTCAAGGTTGTTGTGGGAGCGCGATCGGCTATCTTTGCCCCTTTTGAAAACCTCGGAATCATTATCATTGATGAAGAGCACGAAACCAGCTATAAGCAGGAAGAGAACCCAAGATACCATGCAAAGGATGTCGCCATCGAAAGAGCGGGAAATCATAAATGTCCTGTGGTGCTTGGAAGTGCAACTCCCTCATTGGAATCTTTTGCGCGAGCACATAAAGGAGTTTACCATCTCCTCACTCTCGAAAATAGAATGAACAATCAGGCTCTCCCTTCCGTTGATATCATTGATATGCGGGAAGAGCTGCGTGAAGGGAACCGCTCGATGTTCTCAAGGAAACTCCTCGAAAAAATTAAAGACCGTCTCGGGAAAAAAGAGCAGATCGTATTATTTTTAAATAAAAGAGGACATTCCTCATTTGTTATGTGCAGGGACTGCGGATATGTTATTAATTGTCCTCATTGTGATATATCTTTGACTTATCATCGGTATAACCAGCAGATGAAATGCCATTACTGCGGCTATGAGGCACCAGTTCCAAATGCATGTCCGGAATGCGAAAGTGAGCATATTCGTTATTTTGGAACAGGCACTCAAAAAGTGGAAGAGGAATTGGCGAAAATTTTGCCGGAAGCGAAGGTAATCCGGATGGATGTCGATACAACCAGCAGGAAGGGAGCACATGAAAAGCTCCTTGATCAATTCCAGGAAGGGCATGCAGATATTCTTCTTGGGACTCAGATGATTGCTAAGGGTCTTGATTTCCCCAATATTACCTTAGTAGGCGTACTATCGGCAGACACGATGCTGCACCTGCCTGATTTCCGATCTTCTGAAAAAACCTTTCAGCTTCTGACTCAGGTAAGCGGGCGTGCAGGGAGGCATGAATTGGAAGGGGAGGTAATTATTCAGACCTACACTCCTGAACATTATAGTATTGAACTGGCGGGGGAGCAGGATTACGATAAATTTTATGAAAGAGAAATGATGGTCCGCAAAATTCATAGATATCCCCCTTTCTACTATATATCCCTTGTCACCGTCAGCCACGAGGAATTAATGAAGGCTGTTTCGGTAACTGAGAAGATCACGCAGTATATTCAGTCAAAATTATCTGCAGAGAGTAAAGTCCTTGGTCCAGTTGCATCGCCGATACCGCGGATCAATAATAGATATCGGTATCAATGTCTGATAAAATACAAGCGGGAGCCGGAACTTGGCCTGGCGCTGAAGAAAGTCCTGGATAATTATCAGCAGGATATTGCTACTGGGGGCCTATCCGTCTCAATTGACCTGAATCCTTATATTTTAATGTAATTTCTTAACCATAAGGTTAGTTTGTTTGAACTTACAGAACTGTTGGCCTTACTAAGAACGTTTTACAGCATCAAATCATACGTCTAAAAGCGTTAGCTATTTAGGAGGAGCTTCTCAGGAGCTTCTGTTTTTGTGGTTATGAATAAACTCAATTTGGTTGAAAATAGATAAAAATGGAGGAAATGTTTTGGCAGTAAAAAAAATTGTATCTTATCCGGCTGAGGTTCTGGAGGCAGAATGCGAACCCGTTAAGGTGTTTGATAAAAAACTGGGCAAGCTGTTAAATGATATGTATGATACGATGATCGAATTCGATGGTGTCGGGCTTGCTGCTCCGCAAATCGGGCTTAGCAGGCAAATTGCCATTGTTGATATAGATGATGAATTTGGAACAATTGAAATAATAAATCCGGAAATCCTTGAAACGAATGGGGAACAGACAGGCCCTGAAGGGTGCCTGAGCTTTCCTGGGTTATATGGTGAAGTAACAAGGCCTGAATATGTAAAAATCAAGGCGCAGGATCGAAAAGGGAAATATTTTACCCTCGAGGCTGAGGATTTCCTGGCAAGAGCGATCCTCCATGAAATTGATCATTTGCATGGGGTGCTATTTACCTCAAAAGTTACAAGATACTTGAACGAAGAAGAGTTGGAAGGATTGGAAGCTGAATGACAAAAATCGTATTTATGGGCACACCCGATTTTTCAGTGCCTGTACTGAAGCAAATAATAGAGGACGGATATGAAGTAATCGGAGTGGTTACTCAGCCCGACAGGCCTGTTGGAAGGAAAAAGGTTCTTACTCCCCGCCTGTAAAAGTCGAAGCTGAAAAACAGGGCATCCCTGTGTATCAGCCCGAAAAAATCCGCCAGCCAGAAGAGCTGGAGAAAGTTCTTGCTCTTAAGCCTGACCTGGTTGTCACGGCTGCATTTGGACAAATTTTGCCGAAGGAGCTTTTGGATGCACCCAAGTTCGGCTGCATAAATGTACATGCATCATTGCTTCCTGAATTGCGCGGCGGTGCACCTATTCACTACTCCATTCTGCAGGGGAAAGAAAAAACGGGAATCACCATTATGTACATGGCTGAGAAGCTTGATGCCGGCGATATTTTAACACAAGTGGAAGTGCCGATTACGGAAAGAGATACAGTTGGCACTCTTCACGATAAACTTAGCGCTGCTGGGTCAAAGCTTTTGTCTGAAACACTGCCAAAGCTCCTGAATAGTGAACTCACTCCCATCAGGCAAAATGATGAAGAAGCCACTTTTGCTTATAACATTAAAAGAGAACAGGAAAAAATCGACTGGGGCAAAACTGGTGAAGAAATCTATAACCACATTAGAGGGTTAAATCCATGGCCGGTTGCCTATACAACTTTTGACGGCAAAGTGATTAAAATCTGGAATTCGGAGAAGGTTAAATCTGCTGAAAACAAAGAACCGGGAACAATTATCAGGCTTGAGGAAGATGGAATCGTTGTGGCAGCAGGGAATGAGACAGCCATTAAAATTACAGAACTGCAGCCTTCCGGAAAGAAAAAGATGCCAGCAGAACAATTTTTAAGAGGCTCAGGATCCCATCTAACTCCCGGCGGCCGTTTGGGAGACTCCGAATGAAAAAGCTAAAAAAGAAAAATGTAAGAGAAACTGCACTGGAACTTCTCGAAGCCATTGAAAAAAATCAGTCCTACAGCAATCTATTACTTAATAACGCCATAAAAAAGAACGAAATTGACCAGAAGGACATCGGTCTTCTTACTGAACTGACTTATGGTACCCTTCAACGCCGGATGACACTCGATTTTTACCTGCAGCCTTTTTTAGCAGGCAATAAAAAAATTGAAAGCTGGGTAAACCAGCTCTTAAGGCTTACACTGTATCAGATGGTTTTTCTTGATAAAATTCCAGATCGCGCAGCTATTTTCGAGGCAGTAGAAATAGCAAAACGATGGGGGCATAAAGGGATTTCCGGCATGGTCAATGGCGTGCTCAGGAACGTTCAAAGAAAGGGGCTTCCTGATCTTGAGCAAATTGAAGACAGTGTTGAACGCCTTTCCATTGAGACTAGTCATCCCGCGTGGCTTGTAAAAAGATGGGCCGATCAGCTTGGGTTTGAAGAAACAAAGAAAATGTGTGAAATTAACTTGACTGCTCCACTTCAGACTGCAAGGGTAAATGAGGTAAAGGCCTCGAGGGAAGAATGCTTGTCACTTCTTAAGGAAGAAGGATTTGAAGTGGAACCAAGTCAGTTTATACCAGTTGCCATTAAATGTTTAAGAGGAAACCTTGCCAATTCGCGTGTCTTCAAAGATGGCCTGATTACTATTCAGGACGAAAGCTCCATGCTCGCTGCTTATGCCCTTGGAGGAAATCCAAATGAAAAGATTCTGGATGCCTGCGCAGCACCCGGAGGAAAAACCACACATATTGCAGAAAAAATGCAAAATACTGGACAAGTCATTTCGCTGGACCTTCACGAGCATAAAGTAAAGCTGATTAATGATAATGCCGATAGACTGGGACTATCGAATATTAAGACAAATGCCCTTGACAGCAGGAAAGTGCAGGAGCATTATGAAAAAGAATCATTTGACCGTATTTTAGTGGATGCCCCATGCTCAGGCCTTGGAGTTATGAGAAGAAAGCCTGATATGAAATACACAAAAAAAGAAGATGATTTATATCATCTTCATAAGATTCAAAGAAATCTTTTGGATGCCGTTTCACCTTTGCTGAAAAAAGGTGGTATTCTTGTTTATAGTACATGTACAGTGGACAAGGAAGAGAATCAGCATGTTGTCCAGTCGTTTTTAAAGAATAATGCGGAATTTGAGGGAGATATATCAGTTCGTGAGCGAATGCCTAAAGCAATTGCTCCGTTTATAGATAATTTTGAACTGCAGATTTTACCGCAGGATATTGGTTCGGACGGGTTTTATATAGCCTGTCTGAGAAAGAAGGTGCAATAAATGGAACAAACAGCAGCAGAGAAAATAACAGAAGCAGAACAAAAACCATCCGTTTATACTTTACAGCTGAATGAGCTGAAGGATTGGCTTAAAGAAAATAATGAGAAAGCTTTCAGGGCTGAGCAAATTTTTGATTGGCTTTACACAAAAAGAATCACATCATTTGAGGATATGACGAACCTGTCAAAAGGGTTAAGAGATACGCTATCAGCAAATTTTTCGCTGACAACTCTTAAAACGATCATTCAGCAGGAGTCAGCTGATGGGACAATAAAATTTTTATTTGAACTTCATGATGGCTATTCCATTGAAACCGTACTGATGAGGCATGACTATGGTAATTCAGTATGTGTAACTACTCAAGTGGGCTGCCGAATCGGCTGTACATTCTGTGCTTCAACTTTAGGCGGATTAAAACGGAATCTTGAAGCAGGAGAAATCGTTGCTCAGGTCGTAAAAGTACAACAGGCACTAGATGAGACAGATGAACGGGTCAGCTCGGTTGTTATTATGGGGATCGGTGAGCCATTTGATAATTATGACAGTATGCTGTCATTCCTGAAGATAATCAACCATGATAAAGGGCTGAATATCGGTGCGCGCCATATCACTGTTTCGACTAGCGGAATCATCCCAAAAATCTATAAATTTGCAGATGAAAATATGCAGATCAATTTCGCGATCTCATTACATGCTCCAAACACAGAAATCAGAAGCCGCCTGATGCCAATAAATAGAGCTTATAAGCTGCCGGACCTTATGGATTCAATCAGGTACTATATAAATAAAACAGGCAGACGAGTGAGTTTCGAATATGGATTATTCGGAGGGGTCAATGACCAGGTGGAACATGCCGAAGAGCTGGCAAAGCTAATAAAAAATGTGAAGTGCCATGTTAACCTGATTCCAGTAAACTATGTGCCTGAACGAGATTATGTGAGGACACCCAAGGATCAAATTTTTGCTTTTGAAAAGACACTGAAGAACCACGGCATTAATGTAACCATTCGCAGGGAGCACGGTCATGATATAGATGCAGCATGCGGACAACTTCGTGCAAAGGAGCGAAAAGAGGAGACGAGGTGACAGAATGAAAGCTGTTTTTATGACAGATCAAGGCAAAGTCAGGCAGCATAACGAAGATAATGGCGGCATCTATGTGAACAGCAAGGGGCAGCGCCTTGCCATCGTAGCAGATGGCATGGGCGGCCACCGGGCTGGCGATGTGGCAAGCGAAATGACGCTAACAAGTTTAAAAGGATTCTGGGATCAGACAGATGACTTTCAGACTGCCGAAGAGGCGGAAGGATGGCTGCGGAAGTATATTGCAGAGGTCAACACCATTCTTTATGAACATTCGAAAGAAAATGAACAATGTGAAGGCATGGGAACAACTGTTGTGGCTGCAATCTGTACTGATCGTTTTGCGACAATTGCCAATATCGGCGACAGCAGATGTTATATCTTGAATGAATCGGGTTTTCAGCAGCTGACGGAAGATCATTCCCTAGTGAATGAACTTGTAAGGTCCGGGCAGATTACCAAGGAAGATGCTGAGCATCATCCAAGAAAAAATGTGCTCCTCCGGGCATTGGGAACTGAAGCAGCGGTTGAGATGGATATCAAAACCATAACGTTTGAAGAGGGCGATTTATTATTATTATGCTCTGACGGTTTGTCCAACAAGGTAGATGTGGCTGAAATGATTGAAATCCTCAAAAGCGGACGAACTCTGGAGGAAAAAGCCTCAGTGCTGATTGAACAGGCCAATAATAATGGCGGCGAAGACAATATTACGCTCGTGATTGCTGAGTATTTTGAAAGCAATGAGAGCGGGATGATAAATGATGATTAAGGGAAGAAGATTAAGCGGCCGCTATAAGATTCTTGATATGATTGGCGGAGGCGGCATGGCAAATGTCTACCTGGCCCATGACATGATTCTGGATCGAGATGTAGCGGTGAAAGTGCTTCGGATGGATTTTGCCGAAGATGAAGAATTTATCCGCCGTTTTCATCGTGAAGCCCAATCAGCTACCAGCTTAGCCCACCCGAACATCGTCAGTATCTATGATGTTGGCGAAGAGGATTCAATCTATTATATTGTGATGGAATATGTAGATGGACAAACGTTAAAGCAATACATACAGCAAAACAGCCCGATTCGCATAGATGATTCGCTGGAAATTATGAAACAGCTCACCTCAGCCATATCTCATGCACATCAAAACCATATCATACACCGGGATATTAAACCGCATAATATTTTGATAGATAGGCATGGTAATGTAAAGATTACTGATTTCGGAATTGCCATGGCATTAAGCGCTACCAGTATAACTCAGACCAATTCTGTTTTAGGCTCTGTTCATTATCTTTCTCCGGAACAGGCCAGGGGGGATGGCCAACAGAAAGTCTGATATCTACTCCCTTGGCATTGTTATGTTTGAGCTTTTGACAGGCAGGCTTCCTTTCTCAGGTGAATCCGCTGTATCAATAGCTCTCAAACATCTGCAGTCAGAGACGCCTTCCCTTAAGAGATGGAATCCTTCAATACCGCAAAGTGTTGAAAATATCGTTTTAAAAGCGACAGCTAAAGATCCTTTTCACAGGTATGATTCTGTTGAAGATATGGAAGAGGATATCAGTACAGCGCTTGAACCCGAAAGGCTTCATGAAGGAAAGTTTATGGTCCCGATTGACGATGATGCTACAAAGGCAATCCCTGTTATTACGGATGACCGCCCATACCAAAGCATGGACGAAACACTTGTACATGCTAAGGATCCAAAGGGAGACACGCAGCCTGTGGCAAAACCTCTTCCTGAAAAGAAGAAGAAGGAAAAAAGAAAAAAAGAAGAAAAAGAAATGGCCAATTATTCTGGTATCCGTCTTTTTGTTTCTGGCTGTGTTAGGCATCCTGGCCATAACTGTTTTACCTGATCTTATTGCGCCCAAGGATGTCCAGGTTCCTGATGTGTCAGGAAAAGAGGTGGAAGACGCAGTAGCAGAGCTTATTGCCGCTGGGTTTACGGTTAGGGATACAAAGCCGATAAGTGACCCTGATGTGGAAGAAGGTCTGGTAGTAAAAACAGATCCGAAAGCAGGCAGAACCGTAAAAGAAGGAACTTCCATTGATATCTATGAAAGCACTGGCAAGGAAAAATTTGAATTAGCTGATTACCAGGGCAGGCAATACGACGATGTAGTCCGCTTGCTTGAAAGCAAAAATTTTAAAAGCATTGAAAAAACAGAAGAAAATAATGAGAGTGAGCCGGCTGGGACAATCCTGGACCAAAACTTCTCAGAAGGCGATCTTGTCGTTCCCGAGGATACAGAATTGATTTTTACTGTCAGCAAAGGTCCGGCGCCAATTGCCTTAAAAGACCTGCGCGGCTATAACGAAAAGGGGCTGCAGGAGTACGAAGAATCGTCGGGATTAAAAGTAGAATATGGAGAAGAAGAATTTCATGAGGAAGTCCCAGAAGGACTAGTCATCAATCAGGATCCGGCACCAGGCACAAACCTGGCAAGCGGACAGAAAGTGACGGTGGTTCTTTCAAAAGGGAAAAAGAACTTCTTCCTAAGACAGAAAATATTGAGATCAGCGTTCCCTATGAGCCTGCAGCCGAAGGTGAGCCAAATGAAGTTCAGATTATCATTAAGGATATGAATAATCCTGGTTCTGAACCAGTTCATACAGAGCTGATTTATGAAGATACGGTAATCCCAATTGATATAACAATTGCTCCCGGACAGAATGCCACTTATAAGGTTCTGCGGGATGGCCAGGTTTTTGAAGAAAAGGAAATCCCTTATCCGGAAGAAGAATCATAAGCAAGGAGTGTTGCTATGCCTGAGGGCAAAATTATTAAAGCCTTAGCCGGGTTTTATTATGTTTTTAGCGGAGATGAAATCATTCAGTGCCGAGGCCGCGGAGTTTTCCGGAAAAATAAGGTTAACCCGCTGGTCGGTGATGAAGTCGTGTTTCAGGCAGAAAGTATTACAGAAGGATACATCTTAGAAGTAAAAGAACGGAAAAATGAGTTGATCCGTCCGCCAATTGCAAATGTTGATCAGGCCATTCTAGTGTTTTCAGCTGTTGAACCGGGCTTCAGCACCTCTCTATTAGATCGTTTCCTGGTGCTGGTTGAATTCAATCGTATAAAGCCAATCATCTGCATTACTAAAATAGATCTGACAGACGAACATGGGTATAAGGAAATCCAGCAATATGCATCAGATTACCGCAAAGCCGGCTATGATGTTTTGCTGACTTCCTCCGAAACAGAAGAAGGCGTTAAAGACTTAATGCCATATCTGGAAGGCGAGATCTCCGTTTTTGCAGGACAGTCAGGTGTGGGGAAATCATCTTTGTTAAATGTATTAAGACCAGATTTAGAGCTGAAAACAAATGATATTTCTTCACATTTGGGCAGGGGAAAGCATACAACCAGGCATGTAGAACTGATAGAGGTTGGGAAAGGGCTTGTTGCTGATACCCCGGGATTCAGCTCCCTTGAATTTACAGATATCGAATTGGAGGATCTGAATTATTGCTTTCCGGAAATTCAGGAGAAAAGCGATCAATGCAAATTTAGAGGCTGCCTGCACATGGCAGAACCGAAATGCGCTGTAAAGGCCGCCAGTGAAAACGGTGAAATTCCTTCCTACAGATACGAACACTACAAAACCTTTCTGCAGGAAATAAAAGATAGAAAGCCGAGGTATTAATTCATGGTAAAAATCGCACCTTCGATTTTATCGGCAGATTTTTCCAAATTGGGAGAAGAGATTAAAGATGTAGAGCGCGGCGGAGCTGATTATATTCATGTCGATGTAATGGACGGCCATTTTGTACCGAATATTACAATTGGTCCATTAATTGTTGATGCAATCCGTCCTGTGACAAAGCTGCCCCTGGATGTTCATTTGATGATAGAAAATCCGGATAACTACATTGAGGCATTTGCTAATGCGGGGGCAGATTATATCACTGTACATGCAGAAGCATGCAAACACCTTCACAGAACGATTCATTTTATTAAATCATTCGGGGTCAAGGCAGGAGTGGTTCTTAACCCGGCTACACCAGTTAATATGATTGAGCATATTATTGATGATATTGATATGGTATTGCTTATGACTGTTAATCCTGGTTTTGGAGGACAAAAGTTCATCCCTGGCGTTCTTCCTAAGATTAAGGCGGTTAAGGAAATGGCTGACGCAAAAGGTCTAAATATTGAAATTGAAGTGGACGGCGGAGTGAATGAAGAAACAGCACAATTGTGCATTGAAGCTGGAGCGAATGTGCTTGTTGCCGGGTCGGCAATTTATAATCAGAAAGACAGAGCCGTGGCGATTGCTGCTTTAAAAGGTTCGAAATAAAAAAGAGCCAGCTTGAATAGAGCTGGCTTTTTATAATATAAGATATATATCATGATTGGAGCAATATGAAATGATTATAAATATTTTAGCTGGCGGCCCTGAGGATTTGCTGCCTGAACTGTCTTCATTCAGTAATGCCGGTGACAATTGGGTCGGGGTAGATAGAGGAGTGCTTACACTCATTCAAAATGGCATGCAGCCGAAAATGGCATTTGGCGATTTTGATTCTGTGTCAAATGAAGAACTATTAATCATTGAAGAAAAAGTAAAAGAGCTGAACAGGTTCAAGCCGGAGAAAGACGAAACCGACATGGAGCTTGCCCTGAATTGGGCACTGGAACAAAATCCTGAGAAAATCCGTCTGTTTGGCGCCACAGGCGGCCGGCTTGACCACTTATTTGCAAATATTCAGCTGTTAATAAAGCCTGTACTTGAAGGAAACTTTGTTCCTGTCGAAATTATTGACAAAAAAAATAAGATTAATATTAAAGCTCCAGGTGAATACACCATAAAGCAAAATCCAAATTTCAAATACATTTCTTTTGTCCCGATCACAATGGAAATTAAGGGCCTCACATTAAGAAATTTCAAGTATCCGCTCACAGATCGGACCGTCTCTGCCGGTTCTACTCTTTGTATCAGCAATGAACTTATTGATGATTGTGGTACTTTTTCTTTTACTGAAGGCATATTAATGGTTGTAAGAAGCAAGGATTAAGAGCCGGGCCAGTACTGCCCTGCAAGGTGCTGGGAATCTGGATATGAGTGCTGGCATGAATTGCTTTCTGATCATTTTTTGTAATCATGAGTACTCATCTTTCGTTATTTGAATAAGATGGTAAAGACGATTTAAGGACAGAATGGATGCGTAAGATCGTGAGGAGGGACACGAGTAATGAGATTTTATACAATCAAACTTCCTAAATTTTTAGGGGGCATTGTGCGTGCCATGTTAGGGACCTTCAAAAAGGGGTAAACTCCCATAAATGAAAAAGAAAATAGCATTAAAAACTGGGCACCTCTCTGGGGTGCTTTTATTTTTTGATTCAATGGGGGAGAATGAATAGTGGATTATAAAAAGGAAAATAAAAAGGACATCCTAAAAGGATGTCCCTGAGCAGATTAAACGCGCTCAACTTTACCTGATTTAAGTGCTCTTGCAGATACCCAAACACGTTTAGGTTTACCGTCTACAAGAATACGTACCTTTTGAAGGTTAGCACCCCAAGTACGCTTGTTAGCGTTCATCGCGTGAGAACGTGCGTTACCTGAAGTTGTTTTTTTACCAGTTACAACACATTTGCGTGGCATGTATGTTTCCCTCCTTACTAAAAGCATAAGCTGAAACTATTTTTCAATGCTTTCATTTGCAATAGTCAGATTCATCCATCTGAATTAATGAGGAATTCCGTTTCGGATCTCGACATTAAAAGATACTTTAATAATTTATCATACAACCCTTCTGATTGCAATAGTTTGCTTTCAAGAAAATTTCCTTGACATAGGGGTATGGAACATGAGCTATAATAGGGATGGGGAAGTATGGCTTTCAATATTACAGCCCATATAGTAAAATATCATAAGGTATGCATAAAGCTTTGGAGTTAGAAAGATCGCTGCCCAGCTGAAAAGGATGCATTCTCCTTTAACAGCAAGCTTGCCTCCATTTTACAATTAAGGGGGAACGCCAGCGTTTCCGTAAAGCGGGAGCGCTTGAAGAAGCTTTTATTAAAAGCAATTTCCAAAGGGGGAACGAACCATGTCCATCGAATTAAAAACGAATTTCGGGCAAATTGATATCTCTAATGACGTAATTGCAACAATCGCAGGCGGAGCAGCAGTTGACTGCTACGGCATCGTAGGGATGGCCTCTAAAAATCAAATTAAAGATGGCCTTACAGATATACTTCGAAAAGAGAATTTTACCCGCGGTGTTATTGTACGCCAGGAAGAAGATGAAGTACATATCGATATGTATATTATTGTAAGTTACGGAACGAAAATTTCCGAGGTTGCCCACAATGTGCAATCTAAAGTGAAATACACCCTTGATAAAACAGTTGGGCTAAGTACGGACTCGGTTAATATTTACGTTCAGGGAGTTCGTGTAACGAACCCGTAGTGAGGAGGAAAGACTTGTGTCAAAAAGAGATTTAGATGGGAAGCTTTTTGCCGAAATGGTCATACAAGGAGCGAACCATTTATCTGCTAATGCAAAATTAGTGGATGCGTTAAATGTTTTCCCTGTTCCTGATGGAGACACAGGAACGAACATGAATTTGTCAATGACTTCCGGTGCAAAGGAAGTAAAAGCTAATATTCAGGAACATATTGGGAAGGTGGGCTCTGCTCTTTCTAAAGGTTTGCTGATGGGGGCCCGCGGGAACTCTGGAGTAATTCTCTCCCAGCTGTTCCGAGGCTTCTCAAAGCATATTGAACAGAAATCTTCCATCAATGGCAAAGAGTTTGCTGATGCTTTGAATTCAGGTGTAGAAACTGCTTATAAAGCTGTTATGAAGCCGGTTGAAGGAACAATTTTAACCGTTGCTAAAGATTCCGCTAAAAAAGCGGTGCAGGCTGCAAAAAATGAAGATGATATCGTAGTGATTATGGAGGAAGTGTTAAAAGAAGCACGGGCTTCTTTAAACCGGACTCCGGATCTTCTTCCTGTCTTAAAAGAAGTTGGGGTTGTAGACAGCGGCGGGCAGGGTCTTGTTTTTGTATATGAAGGATTCCTTGCAGAGCTCAAGGGCGAAAAACTTCCTGATACACCAGCAGCCCTTCCAAAGATGGATGACCTGGTTAACGCAGAACACCATAAAAATGTTCATAGTTTTATGAACACTGAAGATATTGAATTTGGTTATTGCACAGAGTTTATGGTCAAGTTCGAAACTGAAAAGCTATCTGCTAATCCTTTTTCAGAAGACAAGTTCCGCCAGGACTTAAGCAAATATGGCGACTCGCTTCTTGTGATTGCGGATGAACAGCTTGTAAAAGTACATATCCACTCTGAACAGCCAGGAGATTGCCTGACATACGGACAGCGCTATGGGAGCTTAATCAATATGAAGATTGAAAACATGCGCCAGCAGCACACCAATTTGATTGATGACGTTCCTACACCATTGGCAGCTGAAGCTAAGCCAAAGGAAAAGCAGGAATACGGAATCGTTACAGTATCAATGGGCAGCGGGATTGCGGATCTTTTCCGAAGCATCGGAGCACATGCAGTCATTGAGGGCGGCCAGACGATGAATCCTAGTACGGAAGATATTGTAAAGGCCATCAAAGAAGTGAATGCCAAGAAAGTAATCATTTTGCCAAACAATAAAAATATCATCATGGCTGCACAGCAGGCTGCAGAAGTGACTGAAGAAGAAGCAGTAGTTGTTCCTTCCAAGACCGTCCCTCAGGGAATGGCTGCCCTGCTTGCTTTTAATCCAAGTGCCGGACTCGCAGAAAATGAAGAAGGCATGACAGATGCCCTTCAGCATGTGAAGACAGGCCAAATTACATTTGCTGTCCGTGATACAAGCATCGATGGCCTCGAAATTGAAAAAGATGATTTTATGGGCATCTCAGATGGGAAAATTGTTGTCAAGAACAAGGATAGAGTGCAGGCTGCCAAAGATCTTCTCGATGGAATGATTGATGAAGACTCTGAGATCCTAACCGTATTAAAAGGTGAAGATGCGGCAGAAGAGGAAGTGGATTCACTTATCAGCTATATTGAAGATAAGTATGAAGATGTTGAAGTCGAAGTGCATGATGGCAAACAGCCGCTATACTCTTTTATATTTTCAATCGAATAAACAATAAAAAAAGCGAGGGCCCAGCCTTCGCTTTTGTCCATTTAAAACGATTACATTTTAGTGAACTTCGGAAATATTAATTTATTTGGTTAAAGATTGCTTACTTGCCTATTTAGATTATAGTGTGCTAGTTATAAAGCAGGCGCTGTATAAGCCTGCAGTTAAAAGTAATTGAGCAGGGAGGGGTGGCGGACTGCCTTGAGAAAATATATTTGGCAGCCGTTCAATAAACGTGAATCCAAATTATAATCAGTCTGTTACAGCTGTTAAAGGCATCGGGGAGGAAACAGCAGTATCACTTGCTGAAATGAACATAAACACTGTAAAAGATTTGCTTGAATATTTCCCATATAGATATGAGGATTACAGGCTCAAGGATCTGGAAGAGATTAAGCATGATGAAAGAGTAACTGTGGAAGGAAGGATCCACAGTGAACCTTCACTCGCCTATTATGGAAGGAAACGGTCCAGGCTGACTGTGAGAGTTCTTGTAGGCAGATATCTGATACAAGTGGTCATGTTTAATCAGCCATATTTAAAGAATAAAATTACATTGAACGAAACTGTGACAGTGACAGGCAAATGGGACCAGCACCGCCAGATCATAACAGCCAATGAATTAAAAATAGGGAGTGCCTCCAGTAACAAGGATTTTGAGCCTGTTTACGCTGTGAAAGGAAATATCACTGTCAAGGGAATCAGACGTTTTATAAAACTGGCTTTTTCACAGTATGGAAATGAGATATCAGAAACTTTGCCTGAAAAATATCTTTTGCAATATAGGCTTTTGGATAGGCGAGATGCTATGAGATCGCTCCATTTTCCTGCCAATGATCAGGAACTTAAACAGGGAAGACGGCGATTTGTTTATGAAGAATTCTTCTATTTTCAATTAAAAATGCAGGCACTAAGAAAGATTGAAAGAGAGCAGTCTAAAGGGATTGCGCAAGCTTATGATCTTTCGAGGCTGATGGAGTTTATAGACTCTCTGCCATTTGCCTTAACCAATGCCCAGAAAAGGGTGGTTAATGAGATTCTGACTGACATGAAATCGCCTTATCGGATGAACAGGCTATTACAGGGGGATGTTGGTTCCGGCAAAACGGCTGTTGCGGCGATCGCCCTATTTGCCAGCAGGACAGCAGATTTCCAGGGAGCTTTAATGGTGCCGACCGAAATCCTTGCAGAGCAGCATGCGGAATCTTTAAAAACGATGCTTGAGCCATTTGGCCTGCGATGTGAACTCCTGACAAGCTCCGTCAAAGGAAAGCGCAGAAGAGAAATTCTTCAGCATTTAAAGGATGGAGAAATTGATGTTCTTATAGGCACACATGCACTTATCCAGGAAGAAGTGGAATTTAATAAACTGGGGCTTGTTATTACTGATGAACAGCATAGATTTGGTGTCGGGCAGCGGCGCATCCTCAGGGAAAAAGGCGAGAGTCCGGATGTTCTGTTTATGACTGCCACGCCAATCCCGAGAACATTGGCCATTACTGTTTTTGGGGAAATGGATGTTTCCATCATAGATGAAATGCCGGCAGGGCGAAAAGCGATTGAAACTTATTGGGCAAAACCTGAAATGCTTGATAGAGTACTTGGTTTTATGGAAAAGGAGCTTTCAGCAGGCCAGCAAGTATATGTGATATGTCCCCTAATTGAGGAGTCGGACAAGCTGGATGTTCAAAATGCTATAGATGTCCATGCAACATTGATGCATCATTTTCATGGCCGCTATGATGTGGGCCTCATGCATGGCAGGCTTCACCCAGATGAAAAAGAAAATGTAATGAAGGCTTTTAGCCGAAATGAAACTCAAATTCTTGTTTCTACTACAGTTGTCGAGGTGGGTGTAAATGTCCCAAATGCAACGATGATGGTGATCTATGATGCTGAGCGCTTTGGACTTGCACAGCTGCACCAATTAAGGGGCAGGGTAGGGAGAGGAGATAAACAATCTTATTGTGTTCTTTTAGCAGACCCCAAATCGGAAGTTGGAAAAGAACGAATGAAAATCATGACGGAAACCAATGACGGATTTGCACTAAGTGAAAAGGACCTTGAGCTGAGGGGACCTGGGGACTTTTTCGGAAAAACAAAGCGGGCTCCCGGAATTTAAAGTCGCCGATATGGTCCATGATTACCGCGCTCTCGAAACCGCCAGAAACGATGCAGCTTCTCTTGTTGAATCCCATGAATTCTGGCATTCAGATGAGTACCTGCCTTTGAGAAATTATTTAAAGGAAACAGGAGTGCTGGAAGGGGAAAAACTGGACTAAAGGATCGAATGTCACACGCTGAGCTGATTGGAGTGGAGGGAGCTTGATCTTCGAAAAATGTTCTCGCATTTCCTTCGTGCGGTGCTGGCTGAGGAGGCTCCTGTTCCTCCCAGCGGAAATCAACGGACAGAATATGTAAGCTAAACAAATATTCAATCACACTTAAAGCAGATTGCAGAAAAGTTCTTCCTTGCAATCTGCTTTTTTTGATTATATACTACTATTAGTACCTAGTCTTAATATCTCGGACGGTGGGATTTTTAATGAAAAGAAATAAAAAAGAACGCCAGCATTTATTAACGGACACAATAAAAGAAAATCCATTTGTCACGGACGAGGAACTTGCAGAAAAGTTCACTGTCAGCGTCCAGACAATAAGGCTCGACCGCCTGGAATTATCTATTCCGGAATTGCGGGAAAGAATCAAGCATGTTGCTGAAAAAACTTTCGAGGATGAAGTCCGATCTTTACCCATAGAAGAAATAATCGGTGAAATAATAGATATAGAATTGGATAAAACGGCAATTTCCATTTTCGATGTAAAAAATGAACATGTATTCAAGCGGAATGGAATAGCCCGGGGGCATCACTTGTTTGCACAGGCCAACTCACTGGCAGTTGCTGTAATAAATGATGAACTGGCATTGACAGCGAAAGCCAATATTCAATTCACAAGGCCAGTGCGATTAAATGAACGTGTTATAGCTAAAGCCAAGGTCCTTACAATTGATGTTGACAGCGGGAGGACGATTGTTGAAGTCAATAGCTTTGTGAATAACGAACAGGTATTTAAGGGCGAATTCGACATGTTCAGAAAAAATAATCACTAAAGGATGAAGCATCATGAAAATTTCCATAGACGCAATGGGAGGCGACAATGCCCCGAAGGAAATTGTCCTTGGCGCAATGAAAGCTGCCGCAGAGTTTAAGGATATACACATTACTCTTGTTGGCGATGAGTCAAAAATAAAGGAATACCTTACTTCAAACGAGCGGATTGAGATCTTACATACAGATGAAGTCATCTTGCCGGATGATGAACCAGTGAGGGCTGTGCGCAGAAAGAAAAATGCATCAATGGTGCTTGCAGCGCAGCTTGTCTCAGACGGTAAAGCGGATGCATGCATTTCTGCAGGAAACACGGGTGCTCTTATGGCAGCAGGCCTTTTTGTGGTAGGAAGGATTGATGGCATTGAACGCCCGGCATTATCACCTACGCTTCCAACGATAGGCGGGGAAGGGTTCCTTTTGCTGGATGTAGGGGCGAATGTTGACGCGAAACCTGAGCATCTTCTTCAATATGCGATCATGGGATCGATATATACAGAAAAAGTCCGGGGTGTTTCCAATCCTAGAGTGGGCCTTCTAAATATAGGAACTGAAGAGAAAAAAGGCAATGAACTGGCGAAAAATACATTTGACCTGCTGAAGAATGCTGATATCAATTTTATCGGTAATGTGGAAGCACGCGATTTGCTTGAGGGAGCTGCAGATGTTGTAGTGACAGATGGCTTTACCGGAAATATGGTCCTAAAGACAATTGAGGGTACTGCTCTTTCTGTGTTTAAAATGCTAAAAACAGCTCTGACCAGCAGCTTTAAAACGAAATTGGCAGCAGCTGCCTTAAAGCCTGATTTATACCAGCTTAAATCTAAGATGGATTATTCGGAATACGGCGGTGCTGGATTATTCGGATTAAAGGCGCCTGTTATTAAGGCTCATGGTTCCTCAGATGCGACTGCTTTATTCAGTGCAGTCAGACAGACCAGGGTTATGGTAGAAAACCATGTCGCTCAAACGATTAAGGAAGCTGTTGAAAAAGAAGCAGAAAAAACAGCCGTTAAATAAACTTATTTTATTTGGGGGGAATCACGATGGGTAAAATCGCCTTTTTATTTCCTGGGCAGGGATCACAGGCTGCGGGAATGGGAAAAGCATTAGCCGAACAGGATGAGAAAGTAAAATCATTTTTCGAGAGTGCTGATCAAAAACTTGGCTTTTCACTATCACAACTTATTTTTGAAGGGCCTCAGGAAAAATTGACGTTAACAACAAATGCACAGCCGGCATTGTTGACTACTAGCATTGCCATACTCGATTATTTTAAAAGATCTGGCGTAGCACCTGATTTTGTGGCTGGCCACAGCCTTGGAGAGTATACTGCACTCGTTGCAGCGGAAGCACTATCCTTTGAGGACGGTGTTTATGCTGTCCGTAAAAGAGGAGAGTTCATGGAAGAAGCAGTTCCTAACGGTGAGGGAACAATGGCAGCGGTACTGGGACTGGACAGGGACAAGCTTACTGCTGTCACAGAAGAGGTTACTGCAGGCGGCAATCCGGTTCAGCTCGCAAATTTGAACTGTCCTGGACAGATTGTTATTTCAGGTTCAAGGGCAGGTGTTGAACAAGCTTCTGCAAAGGCTAAAGAAGAAGGTGCCAAGCGAGTGCTTCCACTGGAGGTAAGCGGTCCTTTCCATTCTGAATTAATGAAGCCTGCTGCGGAGAAGTTCAGGCAAGTCCTGGACGATATTGAGATCAAAGATGCAGTTGTTCCTGTCATTGCAAATGTAAAAGCTTCTGAAATGACTTCTGCTGCAGAAATAAACAGCAGATTAATTGAACAGCTGTATTCACCTGTACTCTGGGAGGATTCAATCCGCAGGATGATAGAGCTAGGAGTAGATACATTTATTGAAATTGGACCAGGGAAAGTACTGTCAGGCTTAGTGAAAAAGGTAGATCGTTCCCTTAAAACGTATGCCGTTTCCGATGCTGAATCCTGCCAGGCAGTTACAGAATCCTTAAAGGAGGAATTGAGATGAAGCTAGAGGGAAAAGCCGCATTAGTAACGGGAGCTTCCCGCGGAATCGGAAGAGAAATTGCTTTGGGTCTTGCTAAGCAAGGTGCAGATATCGCGGTTAACTATTCCGGAAGTGAGGCAAGGGCGAACGAAGTCGTTGATGAAATAAAAGCATTAGGCAGAAATGCTTTTGCTATCCAATGCGATGTGTCAAATAGTGATTCCGTGGCAAGCATGGTTAAAGAAACAGTAGAAAAGTTTGGCAAGCTTGATATTTTGGTTAATAATGCTGGAATTACGAGGGACAACCTGCTTATGAGAATGAAGGAAGACGAATGGGATGATGTTATTAACATTAACCTGAAAGGTGTATTCCTTTGTACAAAAGCTGTTACAAGGCAGATGATGAAACAGCGCAGCGGCCGCATTATCAATATTTCATCCATCGTTGGTGTCAGCGGCAATCCTGGCCAGGCTAATTATGTCGCTGCCAAATCAGGTGTTATTGGCCTGACAAAGACCTCTGCAAAGGAACTTGCAACAAGAGGCATAACGGTCAATGCTATTGCACCAGGCTTTATCACAACTGATATGACTGATAAGCTGAACGAGGATGTAAAAGAGCAGATGCTTAAGCAAATTCCTTTGGCGCGTTTTGGCGACCCTGCAGATATTGCGAATGTGGCAGTATTTCTTGCTTCAGAGGACAGCCGCTATATGACAGGACAAACCCTTCATGTTGATGGCGGTATGGTCATGTAGTTTGTAACAGGCTTGTAATGCAAAATTTTTTATAAAACCTTTCAATAAAGGCTAAAAATAATCTATAATACTTGAGGGGAGGTGACAAGCATGGCAGAAGTATTAGAACGTGTAACAAAGATCATCGTGGACCGTCTTGGTGTAGAAGAGTCTGAAGTGAAATTGGAAGCTTCTTTCAAAGATGATCTGGGTGCTGATTCCCTTGACGTAGTAGAATTAGTAATGGAATTAGAAGACGAGTTCGACATGGAAATTTCTGACGATGATGCTGAAAAAATCGCAACAGTCGGTGACGCTGTAAATTACATA
This sequence comes from Cytobacillus pseudoceanisediminis, assembly GCF_023516215.1. Lineage (NCBI taxonomy): Bacteria > Bacillati > Bacillota > Bacilli > Caryophanales > Bacillaceae > Cytobacillus > Cytobacillus pseudoceanisediminis. The sequence continues at coordinate 2,272,294 of NZ_CP097349.1, read as the reverse complement.
AAAGCTAGCCAATAATCGTTAGTTGGACCACTCTGCAGTGAGGGTATACCCCTCGCTGCAGCAATTTTTTATCAGCAGATGTTTACTGTCCGGTGTTACCTGTGGCATAGAGGACAGCATGGATAAAGCTGTCGCACGGCAGCAGGTGGCTGTGGACAGTAAATATGTTAGGCAAAAGCTCCGTTGAATAACGGGGCTTTCTTCTGTGAAGATGGCTGTATCCGAATGAAACTTAAAAGTGTTTTGTAAATAGAAATTTTTTTGCGTTTTTGATTTTTATTACGTAAACTTAGAAAAGACCATTTAAGCTTTATATGAATTTCAGTTTACTTAATTTTTGCGGGTTTTGAGCAGTTATCTATATTTACATTGAGCGATTGGAGCGGAAGATGCGAGATCTCCGAAAAGGCTACCGCATTTTCTTCGTGCGCAGTTGTTCGAGGAAGCTTTCCTGCGGGAGCAGCATACCAAGGGAGACCCGCAGACGCAGAGCGTCGAGGAGTCCAGGCAGCCCACACGGAAGCTTGAGTACATGCAGCGGCAATCAACAGGCTTAGTTAAAACTAGAACATCATTTTGAGATGTCCCTAATAATAAAAAGAATATTAATATTAGCAAGGTGGATGCATTATGCGCAGCAATAAGGATAAGGAAAGAAAATCATTTCGCGCAATCGAAAAACAATTTAAAGAATTCCAGACGGAAATCGGAATCCAATTTGAAAATGAAAAATTATTAAAGCAAGCTTTTACCCATTCATCTTATGTGAATGAGCATCGGAGAAAGCCCTATGAAGACAATGAAAGACTGGAATTTTTGGGTGACGCTGTACTTGAACTGACTGTTTCGAAGTTCCTTTACCTAAAATATCCCATGATGAGCGAGGGGAATTAACTAAGCTGAGGGCAGCGGTTGTTTGCGAACCATCCCTGGTCTCATTTGCCCATGCATTGTCCTTCGGCAGCCTGGTACTGCTTGGAAAAGGGGAGGAAATGACAGGAGGAAGAACCCGTCCGGCCCTGCTTGCAGACGTATTTGAAGCCTTTATAGGTGCACTATACCTGGATAAAGGATTAGATACGGTTGTCGGTTTTTTGGAGAAAGTTGTTTTTCCGAAGATTGATTCAGGTGCTTTTTCGCATGTGATGGATTTCAAGAGCCAGCTGCAGGAACTTGTGCAGCGGGATGGTGCAGGTACAATTGAATATAAAATCCTTCAGGAAAAAGGGCCTGCCCACAATCGAGAATTTGTTTCCACTGTTTCCCTAAATGGCAGGGAGCTTGGGACAGGCACCGGCCGATCAAAGAAAGAAGCGGAACAGCATGCAGCCCAAATGGCCCTTGAAGTATTGAAGAATCATATCAAGTGACATCGAAGAATAGAAACTTGGAGGAGACAGAGGGGGAGCAAGGTTGTTTTTAAAAAGGCTTGATGTTATTGGTTTTAAGTCATTTGCTGAGCGGATCACGGTTGATTTTGTTCCAGGCGTTACGGCAGTTGTAGGTCCAAATGGAAGCGGAAAAAGCAATATAACAGATGCCATACGCTGGGTATTGGGGGAACAATCAGCTAAGTCCTTCGCGGCGCGAAAATGGAGGATGTCATTTTTGCTGGCAGTGATTCCCGGAGAGCGCAGAATTTTGCTGAGGTTACACTGACCCTTGATAACGGCGATCAGGGTCTGCCGATTGAATACAGTGAAGTCAGTGTTACAAGAAGGGTTTACCGATCTGGAGACAGTGAATACCTAATCAATAAGCAAACATGCAGATTAAAAGATATCGTAGATTTATTTATGGATTCAGGCCTTGGCAGGGAAGCTTTTTCAATAATAAGCCAGGGCAGGGTAGAGGAAATTCTAAACAGCAAAGCTGAAGAACGCCGGACGATATTCGAAGAAGCGGCTGGTGTGCTTAAATATAAGACAAGAAAGAAAAAGCGGAAGGCAAACTTTCTGAAACCCAGGATAATTTAAACAGGGTGAATGATATTCTTCATGAACTTGAAAGCCAGGTAGAGCCTTTGAAAATTCAGGCTTCGATTGCAAAAGATTATCTGCAGCAGAAGGAAGAGCTTGAGAAAATTGAAGTTGCCCTTACAGTCTATGAGATAGAAGACCTGCATTCAAAATGGGAGCAGCTTTCACGTCAGCTTGAACGGCATACAGAAGATGAAATGAAGCTATCGGCAGTTATTCAGAACAAAGAAGCCAAAATGGAAGAGTTAAAGGATCATATTGCTGCAATCGATGAATCAGTAAATGATTTACAGGACGTACTCCTTCATGCCAGTGAAGAGCTTGAAAAACTGGAAGGCAGAAAAGAAGTCCTAAAAGAGCGAAAGAAAAATGCCAGCCAGAATAAAGACCAGCTTCATCGAAACATGGAGGAACTTTCTTCGAAGATAACTGAATTAAAAGAGCAAGAAGAAAAGCAGTCGGCTCTCAAAGGAAAAATAAAGGAAGAAGCAGTTAAACTTCAGAAAGCATTAAAGGAAAAGCAGGAACAGCTCAAACTCTTCAGTGAAAATACGGAAGAGAAAATTGAATCGCTGAAAAGTGATTATATTGAAGTGCTGAATAGCCAGGCGGCTTCAAGAAACGAACTGCAGAATATTGATCAGCAGCTCAGCCAGCAGGGTCAGCGCAGTTCTAAGCTTGAGATGGATAACGAAAAGTATATTGCCGACCGCAAGAAAAATGAAGAGAAAAAGCAAAAGATACAATCAGAACTTGAAAGCCTGCAAAAAGAAATAGAGAGTCAGGTACATGTTTTTCGAACGGAAGACCGCAAGCTTGAATCATTAAAGAATAATTATCAAAAGCAGGAAAAAACATTGTATCAGGCTTATCAGTATTTGCAGCAGGCAAAATCCAGGCAGGAAATGCTTGAAGAAATGGAAGAAGACTTTTCGGGCTTTTTCCAAGGTGTAAAGGAAATATTGAAAGCAAGGGGCAGCAAGCTGCAGGGAATTGAAGGAGCCGTAGCGGAATTAATTCAGGTGCCAAAAGAGTACGAAACGGCGATTGAAACTGCTCTTGGCGGTGCCATGCAGCATATCATCGTACAAAATGAGCAGGATGGGAGAAGTGCCATCCAATTCCTGAAAAAGAATTCATACGGAAGAGCAACTTTCCTGCCGTTAAGCGTAGTGAAGGGGAAAAGGCTTAATGCCGGGCAACTGCAATCGGTTCAAGGCCATCCCGCCTTTATTGGTGAAGCTGCTACGCTGATCCGGTTTGAAGGAAGGCATCAGTCTGCTATTGAAAACCTGCTTGGCAATGTTGTTATTGCACGTGACCTTAAAGGAGCCAATGAACTGGCGAAGCTTCTTCAATACCGTGTGAGACTCGTTACTATTGATGGAGATGTGGTTAATCCCGGCGGGTCCATGACGGGAGGAGCCCTGAAACAGAAAAGCACTTCCATTCTTTCACGCAAAGGTGAACTTGAAGAGCTGAAATCACGAATTTTGGACATGGAATCCAAAACAGCTAACCTCGAAAAACAAGTGAAACTGCAAAAAAGCGAAATTCAAAAACAGGAAACACGCATTGAACAGCTTAGAAAAACAGGTGAAGAGCTTCGTTTGATGGAACAGAGGGTAAAAGGAGAGCTTCTAGAAGTAGAGTTTGAGGAGAAAAGCATTAATGAGCGCTTATCTCTTTATGATATGGACAAAGCACAGTTTTCGGAAGATAGAGAAAGACTGCTGACCAGAAAGAGTGAGCTTGCAGATCTATTGGAGCAGCAGCAAAAACAAATAGCTGATCTTGATAATGTGATTAAAGCATTAACAGAAAGAAAAAACACCCAGCAGACTTCAAAGGAAACTCTTGTATCTGAAATAAATGAGCTGAAAATCAGCTTCGCTTCCAAAAGTGAACAGCTGAATCATGCTGAGGACAAACTAGCCGCACTAATTTCTGAGCTTGCTGCTAACAGGGATAAGCTGAAAACAGTAAAAGAGGATTTAGAACTGCTATCATCTGAAATGACGAATAGCTCTTCAGGTGAGCAGCATCTGGAAGAGGCAGCACAGCAAAAATTAAAGGAAAAGAATGAAACGCTTGAGTTGATTGCTTCAAGAAGGGATGAGCGCTTAAAGCTCCAAACATCTTTAGAGGACTTGGAACTTGAGGCAAAAGAATTAAAACGCCAGCATAAAGGGCTGGTAGAAGTTTTGAAAGATGAGGAAGTTAAGCAGAACCGGCTTGATGTTGAGCTGGAAAATAAGCTGAATCATTTAAGGGAAGAATATCTGCTTTCTTTTGAAGGAGCTAAAGAGGAATATCCGCTGGAGATTGAGATTGATGAAGCACGAAAAAAGTAAAACTCATAAAGCTGGCAATCGAAGAGCTTGGGGCTGTGAACCTCGGGGCAATCGAAGAATATGACAGAGTATCTGAACGATATGAATTCCTGCTTGAACAAAAAACAGACCTTCAGGAAGCAAAAGATACGTTATTCCAGGTTATCGATGAAATGGATGTTGAAATGAAAAGGCGATTTGAAGAAACCTTCGAAGGGATCCGTTTCCATTTTGAGTCGGTTTTCCAATCTTTATTCGGCGGCGGCAGAGCCGATTTACGCTTGACCCAGCCTGATGATTTATTGAATACAGGTGTGGAAATTGTCGCACAGCCTCCAGGCAAGAAACTGCAGAACCTCGGATTATTATCTGGAGGAGAAAGGGCACTTACAGCAATTGCATTGCTGTTTTCCATTTTGAAAGTACGTCCTGTTCCATTCTGTATCCTTGATGAAGTAGAGGCAGCCTTGGATGAAGCAAACGTGCAAAGGTTCAGCCAATACTTAAAGAGATACAGCGACGTCACCCAGTTCATCGTTATTACCCACAGAAAAGGAACAATGGAAGAAGCGGATGTCCTTTACGGTGTAACCATGCAGGAATCCGGTGTTTCCAAACTGGTATCTGTACGTCTGGAAGAAACCAGGGAACTAATTACTCAATAGCAGCTTTAATGCGGGACAGTTTACAACCTGTTCCGCACTAATACATATTGCTTTTATAAGGAAGTGAAAACATGAGTTTCTTTAAAAAACTAAAAGAAAAAATTACTAAGCAGACAGATAGTGTTACTGAAAAGTTTAAAGACGGATTAACCAAAACGCGCGATAATTTTTCAAATAAGGTAAATGACCTTGTATCCAGGTACCGTAAAGTGGATGAGGAATTTTTTGAGGAACTGGAAGAAATCTTAATTGGGGCGGATGTTGGATTCGATACTGTCATGGAATTGGTCGAAGAGCTGAGAAGGGAAGTAAAACGCAAGAATATTCAGGATCCTCGCGATGTGCAGGCTGTCATCTCAGAAAAGCTTGTAGAAATTTATGACAGTGCAGGCGAAACCTCCACAGAATTAAATATTCAATCTGAGGGACTAACTGTTATCCTATTTGTTGGTGTTAACGGAGTCGGTAAAACGACCACGATCGGAAAACTTGCCCATAAGTTCAAAAATGAAGGAAAAAATGTCCTGCTTGCAGCAGGAGATACCTTCCGTGCAGGAGCGATTGAACAGCTTGAGGTGTGGGGAGAACGTGTCGGCGTTGATGTCATTAAGCAGGGAGCTGGCTCTGACCCTGCAGCTGTCATGTATGATGCCGTTCAATCTGCCAAGTCCCGCAAAGCTGATATTTTAATCTGTGACACTGCGGGACGCCTGCAGAATAAAGTCAATCTGATGAAAGAATTAGAGAAAGTAAAGCGTGTAATAGAAAGGGAAGTACCGGGGGCCCCGCATGAAGTATTGCTAGTACTTGATGCTACAACTGGACAAAATGCCATGATTCAGGCTAAGACCTTCAAGGAAGCTACTGATGTTTCTGGTATTGTTCTTACAAAACTGGATGGAACTGCAAAGGGCGGCATCGTTCTTGCAATCAGAAATGAACTTGAAATCCCGGTGAAATTTGTAGGTTTAGGTGAAAAAATGGATGACCTGCAGGAATTCAATGCAGAACAGTATGTCTATGGACTCTTTGCCGACATAGTCGAAAGAGAAGCAGAAGAAGAAGAGGAAGAATAAAATTGTTACACAGCCGGAGAGCGAGTTCTCCGGCTGTTTTTTTTACGAAATTTACAATATAAAAAATAGTTTGAAATTTATATTTTTTAGTGTAAAATTACACTGTGTTAATAAATGTCTTTCAAGTTTGGTCTGACAAACAAATTAAATAAATATCCGCAGGAACTTTTTGTCAGCCGGCAGCGTCTATACTAAGGAAGAAGTCATCAGGCTGGCAATAATTTATATTTTTAAAGACTGCCTAAAAAAAACATAAGGCAGATACTTAAGATTTTTAATGGGGGAGATTGGGTTGCACGGAAAATTAAAAGTGTTCATCATGGCTTTATTCTGTTTTGTATTAATGTTTCATCCATTCCAAACAGCAGAAGCTGCCAGCACAGACATCAAAGTTTCTATAGATGAGGGCTTTGGCGGAAAAGTGAAAAGAGGAGAGGGGTTTCCTCTGCGGATTAAGATGGAAAATACAGGAGAGGCTTTTAGCGGGGATTTGCTGATAAGTTACCATCCATCCTACAATACGAGCGGTGCGGTTACTGTAAAAGTAGAGCTTCCTGCCGGAACAGCTAAGGAATACCTGGTTTCCATCCCTGGCATGACAGAGGACCACCCTTCCATGTATCAGAACATTCCTTTACTGACTCTTTATGAAGGTGATTGGAAAGACGGAAAAAAGGTTAGTTTTAAAGGCGAAAATACATTAAAGCCGAAATTTATAGATACGGCAACTGAAGTAATTGGTGTTCTCAGTGAAAACTATGACCGTGTAAAAGAATTGAGGACGCTTCCTTCAAAATCGATGATTGAACTTAATAAGGAAGATTTGCCGGATGAAGCGACAGGATTGGAAACACTCGATTATTTGCTGATTGATGAATTCAAGATATCCCAGCTTAGTGACAAACAGCAACAAGCTATAAGGAACTGGGTTTACAACGGTGGAGCATTGATTGCCGGAGGAGGACCTGATGCAAGCGGTGCCTATGGAGAACTATATTCTTTGCTGCCAATGAAATCTGAAAACGAGGCCGCCGGTACAGTAAAATTCCTGCAGTCAGCAAAGAGCGAGGAGCCGGATTTTAAAGAACTCAACTTCTTTACTGGTCCCATTGAAGCGGGTGCAGAAGTTATCGCTGAAAGCGGGGATCTTCCAGCAGCAGTGAAAAAGGAGTATGGAAGCGGGACAATTCTGCAGACAGCTTTTTCACTGGGAGATGAGCCTTTATCTTCATGGCAGGGATACGACACATGGTTTGCAGACTTTATTAATCAGGCAACAGGTGCCGGCATTGGATCCAGCCCATATTCTCAGGATTACCTGGACCAGCTGTATTGGGAATTTGCAGAAGTGAATGAATTCTTTCCTGCATCCAATTTTTCAATCGGGCAGCTTATTGGCCTTTTTGCCGGTTATATTATTCTGATAGTGCCTGTTCTTTATTTTGTATTAAGAAAGCTTGATAAACGGGAGCATTCCTGGTGGATCATTCCTTCCATCGCCATATTAATGGGGACAGCTGTCTTTGGAATGGGAGCAAAAGATAGAATTTCTCAGCCGCAGCTGAACCAGATGGGGATCTATAAAGTGAATAACAATCTGCTTACCGGATATCAGGCATCAACCCTGCTTTCAAATAAAAGCGGTGAATATACCCTCTCAATGCCCAAAGGTGAATTTAATGCAGTGGTTTATTCAAACAATTCCAATACATCAGATCCCCTTAGAGGCGGAATCATGGCTGAAAAGGTAAAAAACAATGAGATTATTTTCCCTGAGGTAGAATATTGGTCATCCAAAACAATTTACGGAAAGGCCCAGACCGATATCAATGGGAAGTTTAAAGCGGACCTCACCCTTAAGGAAAAGAGATTAACTGGAACAATCAAAAACGAAAGTGAGTATGATTTTGAAGAATTATATATTTGGTCAGGCAATGAAGCAATCAAATTAGGGCCAATCAAGAAAGATGAGGCAATTAAAGTGGATAAAACCATAAAGCAGTCCCTGCTGAGCAGACCATATGGAGGAACTTTTAATGGGGCATATCCTGCCAATGGCCAAAATGATATAAATAGGTTAAGAAGAGAAAAGCTTGAATATGCCTCCACTACATTTCTGCTTGGGGATGTTGCTCAGCCAGTCCTTGCGGGGATTACAAAAGAATCAATTATTGATGTAGCCATGAGAGGGAAGAAGGAAAAACAGAATAACACAAATCTGATCCTTCAGCCATTTGAGGCCATAAATGAGTTCTCCGGATCCTTTACATTGAAGGATGGAATGATGGCAGCTGATTGGAATGTGATCCAGGGTCAGATTTATGAAAAAGGCATGGGCAGCACGAATGCAGAAATGATGCTTGAAGACGGAGAATATGAATATATTCTCAGCCTCCCGAAGCAGCTAAAAGAGAAAACATATAGATTAGAAGAAATTTCGGTAAGGATCAATAGCCAAAACGTACAGTATTCGATAAAAAACCATAAAACGGGTGAGTGGCTGCCGATTGAACCAGATCAAAGGAGCATAAAGCTGACAAGTAAAGATGACTTAACCCAGTACGTTTCGAAAGAAGGCCGTTTTATTATGAAGCTGAATAAATCAGCTCAGGGTGATCCTTTCGTTCAATTGCCGGCTGTTACGATCAAAGGGGAGGTGGCAAAATGATCGAAATTATGGATTTATCGAAAAGATACGGAAAATTTACAGCACTTGATTCTTTAAATTTAAATATAGAAAAAGGCAGTGTATTTGGTTTTGTCGGACAGAATGGTGCAGGAAAATCCACAACCTTCTCCATTTTGGCAACCTTACTTGCCCCCACTTCGGGCTCTGCGTACGTAAACGGGTATGATGTTCAAAAGGATTCAAAACTCGTGAGGAAGCAGATAGGCTATATGCCGGATTTCTTCGGGGTTTATGACCAGCTTAAGGCTGATGAATATCTGCACTTCTACGGTGCGAGTTACGGCATACCATTCGCAGAACGCGAGAAGCTGATACCGCAGCTTCTCGACCTAGTCAACTTGTCAAATAAAAGAGAGTCATATGTAGACCTATTATCAAGAGGCATGAAGCAGCGTCTCTGCCTGGCCAGGTGTCTTATCCATGATCCTGAAGTGCTGATTCTGGATGAACCTGCATCAGGACTTGACCCAAGAGCAAGGGTTGAAATGAGGGAAATATTAAAAGAATTGAAAAGCATGGGCAAAACAATTTTAATATCTTCACATATACTGCCTGAACTTGCAGAAATGTGCGATACCATCGGCATTATTGACCAGGGAAAACTGGTGGCTCAGGGGTCTGTTGCTGATATTCAGTCACAGCTGAGGGGAGAAAGGCTGATCATTGTAAAAGTTCATGGAAGTTCAGAAAAGGCCGTTTCTTTCTTTGAGGATGATCCTAATATATTTAAATTGGCTTTACTGGAAGACGGAGCATCTTTTCAGTTTATTTATAAAGGGACAGCTGAAGAACAAACAGAACTGCTGAAAAGAGCCATTTTAAATAATTTAGCGATCACCAGCTTTGCAGAAGCAGAAACGGATCTGGAAGATGTCTTTATGGAAATTACAAAGGGAGTTGAGCTGACATGAAGAATTTAGTCGTAAATCCTGTTCTGAATAAAGAGTTTAAGCTCCGCTTCCGCAGCTTTAAAAGCTACCTGGGGGTACTCTTTTACCTCTTGGCATTAGGGCTGATCATTGTTGGTTTTATCTTTATAGAATCATTGTCAAATAATATGCAGGGCTTTTTTAAACCTGATCAGAGCCGGACAATGTTTATGGTCCTATCTATATTGCAGCTTGGCTTAATTCTGTTTATTACTCCCGGTTTAACAGCTGGGGTTATCAGCAGTGAAAGAGAGAGGCAGACCTTAAATATCATGCTCACGACGACCCAAAGCTCTTCTAGCATTATTTTGAGCAAGCTGATTTCTTCCATTTCATATTTGATTTTGCTTATTGCGGCAAGTTTGCCTCTCTATAGCTTTGTGTTTTTATTTGGAGGTATTTCCCCAGGTCAGCTGCTTACGACAATGGGATTTTATTTATTTACCATCCTGGTTTATGGAAGTCTCGGGGTCTTATTTTCAACGCTCATTAGAAAAACAATTGTCTCGATGGTTACCACCTATGGGGTTACTTTATTTCTAGCTGGAGGAACGGCATTCCTGACTTTGATTTTTATGCAATTAACCAATGCATATGGCTATACAGGGACTCAGCCAACAAATCCTCTTGCATACTTCCCGGCTATGCTTAACCCGGTCATTATTCTAATGAGCACCTTTGAGCCGGAAATGACCAATGAAATTACTAGATCAACAGGCATTGAATTTCCTTTATGGATTTCATACTTAATTTCGTACACATTGATTTTCATTGGAGCTATTCTGCTGAGCATAAAAAAACTCCGTCCCAATATGAAAAAGGGCTAGTATTTATTCGGGCAAATCCCTGGGAGACGGGATTGCCCGTAAATTTTAATAAGGGAATGATATCGGTGGAAAACCGCAATCAATATCTTAGACTTTTAAAACCGGTAAAAAGACAGCTCCTATTTCAGCTGATCGTTAAGGAATTCCAGGTGTTCCTTTTATCGGCTGCTGTCTTGGCCTTTTTTCTTATGATGGCTGCAAGATTTTTTGTTATCCCATTTCTCCAAAATTATCTCCTGCTGATTTTATTTCTGTCTGCTATTTATGCAGCTTTTCGAATTTGGAAGAAGCGTCCTGACATGATCCAGACTGCATCATTGTATAACACGTTTGTAGCTGAAGACAGGGTCATTACAGCCCATTCTTTCCTTCACGATGATGGCATTCTTGCAAGATTGCAGCTGGCAGATGCAGTAAAGCATATGAAAAAGGTGCATCATCAGGTTTTAGGCAGGAAGAAAACTTTCATTCTTCCTAAACCTTTTCTAATGTTTTTGTCTTTCCTAGGTCTGGCAGTGCTTTTGTACATGATTCCCGGCGAGAAAATGGAATTGGCGCTAAAACAGGAAAAAGAAATCAAGATAATTGAAGAAGCTAAAGAGAAACTTGAGAAAAAAGCTGAGAAAGAAAAGAATCCTGAAGTGAAAAAAGCATTAGAAGAAGCAAAAGACAAGATTGCAGAAAAAAGTCAGCTGAGGAAGCTTTGAAGGAATTAGAGAAACAAACAAAAAGCTTTGAGTTGAAAGCAATTAAAGAAAAAGAAAAATCAATAGCCCTGGATAATATTAAAAATAATCTTGATAAGAGCGGGTTAGAACAATTAAGCCGAATGCTGAAAGAAAAAGATCTGGCTTCCTTTAGGGAAGAGTTTTCAAAGCTTGATAAGCAGAGAAAGGAACTTAATGAATATCAAAGAAATGCCTTGAAAGAGCTTACTGGAAGTGATGCACAGTTGTCTGAAGAAGAGCTGACAAGTCTCCTGGATCAGCTCGAAAAGGCATTGCAATCAGAAGAGCTTTTAAAACAGCTGGCTGCAGCACAGGAAGCTCTGCAGAGTTCAGGGGTTTCTTTACAGCAGCAGATGGCTGCGAATGGAATGCCCTCGGGACAGCTAGCGTTTTCGCCGCCTGGCCAGCCTGGCAGTTCAGGAAACGCCTCCAATACGCCTCAGCAGGGGCAGCAGAATAATTCAAATCAGCAAAATAATCAAAATCAAGCTGGCAATAGCTCAAACAGCAGCAATGGCAGCGGAGCGGGTTCAGGCAGCGGCTCAGGAAATGGAGCCGGCTCAGGAAATGGTTCGGGATCTGGTACCGGGGCTGGCTCAGGGAATGGTTCAGGCAGCGGTCTTGGAGGAGGTGCCGGGCTCGGACAGGGGTCTAGGGAGCTGCTCACCATCCCATCTGGCATGGAAGGGAAGACGAATATTGAAAATGACAACGGCAGCCTTGGACAGGGGAATCCAGGACAACAGTTTGAAGGGGAAGGCCCTGTCTTAAAAGGGAATATCAGACCATACAGTGAAGTTTTTGGGAATTATGAAAAGGCATACAGGCAAAGTACGGACCGGTACAAGCTTCCGGCTGATTTAGAGGAAATCGTTAAAAGTTATTTTACTAGTATAGATCCTGACAAGGAGTGACTGCAATGTCGGTAACACAGGAAAAAGAACAGCAATTCGCACAAGCGGCAGATATCATTGCAAGAGTAAAAGATGAAATTCAATCATTTATAGTCGGCCAGGAAGAAGTGGTCGAACATGTACTATGGAGCATATTCTCAGGAGGGCATGTTTTGCTTGAAGGTTTGCCAGGGCTGGGTAAAACTATGCTCATTAAAACCATTGCTGAAGTACTTGATCTTAAATTTTCACGCATTCAATTCACCCCTGATATTATGCCTTCAGATATAACTGGAACCATGCTGCTTCAGCCTAATAAAGCTGGCAGGCAAACATTCAGTTTTCATAAAGGGCCCATTTTCGCCAACATCATTCTGGCAGATGAAATTAACAGGGCAACACCAAAAACACAAAGTGCCCTGCTCGAGGCAATGGGAGAAAAAACGGTCACGATTATGGGCGAAACCCAAAAGATGGAAAAGCCATTTTTTGTACTCGCAACTCAAAACCCGATTGATATGGAAGGGACTTATCCCTTGCCGGAAGCACAAACGGACCGGTTTTTATGCAAGGTGAATGTTGTGTATCCGACTAAAGAAGAATTAAAAGAAATTGCCAGGAGGACAACGGGGTCGCAAAAAATCCATTTAAATAAAGCTGCCGGATTGAAGGATGTCATTGCTCTTCAGGAGCTTTCGAGAGAAATTCTCCTATCAGATGAAATCCTGGATTATGCCGTTTGGATGGTCACTGCAACGCACCCGGATTCAGAGGGGGCACCAGAAACAGTGAAAAAGCACGTCCAATATGGGAGCGGTCCACGCGGCCTTCAGAGTCTGATAAGTATGGCAAAAGCAAGAGCCATGTGCTCCGGACGATTCCATGTATCAATAGGGGACATTAAAAACGTTGCCTATCCGGTTTTGCGGCATCGTCTTATTTTGAACTTTGAGGGAGAAGCAGCGGGTATTTCAGCGGATTCAATTATTGAAGTTTTGTTAAAAGAAACTTCCTGGGGAGCTAAGAGCTGATGAACAGCCATCAAGCTATTCTTGGAAAGCTTCAAAAACGAAAGATTGCTGCAAAGACAAGGAAAAGAGGATATCATTCAGGGTCCAGGAAATCCCATAAATTCGGATCTTCCATGGAATTCTCTGATTTCAGGGCCTATCAGCCTGGTGACGATATTCGGCAAATAGATTGGAATGTCTATGGCAGAACACAAAAACATTATATTAAACGCTTCCTGGATGAGCAGGAGCTTTCTATTGCAGTTTACCTGGATGCAACGTCTTCAATGACAAAAATCCAGCAGAAATGGGAATATGCCAAAGCGCTGGCATCAGCTTTAAGCTTTATGGTGCTTTCAAGTGAAGACCGGCTTTTCTTTTCACCAGTTTCTTCTGCAGGCGTACAGCCTATCAAAAGGAAAGGCTCTGTTTACAGCAGGCGAACGTTCATGGAAATCCAAAAATTGAACCTGCAGCTCAGTCCACAAACTTTCTGGGCTGTCTTAAAGAAACTCTTTCTAAACATCAGCAGCTTGCTGTAATAATAGCGGATGGCTTTGAGCCCCTTCAGGATTGGGAAAGCCTTTTTAGGAAGCTCAGGGGTTAAAACAGGAGTTCTGGCTATTTCAGGTGCAGGCAGATGAAGAGCTTACTCCTGCATATTCTGGAGATATAAAGTTGATTGATAGTGAAATTGGGACTGCTGTAAATGTCAGCATGAGCCCTTCCATATTAGCTGAATATGAAAAGCGCCTAAAAGAACATAATGAACAGCTTGAGATTTTATGCAAACGGTATGGCGGCCAGTATATCTTTGCTCCGGAAACAAGAGATCTTCAGTCCGTTCTTTTCAGGGATCTGTATGCGAAGGGGCTGGTCAGGTGAGGACACAATGCAATTCTTAAATCCTATCTATTTTGTATTAGCCATTTTCATAGGGGCTGTTATCTTATTTTATTTCTTTCGGAAGCAGTACACTGAAAAGACCGTTTCATCCAATCTGCTCTGGGAGCAGGTGCTGAACGAATGGCAGGCTTCCCCTTGGCTGAAAAATCTTCAGCAGAATCTATTATTTTGGCTGCAATTATTGGCTCTGATCTTATTGATGCTGGCCCTTGTGCGCCCATTTTGGCTTGAAGATTCTTTAAAAGGAGAACATTTAATCATCATTATAGACCCATCCGCCTCTATGTCGGCTGAACACGGAGGAAAGAGCCGTTTTGAGATGGCAAAAGAGGAAATGCTTGACCTTGCCGGCAAACTTAATGGCCATCAGGTAACCCTGATTAAAGCAGGAGAGAAAAATGAGATCCTATTAAGCCGTGAAGATGATCCAAATGCCATTCGCAGAACCATTGATGGGCTGAAACTTACTTATGAACATGAAAATATGGATAAAGCCATTCTTTTGGCAGGTTCCTTATCTTCTGGAAAAGACACAGCTCTTCATATTTTTTCAGATTCGGCTGTAAAGAATGATTTAATGGAGGAACTGGCTGGCCTATACACTGTTGCACATAATATCGGAGAGGATGCAAGGAACGTCTCGCTGCAATCGTTTGGGACAGCTGCAGCTGGTGATGGTATCTCAGCCATTGCCGTGATAGAAAACCAGTCTTCCGAAAATATAGAAACAGGTTTTACCGTCCAATTTGAGGATGAAGTCTTGTTTGAACAAAATTTATCATTGAAAGCAAATGAACAAACAACCGTCCAAATTAAAAACCTGCCTGAAAAACCTTATTATGAGGCATCCGTTTCCATTAATGACGGCTACAGAGCAGATAATTTCGCAGCCTCTATTTACACAGACCCAAAACCAAAGGTATACACAATGGGGGATGTAAATCCGTTTGCGGTGAAGGGCTTTCAAACCATAGGAGCCGAATTGCTGCAGACGGATCCAGCTGCTCTCAAAGGTTTTGAAATGAAGGGTGTGGTTGTAGCAGAAGGAAGCACATTATCGGAACTTCCAGAGCTGCCAATGATCTTTTTTAACACAGGCAAGGAAAAAACAAAACTAAAAGAGGCAATTTCGGGGGATGAGGATCCTTTATTTGAATATGCAGACTTTGGGCGTGTGTATATCAGTTCCGCTTCCGCTGCATTGAAAGGAGAATGGGAGACTGTTTTGAAAAGTGGAGACATTCCTTTAATACAGAGGGGAATGCAGAATGGACAGCCAATTATTATTGTCAATTTCGATCTATCCGACACAGATTGGCCGCTCCTGCCAGGTTTTCCGATCTTTTTGTATAACTCTTACCAGTGGTTATCCCAGCAATCAGATTTCCTTGGATATTTCAGCGCCGGAGAAGAGAGATGGATAAATATTGGCAAAGGAAATGGAAGATGGGAGATTTTCAATAATAAAGACGAAAATCTCTACTCCCTTGATCTAAACAAAGAAAACTTTAAAGCTCCTGTGATTCCCGGAACTTACCAGGCGGTATCAGGAAATCAAATTTATTATTTTTCTGTCCTTCTGGATGAAAGGGAGAAAAATGCAGAAATAGCAGAATCTTTTACAGTGAATGACAAATCATCTGAAAAAAACAGCATGATCCAAAGGCCCAACGAAAGCCTCTGGTTCTGGCTGGCTTTAATTGCTTTTATACTGATTGCTATCGAATGGGAGGTATATCGCCGTGGGCATCGAGGTTAAATATCCCTTCCTGTTTCTGTTCCTGATTCCTGCTGTCATTATGGTTTTTTTGTTTATTCGAAATCACAGAGGAAAAGGCAACGAAAAATTTTGGATTGCCAGTCTAAGACTGGTCATTTTCTCATTGTTAATTTTTGCACTAACCGTCCCGCAGGTCCTCCTTCCGGTTAAGGGGCAGACCGTCGTATATCTTGCAGACCGCTCTGCAAGCATCGGTTCAAATGATGAAGCACTTGCCTGGATAGAAAACAGTGCCAGCAAAAGGAAAAGTGAGGATCAATTTGCGGTGGCGGCTTTTGGCAAAAATGTGGTGCTTGAACAGAATTTGGGCAGGAACCGTGAAGCTATTACCGAATTTAACGGGAAAGCAGATGATTCTCAATCGAATCTGGAAGCAGGCCTGCAATTTGCCGCTTCACTCATTCCGAGGGATTCTTCTGGCAGAATTGTCTTGATGACGGACGGAAATGAAACGGCAGGCAAAAGCCTGGAGGCTGCCTCAGTTTTAAAGAATCGAAATATCGAGATTGACCATGTGCCATTAAGAACAGCAGCAGGTGACGATGTATCAATTTCAGAATTAAAGATGCCTCCATCACTTTATTTAGGAGAAGAGGCTCCGATTACAATAGAAGTTACCAGCAATATTGCCAAAGAAGCTGATATCAGATTATCTGTAAATCATAAAGAGGTTTTAAAGGAAAGCGTTCAAGTGAATGAAGGGAAAAATGTATATACCTTTACTCACAAGGCAGATACTGCAGGGTTAACGGTATATAAGGCAGAGATAGCTGCTGACCAGGACACCTTCTCTGAAAACAATACACTGCACTCGGTTGTTAATGTTAAGGGAACTCCTAAGGTCCTGATCGTACAAGGGAAGGACGCGGGTGATATTGCGAATCTGTTAAAAGGTTCAGGCCTCGAGACAGACACGGTTCTCCCAGAGAAGCTTCCAACCGTTCTCTCAGGGTATTTGCAATATCAGTCGATTATTTTTAATAATGTTCCTGCAACAGTTATCTCAGAGCATCAAATGACGCTGATGGAGAAGGCAGTTAAGGAATTCGGCACTGGTTTTATTATGTTCGGCGGTGAAGAAAGCTTCGGGCTGGGGGGCTATTTTAAAACTCCGATTGAGAAATTGCTGCCTGTGGATATGGATATCAAGGGCAAGAAAGAAATGCCTTCCTTAGGCCTGGTATTAGTTATGGACCGCTCTGGAAGCATGGCCGGGAATAAAATTGAATTGGCAAAAGAAGCGGCTGTCCGATCAGTGGAACTGCTGCGTGAAGAAGATACACTCGGATTCATTGCATTTGATGACCGGCCATGGGAAATCCTTGAAACCGAGCCTCTCAAAGATAAAAAGAAGGCAATTGAAAAAATCAGATCTATAACTCCAGGCGGGGGACAGAAATCTTTACTTCTCTGGAACAAGCCTACAGTGAGCTTGAAGAATTGCAGCTTCAGAGAAAGCATATTATTTTGCTGACAGATGGCCAATCTGCCACAAATGGAGACTATGAGCTTTTAATCGAAGACGGGAAAGAGAAAAATATCACTCTATCAACTGTTGCACTTGGTCAGGATGCTGATAGAGGGCTTCTTGAAGATCTTGCGGGAATGGGATCAGGGCGTTTTTATGATGTTACAGACTCTTCCGTCATTCCGAGCATTTTATCACGTGAAACCGTAATGGCTACGAGAACCTATATCGAAGACAATCCATTCTTTCCAAGTGTTCAGCCCTACCCGGACTGGTCCTCACTCTTTGAAAAAGGTGTTCCGGAAATGAATGCCTATATAGCTGCTACGGCCAAGCCGCGAGCACAGGTGCCGCTGTTAAGCGAAATAGAGGATCCTGTACTTGCTGAATGGCAATACGGAATGGGGCGGGCAGCTGCCTTTACATCCGACTCCTCGGGCAAATGGTCAGGAGATTGGGCCAGATGGGAAAAGTGGCCATCATTTATTAATCAGCTTGTCACCAAAACCCTGCCGCAATATGAAAGTGAACCATACAGGGTTGCTGTTGAGAATAAGGATGGCAATACAGTGCTCAGCCTGGAGTCTGCGGCAAGCAGATCTTTGCCAATTGAGGCATCCATTGTATCGGAAACGGGCGATCAGATAGAAGCCAATATTAGGCTTACTGCTCCAGGTAAATATGAGGCGGCAATGCCTGAAAGTGCAGGAATGTATTTTTTAAATATTAAACAGACAGATCAAAATGGGAATATACAGGTTCATCAGACTGGTTTTACTATTCCCTATTCAGAAGAGTATTTGCAAAAGGGTACAAATAAAGAGCATTTGGAGACACTCTCAAAAATGACTGGCGGCAAGGAGCTGGAAAGCGGAGAAGAAGCTTTCCGACCGCTCAAAAACCAGCCAGCACCAAACAGCCAATCAGCGAATGGCTGCTTCTCGCTGCATTCCTGATCTTTTTTTCAGAAATCGCTTTAAGGCGCTTTGGCTTGACTGCTATCGCTGCGGGAATTTTGAAGAAAAACAGAAATAAAAAGGAAAAGCCAGAGGCTCCTATTAAAATTCAAAACCTTAAAGCTTCCAGGGAAAAAAATCTCCTTCCGTGCAGATGCCTGATAAACTTCAAGGGGGAACTACTGTAAAAGAAACACCGGAAAAAACAAAAGAAAAGAAAAAACAAACCGGCCAAAACCTCCAGCAGAATCCTCGCCGAAAGAAAGAGAAGAACGCATGAAAAGGCTGCTGGATGCAAAAAACAGGAAAAAGTAAGTGGGGATTTTTCAATAACGTATGCTGGATTTAGAAAAGTATTATAGATCGCTGAGCTGATTGCAGCGCACTTGACTCCTGCTCAGAGGCTCCCGTTCCTCCCCGCGGAAAGCCAAGTGCCCCGTGCTGAAATCAACGGGCTAAATTATAAAGTGAAAATAAAATGAATAATTAACCCTGTAAAGATATTTTCTTGACATGCTATGAACTTCTATGTAAACTTACTTTGTAAAGGCTTTTCACTTAACAAGGGGGAATAGGGAATGCTCGAAAAAACAACGAGGATGAACTACCTATATGATTTCTATCAATCGTTGTTAACTCCTAAGCAGAGAAGCTATATGTCCCTGTACTACCTGGATGATTTTTCGCTTGGAGAGATTGCCGAGGAATATGATGTTAGCCGGCAAGCGGTATATGACAACATTAAAAGAACAGAAGCAATGCTTGAAGAGTATGAAGAAAAGCTATTATTATTTCATAAATTTCAAGAGCGCAGCAAGCTGATTGCAGAAATAAAAGTGATGCTTCAGGAAGGCTCCCTTCCCGAGAAGCATTGGAAGAAGCAGTGGCAGAGCTTGAGAAATTAGATTAGGAGGCGGCATATATGGCATTTGAAGGATTGGCCGACCGACTGCAAAATACAATTCAGAAGATCCGCGGAAAAGGCAAAATCAATGAAGCGGATGTAAAAGAAATGATGCGTGAAGTCCGTCTCGCCCTTTTGGAAGCGGACGTAAACTTCAAAGTCGTCAAAGAGTTTGTTAAAAAAGTCAGCGAACGTGCTGTCGGACAGGAAGTATTAAAGAGCCTGACGCCAGGACAGCAAGTCATTAAGGTTGTTAAAGAAGAATTAACGGAACTGATGGGCGGAGAGCAAAGCAAAATTGCTGTCTCCAATCGTCCCCCGACAGTCATTATGATGGTCGGTCTTCAGGGTGCCGGTAAAACGACTACAACCGGAAAGCTTGCAAACCTGCTCCGCAAAAAGTATAACCGCAATCCGATGCTGGTTGCTGCAGATATTTACCGCCCTGCGGCGATTAAACAGCTCGAAACACTTGGCAAACAGCTTAATATGCCGGTCTTCTCCTTGGTGATCAAGTCAGTCCTGTTGAAATTGCAAAACAGGCAATCGCAAAGGCAAAAGAGGATCATCATGATTATGTTCTGATCGATACAGCAGGAAGGCTGCATGTGGATGAAGCCTTAATGGATGAGCTAAAGCAAATCAAAGAGCTTTCCAATCCAGATGAAATCTTCCTTGTTGTAGACGCCATGACTGGTCAAGATGCGGTTAATGTAGCGCAAAGCTTCAATGATCTGCTGGGTCTTACTGGGGTTGTCCTGACGAAGCTGGATGGCGATACTCGAGGCGGTGCCGCTCTATCCATTAGATCCGTAACAAACACGCCGATTAAATTCGTCGGTCTTGGGGAAAAACTGGATGCGCTTGAAGCGTTCCATCCAGAACGGATGGCGTCCCGTATATTAGGTATGGGAGATGTCCTATCCCTAATTGAAAAAGCACAGGCCAATGTGGATGAAGAAAAGGCAAAAGAGCTTGAGCAGAAGATGCGCACGGCTTCTTTCACATTCGATGATTTTTGGATCAGCTTGGTCAGGTCCGCAGCATGGGACCGCTCGATGAGCTGCTGAAAATGATGCCTGGTGCAAACAAAATCAAAGGCTTGAATAATATCCAAATCGACGAGAAGCAAATCACTCATGTTGAAGCGATTATTAAATCGATGACGAAGGAAGAGAAAACTCACCCTGAAATCATCAATGCAAGCCGCCGCAAACGGATTGCCAAGGGAAGCGGAAGAACCGTGCCTGAAGTTAACCGTCTGCTGAAGCAATTTGAAGACATGAAAAAGATGATGAAGCAAATGGCTGGCATGCAGCAAAAAGGCAAGAAAAAAGGCGGATTTAAGCTTCCTTTTAACCCTTTTTAAGCTGTCAGCAAAGCTTTTCATAAGATGTAAAGAAAAAACCTTTACAAACTAATTAACAATCTGATATTATACTATCTTGTGTGAAACTATTCGGAGGTGCTTATTTAAAATGGCAGTAAAAATTCGTTTAAAGCGTATGGGTGCTCACAAAAACCCTTTCTATCGTATTGTTGTAGCTGATTCTCGTTCTCCTCGTGACGGACGTTTCATTGAAACAGTAGGAACTTACAACCCGGTTGCTCAACCAGCGATCGTTGAAATCAATGAAGAGTTGGCTCTTAAATGGCTTCAGACAGGTGCTAAGCCATCTGATACAGTACGCAACCTTTTCTCTAAGCAAGGCATTATGGAGAAATTCCATAACGCTAAAAACGGTAAGTAATTCATTATAAGATGAAAGAGCTTATCGAAACGATTGTTAAGCCCCTAGTTGATTTTCCGGAAGATGTTCAAGTGAATGTCCAAGAAGAGGATCAGCGCGTAACCTATCAGCTTTCCGTCAACAAGAATGACATGGGGAAAGTAATTGGGAAGCAAGGGCGCGTTGCGAAAGCAATACGGACCGTTGTCTATGCAGCAGGTTCATCAGAACAAAAGAAGATCTTTTTAGAGATCATAGAATAATTATCCTGCATTGAGCAGGGTATTACCAAAAAAGGAGGGGCTTCCCCTCCTTTTTTTACAATCTAAAAAATCCTGCTGTTTGAACTTTATTGTCCTCTGATTTAAAATATTATTCAATCTGCTGAGTTGATTGGAGTGGAGGGGCATTTGATCCTCGAAAATGCTGACGCATTTCCTTTGTGCGGTGTAATTTCGTGGAAGCTTATCAAATTTCCTGCGGGAAGTAAGGAAAGTGAAAGACCTCACAGGCAGGCGAAGCCGAGGAGGCTCTCATCTCTCCCAGCGGAAAGCAAGTGACCCGTTCTGAAATCAGCGGGCAGAATATATAAAGTAACACAGCATTACACCAGAAAAGTTAAAATATAAACATCGCCAACTAAGAATTTGACAGCAGTCAGTAAAGCCGTTTTTTTAATCGGATCAATTTGGGAGGCGCTGTACGTGAACATCATTCAATCGGTTACAGTTAAGCAGGTGCTGACAGAGAACAGCAAGAAAGAACTGCTGGAAGGCTATATGGCCAAAAAAGCAGCTGCAGAAAGAAAGTGATCAGCTGAGGTTTGAACTGAAAAAACAGGAAAAAACCAAAAAACTGCATCCGGCCAGTCTAAAAAAGCATTTTGAAAAGGAAATTCAAATGAGGCAGGAAAAAGTCCAGCTGCTCGATTTTCAAATAGAACAATTACATATGCTACCGTTAGGAAGCGAATTGAAAGAAAAAGAAGTCCAGGCGATTATTGAGGTTCAAAAGGGTACCCGCTGGGAAGACATAGAAAAAGGGAAAACCATCATCATAAGAGATGGAATTGTTGATGAAATACGCTAGAGGTGATAGTACATGCAGAAATGGTTCAACGTAGGAAAAATCGTGAACACCCATGGCATAAAAGGGGAAGCAAGGGTCATTTCCAAAACAGACTTTGCAGAGGAAAGGTATAAGCCGGGAAATAAACTTTATTTGTTCATGCCTGATACAAAAGGTGATCCAATTGAGCTGACAGTGAAAACTCACCGTACCCATAAAACATTCGATTTGCTTACCTTTGAAGGATACGAAAATATTAATGGGATTGAAAAAATGAAGGGCGGCATCCTGAAAATTTCGGAAGATCAGCTAGGCGATCTTGAAGAAGATGAGTTTTACTACCATGAAATCATAGGGTGTACTGTTGAAACGCTTGATGGAGCGGAAGTAGGTAAAATCAAGGAAATTCTTTCTCCTGGAGCAAATGATGTATGGGTAATCAAAGCAAAAGGCGGGAAGGAAATACTGATCCCGTATATTGAAGATGTTGTTAAGGAAGTTAATGTGAAAGACAAACTTGTGAAAATTAATGCGATAGAAGGATTGCTTTCATGATGAATATTGATGTGCTCACTCTGTTTCCTGAAATGTTTGAAGGCGTTTTTGGACATTCCATCCTAAAAAAAGCGGCTGAAAATGAAGCAGTGAATTACAACGTGGTCAACTTTAGGGAATATGCCGACAATAAGCACAAAACCGTAGATGATTATCCATATGGCGGAGGGGCGGGAATGGTTTTAAAACCCCAGCCCATATTTGATGCTGTAGATGATCTTCGCAGTAAAAGCGGGGCGTCCCCGAGGGTTATTCTCCTGTGTCCTCAAGGAGAACGCTTTACACAGAAGAAAGCTGAAGAGCTTGCTGAAATGGATCACCTGATTTTTGTTTGCGGACATTACGAGGGGTATGATGAAAGAATACGTGAACATGTGGTAACCGATGAAATTTCGATTGGTGATTTTGTGCTGACTGGAGGAGAGCTTGGAGCCATGGTCGTAATCGATAGTGTTGTCCGTTTGCTGCCAGGTGTATTGGGCAACGAAGAATCACACATAAAGGACTCTTTCAGCACAGGTTTTCTTGAACACCCTCATTACACCCGTCCAGCGGAATTCAGGGGCATTAAAGTGCCGGATGTCCTCATGTCAGGGAATCATCGCCTTGTCGACGAGTGGCGAGCCAAAGAATCCTTAAGAAGGACGTATTTAAGGCGTCCTGATCTTCTTGAGGGTGCAGAATTAACAAAAGAACAGCAAAAGTGGCTGGATGAAATTAAAAAAGAAGATAAATAACATTGAAGTTGCCGTCCAAGTATGGTATGATACTTTTTGTGACTTAGGCTGAACTTGTTCAGTTTTCGTCTGATAAAGATGTTCCGCTGCAAACATATAGGTTGTGCAAGAGCGTCTGCTGAGAGGAGTTGAAAACGATGCAAAAACTAATTGAAGAAATCACAAAAGAACAGCTTCGTACTGACCTTCCGTCTTTCCGTCCTGGTGATACTGTACGTGTACACGTAAGTATTGTTGAGGGAACTCGTGAGCGTGTTCAGGTATATGAAGGTGTTGTGATTAAGCGTCGTGGTGGTGGAATCAGCGAAACTTTCACAGTTCGTAAGATTTCTTACGGTGTAGGCGTTGAGCGTACATTCCCTGTACACACACCTAAGATTGCGAAGCTTGAAGTTATCCGCCGCGGTAAAGTCCGCCGTGCGAAACTTTACTACCTGCGTAACCTTCGCGGTAAAAAAGCTCGTATCAAAGAAATTCGATAATAAAGAAAAGAAGGAGCTTGTTAAATCAAGCTCCTTTTTCTTTCATGAAACAGCAGAATATAAATAATATTACATAAATGTTAAATAATATATAAATAAGGTTCCCATCGTGTTTATTAAGAAGAATTTTTGTAAAATAAAAAAGACAACACTTTCCATGCAGATTAATTAATGGCTTAGAAGAATGGTGGGGGATTTAATGGCGAAAAAGAAAAATGAATTATGGGAATGGACAAAAGCACTTGTAATCGCAGTCCTGTTAGCAGCAGTCATCAGATATTTTTTATTTGCTCCGATTGTGGTTGACGGCTTGTCCATGATGCCAACATTGCATGATCAGGATCGAATGATTGTTAATAAGTTCAGTTATAAGATTGGCGAGCCCGAGCGCTTCGACATCATTGTTTTCCATGCACCTGAAAACAAAGATTACATCAAAAGGGTAATAGGCCTTCCTGGAGATAAGATTGAATACAAAGATGATACTCTTTATGTAAATGGGAAAGCTTATGAAGAGCCTTACCTGGAGGAATATAAAAAACAGGTAATCGATGGGCCGCTGACAGAGCCGTTTACTTTAAAAGAAAAGATAGGACAGGAAACAGTGCCTGAAGGCCACTTATTTGTAATGGGTGACAACCGCCGCTTCAGCAAGGACAGCCGTCACATTGGCCCTGTTCCGATGGAAGAAGTACTGGGTGATGCCGGAGTAATATACTGGCCTATAGAGGACATTCGAATCGTTGATTGATTCTTTCTTTAATAAATACATATTGGATGGAGGTGACCAGCTGTGACGATCCAGTGGTTTCCCGGCCATATGGCGAAAGCCCGCAGGCAGGTTACAGAAAAATTAAAACTGGTCGATATCATCTTTGAGCTCGTTGATGCAAGGATCCCTTATTCATCACGAAATCCGATGATCGATGAAATTATTCAGCACAAACCGCGGCTTGTTTTATTGAATAAAGCTGACATGGCTGATAAAGAAGCGACAAAAAAGTGGATCAAACATTTTGAAGATAAGGGTATAAGAGCTCTTGCGATAAACTCGCAGGCGGGACAAGGCATGAAGGAAATCGTCTCCGCATCTCAGAGTATTCTTCAGGAAAAGTTCGATCGAATGAAGGCGAAGGGTGTTAAGCCTAGAGCAATCCGGGCAATGATAGTAGGTATTCCAAACGCTGGAAAGTCCACCCTTATCAATCGCCTGGCCAAAAAGAATATAGCCAGGACAGGAAATACCCCCGGCGTTACGAAAGCCCAGCAATGGATAAAGGTAGGGAAAGAGCTGGAGCTTCTCGATACCCCTGGGATTCTATGGCCAAAATTTGAAGATCAGGAAGTAGGTCTTAAGCTTGCTCTGACTGGAGCAATAAAAGATACTATATTAAATCTTCAGGATGTTGCAGTATATGCTCTGCGCTTTCTCGGCCTCAGGTATCCAGATCGCCTGCATGAGAGATATCAGCTTGATGAAATTCCGGAGGATATTGTGGAAGTATTTGATAAAATCGGCAGGCTGCGCGGCTGCCTGATGGGCGGCGGCGAAATTGATTATGATAAGGTAACAGAGCTGGTAATCAGAGAATTCCGTTCTGAAAAATTGGGGCCAATCACTTTGGAATTGCCCGAAGAGATGGGAGTTCGGAGTGAAGCTGAATAATTTAGATGAAGACCTTCTGTTCACAGGAGGCCTTTATTTTTTGCGGAAATGCCGATACATACATTAGATTGAAATGGAGAAGTCTATGGAAAAATTAACTATTCGTCAAATAGAAGAAAAAATCAAAACAATTAAGTCAGAGGATGACCCTTTCCTTTATTCCATAAAGCATGATGAAAGAAAAGGAGTACAGCAGCTATTAGAAAGATGGCATTCCCGAAATCTGCAGCAAAAAAAGATATATGAAAAGCATAAAGAAATGAGTCAGTATGAAGTTCGTTACCGGAGCCAGGGTTTTCAGTTTATTGCCGGAATTGATGAAGTAGGCAGGGGCCCGCTTGCAGGACCAGTGGTAGCTGCAGCAGTTATTTTGCCAGAAGACTTCTTCCTCCCGGGTTTAGATGATTCAAAAAAGGTGCCGGAGAGCAAAAGAGAAGAATTTTCTGAGATAATTAAGGCTAAGGCTGCAGCGTTCAGCGTTGGAATCATTGATCCGGAAGAAATCGACCGCATCAATATATTTGAAGCGACAAAAAAAGCAATGCTTTCAGCAATTGAAGGGCTGAGCCCAAAACCGGACTTCCTGCTTGCAGATGCCGTAAAACTATTAACTCCTTACCCAATGGAAGCTATCATTAAGGGAGATGGCAAAAGCATATCGATTGCTGCAGCCTCTATCATAGCTAAAGTCACGAGAGACAGAATGATGGCTGAAATAGGTAAAGAGTTTCCTCAATATGGATTCGAGAAAAATATGGGCTATGGGACGAAGGAGCATCTTGAAGCCATCACACTGCATGGAATATCTCCTTATCATCGGAAAAGCTTTGCACCAATAAAAAATCTTATTAGTGAAATAGAATAGAAGGTGAAGGCATGAAGCCGTCTGATATTATCCAAAGAATAATAAGGCATGACCAGAACAATGCAGTAAAAACGGCTGCATTTATACCTGGCCAAATTGTCAGCGGAAAGATAGTAAAGCTATTTCCAAACCAGACGGCAGAGGTGCAAATTGGGTCACATAAAGCGATAGCGCAGCTGGAAATCCCTTTATCAGCCAACATCAGATATTGGTTTAAAGTTGAGCCAGGTGAGGGAATGCTGCGCTTAAAGGTAATGGAATCAGCAGACAGACCAGGTGCGGAAGCCCCGGCTGAAAGCCTTCTAAGACAGCTGGGAATGCAGTTATCCAGAGAAAATAAGATGCTTATTCAATTTTTTCTTAGAGAACAGCTTCCGATTACAGGTGAAACTCTGAAGATGGCATCTGAATGGATCAAGGAAAGCCGATCAGCTGAAGATGGACTGCGGACAGTAAAAGAGCTGTTTATAAGGCAGCTTCCCTTTTCAAAGGATGTTTTTTCAGCGATATCCTCAGTCTTGCATGGGGACTCTCTTTCATCCCTTATGGGGGAATTGCTGGATGAATTAAAGGGTGGTGGTTTATCAACTAAAGGGCAGCAAATATATTCGCTGCTTGGTGATCTGACAAAGCCTTCAAGAGAAAAATGGGGTCAGCAGGCAATATACAGATTGTTTTCTGAATGGCTGAATACAAAAAACCAGGCAAGTTCACACACTGCTTTCCAGCTCCTGAAAGTATTGGGGCTGATGCCGGGTGAAACGGCCGAGGATGCGGCTTTACAGCAGCTTATGGAGGTAAGCATCCAAAATAAACCGATTAGTCATGTCCTGACGGAAATTATGAAAGCAAACGATTCCGGGAACAGGCAGGAATTTATATTGAACTTGGCAAAGCTAAATGGATTTATTGCACAAAGATCGGAAAGCAGTGGACTATCTCAAACTCTGGAAATCTTATTCAATGATATTCGAAATGGAAAGAATTCTTTTCCAGCAGAAAAGAATTTGCTTAACACCTTTTTCAAATCAGTTCTTTCCCACACATTAAATGATGATTTGGACCAATTATTGTCAGATGCTTATGGGATAAAGCAGGCTGCTGTTCAGGCGGGGAGATTACTGGCAGGTGAGAAACCTTTGGCAGCAGCGGCTCTCAATCTGCGGGAAAAGACAATGATGGAAGAACTGAAAAATAGCCTGCAAACAGAGGTTAACCTTACATATGACCAGCGGAATATTCATAGTGAATTGAAGAGAATAATCAGAACATTGGGGCTTTCTTATGAACATGACTTCATAAATTTATTAAAACATTCCGATGAAGGAGCTTCCAAAAAGCTGGATACCCTTAAACCGCTCCTGATGGGCTTTATAAATGAAGAAACTTCGCACATAGCTAAAGATGCAGCTGAACGGCTTCTGCATAAATTAACCGGCTTTCAGGCTCTCTCGCAGGAATCCGGCCCATTGCAGCACTATATTTTTCAGCTTCCTGTTTCTTTATGGGGGAAAATCTCCGATTTGACAATGCAATGGAGGGGCCGCAAAACGGAAGAGGGGAAAATTGATCCCAGCCATTGCCGGGTTATATTTTATTTGAATTTAGAGCATCTGAATGAAACTATTGTCGATCTTCAAGTTCAAAACAGAATTATTAAAATTTCAGTTATTAATGAGCACAAAGAAATAAAGGATTTAACAGCTCCATTTGCCGCTGAACTAAAAGAAAATCTATTAAAATTAAATTATAAGCTGTCCTCTGTTTCAGTCCAAAAGCCGGAGTCTGCAGGGGATTCACCTATTGGAAAAGATACAATGACATCGATTGTGCAATCAAATCAATTCAGCGGAGTAGATATAAGGATATGAAAAAAGTTCATGATCAAAAAAGGAAAGAAGCGGTAGCATTAACCTATGATCCTGTGAATCAGGGAGCACCAAGGATATCCGCAAAGGGGAAGGGACTGGTTGCTGAAAATATCCTTGTGAAGGCTAAGGAACATGATATTCCGGTGCAGGAAGATCCTGCTCTTGTAGAGCTTCTTGGCAAGCTTAACATCAATGAGGGTATACCGGAAGAACTATATCAGGCTGTTGCTGAGGTGTTTGTTTTTATCTACAGGGCTGATCAGGAAGCCGGGAAGAGGGAAAATGAAGAATAATCTATTCTGGTAAACCAATATGGTTTATTCTCAGTAATTCAATTCGAAGGGATGACAGCGGGATTTTACTTGAGTCTAATAAAAAAGAAAACTGTCGAAAAGGCAGTTTTTCTTTATTTTAAAAAAATAATTTTAAAATAAAATAAGTGTAAAACATCTATTATGACAGGGTTTCTGCACTTTTTAATATTTTTAATTTTTAAAGAAATATAATATTTTAGAGTAAATGGTAGACAAGGGTTGTGTCATTTTATAAAATGAAAGCGCAGTTATTTTTTTGAAGAGTTAGATAGGAGGATGGGAAATGAATATACATGAGTATCAAGGTAAAGAAGTCCTCAGACAATACGGGGTCGCAGTTCCGAACGGAAAAGTGGCATTTACAGTAGAAGAAGCTGTTGAAGCTGCTAAAGAACTTGGCACTGAGGTATGTGTGGTAAAAGCACAAATCCACGCCGGAGGACGCGGTAAAGCTGGCGGTGTAAAAGTTGCCAAAAATCTTGACGAAGTTCGTACATATGCAAGTGAAATCCTGGGGAAAACACTTGTTACACATCAAACAGGCCCGGAAGGCAAGGAAGTAAAGCGTTTACTGATTGAAGAGGGCTGTGACATTAAGAAGGAATATTATGTTGGTCTAGTCTTGGACCGCGCAACGTCACGCGTAGTTTTAATGGCTTCTGAAGAGGGCGGCACAGAAATCGAAGAAGTAGCTGAACAGACGCCTGAAAAAATCTTCAAGGAAGAAATTGATCCTGTGCTTGGTTTAACAGCATTCCAGGCGCGCAGAATCGCTTTTAATATCAATATCCCATCAAAGCTTGTCGGACAAGCTGTTAAATTCATGATGGGCTTATACAGAGCTTACATTGAAAAAGATTGCTCTATCGCTGAAATCAATCCATTAGTAGTAACTGGAGACGGCAAGGTAATGGCTCTGGATGCAAAGCTGAACTTTGATGGAAATGCTCTTTACCGTCAAAAGGACATCATGGCTCTTCGTGACCTTGAAGAAGAGGATGCAAAGGAAATCGAAGCATCCAAATATGACCTGAGCTATATTTCCCTTGATGGAAATATCGGCTGCATGGTTAACGGTGCAGGATTGGCGATGGCTACTATGGATATCGTCAAACACTATGGCGGAGACCCGGCCAATTTCCTTGATGTTGGGGGCGGTGCAACTGCTGAAAAGGTTACTGAAGCTTTCAAAATCATCCTTTCTGATAAAAACGTAAAAGGTATTTTTGTTAATATCTTTGGCGGAATCATGAAGTGCGACGTCATCGCCACTGGCGTAGTGGAAGCAGCGAAGCAAGTAGGCTTGACTGTGCCTTTAGTTGTACGTCTGGAAGGTACAAATGTTGAATTGGGCAAGAAGATCCTTGCTGAATCCGATATCGATATCATTGCGGCTGAATCAATGGCCGACGGCGCACAAAAAATCGTTTCTTTAGTAGGCTAGGAATCAAAAATGAGCGGCCGTTCAGTGTCTAAGGCATTTGGCGGAATCCGAAAGGCTTGTTTGCCTGAAAGAGCTTTTGCTTATGACCTTTGAGTACAGAATGGCACTCTTTAGACCAGAAAGGAGAATTAACGTGAGCGTATTTATTAATAAAGATACTAAAGTTATAGTTCAAGGGATTACTGGTTCAACAGCCCTTTTCCATACTAAGCAAATGCTTGAATACGGAACGCAAATTGTCGGCGGTGTAACTCCTGGTAAAGGCGGTACTGAAGTAGAAGGTGTTCCTGTCTTCAATACTGTGGAGGAAGCAGTTAAGGCTACAGGTGCCAATGCCTCCGTTATCTATGTTCCAGCTCCATTTGCTGCAGATGCTATTCTTGAGGCGGTAGATGCAGAATTGGATCTTGCCATTTGTATCACCGAGCATATTCCTGTATTGGATATGGTTAAAGTTAAGCGTTATATGGAAGGCAAGAAGACTCGCCTTGTAGGTCCTAACTGCCCTGGTGTTATTACTCCTGATGAGTGTAAGATCGGCATTATGCCTGGATATATCCATACTAAAGGTCATGTTGGGGTTGTTTCCCGTTCTGGAACATTGACATATGAAGCGGTACACCAGCTGTCACAGGCTGGAATCGGCCAGTCCACTGCTGTTGGTATCGGCGGAGACCCGGTTAACGGAACAAACTTCATTGATGTATTAAAAGCATTTAATGAAGATCCAGAAACTTATGCTGTAATCATGATTGGTGAAATCGGCGGAACAGCTGAAGAAGAAGCTGCAGAGTGGGTTAAAGCAAACATGACTAAGCCTGTTGTAGGCTTCATCGGCGGTCGCACTGCACCTCCAGGTAAGCGTATGGGCCATGCCGGTGCAATTATTTCAGGAGGCAAAGGAACAGCTGATGAAAAAATCCGTGTTATGAATGAATGCGGTATTCAAGTAGCAGATACTCCATCCGTAATGGGTGAAACCCTGATAAAGGTTTTAAAAGAAAAAGGCCTTTATGATCAGTGTAAAACTCATTAATCCTATTTAAATAACTTAAGAGTAGTCCCTCTGTTTGAGGGACTATTTCTGCATTGCCAAATCCGTTTATCCCCGCACATACCCCGCTTTATAAAAAAATTCAGGAGGCTCCCCATGAATGAATTTAATATGAGGCTCACCCATCTCCATCATTGCAGAGGAATGAGCTGGAAGATGATTTATAACTTTCTTAAGAAAGATCCCCAATTAAATTGTATGTATAATCATACCCTTTTCCGAATAATACCCCAGTTATTCACCACCAAAGATTCTCTTTCAAATGTACTCCAAGATCTTCATTCAGATCAAATCCAGGAACAAATTCGCCAATATTCACCAAATGGCATTAAAACCATTACAATTTTTGATAAGGAATATCCGATTCTATTAAAAGAAACGTATCAGCCGCCATGGGTTATTTATGCAAGAGGTGATATCAGTCTTCTGAATAGCGGAACTCACCTGGCCGTTGTCGGTTCCAGACAGGCAACAGAGTATGGAGAAAAAGCAATTCAATACATGTTTCCAAAGCTTATCGAAAAAGGGGTTATTATTGTAAGCGGGCTGGCAGCTGGTATTGATGCCATTGCACATAAGGAAGCAATCAAAAATAAAGGGAAAACAATTGGTGTCATAGCTGGCGGGCTGTTCCATATTTATCCTCAGGCTAATCAAAGGCTAGCATATGAAATGATGAAAAATCAGCTGGTTATTTCTGAATATCCGCCAGCCACAAGACCCTCGAGATGGCAGTTTCCAATGAGAAACCGAATCATCAGCGGCATTAGCAGAGGCACATTGATAATCCAGGCTAAAAGCAAAAGCGGCTCCCTTATTACAGCAAATTATGCGGTTCATGAAGGAAGAGAAGTCTTTGCAGTCCCTGGAAATATCTTTAGCCCATTCTCTGGGGGAACTAATGAATTAATTCAGCAAGGCGCTAAATTGGTAAAATCAGCTGAGGAGATCTTAGAAGAATTCCTTTACTAATCAGGAAAATGAAATAGGAGCCTTGCTATAGATTAAGTGCTCCTTTTTCTTACTTCAGCTCATTTTAAATGTGTTAATTTAAAGGATTTTTTACAAAAAGGTTGAAATTCTATTAAAACTGTTATACATTTTGCAACAGGTATTATGGAAAGAAAAAGTCTGCTTCTTTATTCGCTTTAGAATATTTTCTTGGAAACGGTTGCGGAAATAATCCGCTTAAGTTTGACAAACTTGAATAGAATGTAGAATAATAATGAATATTTCAATACTCAAGCAGTAAAGCTGATGATATCAGCAAGCTGGCGAAGAATAAGCAATATTACTTCAATTATGCTATAAGACACTTAAGCCGCTCCTCAGGATGTAAATATCCAACCCAGAGGCTGTTTAATATAGGTTAGTGATAAATGAAAGCAGGCAAGTTTAGCATGTAAAAAATGCAGCATTCAAAGATGATTTTGCCTGAATGTTTAAAAATCCCTCTCAAGGAGGACTACTGATGTCAGAGTTTCTTGTAATCGTTGAGTCACCTGCAAAGGCAAAAACGATTGAGCGTTATTTAGGAAAAAATATAAAGTTAAAGCTTCCATGGGACATGTCAGGGATCTTCCTAAAAGCCAAATGGGCATAGATGTGGAAAATAATTTTGAACCAAAATACATAACCATTCGTGGAAAGGGCCCAGTTTTAAAGGAACTTAAGTCAGCGGCCAAAAAAGCCAAGAAAATATATCTCGCGGCTGACCCCGACAGAGAAGGGGAAGCAATTGCATGGCATCTGGCACATAGCCTGGACATGGACGTTACTTCGGACTGCCGTGTTGTTTTTAATGAAATTACGAAAGATGCCATTAAAGAATCCTTTAAGCATCCAAGGCCAATCAACATGGATCTTGTTGATGCCCAGCAGGCAAGACGGATGCTTGATCGGTTAGTCGGTTATAATATCAGCCCATTATTATGGAAGAAAGTGAAAAAAGGATTAAGTGCGGGCAGAGTACAGTCTGTTGCAGTCCGTTTGATTATCGACCGCGAAAAGGAAATTAAGGACTTTATACCAGAAGAGTACTGGTCCATTGACGGAGAGTTCCTAAAAGGAAAAACAGCCTTTGATGCAGCTTTTTACGGGCTGGAGAATGAAAAAGTGGAATTGAAGTCTGAAAGCGATGTTCAAAATATATTAAGTAAAATGAAGGGCAATAAATTTAAGGTGGCATCGGTTACCAAGAAGGAAAGAAAGCGGAATCCTGCCGCCCCTTTTACTACGTCCTCACTTCAGCAGGAAGCTGCAAGGAAATTAAATTTCCGTGCCAAGAAAACCATGATGCTTGCACAGCAGCTTTATGAGGGAATTGACCTCGGCAAAGAAGGAACTGTTGGTTTAATTACTTATATGAGAACTGATTCAACACGCATATCTGAAATTGCGCAAAATGAAGCAGCAGATTATATTCAAAATTCTTACGGAAAAGAATTCCTGCAGGGTGAAAAGAAAAAAGAAAAGAAAAACAGCAACGCCCAGGATGCCCATGAGGCCATCCGCCCGACAAGCACACTAAGGTCGCCTGCAAGTTTAAAAGAATACTTGTCGCGTGATCAGCTTCGATTATACAGGCTCATTTGGGAACGCTTTGTTGCAAGCCAAATGGCACCAGCTGTTATGGATACAATGAGTGTAGATTTAAAGAATGGAGAAGTGATCTTCAGGGCAACAGGCTCAAAAGTGAAGTTCCCTGGATTTATGAAAGTCTATGTTGAAGGCACAGATGATCAGTCAGAGGAAAAAGATAATATGCTCCCAGACCTGAGAGAAGGGGATGAAGTCCTTAAAAAAGACATCGAACCCAAACAGCACTTCACCCAGCCTCCTCCAAGGTATACTGAGGCGAGGCTGGTAAAAACACTTGAAGAACAGGGAATTGGGCGGCCATCCACTTTTGCTCCGACTCTTGACACAATTCAAAAACGGGGTTATGTTGCTCTGGACAACAAACGTTTTATTCCGACTGAACTGGGGGAAATTGTTCTTGAGCTGATCATGGAATTCTTCCCTGAAATCCTTGATATCGAGTTTACAGCAAAGATGGAAAAGGACCTGGACTATGTTGAAGAAGGCAAGGTCAATTGGGTACAGATCATTGATGAATTCTATAAAGATTTTGAAAAGAATCTTGAGATAGCGGAAAAAGAAATGCAGGAAGTAGAAATTAAGGATGAACCTGCAGGTGAAGATTGTGAGCAATGCGGAAATCCAATGGTGTTCAAGATGGGGCGCTATGGAAAATTCATGGCATGCAGCAATTTCCCTGACTGCCGCAATACCAAACCAATTGTAAAGGATATTGGTGTGAAGTGTCCGAAGTGCAAAGAAGGAAATATTATAGAAAGAAAAAGCAAAAAACGCAGGATCTTCTACGGCTGTGACAGATTCCCTGAATGTGACTTTATTTCATGGGATAAGCCGCTGCCAAGAAGCTGTCCTAAATGCGATAACCTTCTAGTTGAGAAAAAACTCAAAAAAGGTGTCCAGGTTCAGTGTGTTGAATGCGACTATAAGGAAGAAAAGCAAAGTTAAGGGTGGGCTTAAATGCTCACTCTTTTCTATTGCGGGATGTGTATCCAGAATACTTCCAGCCGGTGTATTCCTTTTGGTTTGTTTCAAAGTATATTAGCTTCAAATCGTTCACGAAACTTTTTTATTTTTAAATCGTATTGTAAAATGGCAAAATGAATAAGAACAGGGTAAAGTAAGAGAGACTGTTTTTAAAAAATATAAATTAATCATGACATCGTCATCATAAGTATATATGGAGGTTCATTTTATGAAAGATACAGCAGTAAATGTAATAGGAGCGGGATTAGCAGGCAGTGAGGCCGCGTGGCAGCTGGCCAGCAGGGGAATAAAAGTAAAGCTCTATGAAATGAGGCCAGTAAGGCAGACTCCTGCCCACCACACAGATAAATTTGCAGAACTTGTCTGCAGCAACTCTCTGCGTGCAAATACTTTAACAAATGCAGTTGGTGTATTAAAAGAAGAAATGCGGAAGCTGAATTCTGTTATCATTCATTCAGCTGACAGCAGTGCCGTTCCTGCTGGGGGCGCATTGGCAGTTGACCGGCATGATTTTGCCGCTCGTGTTACAGAGCAAGTCAAAAATCATCCGAATGTAACGGTAATCAACGAAGAAGTGACAGATATTCCGGAAGGGCCAACTGTAATTGCTACTGGACCGCTGACAAGTGAAGCCCTATCCGGAAAATTAAAAGAGCTGTCCGGAGAAGATTATTTATATTTTTATGATGCGGCTGCTCCAATATTAGAAAAAGACTCAATCGATATGAATAAAGTTTATTTGAAATCACGGTATGATAAGGGAGAAGCGGCATATTTGAATTGCCCTATGACAGAAGAAGAATTCGACCGTTTTTATGAGGCTCTTACCACGGCCGAAACAGTTCCATTAAAGGAATTTGAAAAGGAAATCTTTTTCGAGGGCTGTATGCCAATAGAGGTCATGGCAAACAGGGGAAAGAAAACAATGCTCTTTGGCCCGATGAAGCCGGTAGGTTTAGAAGATCCGAAAACAGGAAAAAGGCCATATGCAGTTGTTCAGCTTCGACAGGATGATGCTGCCGGAACTCTTTATAATATTGTAGGTTTCCAGACACATTTGAAATGGGGGCCGCAAAAAGAAGTAATACGCTTGATTCCTGGTCTCGAAAATGCTGAAATAGTAAGGTATGGCGTTATGCACCGGAATACATTTATCAACTCTCCAAAAGTTCTGCGCGCAACATATCAATTCAAGAACCGGGATGATTTGTTCTTTGCAGGGCAAATGACAGGGGTTGAAGGGTATGTTGAATCTGCTGCCAGCGGACTTGTGGCAGGCATCAATGCTGCAAGGCTTGTTAAAGGAGAAGATCCTATAGAGTTTCCTCATGAGACAGCGATTGGAAGCATGGCGCGTTATATTACCACTGCTAACCCGAAAAGTTTCCAGCCAATGAACGCTAATTTTGGTTTGTTTCCTGAACTTCCTGAAAAAATCAGAGGAAAAAAGAAAGAAATGAGAAGCATGCGGAGAGAGCATTAGGAACAATTCAGAACTTTGTGAAAAATTTGTAAATTATGTTGCGTTGGGCTGCTGAGTTGTGATACTATTTAGTAGCCCTTGCGAGGTGAACATTTAATGTCTGAAAATGTGAACGTTTCTTTAAAGTTGTTTATTGAATATTTACAAATTGAGAAAAATTATTCACAATATACTATTGAGCATTACCAGCATGATATTAGTGAATTTTTTATGTTCATGGCTGAACAAGCCATTGCTGATTTAACCAAAGTCGCATATCAGGATGTCAGGATATATCTTACTGAACTTTACGATAAAAAAATGTCCCGTAAGTCAGTTGCCAGGAAAATATCAAGCTTAAGGAGCTTTTTAAATTTTTGCTCAGAGAAGAAAAAGTCGCTGAAAATCCTTTTGCACTTGTTTCGATTCCGAAAGCGCAGAAAAAGCTGCCGGAATTTTTCTATGAGGCGGAAATGATGCAGCTTTTCAATGCTTGTGAAGCCAGCACTCCTCTAGGGCAAAGAAATAAGGCACTTCTTGAACTATTGTATGCAACCGGCATCCGCGTCAGCGAGTGCAGCCAAATCCGCTTAAAAGACCTGGATATGTATCTATCAACGGTTCTAGTCCGCGGCAAGGGCAGTAAAGAGCGGTATGTCCCTTTCGGAAGCTTTGCCCAGGATGCACTTGACACATACATAAACCATGGACGTAAAAAATTGCTTGCCAATGGGAACGTGCAGGAAAATTTGTTTCTGAATGCCCGGGGTGGTCCGCTTACAGCAAGGGGAATCAGGACTATACTGGATAGAATAATCGAGAAATCCTCCTTAACAGGCAAAATTCATCCCCATATGCTTCGCCACACATTTGCGACGCATTTAATGGCAAATGGGGCTGATATGAGAACAGTTCAGGAATTACTTGGACACGCATTTCTATCATCAACCCAGGTATATACACATGTTACGAATGAATACTTGAAAAAAACTTATATGGCCCATCATCCGCGGGCTTAGCAAAAGAAAGTCAATACCAACTAGTCTGCAGAAAAAAATCAAAGGCAATATGCTCCAAAGGAGGAGTCTTTCATGTCCGAATTTCATGCTACAACAATATTTGCTGTGCATCATAATGGAGAATGTGCAATGTCCGGCGACGGCCAGGTTACCTTTGGAAATGCAGTTGTGATGAAACACACTGCAAGAAAAGTCAGAAAGCTATTTAATGGTAAGGTGCTGGCTGGATTTGCAGGCTCAGTAGCCGATGCATTTACATTATTCGAAATGTTTGAAGGAAAACTTGAAGAGTATAATGGAAACCTTGAGAGAGCAGCTGTTGAGCTTGCAAAAGAGTGGAGAAGCGATAAGGTTTTGCGCAAGCTCGAAGCAATGCTTATTGTTATGAATACGGATAGTCTGCTGCTTATCTCCGGTACAGGTGAAGTGATTGAGCCGGATGATGGAATTCTGGCTATTGGATCAGGAGGCAACTATGCCCTCGCAGCTGGAAGATCTTTAAAGAGATTTGCAGGCGAACACCTGTCAGCAAGAGAAATTGCGAAGGCCTCGCTTGAAATGGCTGCGGAAATATGTGTATATACAAACCACAACATCATTGTGGAAGAACTCTAATAAAAGGAGTGCTGTTGCATGGGTAAAGGAACAAATTTAACTCCCCGCCAAATTGTTGAGCGTTTGGATCAATTTATCATCGGTCAAAAAGATGCAAAAAAAGCAGTCGCTGTTGCACTTAGAAATCGCTATCGCCGCAGCTTGCTTGAAGAAAAATTACGGGATGAAGTAAATCCTAAAAATATACTGATGATTGGCCCGACTGGTGTAGGAAAGACTGAAATTGCGCGCAGAATGGCTAAATTGGTCGGTGCACCATTTGTTAAAGTGGAGGCAACCAAATTCACCGAGGTCGGATATGTGGGCAGGGATGTTGAATCCATGGTCAGGGACCTTGTAGAAACATCCGTCCGTTTGGTTAAAGAAGAGAAGATGGCCAGTGTAAAGGAAAGAGCAGAAGAAAGTGCCAACCGCCGCATACTTGAACTGCTTGTACCGGGTGCCAAAAAGGCAGCTAACTATAAAAATCCTCTCGAAATGCTATTTGGCGGAGGTAATGATCAGCAGCAGGATACGTATCAGACAGAAGATTTAAACCTCCAGGAAAAACGCAAGATTGTAAAAGAGAAGCTTGCTCTTGGCGAATTGGAAAATGAAGTAATTACCGTTGAAGTAGAGGAGCAGCAGCCTTCCATGTTTGATATGCTGCAGGGCTCTGGTATGGAGCAAATGGGCATGAATATGCAGGATGCTCTCAGCAGCCTTATGCCGAAAAAAGGAAGAAAAGGAAACTGACTGTACGGGAAGCAAGAAAGATCTTAACAAATGAAGAAGCCCAAAAGCTGATTGATATGGACGAAGTCGGCCAGGAGGCTGTATTCCGCGCTGAACAGTCAGGAATTATTTTCATTGATGAAATCGATAAAATAGCTAGCAAAAACAGCGGAGGTTCTTCAGCTGATGTTTCAAGGGAAGGGGTTCAAAGAGACATTTTGCCGGTGGTAGAAGGTTCAACAGTAGTAACCAAATACGGTTCTGTAAAGACAGACCATGTATTGTTTATTGCTGCCGGGGCATTCCATATGGCTAAGCCTTCCGACCTGATTCCTGAATTACAGGGACGTTTTCCGATCCGTGTGGAGCTCACGAAACTAACCGTTGAAGATTTCTACAAAATACTCGTTGAGCCCGATAATGCATTAATAAAACAATATGAAGCATTATTGGTAACTGAAGGTATACAAATTGAATTTTCTGACGATGCTATTCGTAGGATTGCTCAATTTGCTTTCGAAGTTAACCAAAATACAGATAATATTGGTGCTAGGCGTCTTCATACGATCATGGAAAAACTGCTTGAGGATCTATCATTTGAAGCACCGGATGTCACAATGGAAAAAATCACAATTACCCCTCAGTATGTTGAGGAGAAACTGGGAGCCATTTCCCGCAATAAGGATTTAAGCCAGTTTATTCTATGACCCATTGTTTAAAGAACCATGTCATAGGGTACACGAGGAATGAATCTTAAATTTTTTACGAATCTTCAAGAAGTAATAAGTTATTTAATCTTAACAAAATATATGTTTATGGTTGTAGCAAATAGGAGGAAATACAATGGATTTATTAACAAAAACAAGAAAAATTAATGCAATGCTCCAAAGAGCGGCCGGAAAACCGGTTAACTTCAAAGAAATGTCAGAAACACTAAGTGATGTAATCGAAGCAAATATCTTCGTAGTGAGCCGAAGAGGCAAACTGCTTGGATTTGCTGTAAACCAGCAAATTGAAAATGAGCGTATGAAGCAAATGCTTGCAGATCGTCAATTCCCTGAAGAATATACTAAAAATTTATTTAACATCCAGGAAACTTCATCAAATCTGGGTGTAGAAAGCGAATATACTGCATTCCCGGTTGAAAACAAGGATCTTTTCGCAAGCGGTTTGACTACTATTGTTCCAATCATCGGCGGCGGTGAGCGTCTGGGTACATTAATTCTTGCCAGATTACAGGAACAGTTCCATGATGATGATTTAATTCTTGCTGAATATGGTGCTACTGTAGTTGGTATGGAAATCCTTCGTGAAAAAGCTGAAGAAATTGAAGAAGAAGCACGCAGCAAGGCTGTTGTACAAATGGCAATCAGTTCACTTTCATACAGTGAGCTGGAAGCGATCGAGCATATCTTTGAAGAGCTTAATGGCAACGAAGGGCTTCTTGTAGCATCAAAAATTGCTGATCGTGTAGGCATTACGCGTTCAGTAATCGTAAATGCTCTAAGAAAACTGGAAAGTGCAGGGGTTATTGAATCCCGCTCTTTAGGTATGAAAGGTACTTATATCAAAGTTCTAAACGATAAGTTTCTGGTTGAATTAGAAAAACTTAAATCTAACTAATATAGTCCTCTAAAACCCGTCCTTAAATGACGGGTTTTTTTATTACAAATAGATTACATAAGCTGTTGGTAAATTTATGCATTTTTATCATTTTTTATAAGGATTTTAGACTTATTTTACATTATAAGCATTTGCCATGTTTATAATAGATAGTTCAAAAGAACCACGAAGAGGATGTAGGTAAATTTCAGTTGGGAGAAAGAATCATGTGCCATTGGTAATTAATAGAAATAAATCAATATAACTTTCAGCATATTTAAAGGATTTGCGGAAAATAGGACAAAAGAATCATTAAAATTAACCTTATGTTCATAGACATATTATTTCATATTCATTACAATAATGTTTATGATGACATAATTTGTCCATTATCACCAAATTTCTACAATAATTACCATGATAAAAATTGTTTTTATATGAGGTGTTATGATTGAAACTGTTTTCAGGCACTATATCAACTTTAGAAAAAGCATTGGATTACTCTTCGCTGAAGCAAAAGGTAATATCTCAAAATATTGCAAATGCAGACACTCCAAACTATAAAGCAAAAGATGCAAGCTTTAAAGAGGCTTTTCAGAGCGCTCTAGAAGGATCAATGGAAGCAAACAAAAGTGACATCAGGCATTACGATTTTAAGAATGGATTATCCTCAGCGCAAGGTGTAATTACAAAACGCAATGCTTCTTACAATCATAATGGCAATAGTGTAGATGTAGATAAGGAAATGGCGGAATTAGCTACAAATCAGATTTACTATAATGCAGTGATTGAACGGGTTAGCGGCAAGTTTTCTAGTCTGCAGAATGTATTGCGGGGAGGAAAATAGTAATGTCTATGTTTCATAGTATGAATAACACAGCATCGGCACTTACTGCCCAAAGGCTCCGCATGGATGTAATTTCTTCTAATATGGCCAATGCGGACTCTACCAGAAGTGTGAATGGAGATGGACCCTACAGAAGGAAATCAGTAGTATTGGAACCGAAAGAAGGACAATTTTCATCTTTTTTAAATATGGCAATGAGCCGAAGAGGCGAAAGCTCTGCAGGAAACGGTGTAAAGGTATCAAGAATTGTAGAAGATCGGGAGACGCCAACTAAAATGGTTTATGATCCCACCCATGCCGATGCTAATGAGGATGGATATGTTGAAATGCCAAATGTGGACCCTTTAAGAGAAATGACGGATCTAATTAGTGCGACAAGATCTTATGAAGCCAATGTAACTGTTTTTAATGCCTCTAAAGGCATGATGATGAAAGCCTTGGAAATCGGCAAATAAGGAGAACGTTAAATGAATAATGTAACTTTTATGCCAGTGAATGCTTTAAAGCCTGCTGAAAATCAAAAGACTCATACATATACAGCATTCGATGCTCAGCAAAGTTTTTCGTCCGTTTTAAAGCAATCAATTGAAAAAATTAATAATGCACAGATTCAGTCAGATGTTATGACTGAAAAGCTAGCAAAGGGAGAAAATGTCGATCTTCACCAGGTGATGATTACATCACAGAAAGCGAGCATTACAATGCAGGCTGCACTGGAAATCAGAAATAAAGTAATTGAAGCTTATCAGGAAGCGATGAGAATGCAAGTTTAATTTTACAGCTGTTCCCTTGGAATAAAAATTAAAAAAATTGAAAGGATCCACTTATGGTGAGATTTTTTCAATTTTTTCATGAATGAAAATGATTAAAGCTAAAAACTAGTTATGGCGGTTATTAGCTTAGACAGAATAACCGGAGGATTGTAATGAATGAGACACTACAGAGATATATAGGTAAAGTGAAAGAATACTGGAGCAGCAGGACAAAAAAACAAAAGACGGTTATGATTGGTGCCGCTGCGATATGTATATTGCTGATTGCGGCTGCCGCATTCCTAAGTACCAGGACTACTCTAGTTCCTCTTTATAGCAATTTAACACCCTCGGAGACTGGGACGATCAAAGAAAGTCTCGATACCAGGGGCGTTGTATCTGAAATTGCAGATGGGGGAACAACGATCAAAGTACCTGAAGAGGTAGTGGATACTCTGAAAGTGGAACTGGCAGCTGAAGGAATTCCGAAATCCGGAAGCATTGATTACTCATTTTTCAGCCAGAATGCCGGCATCGGTATGACTGAAAACGAATTTAATGTACTAAAGCTTGAAGCAATGCAGACTGAGCTTGCGAATTTGATGAAAGGGATCGATGGAGTAAACGATGCCAAGGTAATGATTAACCTTCCGGAGAAAGGCATCTTTGTAAATGATTCTTCGGAGGAAGCATCTGCCTCTATTGTTCTTAACACCAAGCCAGGCTATCAATTTGAAGAATCGCAAATCCAGGCGCTTTATCACCTGGCTGCGAAAAGTATACCAAATCTTCCCACTGATAATATCGTCATTACCAATCAGTTTTTTGAGTATTTTGACTTAAAAAATAAACAAAATTCTTCATCAGAAAGCACTTTTGCAGCACAGCACGAAATTAAAAAAGAAATAGAACGCGATGTACAGCGCCAGGTGCAAAATATGCTGGGCACTTTAATGGGGCAGGATAAGGTTGTTGTATCTGTAACCGCTGATATTGACTTCACACAGGAAAACAGGGAAGAAAACCTGGTTACGCCTGTTGATGAAGAAAATATGGAAGGTATAGCTATCAGTGCTCAAAAGATTACGGAGACTTTTACCGGCAATGGCGAAGGGGCAGGAGGAACTCCGGCGCTGGGAGGAAACGATGAACCAGCTGGGACAGATTCATATGTAGCGACCGGGGATTCAAGCGGTGATTATGAACGGATAGAAGAGACTATTAATAATGAAGTAAATAAAATCCGCAGGGAAATTGTCGAAAGCCCGTATAAAGTCAGAGACCTAGGCATTCAGGTAATGGTGGAGCCGCCGACGGCAGATGATCCTGCATCACTTCCGCAGGAAAGAATTAATGATATTACCCAGATACTTGGGACTGTTGTTCGTACAACCATTAATAAGGATGCTGCAGCTGATGCAGAATTAACAGATGAGGCAATTCAGG
Source organism: Cytobacillus pseudoceanisediminis (assembly GCF_023516215.1). Classification (NCBI taxonomy): domain Bacteria; kingdom Bacillati; phylum Bacillota; class Bacilli; order Caryophanales; family Bacillaceae; genus Cytobacillus; species Cytobacillus pseudoceanisediminis. The sequence continues at coordinate 2,229,323 of NZ_CP097349.1, read as the reverse complement.
ATAAGATTGTCGTCTCAGTACAGCCTTTCAATGGTAAAGTTGAGTTCACAAATGAGACAAGCACCAGCATTCCTTGGTGGATTTATGCAATCGGAGGAGTACTGCTTTTAATCATTGTTCTATTAATCTTCCTTTTTGTTAAAGCGAGAAAGAGGCAGAAGCAAGAAGAAGAGATGGAAGTACAAACTGCAGAGACATTCAATCTTCCGGATGTAAATGAAGAGCATGAAACAGAAAGTACAGTGAGACGCAAGCAGCTGGAAAAAATGGCGAAGGAAAAGCCTGAAGACTTTGCAAAACTGCTTCGCACTTGGATCGCAGAAGACTAAGGAGGATGAAAAATGCCAAAAAAAGAGCAAAGAGAACTAACAGGTAAACAAAAAGCGGCAATTCTTCTTATTTCACTTGGTCCTGATGTTGCATCCTCTGTTTATAAACATTTAAGCGAGGATGAAATTGAGAAGCTTACACTGGAAATCTCCGGGGTCAGAAAAGTTGATTCGTTTGCTAAAGAAGAAATACTTGAAGAATTCCATCAAATTGCACTGGCACAGGACTATATCTCTCAGGGCGGTATTGGTTATGCGAAAACAGTTCTCGAGAAAGCACTTGGCACCGAGCAGGCTTCAGCCATTATTAACAGATTGACGTCTTCCCTTCAGGTAAGGCCATTCGATTTTGCCAGAAAGGCAGATCCGGCACAAATTTTGAATTTCATACAAAATGAACATCCGCAAACAATCTCATTGATCTTGTCCTATCTGGATCCAGCGCAGGCCGGGCAAATCCTGTCAGAGCTGCCGCAGGAAATGCAGGCGGATATTGCAAGAAGGATTGCCGTTATGGATAGTACATCTCCGGAAATTATCAATGAAGTTGAACAGATTCTCGAGAGAAAGCTGTCTTCTACTGTAACACAGGATTATACTCAGACTGGCGGAATTGAATCAGTTGTCGATGTTCTTAATGGGGTTGACCGGGCGACAGAAAGGACTATTCTGGATGCACTGGAGATTCAGGATCCAGAGCTTGCTGAGGAAATTAAGAAGAGAATGTTTGTATTTGAGGACATCGTAACGCTTGATAGCCGCGCCATCCAGCGTGTTATCCGCGACTGTGAAAGTGAGGACCTCATGCTTTCATTGAAGGTGTCCAGTGATGAAGTTAAGGAAATCGTCTTTAAAAATATGTCATCCAGAATGGTTGAAACCTTTAAGGACGAGATGGAATATATGGGTCCTGTAAGATTAAGAGATGTTGAGGAAGCTCAATCAAGAATAGTCGGCATTATCCGAAGACTAGAAGAATCAGGAGAGATCATCGTCGCTCGCGGCGGAGGGGATGATATTATTGTCTAGGCTTATTAAATCATATTCTTCCGCAGTGCCGAAAGAAGAAAAGAAAGTCATTTCTATTAGACTTCTGCAAAGCAATTCAAATCAAATTGCTGATGCAATGGAGCAAAACGCGGTTAGAACTGACGAAGAACTTCAGGCCATGCTGAAAAGTGCCCGTGAGGAAGCTGAAAGGATTGTGAATACTGCGAGAGTAGATTCAGAAAATATGACACGGCAAATTGAGGAGCAGCTAGGAGCGCTAGAAAAGGAAAAACAAAAGGTTCTTGAGGAAGCCCGCTCTGAGGGATTTGCTGCTGGAGCTGATGAAGGCAGACAAAGCGGTCTCCGGGAATACAGCGAACTGATTCATATGGCAAGAGAAGTTGTAAACTCAGCCAAACATGATTATCAGCAGCATATCGAATCATCAGAACAGACCATTCTAAATTTGGGGTTAAAGGTTGCAGAAAGAATTCTTGGAGAAGTTCTTGAACAAAATAGTGACAAATTCCTTTCCATTGTAAAAAGAGCAATAAAGGAAGCGAGAGAATACACTGAGATTCAGCTCCATGTACACCCTATGCATTATGATATGATTCTATCCCATAAGGACGAACTAACCAGGGTATTTCCAAAAGAGACAGATTTATATATATATCCAAATGAGGAACTAAGCAACACAAGCTGCATTATTGAATCAGCAAATGGACGAATTGAGGCCAGTGTTGACAGCCAGTTAGAAGAAATAAAAAGAAAACTCTTTGAGATGCTGGAGAGTGAACTCAATTGAAACTTGAACAGCTGATCCACGAGGTGGATAAAATTGATAGCTTTAAGCGTTTTGGCAGAGTAAAAAGAGTAGTCGGTTTGATGATTGAGTCTCAAGGTCCGGAAAGTTCAATAGGGGATGTATGCATTATTCATATTGGCAAAGGACGGACAAGAAGGATCCAGGCTGAAGTAGTCGGTTTCAAGAATGAGAATGTGATTCTTATGCCTTATACAGACGTACAGGATATTTCACCAGGCTCTCTTGTCGAGACAACCTCGAGACCTCTTGAGGTGAAAATTGGTCCTGCTCTTATAGGAAAGGCAATAGACTCACTGGGACAGCCTCTTGATGGGGGAAATTTGCCAAAGGGTTTAACGCCAGTACTAACCGAACAAACGCCTCCTAATCCTTTGAAAAGACCGCCAATCTCTGAACCTATTGAAGTAGGAGTAAGGATGATCGATAGCATGCTGACAGTTGGAAACGGGCAGCGGGTCGGGATATTTGCCGGAAGCGGTGTCGGAAAAAGTACACTTCTTGGAATGATAGCCCGCAATACTAATGCAGATTTAAATGTGATAGCACTTATTGGTGAGAGGGGCAGAGAGGTTAGGGAGTTTATTGAGAGGGATCTCGGCCCGGAAGGATTAAAAAGGTCCATCGTGGTGGCAGCTACGTCAGACCAGCCGGCACTCATGAGAATTAAAGGTGCATACACTGCCACAGCAATTGCTGAGTATTTCAGGGACAAAGGCTTAAATGTCATGTTAATGATGGATTCAGTAACCAGGGTGGCTATGGCGCAGCGTGAAGTCGGCCTCGCAGTCGGTGAACCGCCAACAACAAAAGGATATACACCTTCGGTTTTCGCTGTTCTTCCTAAGCTGCTTGAAAGAACAGGAACAAATGAATATGGCTCTATAACTGCATTTTATACCGTATTGGTCGACGGTGACGACATGAATGAACCAATCGCTGATACAGTCAGGGGAATCCTGGATGGACACTTTGTTCTGGATCGGGCGTTAGCGAACAAAGGGCAATATCCGGCTATTAATGTCCTGAAAAGTGTAAGCCGGGTTATGAACCATATTGCAGATGCCTCCCATATTAAATCAGCAGAAAAAGTAAGGGAACTGCTTAGCACATATATAAATGCAGAGGATTTGATTAATATTGGAGCCTACAAGCGCGGATCATCGATGGAAATAGACGAAGCCATTCGATTATATCCTTCGATTATCTCTTTCTTGAAACAAGAAACGAATGAAAAAATTTCTATCTTGGAAAGCATTGGCCAATTAAAAGGATTAGCTGGAAAAGGGGAATAAAAATTGCAGTATCAATTTAAGTTCAATAAAATCTTGAAGATAAAAGAAAGAGAAAAAGATCAGGCGTTTGATGTATACAATCAGGCTGTCAAACGATTTGAAGAAACTGCCAGGAAACTGTACGATCTTCTGAAAAAGAAAGAGGATCTGGAGGAATATCAGCAATCAAGACTGGCTGAAGGTCTTCCGGTTCAGGAAATCAGGCATCACCAGCATTTTGTGAGCAGCCTTGAAAAAACCATTGACCATTATCAAAAAATGGTCGCCAATGCGCGAACCCAAATGAATTTCCAGCAGGAAAAACTAATGGAAAAGAATATTGAAGTAAAGAAATATGAAAAAATGCAGGAAAAAGATTTAACTGGCTTTTTGGAAAGCATGAAACAAGCAGAAGGAAGGCAAATGGATGATATCTCGATTCAGCTGTATATGAATCGAGGAAATTAGGTGGTTAAATGGAAAGAATGCCAGAAGAACAAGAGACACCCAAAACAAGCAGGTTTCAATGGTTTATATTCGTTTTCTTGATTCCGATCCTTTTTGGAATAACTGTAGCCCTGCTGGTTTTTACATTATCAGGAAACAATATTTTTGAAACAGCCAGAGAATATAGCCAAAAGGTGCCATTTTTAGCTTCCGTTTTTGATGACAAGAAATCCCATTCACAGGAAGTGATGGAGGAGGAGCTCATCGGACTGCAGGCAGAAGTTAAGGATCGAGAAGCAAGGATATCTCAACTGGAAAGCCAGCTTGACAGCAAAGACCTGGAATTAGAAAGAGCAGGGCTCGAAAAGCAGAGGCTGGAAGAAGAAATCAACGAGCTTACGGCAATAAAGGAAGAAAACAAGCGAGCATTTAAAGATATCGTAAAGACCTATGAAAATATTTCCGCTAAAAAAGCAGCACCCATTTTAACAGAGATGAAGGATGAAGAAGCTGTAAAAATATTATCAAATGTTAATTCTGACACGCTGGCTGCCATTATGGAGAAGATGAACCCGGAGGATGCAGCACGGTATACAGCACTCCTGACCGCTGCCAAAGAAAAAAGCGGTTCGAATAATTAACAAAAAGTCTTGAGAGGAGGTGAATTTAAGTGCAAATCGGAGGATTAGGATTTATTCAGGCACAATATTCATCGGAAGATAAAAGATCTCTTCAAGATATGAGCAGCACTGGTTTTGGGAGTCTTTTCTTTTCTTTAACCGGAACTGCCAAACCGCAAGCAGAAAGCTTACCTGCAGCAGCTGATGAGGAGAAGATCGAACAGTTAAAAGAATTAATGGAGTTTCTTAAAGTGAGTGAGATCACCGAATTAGAAAACGGAAGTGGGCTTTTGGAGAAGATTTCCCTGCAAACAGAATCTGACATTATAGTGGTCATTTCAGAGCAGCTAAATCTTTCACAGGAAGAATTGGTGCAGATGCTGGAGGGTTTTATGGACCAGGTTCTGCCGGGTGTAAAGCTTGAAGATGTATATTCTGTAGAAGATTTAGATGGTGTCAGCAAAATCCAATTATTAATTTCAGCAATCTCAAATTTTGATCAGAAAGAAGGCATGATCCTGCAGGGAAAAGATTTTAGCGGAGCATTAAAAGCTTTGAAATTGTTTGATATTCTGTCTGCAAAGAAGGATTTTTTCAGCAGCAAAATCAATCTGAAGGAATTTCTAAATCATGTCCAAGTAAAAATTGATGGGTTAATAAACAGTACTTCTGTTGATAAAGGCAGTATGATACAAAAGGTTTTTACCCCGCTTGCAAACGAATTAAACACTGCAAAACAACAAAATAGCTCTGCTAATGAAAATTTGGGTAAGGGAGCCTATAAAATCATTAACAGACCGGAAACTGCTTTGCAGGGATTCGTTCAGGTCCAATCATTTTCAAAACCGGAACAGATGGCTCTGCTGAATCCGCAGGGAAGGACAGTAAGTCCAGATCAGCTTATGCAGCAATTTGAAAACATATTATCCAAGAGCAGCTTTCTCAAAACGGGAGGAACACAAAAGTTATTTATCAAGCTGAATCCTGAACATCTTGGAGCGCTGCGCATAGAGCTTATTCAAAAGGACTCTGCAATGATTGCCAGGATACTTACATCAACTGGCTCCGCCAAAGAAATTCTTGATTCACATATTAATGGTCTAAAGCAGGCCTTCAGTTCACAAAACATTCAGATTGAGAGAATTGAAATCTCTCAGCAAATGACGCAGCAGGATCGCTCCTTTAACAGGGACCCCCAGCAGCAGGAACAGAGGCAGCAGCAGAACAAGGATGAGAATGATCTGCAGCCTGAGAGCGAATTTAACAGCTCTTTTGAAGAAGCACTTCTTAATACAGAAGCATAGGAGTGATAGTAATTGGCAAACACAATAGATTCTTCCCTAATGCTATCAAACTACCAAAGCCAACCCCGAAAAACGGGCTCAGATATATTAGGCAAAGATGATTTTCTAAAAATTCTAATGACACAGCTGCAAAACCAGGATCCAATGAACCCTATGCATGACAAGGACTTTATTGCACAGATGGCAACCTTTTCATCATTGGAGCAGATGACTAATATGAATAAGACGATGGAGAAGTTAGTGGCTTTTCAGGAACAGAACCAGCTAATGACTTACAATAACTTTTTAGGCAAAAATGTCACCTGGCATAAATTGACTGAATCAAGTGAACCAAACGAGGAGCCAATTATTGAAGAGGGAACTGGAAGAGTAGTTTCTATCCAGTATAAGAATAATACAGCAGTATTTATTTTGGATGATGGAACAAAGCTTGAACCTGCAAATATTTCTCAACTAAATGAATAAAAGGAAGTGAGTGGGTGGATAAACTTATTTTTCGTCCGATCCACACCCAGCCGGTAATTACACCAAAGGGGAATGCTGTTCAAACTTCTAAGCAATCACATAATAAATTCTCTGACCACCTCCAAACAGCCTTGCAGACTGAGGGCGATTTAATTGTCAGCAAACATGCAAAGCAGAGACTTGAACAGAGAGGTATACATATAAGTGCAGAGCGGTGGAAGCAAATTGAAGAAAAGGTAAAGGAAGCCAAGGCAATGGGTGTTAAAGAATCCTTGGTATTGCTCGATAACGCAGCACTTGTAGTCAGTGCTAAGAATAATAAAGTAATCACTGCGATGGATCGTAAGGAAACTCGAACACAAATATTCACTAATATTGACGGAACCATAATTCTGGATCAATAAAAATAAGGGCTGGACCTTTTAAGGAAGCCTATGCTGCCGACTGACAGAAGCAGCATTAAAGAGAGGAGCAAAAATTAATGCTACGTTCAATGTATTCAGGTATAAGCGGGATGAAAAACTTTCAGACGAAGCTGGATGTTATTGGGAATAATATTGCGAATGTTAATACATTTGGATATAAAAAAGGTCGCGTGAATTTTAAAGATATGGTGAGTCAGACTATTTCAGGTGCAACAGGAAGCGGAGAAAATTCGGGCGGTATCAATCCTAAGCAGGTAGGTCTTGGTTCGCAATTATCATCTATAGATACAATTGATACACAGGGGAGCCTGCAAACCACTGGCCGTGTATTGGATATAGGGATTCAAGGTGATGGCTACTTGATGGTTCAGCGAGGGAATAACACCTATTATACCCGCGCTGGAAATTTGTATCTTGATGATGATGCAAACCTTGTTACGGCATCAGGAGATAAAATAAAAGGAGCTGATGGGGCAGCTATCCAATTAAATGGAGGGGATGCTACCGTAATTAAAAGCTTAAGTATATCGAATGACGGAACTATAAACTTCTTAATAGATGGTAACGATACATTGCAGGCTGCCGGACCAATTGGAATAGCACGCTTTAATAATAATGGCGGTCTTGAAAAAATTGGAGACAATCTATATAAGGACACTGTAAACTCAGGTGATGCAGTCCCATTAACCCCAGGAGAAGACGGTGCAGGAATACTCGTTTCCGGAACCCTGGAAATGTCCAACGTAGACCTTTCAGAAGAATTCACTGAAATGATTACAGCTCAGCGCGGGTTCCAGGCAAATACTCGCATTATTACAACATCAGATGAAATTCTGCAGGAGCTTGTTAATTTAAAACGATAATCTAAAGGAGGGTCAGGGCTGAAGGCAAAGAATCTTTAGCCCTGAGAATAAACATTGATTAAAGTATCTCGTCTGAACGGCAAAACTTTTATATTAAATGCTTTGTACATAGAAACAGTGGAATCTTTTCCAGATACGACGATAACGCTCACAAATGGAAAGAAGTATGTTGTAAAGGAATCTGAAGATCAAGTCATGCAATCGATACTAGGATTCTATCAATCTGTTAATCTTCTGGGGCAGCAGCTGGCGGAGGGAAATGAAAATGAAGAACAATAAGCTGTTAATGATAATGTTGATGATGCTTGTAGCGATCACACTTGTAGGAGCTATTGCTCTGGTGATTGTGATGAAATTTTCGGGTGAGGATGAAACAAAAGAGCCGACCATTGATGATGTACTGGAAGCCTCTGTTGATATCCCGCAAATTACAGCCAATTTAGCGAGTGATGATTATATAAGGATTTCCTTTAAAATCCAGACTGAAAACAAAAAAGCTAAAGAGGAATTGCAGAAAAGAGATTTTCAGGTGAAAAACCTCATCATTCAGGAATTGTCTGAAATGAAAGCAGAGGATATACAGGGAAAAGAAGGCCAAATCAAGCTGCAGGAAGATTTGAAAACCAAGATTAACGGTTTAATGCAAGAAGGAAAGATCGTTCAGGTGTACATTACTGAATCTCTCCTCCAGTGATAACCAAATAACTAACTGCAATAGATGGAGGTGAGGATTCATGTCAGGTGAGGTTTTATCGCAAAGCGAGATTGATGCACTGCTTTCCGCTCTCTCTACAGGAGAAATGGATGCAGATGAGCTGAAAAAAGAACAAACAGAGAAAAAGTAAAAGTTTATGATTTTAAGAGAGCATTAAGATTCTCTAAAGATCAGATTCGCAGCTTAACAAGAATACATGAGAATTTTGCCAGGCTCTTAACCACCTTTTTTCTGCCCAGCTGAGGACCTATGTGCAGATATCGGTTGCTTCTGCGGATCAGATACCATATGAGGAATTTATCCGGTCCATCCCGAAAATGACAATACTTAATGTAATTGAAGTGCCGCCTCTGGATGGAAGAATTCTTATGGAAGTGAATCCAAATGTCGCCTATGCCATGATGGACAGACTGATGGGCGGCAGGGGGACAAGCATAAATAAGGTTGACAATTTAACAGAAATTGAAACAAAAATCATGTCTGCTACATTTGAAAGGGCATTTGAAAACCTAAGGGAAGCCTGGAGCACAATCGCGGATATTGATCCGCTTTTGGCTGATTTTGAGGTGAATCCGCAATTTCTGCAAATGGTCTCTCCAAATGAAACAGTCGTCGTTATTTCATTAAACACGACTATCGGGGAAACAAGCGGGATGATTAATATATGTATACCTCACGTCGTTCTCGAGCCCATTATTCCAAAGCTGTCTGTACATTATTGGATGCAGACGGACAAAAAGGAAAGGGAGCCGGAGGTCATTGCCCGGCTAGAACGAAATATTCATAAGGCGGAAGTTCCAGTCATATGTGAACTCGGCAGTTCTGACATAGCCATTCAGGATTTCTTATCTCTTGATATTGGTGATGTCATTGAGTTAAATCAGGGAATTGACCAGGCGCTCATAATAAAAGTCGGTAATATTCCTAAATTCATCGGACAGCCTGGGAAAATGAATAAAAAAATGGCCGTGCAAATTTTAGACACTGTGAAAGGGGGAGATGAGGATGATGAGTGATGATATGCTTTCGCAAGATGAAATTGATGCTCTATTAAGGGGAGCAGCTGACGACAGCGATGAAACAGAAAGTTATAATGAGGCATTTTTTCAAACTGAAGATTATCTGTCCCATATGGAGCAGGATGCGTTAGGGGAAATCGGCAATATCTCATTTGGGAGCTCTGCAACAGCATTGTCTACATTATTGAATCAGAAAGTTGATATCACAACTCCAGCTGTTTCAGTTGTTTTGCGTCAGAAATTAGCTGAGGAATTCCCGCATCCTTATGTAGCAATTCAAGTGAATTATACGGAAGGTTTCTTCGGAAGCAACCTGCTTGTAATTCAGCAATCGGATGCAGCCATCATTGCTGACTTGATGCTTGGGGAGATGGAACCAACCCGGCTGAACTAATGGGTGAAATTCAGTTAAGCGCGGTTCAGGAGGCAATGAACCAGATGATGGGTTCTGCAGCAACTTCGATGTCAACCATCTTTGGAAAAAGGTTGATATTTCACCGCCGGCAATTGATATACTTGATTTGCCGCAGGGAGAAGGGGCTGATCGGGTTCCTGCTGATGACATGCTTATAAGGATTTCATTCCGACTAAAAATAGGAAGTCTGATCGACTCGAATATTATGCAGCTGCTTCCTCTGGAATTTGGCAAAAGCCTAGTAAATGAATTATTGAATCCGGGTCAGGATCTTCCGGCAGATAGCGCTGTTTCAGGAGAGAATCAAGCAGCGCAAGGACAGCCCGATTATCAGGAAAGCCAGCTTCCGTTTGATAAGAAACCTGAAGTACAAACAGGCGGATTAGACAAGTCTTACACTCAAACAGGTTTTTCCGGAGAGCAGCCGGCATATTCACAGCCGGTTATGAATCAGGCATCAAGCCCTCAAAACTATATACCGGCTCAAAACCAGGCTCAGCAATCCGGTCCACAGCATTTCGGAGGCTCTTATGCAAATGGAGTACAGCCGAATGTGCAGCCGGCAGCCTTTTCGAGCTTTGAACCATACCACATGCAGGATCATGAAACAAAGAATTTAGATATGCTTTTGGATATACCGCTTCAGGTAACGGTCGAACTTGGAAGGACCAAACGTTCCGTTAAGGAAATTCTTGAACTGTCTTCAGGATCGATTATTGAACTGGATAAACTGGCAGGTGAACCTGTTGACATTCTGGTGAATAATCGATTAATCGCCCAGGGTGAAGTGGTTGTCATTGATGAAAACTTTGGTGTGAGGGTTACAGATATTATCAGCCAGAGCGACCGAATAAAAAAACTAAGATGATAAGCGGGGGTTATTAAAATGGCACATAAAATTTTAATAGTTGATGATGCAGCTTTTATGCGAATGATGATAAAAGATATTTTATCCAAGAATGGCTATGAGATAGTGGGTGAAGCTGCTGACGGTGCACAAGCAGTTGAAAAATATAAGGAAACTCAGCCTGATCTTGTCACAATGGATATTACCATGCCGGAAATGGATGGAATTACAGCTCTAAAAGAAATCAAAAAATTAAACCCGAGTGCAAAAGTCATTATGTGTTCTGCTATGGGCCAGCAGGCAATGGTCATAGATGCCATTCAGGCTGGCGCCAAGGATTTTATCGTAAAACCTTTCCAGGCTGATAGAGTGCTTGAGGCAATCGGCAAAACTTTGGGCTAGTGATTATTCTTTTTAGAGGGTGCAAAATGGTGTTGAATGTAAAGAAAGTGATTTCTTTGCTGCTGTTGTTTTCAATTGTTCTGCTGGGCTTGCAGCCGCTGGCCCAGGCAGAGCAATTGAATAATAGTGTTAAAGAATGTATGGAAAATCCTAAGGAATGCGAGAAGCAGGAAACAAAGGAATCAAAAGATTTAAAGACAGACGAAGGGCAGATTCAGCAGGATAAAAGCGGCAAAATTGGTCTTACTTTTTGGGACTTTATAAAGATGATTTTAGCAACAGGCTTTACTATCGGACTTTTGTACGCTCTTCTAAAGTTCATTAACAAAAAAGTAAGGTATATAACAGGTCGCAGTTAGTTGAAAACCTCGGGGGTACAGCTTTGGGTGCGAACAGATCAGTTCAGCTGATAAAAGTGGGGAATCGCATTTTTGTAGTAGGGGTAGGAGAAAATATTCAGCTGTTAAAAGAAATAGACGATTCGGAAGAATACAGTCAAATCATCAAAGAGCATAATGACAAACTGGAACAGCTTATCCGTCCAAGCGATATTGTGACAAAGGTGATGAAAAGAACACAGCAAACAGAAGGAAGCAAGCAAAGCAGCCCAAACTTCAGCTCGCTGCTCGGGATGCAGCTGGACGATATCAAAAAGGGCAGAAAGAAACTGTTTGATGAGTTAGAAAGAAAGGGCCAGAAGAAAGATGAATGAATTCATGGAGTTTTTTAATAGCAGTTCTCCTGAAAATGTATCTACATCTGTGAAGCTTTTTTTATTGCTGACGGTACTTTCTCTCGCGCCCAGTATTCTAATTTTAATGACGTGCTTCACAAGGATTATCATCGTTCTTTCCTTTGTCAGAACGGCGCTGGCTACTCAGCAAATGCCGCCGAATCAAGTTTTAATCGGCTTGTCCTTGTTCCTGACATTTTTTATAATGGCACCGACGATGCAAGAAGTGAACGAACAGGCTTTAACACCTTTATTTAATGAAGAAATTAATCTGGAAGAAGCTTATGAAAAAGCTTCAATCCCTTTTAAAGAGTTTATGAGTGCCCACACAAGACAGAAAGATTTGGCTTTATTTCTTCAATATTCCGGAGCGGAAGCGCCATCTTCCATTGAAGATATTCCGCTTACAAGTCTTGTTCCGGCATTTGCCATAAGTGAGATCAAAACAGCTTTCCAAATTGGCTTTATGATTTTTATTCCATTTCTCGTTATCGACATGGTTGTAGCCAGTGTATTAATGTCCATGGGGATGATGATGCTTCCTCCGGTTATGATTTCTTTGCCGTTTAAAATATTATTATTTGTACTTGTAGACGGCTGGTATTTAGTAGTTAAATCCCTTTTACAAAGCTTTTAAGCAGGTGAACATTCAGAATGACTCCAGAAACAGTTATATCCATTGCAGAAAGAGGGATTATCACCGTACTTATGATTTGCGGTCCCTTGCTAATTCTGGCTCTAGTAGTAGGCTTGGTTGTCAGTATCTTTCAGGCAACAACACAAATTCAGGAACAAACTCTGGCATTTATTCCTAAGATTGTAGCGGTCCTTGTAGGTGTTGTTTTCTTTGGGCCATGGATGCTTAGTCATATGCTCTCTTATGCAAATGAAATATTTTCTAATTTGACCAGGTTTGTTGGCTGATGACATGTTAGATTTTCTGCCTTCTTTTCCTGCCTTTTTACTTATTTTTGTAAGGGTGACATCTTTCTTTTTAATGATGCCCCTTTTTTCATACAGATCCATCCCGGCCGCACATAAAATTGGCCTTGGCTTCTTTCTGGCATGGATAATGTTCCTGGGAATGGATGTGCCAATGCTAGAAATTGACGGCACATATTTTCTTTTAATAATTAAAGAAGCATTAGTAGGGCTGATGGTCGGATTTATAGCGTATTTGATTCTTTCTGCGATTCAAATTGCGGGGGATTCATTGATTTCCAGATGGGTTTTGCCATTGCAAATGTGATTGATCCTCAAACAGGCGCACAAAGTCCATTAATGGGACAGTATTTGTATACGATAGCGCTCTTTTTTCTATTAACTGTCAATGGGCATCATTTAATGCTTGATGGAGTGTTCTACAGCTACGATTTTATTCCTCTGGATCAGGCATGGATTTCTTTTGGAGATGAGGATATGGCTGAATATGTCATAAAAGCCCTGAATACAATGTTCGTTATTGCCTTTCAGATGTCCATTCCTGTTGTCGGCAGTCTATTTCTTGTAGATGTCGCATTAGGGATTGTTGCCAGGACAGTTCCGCAGCTAAATGTCTTTGTCGTCGGCCTTCCTTTGAAAATTGGCGTTAGTTTTATTGTTCTAGTCATTGTTATGAGCGTATTAATGTATGCTGTTTCCCTTGCGTTTGAAACGATGCTGCAGACAATGAGAGGGCTCATGGAACTTATGGGGGTCATAGAATGAAGTTATTGCTCTCTTTAGATCTTCAGCTTTTTTCCGGAGAAAAAACAGAAAAAGCCACACCGAAAAAGAGGCAGGATTCCAGAAAAAAGGACAAGTAGCAAAAAGCCAGGATGTTAATACAGCCATCGTCCTTCTTGCAGTGTTTCTGTTTCTGCTGTTTGCGGGATCGTATTTGAAGAATATCATCTTATATATTTTTACGCACTCATTTAATGATTATATGTTGATGCCGCTGACAGAGGCGAATATACAGGTAATCTTTCTCGATGTCTTAAAAGAATTGGTTCTTTTTTTAGGTCCAATTATGCTGGTTGCTATGCTGGCGGGGATTACTGCAAACTTTATGCAGGTGGGCACTCTTTTTTCAACAGAAGCTATACAGCCTAAATTGGAGAAAATGGATCCAATAAAAGGATTCAAGCGGATTTTTTCCATGAGAGCGATTGTGGAGCTGCTGAAGTCGATGCTCAAAATTGCTTTCGTAGGTGTCGCTGCGTTTGCTGTTTTATGGTTAAGGATAGATGAAATATTAATTCTTTCTCAAAAATCGGTTGGAACAGCGATGGCCACACTTGCCAGCCTGACCGTTCAAATGGGTTTAATTGCTTCAGCGGCACTCCTGTTTTTATCCGTCCTGGATTATCTATATCAAAAATATGATTTTGAAAAGAACATCCGAATGTCAAAACAGGATATTAAAGATGAGTACAAAAATATTGAAGGGGATCCATTAATAAAATCCAAGATGAAGCAGAGGCAGAGGGAAATGGCGATGAGAAGGATGATGCAGGAAGTTCCTAAAGCGGATGTGGTCATCACCAATCCAACTCATTTCGCGATAGCTCTGAGCTATGATGAAACCAAGAGTGATGCCCCCATCGTAGTGGCAAAAGGTGTTGACTTTGTTGCCCAAAAGATTAAATTAATCGCAAAGGAACATGATGTGATTGCTGTTGAAAACAGGCCGCTTGCAAGGGCTCTATACAGCCAGGCGGAAATTGGCCAGGCCATCCCTGAAGAATTTTTTAAAGCTGTTGCAGAGATTTTAGCTTATGTGTACAGAACCAAAAACAAAATTTAACCAGATAAATATTTATTAGAAATAGCTGGTCTTAGGAAGCTGTTGAATGGCTGCCAAGGCGTTTCCGCTTTTTGTAAAATAAGAAAGTATTGATCTTTGAACTGCGATAACTGTCTAGCTCCAGCGCCTAGCCCCTCGAGGTGTCGGGGGTGAGCAAGGCGCTTGCGCTTTTCTTGTAAGGAGAGAGTTTCGATGCAAGTAAGAGACTTATCAGTATTGATGAGTGTAATTTTAATAGTAGCCATGCTTATTATACCTTTTCCGCCATGGCTTTTAAGTGTACTGATCATCATTAATATTGCGCTTGCACTTATGGTTTTGCTGACAGCCATGAATATGAAGGAAGCGCTCGAATTTTCCATTTTTCCTTCGTTAATATTGTTAATGACATTATTCAGGCTGGGGTTAAATGTTTCTACGACCAGATCCATTCTATCAGAAGGGGAAGCCGGTAAAGTTGTTGAAACTTTTGGCTCTTTCGTAACCGGAGGAAACGTCATTGTTGGTCTTGTAGTTTTCTTAATACTCATCATTATCCAGTTTATCGTTATTACGAAGGGATCTGAGAGGGTCTCCGAAGTAGCTGCGCGTTTTACACTTGATGCGATGCCGGGTAAACAAATGAGTATCGATGCAGACTTGAATGCAGGTATGATCTCAGAGCATGAAGCCCGGGAACGCCGCGAAAAAATCAGCCGTGAATCTGATTTTTACGGTTCAATGGATGGTGCGAGCAAATTTGTTAAAGGTGACGCCATTGCTGGGATCATCATAACTCTAATAAACCTTCTGTTCGGAGTGGTCATCGGGATGATGCAGCTTGGGCTTCCGTTTGGAGAGGCAGCCATGAAATATTCGACGCTTACGGTTGGTGACGGAATTGTCAGCCAAATCCCGGCACTGTTAATTTCCACTGCAACAGGTATTGTGGTTACAAGGGCAGCATCTGATGGAAATATTGGTAAAGATATTACTTCCCAGCTGTTTGCTTATCCGAAAATGTTATATGTTACTGGCGGTACTATTATTCTTTTAGGTTTACTGACACCAATAGGGCTAGTGCTAACTTTGCCGATTGGCGGCTTAATGATTTTCGGAGGTTACACGATTGCAAAGACTCCCCAGCCTGATAAGGAACAATTGCTGGAGATGGAAGAAGAAATTGAAACCGATGAAATGAAAAGTCCTGAGAGTGTGGTTAATCTTTTAAATGTAGATCCAATTGAATTCGAGTTTGGCTATGGGCTGATTCCTCTTGCCGATACGAATCAGGGCGGTGACCTTCTGGACAGGATTGTTATGATCAGGAGACAGCTGGCGATCGAATTGGGACTTGTCATACCTGTGGTAAGGATACGTGACAATATTCAGCTGCAGCCGAATGAATATAGGCTGAAGATAAAAGGAAATGAAATGGCACGCGGCGAGCTTCTGCTCGATCATTATTTAGCCATGAGTCCTGGTATTGAAGATGATAGCATAGAAGGTATTGATACGATTGAGCCATCATTTGGTCTGCCGGCAAAATGGATAACAGAAGAAATGAAAGAGCAGGCAGAAATATTTGGCTATACAGTCGTTGACCCTCCATCTGTTGTTTCTACTCATATTACAGAAGTAATAAAAAGCAATGCCCATGAGCTATTAGGCCGCCAGGAAACAAAACAGCTGATTGACCATGTCAAGGAAAGCTATCCAATCCTTGTTGAAGAGGTGACCCCAAACCCATTGTCAGTGGGGGAAGTTCAAAAGGTGCTTGCGAAATTATTAAGGGAAAACGTTTCAATCCGGAATTTGCCGGTTATTTTTGAAACACTTGCTGATTTCGCAAAATCTACAAGTGATACAGACCTGCTTACCGAGTATGCCCGTCAGGCTTTGGCCAGACAAATTACTAACCAGTTTTCACAGCAGGGTGACTCCATAAAAGTCGTAACCCTATCAGGGAAAGTCGAGAAATTGGTTGCAGAAGGTGTTCAGCAGACAGAGCATGGCAATTATTTATCCATGGACCCAACAGTATCGCAGAATATCCTGGAATCCATTGCTTCGCAGGTGGAACAGCTTTCACTGATGGAGCAGACGCCAATTGTCCTTTGTTCTCCAGCAGTCAGAATGTACGTCAGGCAATTAACAGAAAGGTATTTTCCGCAAATACCGATTCTTTCCTATAACGAACTGGAAGCAAATGCGGAAGTTCAGAGTGTCGGGGTGGTGAATATTGATTGAAGGTAAAAAAGTTTATGGCAGCATCGATGCCTGATGCGATGAAACAAATCCGGACGGAGCTAGGCAAGGATGCTGTAATTCTAAATTCAAGAGTAGTATATACCGGCGGAGTTCTGGGCTTTTTTAAAAAAGGAATATTGAAGTAATGGCCGCGCTGGATGCAAATCAGGAATCAGAACAAAAGCCTTCGGTAAAGCCGGCAGCTGTCCAAGATCATTCAGACGATTACAAGGGGAATACAGAAGATGCTCAATTTTCCAGCTTGAAAACTTCAGATGAGCTGATTAGGGAGATAAGCAGCCTGAAACAGATGATGTCCTCTTTGGCCAGTTCAAACCAGGCAATTCCTGTTCATCCCGAAGCGATAAGAAAAGCCCAGTTCATTCTTGATGAACAGGAAATTGATAAGTCCGTTCAGGATCATGTTCTTCAAGCATTGCTGGAAAAATGGTACCTGCGCGGTGCGAATGCTAAGGATTCTGAAATAGAGGCCTGGCTGCACGAAGAACTTATAAAGCAAATAGAGGATATTCCATTCGAAGGGATTTCTTTCAGCAAAAAATATATCAATGTAGCAGGCCCAACAGGAGTTGGAAAAACCACTACATTGGCGAAAATGGCAGCAGAGTGTGTTATTAAACATAGAAAAAAGGCTGCATTTATCACAGCCGACACTTACAGGATAGCAGCGATCGATCAATTAAAAACCTATGCAAGTATCCTGAACATGCCTTTGGAAGTTTGCTATACAATAGAAGATTTCAGACAGGCTGCCGATAAACTGAAAGAATTTGACGTGGTTTTAATTGATACAGCAGGGCGGAATTTCAGAAACAAACAGTATGTAGAAGATTTAAAGAATGTCATTGATTTTGAAAATGAAATGGAAACCTTTTTAGTGCTTTCACTAACCTCGAAACAAAAGGATATGGAAGAGATCTATAATCAATTTTCAATTATAGACATTGATAAGCTTATCTTTACAAAGGCAGATGAAACGTCAACTTATGGTTCCATGTACAACATAATTCATAAATATAAAAAAGGTGCCGCGTATATTACAAATGGACAGGATGTTCCTGATGATATTCTGATGGCAGGGCCAGAGGCTATTGTAAAACAACTAATGGGGAATAAGAAATGAACGATCAGGCAGAAAGGCTAAGAACCAGGCTGAAAGAAGAAGACAGCCGAAATCATCAAGTTAAAACAATAGCAGTTGTAAGCGGAAAAGGGGAGTAGGCAAATCCAATTTCTCATTAAATTTTTCCATTTCCCTATGCAGAACTGGCCACAGGGTATTGTTATTCGATTTGGATATTGGTATGGGGAATCTTGAAATTCTAATGGGAAGGTCGGCTAAATATTCGATTGCTGACTTTTTAGAAAAGAATATCCCATTGAAAAATATTATTTCTGAGGGTCCTTTTGGACTTGACTATATTGGCGGAGGGACTGGCCTTTCGCATTTTGTGAAACTGGATGCTGGGCAAATTTCAAGATTCACAGACGAACTTGCTGATCTCATCCAAAACTATGATTATATCATCTTTGATATGGGTGCAGGCATTACAGAGGAATCGGCTAAGTTCATACTCTCGGTCCAGGAAATTGCAGTTATTACGACACCTGAACCAACGTCTATCACTGATGCATACTCTGTAATGAAACATATACATCTTTTGGATGGGACAATCCCATTTCATTTGGTCATTAATCGATCTGAAGGAGAGAGAGAAGGGAAGGAAACGTATAAGAGGATTTCAGCTGTCTTATCAAGATTTTTAGGGAGAAAGGCTGACCTCTTAGGAATCATTCCGGATGATCGCAGCGTACAGCAGGCTGTTAAACGGCAAATCCCTTTCATTTTGCATCAAGGGAATTCAGCTGCTTCAAAAGCAATTCGGAATATGACTGAGAAAGTTGGCGGCAGGCCTATCGGACATACTGGTGAACACCATTCTGTCCAATTTATATCAAAACTGAAAGAATTTCTTTTTAATAGGGGGTGAACCAGCATGAAGACAGTCAAAGTGCTTGTAGTAGATGATTCAGCCTTTATGAGAAAACTGATTGGGGATTTCCTTTCTGAAGATGACAGAATTCAAGTTGTCGGGACAGCCAGAAATGGGGAAGAGGGACTAAGGAAGATAAAAGAATTAAATCCTGATGTAGTAACCATGGATGTTGAAATGCCGGTTCTAAATGGCCTGGAAGCTCTAAAAATTATTATGAAGACCATGCCGGTCCCTGTAGTGATGCTTTCAAGCACCACGAAGGAAGGTGCTGAAAACACCTTCACAGCTATGGAATATGGTGCAGTAGATTTTATTGCCAAGCCATCAGGTCCCATTTCACTGGACCTGCATAAAATAAAAACTGAATTAACAGAAAAAATAGTGCAGGCGAGCAATGCAAATATGAAAGGGCTGGTTAAATTTCCGGCTAAAGGAAAAAAACTGCTGTATTACAGCAAAAATTTAGTAAAATAGAACCATGTCAATTTATGCAGATCGGCCGTTCTTCTTCCGTATCGAGTTCAAATCTCAGAAAGTTAATTTGCATAGGTACTTCCACAGGCGGACCGCGGGCTCTTCAAAAAGTGCTGTGTGACCTCCCTGGAAATCTGAATGCGCCGGTACTCATTGTTCAGCATATGCCTGCCGGATTTACGAAATCGCTGGCCAGCAGACTTAATGGTTTATCAGATTTATCGGTAAAGGAAGCCGAGGATGGTGATATTCTTCAGAACGGCACGGCATATATAGCTCCAGGAGGCTTTCATCTGACAGCTGCAAGATTAGGCAAGGATCTTGTTATCCATCTGGATGATTCACCGCCAAGGAACGGACACAGGCCTTCAGTTGATGTGATGTTTGAGTCCTTAGGTGAAATCAAAGGGATTCAAAAAATTGCTGTCATCATGACAGGAATGGGTGCAGATGGAAAAAATGGCCTGATGGAAATGAAGAAAAACGGTGAAGTAAAGGCTATTGCTGAATCAAAAGAAACATCGATAGTATTTGGAATGCCAAGAGCAGTGATTGAATCCGGTCTGGCAGATGATGTGCAGAATATTGAACATATAGCAGAATCCATATTGAAATTTGTTTAAAGCCGAGGGGTGCAGGCACATGGAGATGAATCAATATTTAGAGGTATTTATTGAAGAAAGCAAGGAGCATTTGCAGGCGTGCAATGAGCAGCTTCTGGAATTAGAGAAAAATCCTGAGGATATCAAAATAGTTAATGAGATCTTCAGATCAGCGCATACGCTAAAAGGCATGTCAGCCACTATGGGGTATGAAGATCTCGCAAATCTAACCCATCAAATGGAAAATGTGCTTGATGCAATCAGAAATCAGAAAATAAAAGTGAATGCTGAAATTCTGGATGTCGTTTTTCTGGCTGTTGATGATCTTGAAGCAATGGTCCAGTCAATTGCAGAAGGCGGTGACGGCAAAAGGGATGTTTCCGAAGCTGTAGAAAAATTAATGCTGATCGAAAAAGGGGAAAGTCCGGTGCAGTCTGCAGCAAGAGCCGAAACGGCAGCAGCAATTGCAGAACCGCAAGGAATGATCAAGAGTACATATGATGATTTTGAATGGACAGTTATTCAGCAATCCAAGGAGCAGGGCTTTGAATCCTATGAAATATCAATAGCATTGCGGGCAGATTGTCTGCTGAAAGCCGCCAGAGTATTTATGGTTTTTGAAGTACTTGAGAAGAGCGGGGAAGTGATCAAAGCCACACCTTCAGTTGAGCAGCTTGAAGAAGAGCAATTTGATCAGGAATTTTCTGTAACAATTGTTACCAAAGAAACGCCTGAAGATATCCGTCAAAAACTTTTGAAGGTATCGGAAGTGGAAAGAATTGAAGTGCTGCGGCTATCTATGGAGAACTACAGCACTCAGGAAGCTTTGAAAGAGGCAGAAGCTGCACCGCCTGCCGCGGAAGTGGCCGCAGAGGCTGCTTCAGATATGCCAAAAGAGGACAAAAAAGCCCCAACAGTAAAGCAGGTTAGCAATAAAACGATTAGGGTAAATATCGAGAGATTGGATATCCTTATGAATTTGTTTGAAGAATTGGTGATTGACAGGGGACGGCTTGAACAAATATCCAAGGAATTAAACAATCAGGAACTGCATGAAACGGTTGAGCATATGTCAAGGATCTCAGGAGACCTTCAGAATATTATTCTGAATATGCGCATGGTCCCAATAGAAACGGTATTTAATCGTTTCCCAAGAATGGTCAGACAATTGGCAAGAGATTTAAATAAAAAGATCAATCTCGAAATAGTCGGGGCAGAAACCGAACTAGACCGGACTGTTATTGATGAAATTGGCGATCCGCTTGTTCATTTAATTCGAAATGCACTGGACCATGGGGTTGAAACGCCGGAAGTCCGCAAAGAAAACGGAAAGAGTGAAGAAGGAAATGTCGTATTAAAGGCATATCACAGCGGCAATCATGTGTTCATTGAAATAGAGGACGATGGTGCAGGTATAAACAAAGATAAGGTTATAAAGAAAGCACTGAAAAACGGCATCATTACAGAGCAAACAGCTTCTGCTCTAACGGACAAACAGGCTTATGAACTGATTTTTGCTTCTGGCTTCTCGACTGCGGATAAAATCTCAGATGTTTCCGGACGGGGTGTGGGGCTTGATGTTGTAAAGAATACAATCGAGTCATTGGGAGGATCAGTTTCAATTGATTCAAAAATGGGGCAGGGTTCCATTTTCTCCATACAGCTGCCATTAACTTTATCCATTATTTCAGTCATGCTCGTTGAGATTGAGAAGGAAAAATATGCAATCCCTCTATCGTCTATTATTGAAACAGCTATTATCAGAAAAGAAGACATCTTAAGTGCGCATAATCAAAAGGTGATTGATTTCAGAGGAAAAGTGGTTCCGCTCCTATCTTTGAAGGAAATCTTTGAAGTGCCATCTGAGAATCATGAAGAAGAATTCATTTCCGTTGTCATCGTCAGAAAAGGGGAAAAGATGGCAGGGCTTGTTGTAGATTCCTTTATTGGACAGCAGGAAGTGGTTTTAAAATCCCTTGGAAACTACTTAACCAGCGTATTTGCCATTTCCGGTGCAACCATTTTAGGTGATGGACAGGTCGTCCTGATAGTGGACTGCAATGCATTGATTAAATAATTAAGATTGACGTTTATAAAGGAGTGAACAGGATGAGTGAAACGGCAGCCGCAGATTTAAAATTGATTGTATTCCAGCTGAAAGAGAAAGAGTATGCAATTCCGGTGAATCAGGTGCGTTCAATTGAAAAGGTTGAGCATATAACCCGGGTTCCACGAACAGCAGGCTTTGTAAAAGGAGTAATCAATTTACGGGGGGTTGTAACGCCGATTATTAGTCTCAGAAGCAGATTTAATCTGGAAGAGGCTGAATATAATGAGCATTCACGAGTAATTATCGCGGTATTGGATGATATGGAAGTTGGCCTGATTGTAGATTCTGCAAATGATGTCATTGATGTGGACCTTGAATCTATTGAACCCCGCCGGAGGTAATCGGTACTGAAGAGGCCGATTTTATCAAAGGTGTAACGAAAATCGATAAGCGATTATTTATTCTGATAGATTTGGAAAGAGTCCTGAATCCTGAAGAGTTGACAGCCCATGATGGACAAGGGATAGCGGGATGAGTTTTCTAGACAAGAATATCAGCAGCTTGAAATTGGATATTCTTAAAGAAATCGGGAATATTGGAGCTGGGCATGCGGCGACTGCATTATCAACGCTTCTCAATAAAAAAATTGATATGTCTGTGCCGGATGTGAAAATTGTTTCTTTTGATGAAATGATCGATATGGCTGGAGGGGCAGACAATGTAGTGGCCGGGGTGTTTCTGAGGATAGACGGAGACGCCCCAGGCAGCATGTTTTTTGTACTGCCTCTTGAACAGGCTGAAATCTTCATTCGGGAACTGCCTGGAAACATACCTTTCTGTGCAGATGAATTGCCATATGATGAGCTTGCCCTATCGGCACTGCAGGAGCTTGGAAACATTCTCTCAGGCTCTTATTTATCTTCTTTATCTGATTTTACCAAACTATCACTTTTCCCCTCTGTGCCAATGCTGAGCATTGATATGGTGGGAGCAATAATTGGCACGGGGCTGCTGGAAATTTCACAGTTGAGCGATTACGCGATTGTAATTGATACAGCTTTAAATGAAGAATTTCAAAATACGGATGCTGTAAATGGCCACTTTTTTTGCTTCCCGATCCTGAATCATTTCAAATCATTTTTAAGGCCTTGGGAGTCCCGGATCATGAATAATCTTCTTGAAGTTGTAAAAGTAGGCATCGCAGATATGAATATTGTTAAAACCCCCAGCTTAATCAGGACATCAGGACTTGGTTCCTGTGTAGGTGTGGTTCTTTATGACCTTAGCGCAGAAATTGCCGGACTTGCACATATTATGCTGCCTGACTCCTCTCTTGCCAAAGGTGCAAGCTTTAATTCAGCTAAATATGCTGATACTGCAATCAGGGACTTAGTGAGCCTTCTGGCGAAAGGCGGGGCAAGGCCTTCAGGATTAAAAGCGAAGATTGCCGGTGGAGCCCAAATGTTTAAGTACTCCTCCGGAAGTGATTTAATGAGGATTGGTCCCAGGAACGTAGAGGCAGTAAAACAGGAACTTTCATTCTTGAAAATTGCCATTTTAGGTGAAGATGTTGGGGGCCACAGCGGCAGAACAATCGAATTCAACCCTCAATCAGGTGAATTGATGATTCGGACTGTAAACAAAGGCCAAATGATTATTTAAGTTCCTGTTTTTAATTATGTGCAGTTTTTAGAGAATCAGCTTTTTTTTCCGGCTTTTTTATAAATCTCTCCAATAACCTCTCCGAAGAACACGTCCCCTCTTTATGGGTTAAAAGCGAGCGGTGAAGGCTGAAGTTAATATTTTTATAGGAAACATTTTGATATACTAACAATAGTTAATAGAAATGGAAACGTT
This sequence comes from Cytobacillus pseudoceanisediminis, assembly GCF_023516215.1. Classification (NCBI taxonomy): domain Bacteria; kingdom Bacillati; phylum Bacillota; class Bacilli; order Caryophanales; family Bacillaceae; genus Cytobacillus; species Cytobacillus pseudoceanisediminis. The sequence goes on along the minus strand of NZ_CP097349.1, from coordinate 2,205,631 downwards.
TGAGGAGGATGGCCATGACAGACCTGATAACCGAAGAAAGCACATACTGGGCTAAATGGGTCGACTCTCGTGATGCTCAAGCGGGGAATTTTCTTGTGAAAAAATATTTGCCTCTTGTAAGCTATCATGTACAGCGGATATCCGCTACCCTGCCGAAGAATGTTTCAAGAGATGATATTCGTAGCCTGGGGCTAATGGGGTTATATGACGCTCTGGAAAAATTTGATCCTGCAAGAGATTTGAAATTTGATACATATGCTTCTTTTCGCATTCGCGGTGCAATTCTGGATGGATTAAGGAAGGAAGATTGGCTTCCGCGAAGTACGAGGGATAAAGCGAAAAAAATAGATGCTGCCATTGAGAAGCTGGAGCAGCGGCTGATGCGCAATGCAACTGTGCATGAAATTGCTGAAGAAGCAGAGATGCAGGAAGATGAAGTGTATTCTGTTATGAATGAACATTTTTACGCAAACATCCTTTCAATTGATGAACAGCCCGATGCTGACGAAAAGGATGGCAGCTACTCCATTAAGGATGAAAAAGCAATTATTCCAGAAGAAAAGGTATTAAAGAATGAACTTTTGGAAGAAATGGCTGAAAAAATCTTACAATTAAATGAAAAAGAGCAGATGGTGCTAAGTTTATTTTATAAAGAGGAATTAACACTGACAGAAATTGGCGAAGTGATGGGCCTATCTACCTCCCGTATATCTCAAATTCATTCAAAGTCAATTTTTAAGCTGAGGCAGCTGCTGGAAAAAGCAATATAATCTAGTGTCATTTCTTTCTGCAAAGGAAGGAATCAGCATGAAAAGCCAATTTCAAATTTTAGTTGATGCTCAACGTTTAGCTGCATTGATTCAGCCGTCAGATATTAAACTTGATAGAGCCGTCCACCCTGAAGATTTGTACAAACTGCTTGCTGACGAAAAAATCACATTTGGTATGAGCGAAGAAGTAATCCAGTGAATCTGCAGAAATCCTTTCTCAGTGGAATACCCCATTCTATTATCAAAAGGAATTCCTGCAGAAAACGGCAGTGATGCATATCTGTTAAAATTAAAAGCTGGGCAATCACCTATTTACTAAAACGGAGCTTTTTACAGGGATGGACACCGATTTGGATAAGGCCGATAAAGCTCTCCTAAACGAATCAGCCAAACTGCAGGAAGCAATCAAAAAGCTGGATAGTATTGATGGAAGACTGACAGAAATGGCAAGGCTTACAGGAAAGCTGTCGGAAGAACATAGAATCATTATTCTCAAACAAAGGGCAACCAAAGCTCATTTGCAGGTTAAATTGACCAAAATAAATGAAGAGCTACCGAACTGGAAAAAGATAAAGATGAAAAATGAAAGCTTCGATTGTTATTTATGGGAAGGTCTATCCAAACACTTCTATGCATTTTGGAAAATATTCAAAAGTGATTCGCCAGACAGTTCAAATCTTCAAAGTTCCATTTTTCAAAGGGAGAAATAAGAAGTAATCCTTTAGAAACAGGGAGAAACGATCCTTTATTAAGGAAGTGATCCGGGATGAGTTTAAAATCAATAGAAATGCAGATAGCACTGCCGAGAACGTTTGACGCAGGTAAAATCCAGGAACAGCTTCAGCAGAGGGGACAGACAATAAGCGGGTTTGCTGCCGAGAGTATACGGGAAAATGCTGAGAAGCAGCGGAAGACCGTGATCAAACATGAGCAAAAACAAAATGTCAATCTTGGCAATGATGACAGCGAAAGCCAAAATGATGCCGGGGGACATGAACGGAAAGATAATCAGAAAAAAGACAGCAATGACATACAGAACCATCCATACAAAGGGAAGGTTATTGACTACAGCGGATAGAGGGATATCATGACAGCTTTTCTATTAGCTATTAGCCTGCTGCTGAATATTGTAGCGTTATTAGCCATTATTTTGCTGTTTCTGCGTCAGAACAAATTAATGGAAACAGAGAAAAAACAGGAAAAAATGCTTGTTGAAATGGAAGAAGTCATATCTTCTTACCTAATTCAAATGAAGGAAGAAAACGATGACTTTATTAACAAATTTTCGCAGATAAATGCTAAAAACCAATCATTTGTAAAAGAAAAAAGCATCAGGGTAAATCCCGAAAGAAAAAGTGATGAAAATATAGCTAAAGCTGCTGAGAAATCATTGCGATTAGCCAGAGCATCCGTATATCAGGCATCTAAAGCCTACAAAAAGAACTTGAGGGCTGCGGAGGAAGAATCGAATGAATCAGAAGGTTTAGCATCTTTAAAGGTACCTGAATCTGTAATGCAGTCAGATAACAGTCAGCGGGTTAAAGAAGAGATTCCTTCATCAATGGAAGATCAAGTGCTTATGATGAAAAAACAGGGACTGAATGTGGAAGATATTGCAAAGAAATTAGGAAAAGGGAAGACAGAAATCGAGTTAATGCTTAAATTTCGTCAAAATCAGCAAGAATAGCTTGATTGTGAAAAACACTTATGCTATATTAACAAATGGTGTTAATACACACGCTTATGGATTTAGCCGGATGGTGCTGTTCAAATGCAGTTGCCGGCTGAAAATGATATGGGCGGAGGAACTAAAAACCATTAGGAGGAAACACAAATGTCAGTAATTTCAATGAAGCAATTGCTTGAAGCTGGTGTACACTTCGGACACCAGACTCGCCGCTGGAACCCTAAGATGAAGAAATATATCTTCACTGAGCGTAACGGCATCTACATCATCGACCTTCAAAAGACTGTTAAGAAGGTAGAAGAAGCTTATAACTTCGTTAAGGAGCTTGCTGGTAACGGCGGCACAATCCTTTTCGTAGGAACTAAGAAACAAGCTCAAGATTCTGTTAAAGAAGAAGCAATCCGTTCTGGTATGTTCTATGTGAACCAGCGCTGGTTGGGTGGAACTTTAACAAACTTTGAAACAATTCAAAAGCGTATTGCGCGTTTAAAGGATATCGAAAGAATGTCTGAAGACGGAACTTTCGAAGTTCTTCCTAAAAAAGAAGTTGTTCAATTGAAGAAAGAGCAAGAGCGCTTAGAGAAGTTCTTAGGCGGAATCAAAGATATGAAGAGCCTTCCGGATGCTCTATTCATCATTGACCCACGCAAAGAGCGCATCGCTGTTGCAGAAGCACATAAATTAAACATCCCTATCGTTGGTATCGTTGACACTAACTGTGATCCGGATGAAATTGATGTTGTCATTCCTGCAAACGATGATGCTATCCGCGCTGTTAAATTGTTAACAGGCAAAATGGCAGATGCTATCCTTGAAGCTAAACAAGGTGAAGAAGTTACAACTGCTTAATAGAAAAGCGGAGGCGCCTTGGAGCGCTGGAGCTGAACTGCTCTAAGGTGCTTTTTCTTGATTTAAAAGAAGGTGATAAGAGGGAGCACCCTTTATCACCTTTTTAAAGAAAAGGCAAAGTTTAGTTTTCCATACAGCTATAAATGGTAAAGATATTATTACATAACTCATTAAGGAGGATCTCATAATGGCAATTACTGCTCAAATGGTTAAAGAACTTCGTGAAAAAACAGGCGCAGGCATGATGGACTGCAAAAAAGCACTTCAGGAAACTGAAGGTGATATGGAAAAAGCAATCGACTTCCTTCGTGAAAAAGGAATCGCTAAAGCTGCTAAGAAAGGTGACCGTATTGCTGCAGAAGGTCTTACTTCTGTTAAAGTAGACGGAAACGAAGCTGTTATCCTTGAAGTAAACTCTGAAACAGATTTCGTTGCCAAAAACGAAGGGTTCCAAACTCTTGTTAAAGAAATCGCAGAGCATTTGCTTTCTGTAAAGCCTGCTTCTGTTGAAGAAGCAGCTGGCCAGACAATGGCTAACGGTGCAACATTAGAATCTCACATCAACAGTGCGATTGCTAAAATCGGAGAAAAGCTTTCTCTTCGCCGCTTCGAAATCAAAACAAAAACTGACAGCGATGCTTTCGGTGCGTACCTTCACATGGGCGGACGCATTGGTGTGCTAACAGTTCTTGAAGGAACAACTGACGAGGATGCAGCGAAAGATGTTGCAATGCATATTGCTGCCCTAAACCCAAAATATGTATCTCGTGATGAAGTATCACAGGACGAAGTAGAGCGCGAGCGTCAAGTATTGACTCAGCAAGCTCTTAACGAAGGCAAGCCTGAGAACATCGTTGCTAAGATGGTAGAAGGACGCCTTGGCAAATATTTCGAAGATGTTTGCGTAAATGACCAGGCTTTTGTTAAAAACCCTGATCAAAAAGTAGGGAAATTCGTTGAATCTAAAGGCGGAAAAATCCGTGAGTTCGTTCGCTACGAAGTTGGAGAAGGTATTGAAAAGCGTGAAGACAACTTCGCTGAAGAAGTAATGAACCAAGTTAAGAAGTAATTTTTTAATATTAATTAATTCAGCTATGATTCAGGGAACACTTTGTGTTCCCTGTTTTTCAAGAATGAGATAAAATTAAAAAGCAATGGTGAGTTTTTATACTACATATGGAGGTTCTTATGAGCAGCCCTAAATACAAACGCGTGGTCTTGAAATTAAGTGGAGAAGCTTTAGCAGGGGAGCAAGGATTTGGAATTAATCCTTCAGTGATTAAATCAATTGCTGCACAGGTTAAGGATCTGGCTGCATTAGGTGTTGAGGTTGCCGTTGTTGTCGGCGGAGGAAACATCTGGCGCGGAAAGATTGGAGAAGAAATGGGTATGGACAGGGCAAATGCCGACTATATGGGAATGCTTGCTACTGTCATGAACTCATTGGCGCTGCAGGATAGCCTCGAGAATCTCGGAGTGGAGACGAGAGTTCAAACCTCAATCGAGATGAGGCAGGTCGCTGAGCCGTACATCCGCAGAAGAGCCATCCGCCATCTTGAGAAAAAGCGGGTTGTGATCTTTGCTGCAGGAACCGGAAATCCTTACTTCTCTACTGATACAACAGCAGCATTGCGAGCTGCAGAAATTGAAGCAGAAGTAATTCTAATGGCGAAAAACAATGTGGATGGCGTCTATTCAGCTGACCCTCGCATTGATAAAAATGCTAAAAAATATGATGAGCTTTCCTATCTTGATGTTTTGAAAGAAGGATTGGCTGTTATGGATTCTACAGCTTCATCTTTATGCATGGATAACAACATTCCATTAATTGTGTTCTCAATTATGGAAAAAGGCAATATTAACCGCGCCGTAATGGGTGAAACAATCGGAACAATCGTTAGGGGGAAAAAATAATGCCAAAACAAGTTATTGCAGATGCAAAAGAAAGAATGACTAAAGCAATTTCAGCTTATACAAGGGAGCTTGCGAGCATCCGAGCAGGTAAAGCAAATGCTTCATTGCTTGATCGCATTACTGTTGATTACTATGGTGCACCGACTCCTGTAAATCAGCTAGCCGGGGTATCTGCTCCAGAAGCGCGCCTTTTAGTCATTACTCCTTATGACAAATCCATTCTTGGAGAAATTGAAAAAGCCATCCTTAAATCTGATATCGGCTTAAATCCGTCTAATGACGGCAGTGTTATCAGACTGGCTATTCCTCAGCTTACTGAGGAACGCCGCAAAGACCTCGTGAAGGTTGTCAAAAAAGAATCGGAAGACGCAAAAGTTGCTATCCGCAATGTTCGCCGCGATGCCAATGATGACCTTAAAAAGCTTGAAAAAAATGGAGATATCACAGAAGATGATCTTCGCGGTTTTTCTGATGACATTCAAAAACTTACTGATGATCACATCAGTAAGATTGACGAATTAACAAAAGAAAAAGAAAAAGAAATTCTTGCAGTCTAATGACTCTATACTGAGAACCCTCTATCAATAGGGGGTTCTTTTACTCTTTGGGAGCTACATAATCAGTTTGTGTATTTGCATGCTGACTTCGCTGGAATATGTATAGAAGCCAGTATTCCTATCCTGAATTTAGTTTCTGGTAACATACTCTTTTATAGAGATATATTTTTTTATTTTTGGTATGATATTATCATGCGGAAAGAGGCAATATCATAATTTACCATTAGAATAATCTCTAAAAGATACTATGAATGAATATCAGCTATCAATCATCCGGGATCAAGCCCCTGCTGATTGAAGTTTCACTTATCTTTTATCGGAGGATTAACCTATTTTAAAGGAGCAGACTTATGTTTGATAAAATGAAGTTATGGAAGTCCCAAAACAGTTCTTCCGATCTCCGAGAGAGAGTTGAAAAAATAAAAGAATTGCAAATCCCTGAGCATGTTGCCATCATTATGGATGGAAATGGAAGATGGGCGAAGAAAAGAGCTCTTCCAAGAGTTGCCGGCCATCATGAGGGAATGAAAGTTGTCCGAAAAATTACCAGATTTGCAAGCGATATTGGAGTAAAGACCTTAACTCTATATGCATTCTCTACTGAAAATTGGAAAAGGCCTAAAATGGAAGTGGACTTTCTTATGAAACTGCCTGAGGAATTTCTGGGAACTTTCCTGCCAGAGCTGGTAGAAGAGAATGTGCAAGTAAGAATGATTGGTTATTTTGACCACCTGCCTGCCCATACCCGAAATGCAGTTTCCAAAGCGATGGAAGAGACAAAAAATAACACAGGCCTAGTGTTGAACTTTGCACTTAATTATGGAAGCAGAGCCGAAATACTCGAAGCCGTCAAGCATGTCTTAAATGATTGCAAAAGTGGTATAATGGATGAAAATGAATTGAATGAAGAAAAATTCTCATCCTACCTCATGACGGGCGGACTGCAGGATCCTGATCTGCTGATTCGTACAAGCGGTGAAATCAGATTAAGCAATTTTATGCTTTGGCAGCTTGCGTATACGGAATTCTGGTTTACAGATGTATTGTGGCCGGATTTCAATGAAGAGCAAATGCTCGAAGCAATCGAAGTATTCCAAAGCCGCCAAAGGCGTTTTGGGGGAGTACAATAAAGGTGTTGAAAAATTGAATGAAGCAGCGTATTATCACAGCAATTATATTCGGTGCAGTCCTCCTGCCAGTCATTATCTTTGGAGGCATGCCTATAATCATCCTGGCATACTTGCTGGCATCCATTGCACTATATGAACTATTGAAAATGAGAAATTTAAGTTTATTCTCGATTCCAGGCATTATTTCTTTACTATTATTGTGGGTTTTCCTATTGCCTAAAGAATTTCAGTCAATCCTGGATGATTTGAATTATACAAAAATTGAGGTAGCTCTTTTTGGGGTGCTTCTTTTCCTAACGTATACTGTTGCAACAAAAAATAAATTTACTTTTGATGATGTGGCTTTTTCGATTATGTCTACTTTATATGTTGGCATTGGGTTTTTCTATTTTATTGAGACCCGCTTCGCAGATCAGGGTTTGACATATCTCTTTTTTGCATTATTTCTTATTTGGGCAACAGATTCAGGTGCCTACTTTATAGGAAAAGCAATGGGAAAGAAGAAGCTTTGGCCTGAAATCAGCCCGAATAAGACTGTGGAAGGGTCACTTGGTGGTGTGGTCTGTGCTCTTGCCGTTGCGGTATTATTTATTATCTTCACAGATATTGATGAGTCCATGCTGGGATTATTAGTGATTACAGCAATCTTGTCAGTGTTCGGGCAAATAGGGGATTTAGTGGAATCAGCATTAAAGCGTCATTATAATGTAAAAGACTCAGGAAATATTCTGCCTGGCCATGGCGGAATTCTGGACCGCTTTGACAGCTTATTATTCGTCCTGCCATTGCTGCACTTTTTTCACTTGCTCTAAAGCTGGTGGCCAGGGAGCAGTCCGCATTTGATTAATAGATAACTGTCTAGCTCCAGCGCCTGCCCCCTAATGGTGTCAAACCAATATTCGGAGGTGGGCAAGGCGCTTCCGCTTTTCTTTTAGGAGGAGACTATGAAACATATCAGTTTAATGGGTGCAACAGGGTCGATTGGGACACAGACCCTTGATATCATTAAGGAACACCCAGAAGAATTTAAGCTAGCAGCCATGTCTGCAGGCAGAAATATAGACCTTGCCCGGAAAATTATCTCTGACTTTCAGCCGGAACTTGTCTCACTATCAGAAAAAGTTCTGCAGATATTCTTAAAGCTGAGTTTCCCGGCATAACATTTACATATGGACATGAAGGTTTGATAGAAGTAGCTGTTTATCCAAAATCTGAAATACTGGTTAATGCAGTTTTAGGCAGCGTAGGACTTGATTCCACATTGCAGGCGATTGAGGAAAAAAGACAATCGCCATCGCAAATAAGGAAACCCTTGTGACTGCCGGCCATCTGGTCATGGAAGCAGCAAAGCGAAACGGTGTTATGCTTCTTCCTGTAGACAGTGAACATTCGGCTATTTTTCAATCCCTTCAGGGGGAAAAAGAGAAAAATATTGAAAGGCTCATTTTGACAGCTTCTGGAGGAAGCTTCAGAGACCGCTCACGCAAGGAATTAGAAAATGTGACAGTTGAAGAGGCACTTAATCATCCGAATTGGTCAATGGGAGCAAAAATCACCATCGATTCTGCTACCATGATGAATAAGGGACTTGAAGTAATTGAAGCACATTGGCTTTTCTCCATGGATTACAGTAAAATTGACGTCCTTCTTCATAAAGAAAGTATTATCCATTCCATGGTTGAATTTCATGACAGCAGTGTAATCGCACAGCTTGGCACCCCGGATATGAGAGTACCGATTCAGTATGCTTTAACTTATCCTGACAGGCTCCCGCTCCGAACAGCAAACCGGCTGAATCTTGCTGAAATTGGCAAGCTCCATTTTGCAGAAATGGACTTTGAGCGCTTTCGCTGCCTGAAGTTTGCCTATGAAGCCGGAAAAGCTGGCGGATCAATGCCAGCTGTATTAAATGCTGCAAATGAAGCTGCTGTTGCTGCATTCTTAGATGGAAAGATTACCTTCCTGCAAATAGAAGATTTCATCGAAAGAGCACTGGCCAGCCATAATATTATCTCAAATCCAAGTCTTGATGAGATCCAGGCAACAGATTTGGAAACGAGGAAATATGTTAACTCGCTTCTATAAGCTTGCGTTCAAATGGCTGCAATAAATTTATTAACACTCACCAGCACATTTGAACAACCTCTAAAAAAAGGTGGTTAAAACTTGAGTACAGTAATAGCCTTTATTGTTATTTTCGGGGCACTGGTATTTTTCCATGAACTGGGACACTTAATTTTTGCAAAAGAGCAGGAATTCTCTGCCGCGAATTCGCTATTGGATTCGGCCCTAAAGTGTTTTCCTTTAAAAAAGATGAAACAGTTTATACGATTCGTCTATTGCCAATAGGCGGGTTTGTGCGCATGGCCGGTGAAGATCCCGAGATGGTGGAAATTAAACCTGGCTACCGCATCGGCCTGATCCTTGATGATAACGAGGAAGTAAGCAAAATTATTTTAAACAATAAGGATAAATATCCAGATGCAAGAATAGTTGAAGTTGAAGATGCTGACATTGAGCATGCCCTTGAAATAAAAGGGTATGTTGAGGGTGAAGAGGAAGAGTCAATCCAAGTTTTTAAAATCAGCCGTTCAGCTGTGCTGGTTGAGGATGGAACAGAGACGCTCATTGCCCCGTATGACCGTCAATTTGCATCAAAGACATTGGGCCAGAGAACAATGGCGATTTTCGCAGGCCCGATGATGAATTTTGTTCTGGCTTTTATTGTTTTTGTACTAATAGCCTTATTGCAGGGTATTCCGACTAATGAACCTGCACTAGGCAAGCTGACCCCTGATGGTGCAGCTTATGAAGCTGGGCTTAAGGAAGGCGATTTGGTTCAAAGTGTCGATGGAGCAGAAATTTCAAGCTGGTCAGATGTAGTAGAAATCATTAGACAAAACCCAAGTGAAGAATTGGAGTTTTTGGTGGAAAGAAACGGCCAGGAACATACAATACCGGTTACTCCGAAGGTTCAGGATGTTGAAGGCGAAAAGATTGGAATCATTGGAGTATATAGTCCAATGGAGAAATCACCTTTAAAGGCCATTACCTATGGAGCTAAGGAAACCTATTTCTGGACTAAAGAGATTTTTGTCATGCTAGGCAAGCTTGTCACTGGACAGTTCTCAATTGATGCATTATCAGGCCCGGTAGGTATCTATGTTTCAACAGATACAGTAGCCAAATCAGGTATCTATTACTTAATGAAATGGGCAGGTATCCTAAGCATAAATCTGGGAATTATGAACCTGCTTCCAATTCCGGCTCTCGATGGCGGAAGATTAATGTTCTTTGCTGTTGAAGCTGTAAGAGGGAAGCCAATTGACCGCCATAAAGAGGGAATGGTCCACTTTATTGGGTTTGCCCTTTTAATGCTATTAATGCTCGTGGTCACTTGGAATGATATTCAGAGATTTTTCCTGTAAAAACTTAGCAGAGCTGCATGCAGAAGAAGGATGAGGGCTCTGGTCTTTAGGAAGCTATTAGCTTTTTCTGAAGACCGGGAGACCCTTCTTTTGTTGAGGAAGCAGATTCATTACATATTTTTAATTGAGGTGCAAATAAATGAAACAGAGCATGACGCTTATTCCTACATTAAAAGAAGTGCCTGCAGATGCGGAAACCAGAAGCCACCAATTATTGCTGAGGGCTGGTTTTATCCGCCAGAACGCAAGCGGAATTTATAGCTATATGCCTTTAGCGAAAAAGTTCTGCAAAAGGTTGAAGCTATTATCAGAGAAGAAATGGATAATGCAGGGGCTGTCGAGCTTCTGATGCCAGCCCTTCAGCAGGCTGAACTATGGCAGGAATCCGGGCGCTGGTATACATACGGACCTGAACTGATGAGAATGAAGGATCGCCATGAGCGAGAGTTCGCTTTGGGTGCCACTCATGAAGAAGTGATTACCAGCCTGGTTCGTGATGCAGTAAAATCATATAAGAAATTACCATTGGCTCTTTATCAGATTCAGACAAAGTTCCGTGATGAGAAGCGTCCTCGCTTTGGGCTTCTTCGCGGGCGTGAGTTTATCATGAAGGATGCCTATTCCTTTCACTCAAATCAAGAAAGCCTTGATGAAATGTATGATAAACTTTTTACAGCTTATTCTAATGTGTTCAGACGCTGCGGCCTGAATTTCAGAGCTGTCATTGCTGACTCGGGTGCAATGGGCGGTAAAGACACACATGAGTTTATGGTTCTTTCAGAAGTTGGAGAAGATACTATCGCATACTCAGATACTTCCGAATACGCTGCCAATATTGAAATGGCTCCGGTTCTTGCACAATACTCAAAGAGCAATGAGGAGCCTCAGGAACTGGAAAAGGCAGCAACAGAAAACAAAAAAACAATTGAAGAAGTTTCAACTTTCCTAAACGTGGCTAAAGAGCAGTGCATAAAGACGCTTCTTTTTAAAGCTGATGAAAAATATGTTCTTGTTCTTGTCCGCGGTGACCATGAAGTAAATGACATCAAGCTTAAAAATCTGCTTGAAGCCGCTGCCGTTGAGCTAGCTGATGCCGAAGAGACTAAGCAAATTCTTGGCTGTGCTGTTGGTTCTTTGGGACCTATTGGAGTGAAGGATATTGAGATCATTGCAGATCATGCAGTGGAAGCCATTGTGAATGGTGTATGTGGCGCAAATGAAGAAGGAATTCATTATGTCAATGCTAATCCAGATCGTGATTTCTATGTAACCCGATATGCAGATCTCCGTTTCATTCAAGAGGGCGACCCTTCACCAGATGGACAAGGAACGATTCAATTTGCCAAAGGAATTGAAGTTGGACATATCTTTAAGCTGGGCACCCGCTATAGTGAGGCAATGGAAGCGACTTTTTTAGATGAAAATGGGAGAACACAGCCAATGATTATGGGCTGCTATGGCATCGGAGTTTCCCGTACTATGGCTGCAGTTGCCGAACAGTTCAGCGATGAGAACGGCTTTATCTGGCCGCGCTCCCTGGCTCCATTCGACTTGCATCTCATCCCTATTAACATGAAGGACGAAACTCAGTCTGCAGTTGCTGAGGAATTATATACAATGCTAAAGCGTGATCGCTATGAAGTATTAATGGATGACCGCCAGGAACGTCCCGGTGTCAAATTTGCAGATTCCGACCTTATCGGTTTGCCAATCCGCATAACTGTGGGCAAAAAAGCTTCTGAAGGCATCGTCGAAGTGAAAGTTAGAAAAACAGGTGAAATGCAGGAAATTCACAAAGATCAGCTTGCAGATAAAATTGCTGAAATGATGTCTGCAATATAAAAATATGGGCAGTGTTCATTTTGATTTAGACGAAAAAACGGGTTCCAAAATGGAATCCGTTTTTTCATTCACTATCTGATTCGATATGTTATAATTAAGTCCGTCTGTCCATTTCTAAATATGGCGGTGCTTATTTATTTTCAGTTTTCTAACATTATAACAATATTTCTAATGCTGAGTTGATTGGAGTGGAGGGTACTTGATCCTCGAAAATGCTTTCGCATTTTCTTCGTGCGGTGCTAAGTCAGGATGATTATTCAAAGTCCTGCGGCAGGAGAGGGAGTGGGAGACCCCACAGGCGGAGCCGAGGAGCCCTGTTCCTCCCCGCGGGAAACAAGTGCCACGTGATGAAATCAACGGGCAGAATATTGAATTAAAACAAGGATTATAACAAAAGTGTAAAACATAGAAACCAAGTTTATTAGATGGGAGAGAGAAAGATGAGCGAACCTTCTAGATTTCAGCTCTTGCTCCAGCAGATGCAGCTAACTGAAGATGCCTTTGTGCAGCACTTTCATGATGCCCAGATCGAAAGGGTCATAGTCGAAAGACAGTCACGGAAATGGCATTTTTATTTTGCTTTTCCAAAGATTGTGCCTTGCAGTGTATATAGCCGCTTCACAGATCAGCTGGAAAAGACATTTTCCCATATTGCAGAAATTTCCTACAGCATATCTGTGAAAAATCAGGATTTTACTGAACAGCTTGTTCTTGAATACTGGCACAACTGCATCAAAGAAATGGATGGCATGGCGCCCCCGCTCATAAAGCTTCTGAATGAACAGGTTCCTTCTGTTCAGGGCAACAAACTTATCATTAAGGTCCGAAATGAATTGGAAGGATTGTCTATCAAGAAAAAGTATGCCGGCACTATTTCAGATGTTTTTCAAGTTTTTGGCTTTCCGGCCTTAACAGTTGATACAGAAGTATCTTCTGAAGGATCCAATGAAGAATATGAAAAATTCATGGAGGCCAAACGCAAAGAAGATCAGGAGCGCGGTCTCCAGGCAGCAATCGAGATGCAGAAGAAAGAAGCAGAAGCTGAATCAGCAGATCCTTCAGCACCTCAGGGGCCGCTTACAATCGGTCTTACCATTAAGGATGATGCAGATTACCGCAAATTGATTGATATAGTTGATGAAGAGCGCAGAGTAGCCGTTGAAGGCTATGTGTTTGCTGCTGAAACGAGAGAACTCCGCAGCGGCCGGACACTCTTAACTTTCAAAATTACTGATTATACCAGCTCCATTCTTGTAAAAATGTTCTCGCGGGACAAAGAGGATGCTGCTTTATTTCAGCATGTGCAAAAAGGTATGTGGCTAAAGGTCCGAGGCAGCATACAAAACGATACATTTGTACGTGACCTGGTAATGATCGGGAACGATATCAATGAAATTAAACCTATTCAAAGACAGGATACATCACCTGCTGAAGAAAAAAGGGTTGAACTTCATCTTCATACACCGATGAGCCAAATGGATGCAGTTTCATCTGTCAGTGCACTTGTTTCACAGGCGAAAAAGTGGGGACACAAAGCTATTGCCATTACTGATCATGCTGTTGCTCAATCATTCCCTGAAGCCTATGGTGCCGGGAAAAAGAATGATATAAAGATCTTATACGGAATTGAAGCGAACCTTGTGGATGATGGTGTGCCGATTGCCTATAATGATGCGCATCGCAAGCTTACTGAAGATACGTATGTTGTATTTGACGTTGAGACAACAGGCTTATCAGCTGTATATGATACGATCATTGAGCTTGCCGCGGTTAAGATTCATGATGGTGAAATCATTGATCGGTTTGAATCCTTTGCAAACCCTCATCACCCTTTGTCGGCAACAACGATCAATCTGACTGGAATCACCGATGATCTGGTGGAGAATGCACCGGAAGTGGAAGAGGTACTGAAGAAGTTCCATGAATGGGCAGGAGATGCTGTTTTAGTAGCTCATAATGCATCCTTCGACATGGGCTTCCTAAATGTAGGCTATAAAAAAATGGGCATAGGCAAAGCGTCTAATCCTGTAATAGATACTCTTGAACTTGCACGCTTTCTATATCCGGACATGAAAAATCATCGTCTGAACACGCTTGCCAAAAAGTTCGACGTTGAACTCACCCAGCATCACCGTGCTATATATGACGCGGAAGCCACAGGTTATCTGCTTCTTAAGATGCTTAAGCATGCAGATGAAAAAGGGATCGAATATCATGATCAATTCAATGATAATATGGGTCAGGGAAATGCCTATCAGCGTGCAAGACCAGCGCACTGCACCCTGCTTGCTCAGACAGAAGAAGGCTTGAAAAATATCTTTAAACTCGTATCCATCTCGCATCTTGAATATTTTTACAGAGTGCCCCGCATTCCGAGGTCAGTCCTGCAAAAACATCGTGCAGGAATTCTGGTTGGATCGGGATGTGACAAAGGCGAAGTTTTTGAAGGCATGATGCAGAAATCTCCAGATGAAGTGGAAGATACAGCGCAATTCTACGATTATCTTGAAGTGCACCCGAAAGCTGTCTATGCACACCTTTTGGAGCTTGAACTTGTAAGAGATGAAAAAGCGCTGGAAGAGATTATCGGCAATATTGTAAAGCTGGGAGAAAAGCTTGATCTGCCGGTTGTCGCGACAGGCAATGTACACTACTTGAATCCAAATGATAAAATCTATCGGAAAATCCTTGTTAATTCACAGGGAGGAGCAAATCCTTTGAATCGCCATCAGCTCCCGGATGTTCACTTCAGGACTACTAATGAAATGCTTGATGCTTTTTCATTCCTTGGCAAAGACAAAGCGAAGGAAATTGTGGTAGAGAATACGAACAGAATAGCGGATATGATTGAAGAAATTAAGCCGATTAAAGATGATTTGTATACACCAAAAATTGAAGGCGCAGATGAAGAAATGCGCAGCATGAGTTACGGAATGGCTAGGAAAATCTATGGTGATCCGCTACCTGAGATCGTTGAAGCCCGCCTTGAAAAAGAACTTAAGAGTATTATCGGGCATGGGTTCGCGGTTATCTATCTGATCTCACATAAGCTTGTAAAAAGATCACTGGATGATGGCTATCTTGTTGGTTCCCGTGGATCAGTCGGCTCCTCTTTTGTTGCGACGATGACCGAAATAACTGAAGTAAATCCGCTGCCTCCCCATTACGTTTGCCCGGAATGCAAGACATCCGAGTTTTTCAATGACGGGTCAGTTGGCTCCGGTTTTGACCTGCCTGATAAAGACTGCCCGAACTGTGGAGCAAAATATAAAAAAGATGGACATGATATCCCGTTCGAAACGTTCCTTGGTTTCAAGGGAGATAAGGTTCCCGATATTGACTTGAACTTTTCGGGGGAATACCAGCCGAGGGCACATAACTATACAAAGGTGCTATTCGGGGAGGAATATGTATACCGTGCAGGAACAATCGGTACTGTGGCAGACAAAACAGCTTATGGTTATGTCAAAGCATACCAGCAGGATAATAATCTTCAAATCAGGGGTGCCGAAATTGACAGGCTTGCTTCCGGCTGCACAGGAGTAAAGCGGACAACTGGACAGCACCCTGGCGGTATTATTGTTGTGCCGGATTACATGGATATTTATGATTTTTCGCCTATTCAGTTCCCTGCTGACGACCGGACATCTGAATGGAAAACGACTCATTTTGACTTCCATTCAATTCACGATAATCTATTAAAACTCGATATACTGGGGCACGACGACCCAACCGTCATAAGGATGCTTCAGGATCTTAGCGGTATTGATCCAAAAACGATTCCGACAGATGATCCTGAAGTAATGAAAATTTTTAGCGGGCCGGAATCACTTGGTGTGACAGAAGAGCAAATCATGTGTAAAACTGGAACACTAGGCATACCGGAATTTGGTACACGATTTGTCCGCCAGATGCTTGAAGATACAAAGCCGACCACTTTCTCAGAACTTGTCCAGATTTCGGGTCTTTCTCATGGTACAGATGTTTGGCTCGGGAATGCCCAGGAATTGATCCATAATAATATTTGTAACTTAAGTGAAGTAATCGGGTGCCGCGATGATATTATGGTTTATTTAATCTATCAGGGGCTTGAGCCTGCTTTTGCTTTTAAAATTATGGAATCGGTTCGTAAGGGTAAAGGCCTGAGCGATGAAATGGAAGCTGAAATGAGAAAGAATGAAGTGCCGGAATGGTATATTGATTCCTGTAAAAAGATTAAATACATGTTCCCTAAAGCCCATGCGGCAGCCTACGTATTAATGGCAGTCCGGATTGCATATTTTAAAGTGCACCATCCGCTTCTTTACTATGCAGCATACTTCACTGTTCGTGCAGAGGACTTTGACGTTGATGCCATGGTTAAAGGATCCCAGGCGATACGTTCCCGCATCGAAGAAATCAATGCAAAGGGACTTGATGCTTCTACGAAAGAAAAAATCTATTAACTGTAATGGAGCTGGCTTTGGAAATGAACGAAAGGGGCTTTAACTTCCAAAAGGTGGACTTATACCGCTCTAGCGCAAATGAGTTTATCATTGATGGAAATTCTTTGATACCGCCGTTTAATTCCATTCCAGGATTGGGTACAAACGCAGCATTCAATATTGTTAAAGCAAGGGAAGAAGGAGAATTCCTATCCAAAGAAGATTTGCAGCAGCGCGGAAAAGTGTCCAAGACGATTATCGAGTATCTGGATAATCACGGCTGCCTTGAATCTCTTCCTGAACAAAATCAGCTTTCACTATTCTAAAAAAGAGGGCAGGCAAATGGTCCGCCCCCTTCTGCTGACAGCTATTCCATTTGCATAAAAAAATTGGTTATGGTATAGTTTTATTGGAAATACTAAGAATAACTCTCGCAAAAGGAAGAGTGGGGCAACCCACTCTTTCGTGTTGTGTACGGTTTTTTCCTGAAGATTGTTTTCGTAAGTTTTGTTGCTTTTTGTATATTATTTGCTGAGTTGATTGTAGCGGAAGGTGCGAAGACTTATGCGGGAGAGGCTCACCGCCCGCCACGCGGTTCGCTGAGCAGCCTGGAGCGAAAATCAAAGGACAATATAGATAGATGAAAAACAACAATATATCCGAAAAAGTCTTCCTGTATATCAAAATAAAACTTTTGTAAAACAAGAGCTAAGAATCCAGTAAAAAGGAGGGAAATGAATGAGCAAAGTGACTGAAACGGTGGAACAACTGGTCACCCCTATTGTGGATGAACTTAATTTAGAATTAGTCGACATTGAATATGTAAAAGAAGGGAAAGACTGGTTCCTTCGCGTATTTATTGATAAAGAAACTGGTGTTGATATCGAGGAATGCGGAACGGTCAGTGAAAGGCTTAGTGAAAAGCTTGATGCTGAAGATCCGATTCCTTACAACTATTTCTTGGAAGTTTCATCGCCGGGAGCTGAACGCCCTCTAAAGAAAGACAGTGATTTTGTTAAGGCAGTCGGCAAGAATGTTTTCATAAAAACATACGAGCCGATTGATGGAGAAAAGACGTTCGAAGGTGTATTAACCCAATTTGACGGGGAGACCGTTACGGTTGAAGTGACAATCAAAACAAGGAAGAAAAGGATCGAAATTCCTTATGAGAAGGTAGCGAATGCCCGTTTAGCCGTTGTTTTCTAATGACGGCTGATTGCGGGCTTGCTTATTAAGAAAAGCGGAAGCGTCTTGCCCACGAAGGAACGCAGACTAAGAGCGCCGTGTCCTGTGGCAACGTCTGCATGACCCTCATCCTGGGGCCTCACCTCGAGGGGGAGGCAGCTTGAGCTAGACAGTTATTGACGTTCAAAAACCAATACTTACTTGTCTTATTAATTAAAGCAAATTGCTACTTTAGAGTTGATCATTTTTATAAGAGAAATAAAGGGGGATATAAATCTCATGAGCAGTGAACTTTTGGATGCTCTGACATTGCTTGAGAAAGAAAAAGGCATTTCTCGCGATGTGATTATCGAAGCAATTGAAGCTGCATTGGTGTCAGCCTACCGCAGAAACTTTAACCAGGCACAGAATGTGCGCATTGATTTAAACCTAGGAAACGGAACGATGAGAGTCTTTGCACGCAAAGAGGTAGTGGATGAAGTATTTGATCCGCGTCTTGAAATTTCAGTTGAAGATGCTCAAAAGATCAACCCGAACTACCAGGTGGAAGATGTCGTCGAAATGGAAGTAACTCCTAAGGACTTTGGGCGCATTGCTGCCCAAACGGCCAAACAGGTTGTTACACAGCGTGTCCGTGAAGCGGAGAGAGGCATCATTTATTCTGAATTTATCGACCGTGAAGAAGATATCATGACGGGAATTGTTCAGCGTACAGATCCTAAGTTCATCTATGTGAGCCTTGGAAAGATTGAAGCAATCCTTCCGGCGAACGAACAAATGCCAAATGAGCGTTATCAGCCCCATGACCGCATTAAAGTCTTTATTACAAAAGTAGAAAAGACAACAAAAGGACCACAAATCTTTGTTAGCAGAACGCATCCTGGTCTGCTGAAGAGATTATTTGAAATTGAAGTTCCAGAAATTTATGATGGAACTGTTGAAATCAAATCTGTTGCGCGTGAAGCAGGGGACCGTTCTAAGATCTCCGTACATTCAGACAATGAAGAAGTAGATCCGGTAGGTTCATGTGTAGGCCCTAAGGGAACACGTGTACAGGCGGTAGTAAATGAGCTTAAGGGCGAAAAAATTGATATTGTAAAGTGGTCTTCAGATCCGGTAGTTTTCGTTGCAAATGCACTTAGTCCTTCAAAGGTGCTTGACGTAATCGTAAATGAAGTTGACAAAGCAACAACAGTTGTAGTCCCGGATTATCAGCTATCCCTGGCAATCGGAAAGCGCGGCCAGAATGCAAGACTTGCAGCCAAGCTTACAGGCTGGAAAATTGATATCAAATCAGAAACAGATGCCCGTGAAGCCGGAATTTATCCGCGGGATGAAACACTGTTGAACTTTGATAATGATGGTTACGAAAACGAAGACTACGAAAATGATGCAGACTTCGATTTTCAGGATAATCTTTTAGAGGGAAAAGAATAGGGAAGAGGTGAATGATCGTGAACAATCGTAAAAAAGTTCCTTTGCGAAAATGTGTCGCTACCGGTGAAATGAGGCCGAAAAAAGAACTCGTTCGCATCGTTCGCTCCAAAGAAGGGGAAGTATCTGTAGACCCGACCGGAAAAAAATCAGGGCGCGGGGCTTATCTTTCCAAAGAAAAGGAAGCAGTTTTATTAGCAAAGAAAAAGAATATCTTAGCCAATCATTTAGAAGTTTCCATAGATGATGCTATCTATGAAGAACTCTTGGAGTTAATAGAGAAGGAGAAACGGCAATCCAAATGAACTCAAATCAATGGATGTCATTGCTTGGCTTAGCCAATCGGGCACGGAAAATTACTTCGGGAGAAGAGCTTGCTGTTAAAGAGATCAGAAATGGCAAAGCAAAGCTTGTTTTGCTGTCTGCAGATGCATCCGCAAATACGGCAAAAAAAGTTACAGATAAATGTAAATCATTCGGGGTTCCTTATAAGCTGATTCAAAACCGGGAAATGCTTGGTAAGGCTATAGGGAAGGAAGCCCGCGTTGTTGTGGCAGTGTTAGATGCCGGATTTGCAAAAAAGCTGTTAACGTTGCTCGATTAATACTAGCGGGGGTGAAAGTATGAGTAAAATGCGCGTATATGAATATGCGAAAAAACATAACATTTCAAGCAAGGATGTTATTACAAAATTAAAAGACATGAATATTGAGGTTTCCAATCATATGACTACGATTGAGCCGGCTGCAGTCCAGAAACTTGACGGCATCTTTATCAAGAATGACAGCCAGTCTCAAAAACAGAGCAAACCTCAAAACCAGCAAAAACCGCAAGGGAATCAAAAACCAGCTTCAAATAATAGTGCTGCCAGTTCAACAGCTGTTAAAGGCAAGCCCCAGAATAAACCAGGTGAAAACAGAAACCAGGGGCAGGGCAGCCAGTCCAGCAATAACCGGGGCAATAACAACAACAATAGAAACAATAATAACAACAATAGAAGCAACAATAACAACAACCGAAACAATAACCGAAACAACAATAAGAATAAAAACAACAAAGGCAAACAGCAGCAGACTTTTGTGGCCCCAGCTCCTAAAAAAGTGAAGGAGCTTCCTTCAAAAATTACTTTCAGCGAATCACTGACTGTAGCGGAACTGGCAAAGAAGCTTCACCGCGAACCTTCTGAAATCATTAAAAAGTTATTCATGCTGGGTGTTATGGCAACCATTAACCAGGATCTTGACAAAGATGCCATTGAGCTGATTGCAGGTGAATATGGTGTAGAAGTAGAAGAAGAGGTGCTGGTTGATACAACCGATCTTGAAGTATACTTCACAGAAGATGAAAATGCCGAACTAGTGGAACGTCCATCTGTTGTAACCATCATGGGACACGTTGACCATGGTAAAACAACATTGCTAGACTCCATCCGCAACACGAAAGTAACAGCGGGAGAAGCTGGCGGGATCACACAGCATATCGGAGCTTATCAAGTTGAAGAGAACGGCAAAAAGATAACCTTCCTTGATACTCCTGGACACGCAGCGTTTACGACTATGCGTGCCCGCGGTGCGAAAATTACCGATATTACAATTCTCGTTGTTGCAGCAGATGATGGTGTTATGCCGCAAACGGTTGAAGCAATCAACCATGCAAAAGCAGCAGAAGTGCCAATCATTGTGGCTGTTAACAAAATGGATAAGGAAGCAGCAAATCCTGACCGTGTCATGCAGGAACTGACTGAACATAACCTAGTTCCTGAGGCATGGGGCGGAGACACAATTTTTGTTCCAATCTCTGCTATAAAAGGCGATGGAATTGATGAACTGCTTGAAATGATTCTTCTTGTAGGTGAAGTGGAAGAATACAAGGCTAATCCTGACCGCAATGCCGTTGGTACAGTTATCGAAGCACAGCTTGACAAAGGACGCGGTTCAGTTGCGACTCTGCTTGTGCAAAACGGTACATTGAAAGTAGGAGATCCAATCGTTGTCGGCAACACATTTGGACGTGTCCGTGCAATGGTTAATGATCTTGGCCGCCGGGTGAAAACTGCCGGACCTTCAACACCTGTTGAAATTACAGGTCTTAACGATGTTCCTCAAGCTGGTGACCGCTTTGCTGTACTTGATGATGAAAAGACAGCCCGCCAGATTGGTGAAGCTCGTGCCCAGCAGGCATTACAGGCCCAAAGAAACGAAAAAACACGCGTAAGTCTTGATAACTTGTTTGAACATATGAAACAAGGGGAAATGAAAGACTTAAACATCGTTGTTAAAGCGGATGTTCAAGGTTCAGCGGAAGCATTAACTGCTGCGCTTCATAAAATAGATGTAGAGGGTGTTAATGTTCGTATCCTTCATACAGGTGTCGGTGCCATTAATGAGTCTGACATCACTTTAGCTGCAGCTTTCAATGCTATTGTCATCGGATTTAATGTACGTCCTGACAATAATGCAAAACGTGCAGCAGAAGCTGAAGATGTGGATATCCGTCTGCACCGCATCATCTACAAAGTAATTGAGGAAATTGAACTGGCGATGCAGGGTATGCTTGACCCTGAGTTCGAAGAAAAAATCATCGGCCAGGCCGAAGTACGCCAGACATTCAAAGTTTCAAAAATCGGTACCATTGCAGGTTCGTATGTCACAGACGGAAAAATCACTCGTGACAGCGGTGTCCGCTTAATCCGCGATGGAGTTGTTATTTTTGAAGGGGAAGTTGATGCTCTTAAGCGATTCAAAGATGACGCTAAAGAAGTAGCTCAAGGCTATGAATGCGGTATTACCATCAAAAACTTCAATGACGTTAAAGAAGGCGACGTTATCGAAGCATATATTATGGAAGAAGTGGAACGTTAATGATAATTGGGCTTGCAGCCTGTGAATGTATCATTTATGACACACATTCTTTGAAAGAGAAACGGGCTGTTTTGCAGCGGATTCTCACCCGGCTGAAGCAAAGATACAATGTATCTGTATCTGAGGTGGACTATCAGGACCTATGGCAGCGGACAAAAATTGCCATTGTGGCCGTTTCGTCCACCCAGGTTTCAACGGAACACGAGCTGCAAAATGCGCTTAAGATGATTGATTCGTTCCCGGAAATAGAACGGACAATTACAGATTTAGAGTGGCTTTAAGAAGAGGTGATATAGAATGAGCCTTAGAGCAAATCGAGTTGGAGAACAAATGAAAAAAGAACTGGGCGAAATCATCGGCAGGAAAATAAAGGACCCGCGGGTTGGATTTGTAACAGTTACCGATGTTCAAGTTACTGGGGATCTCCAGCAGGCAACCGTATTTATCTCAGTTCTGGGTGATGAGGAACAAAGGGAAAATACGCTTCGGGGTCTGGCTAAAGCAAAAGGCTTTATCCGATCTGAAATTGGCCAGCGAATCCGGCTGAGAAAAACGCCGGAAATTCTTTTCGAATTTGATGAATCAATCGACTACGGAAACCGTATAGAATCATTGCTCCATCAAATTCAGGACGAAGGCCGTTCCAAAGATGAGGATCGCTCCAATGAAGAAGAATAATGGAATGGATAGACATTTTGTCTATCCATTTTTTTCTAATTACAAGACAAGGTGGTACATGATATGGAAGGAATTTTGCCGCTTTTTAAACCTAAAGGAATGACATCCCATGATTGTGTCTTTAAGCTTCGGAAGATTTTGCGGATGAAAAAAATCGGCCACACTGGCACACTCGATCCAGACGTAACTGGTGTACTCCCAATCTGCCTTGGGAGGGCAACAAAGGTGGCTGAATACATAACAGATGCTGGAAAGTCATATGAGGGAGAAGTCACAATAGGCTTTTCTACGACAACAGAAGATGCATCAGGAGAAGTCGTGGAGAGAAAAGATGTTACAGCACCTATTGCCAGAAATCAAATAATGGATGCACTTCAAAGTCTGACCGGGGAAATTACTCAGACACCTCCTATGTTTTCAGCAGTAAAAGTGAATGGGAAACGCCTCTATGAATATGCAAGACAGGGAATAGAAGTAGAACGACCGTCCAGGAAAGTTACTATTTACTCTATCGAACTGCTCGATGGCAGAAAAATGTTTGAGGGTGAGAATATTACCTTCCGTTTCCGTGTAGCCTGCAGCAAAGGAACATATATACGTACTCTTGCTGTCATGATTGGAAGTGAACTGGGATACCCTGCTCATATGTCTGAGCTGGTCAGAATCCAGTCTGCCTCATTGACACTTGATGATTGCCTGACTTTTGAAGAAATAGAAGAAAGAGTGGAGAAGGGGACAATGGACGAGGTTCTTCGTCCTATGGAAGCCGCGCTTTCTCATTTGCCGAAATTTCAAATAAGTGATAAAGTAGCAGAGAAAGTAAAAAATGGGGCTGTATTAACTATCCCTGATCATTTGCATAACACTAAAGGGCCAATTGCAGTGGAAACAGAGGCAGGCCTCGTGCTGGCTATCTATGAGCATCATCCGCGCAAACCTGGGATGATGAAGCCAGTAAAGGTGTTAAGAAATGATCAATAAGCACTCGTTAAAAAGCTGTGCATTTTTATAGGTCCAGGCTCTGTAGAAAAAGGTGAATCAATAATATGGAAGTTATTCATATAAATCATCCCCATCGAATGGATAGAACCGTATTGCCTGAAATGGCAATAGCACTTGGATATTTTGATGGTGTTCATCTGGGTCACCAGAAAGTCATCCGTGAAGCAAAATCAATAGCGGAACAAAAAGGATTAAAAAGTGCTGTTATGACATTTGACCCGCATCCATCGGTTGTTTTGGGGAAAAGCGTTCAGCATGTGGAGTATATTACGCCTCTTGAGGATAAAATTGCTATCATGGCTGATTTGGGCATAGATTATTTGTTTATCATCAATTTTACAAGGGAGTTTGCAAATCTCCTGCCGCAGGAGTTTGTTGATCAATACCTGATTGGTCTTAATGCAAAGCATGTTGTAGCAGGCTTTGATTATTCCTATGGGAGAATGGGGCGCGGTACAATGGAAACACTATTGTTCCATTCAAGGGATCAATTTGATTATTCGGTCGTTGCAAAGCTTGCAAAAGAAGACGAAAAAATCAGCTCTACGCTTATAAGGAAATACATCCGGGAAGGGAAAACAGCTGAGCTTCCCGACCTTTTAGGAAGATATTATAAAACATCAGGTACCGTTATCCATGGCGATAAGAGGGGCCGTACAATCGGCTTTCCTACTGCGAACGTGGATGTTTCGGATGACTGTATCATCCCACCGCCAGGTGTATATGCTGTGAGATTCTTAGTAGATGGCAGCTGGTATGAAGGGGTATGCAATGTTGGCTACAAACCTACCTTTAATAAGGAAAAGGGGGATAGGCCATCGGTTGAAGTCCATATTTTTGATTTCTCTTCAGATATTTATGGCAGGAAAGTTACGGTTGAATGGCATAAACATCTTAGAAACGAAAGGAAATTTGCTGGCGTTCAGGAATTAATCGCCCAAATTGCGAAGGATAAACAGCAGACTGAGCAATATTTTGAGAAAAACAGGGTTTAGCCTTGCTTTTTGTCATAAAAAGTTGTATTCTAAGTAACGTACCAAATGAACCTTTGCTTGGCAAGTCGAGTCACCGACGCTTGCTCAGTAACAGGGGATTGAAAATTTAGGAGGTGAACCGGATGGCAATCACTAAAGAACGTAAAAATGAGCTAATCAATGAGTTCAAAACTCATGAAAGCGACACTGGATCTCCAGAAGTTCAAATCGCTGTCCTTACTGAAGAAATCAACAATTTGAACGACCATTTACGTACTCACAAGAAAGACCACCATTCACGTCGCGGTCTTTTGAAAATGGTTGGTAAGCGCCGTAACCTATTAACTTACCTTCGCAACAAAGACGTTGCTCGTTACCGTGAGTTAATTAATAAGCTTGGCTTACGTCGATAATCAACAGAAGCGGGATTTTTTCCCGCTTTTTTATTAGCTTTAAAAACTTGAATTTTGTTCCTAATCATGTACATACATAAGTTATTCTTATTTTAGCAAACGGAAAAATTGTGCATACTATAAGATGCCTAATTTTATTATGATTAAAGAGCATTTCATGCTTTTATATAAAACTGGACTGCTGGCAATGCAGAGGATATCAGTCTATGCTGATGTCATGGCAGGATTATCTGCAGCTAATGCAGGATAAATAACAATTGAACGGACCAGGCAGAATAGACGCCTGTCCTTAAGTGAAAGCAGAGAGGGGTACAAATATGGGACAAGATAAACATGTCTACAGCCTTGAGTGGGCTGGGCGCAAATTGACCGTTGAGATTGGCCAGCTTGCAAAACAGGCTAACGGTGCAGTTTTAGTGCGCTATGGCGATACTGTAGTATTAAGTACTGCTACAGCATCAAAAGAACCGAAAAATCTGGATTTCTTTCCGCTGACAGTTAACTATGAAGAACGTTTATATGCTGTTGGTAAGATTCCCGGCGGGTTTATTAAGAGAGAGGGACGTCCAAGTGAAAAAGCGATTTTGGCCAGCCGCTTGATTGACAGGCCAATCCGTCCATTATTCGCTGACGGTTTCAGAAATGATGTACAGGTTGTAAGCATGGTGATGAGTGTGGATCAAAACTGCTCATCTGAAATGGCTGCAATGTTTGGGTCATCATTAGCTCTTTCTGTGTCGGATATTCCATTCGGCGGACCGATTGCAGGGGTCAGCGTAGGGCGCATCGATGGAGAATTCATCATTAATCCATCTGTGGATCAGGCTGAAAAGAGCGATATCAGCCTGGTTGTAGCCGGTACAAAAGATGCAATTAACATGGTAGAAGCAGGTGCAGATGAAGTGCCTGAAGAAACAATGCTTGAGGCGATTATGTTTGGCCATGAGGAAATCAAACGCCTTATTGCTTTCCAGGAAGAAATTGCGTCTGAAATCGGCAAAGAGAAAATGGAAATTGTTCTATACCAGGTTGATCAGGACCTTGAGGCTGAAGTACGCGGCATCTGTGAGAAAGATATGATTCAAGCTATCCAGGTGCAGGAGAAGCATGCCCGAGAAGCTGCCATTAAAGCCGTTAAAGAACAAATTACAGCTAAATATGAAGGTGAAGAAGCAGACGATGACAAGCTGAAGCAAATCAGGCAGATTCTTGATAAAATTGTTAAAGCTGAAGTGAGGCGTCTAATCACAGAAGATAAAGTTCGCCCGGATGGACGCGGATTGGATGTTATCCGCCCGCTATCATCAGAGGTAGGCCTTCTGCCGCGCACACATGGTTCCGGTTTGTTTACACGCGGACAAACTCAGGCTCTGAGCATTTGTACATTAGGAGCTCTTGGAGATGTACAGATTCTTGATGGTCTGGGCATTGAAGAAGAAAAGAGATTCATGCACCACTACAATTTCCCTAACTTCAGTGTAGGTGAAACTGGGCCAATTAGAGGGCCAGGACGCCGCGAAATCGGACATGGAGCTCTTGGAGAACGCGCTCTTGAGCCGATCATTCCATCTGAAAAGGATTTCCCTTATACAATCCGTCTAGTATCAGAGGTATTAGAGTCCAATGGTTCAACATCACAGGCAAGTATTTGTGCAAGTACATTGGCAATGATGGATGCAGGTGTGCCTATTAAAGCGCCAGTTGCCGGTATAGCAATGGGTCTTATTAAATCAGGCGAGCATTATTCAATCCTGACAGACATTCAGGGTATGGAAGACCACCTGGGTGACATGGACTTCAAAGTGGCGGGTACATCCAAGGGTGTTACTGCCCTGCAAATGGATATTAAAATTGAAGGTTTGTCTCGTGAGATTCTTGAGGAAGCATTGCAGCAGGCGAAAAAAGGCCGCATGCAGATTCTTGATTCCATGCTGAGCACTATTGGGCAGCCAAGAAAAGAGCTGTCTGAATATGCTCCTAAGATTCTGATGATGTCAATTAACCCTGATAAAATCCGTGATGTCATTGGGCCAAGCGGAAAGCAGATCAATAAGATCATTGAAGAAACAGGCGTTAAGATTGATATCGAACAAGATGGCACAGTATTCATCTCATCTGTAGATGAAGAGATGAATCAAAAAGCGAAGAAGATTATTGAAGATATCGTACGTGAAGTGGAAGTTGGACAAATGTATCTTGGCAAGGTGAAACGAATTGAAAAATTCGGTGCATTTGTTGAAATCTTCTCCGGTAAAGATGGTTTGGTTCACATTTCTGAACTTGCTGAAGAGCGTGTAGGAAAAGTGGAAGATGTTGTATCCATCGGTGACGAACTTCTCGTAAAAGTTACTGAAATCGATAAGCAAGGCCGCGTAAACCTTTCCCGCAAAGCCGTATTGCGTGAACAGCGTGAGCAAAAGGAAAAAGCACAGCAATAATACTAACCTCTATTTAGAAGAGAAGCATTTTGCTGGGCTGAATTTCCTAGAAGCCAGGGGAAACCCTGGCTTTTTACATATACGAATATCCATGGGGGCGTTTGCCCTATACCTTTGTAATTTGCTTCCGTTCTACCTTGTCCCTTTGAATCATACTATGAATTGAAGGAGGCATGAAGAATGAGAAAGTTTATCCATATCGCCATCATGTTTGTTATGGCACTTGCTTTTATCAATAATCCTTTTACTGATCAGTATGTATCTGGCCTCAAACAGGAGACGGGAGCCGTACCTGTTTCCAAGTCTAAGGATTTACTTTATGAAGAGATTACAGCAAAAAAAGATGAATACAGCATTCCTGCACAGGATGCAAAAATAGACCGTGTATGGAAAGCCATTCCAGGGCTTAACGGAATTGAAGTAGATGTTGAGGCATCTTATAAAAAGATGAAATCAGAGAAGAGGTTCAATGAAGATAAGCTTGTATTTAAACAAATTGAACCGAAGGTGAAGCTAAAGGACCTCCCTCCGTCACCTGTATATAAAGGCCATCCCGATAAACCGATGGTCAGTTTCATTATCAATGTGGCATGGGGAAATGAATATTTGTCCGGTATGCTGGCAACTTTAAAGGAACATAATGTGTCAGCAAGTTTCTTTCTTGAAGGAAGATGGGTAAAGAATAATCCGGAACTTGCCAGAATGATTATGGATGCAGGACATGAAGTGGGCAACCACTCGTACACTCATCCGGATATGAAGGTGATCTCTTCTGCTAAAACAAGGGAAGAAATCCAAAAGACAAATGATGTGATTGAAGCCACGATGGATGAAAAACTGAGTAAGCCCATTACATGGTTTGCTCCTCCAAGCGGCAGCTATAGAGATGAAACAGTGAAGATTGCTGCTGAGAAGAACCTCGGCACTGTTATGTGGACTGTTGATACAGTGGATTGGAAAAAGCCATCCCCGGATGTGCTGATAAATAGGGTGTTATCAAAGGTTCATAATGGAGCACTGATTCTGATGCACCCTACTGACTCCACCGAAAAAGCACTCGATAGACTTATTACGGGGCTTAAGCAAAAGAACCTTCAGATTGGAACTGTATCCGAATTGTTAAGCGAGAAGAGAATCCAGAATCGGGAAAATAATAATCAGGATTTTGGAAAAAATAACAATAATAATATAAACTAATGGACGTATGTCTTTGGGTTTCAGAACAGGAGGAATTTACTTGATCAAGAAATATACATGCCAAAACGGAGTAAGAGTCGTACTAGAAAACATTCCAACCGTCCGTTCTGTTGCGATCGGAGTATGGATCGGAACAGGTTCACGAAACGAGATTCCCGAAAATAATGGAATCTCTCATTTCCTCGAGCACATGTTTTTTAAGGGAACGAAAACAAGATCAGCCCGGGAAATTGCCGAGAGCTTTGATAGCATTGGCGGCCAGGTGAACGCATTCACCTCAAAAGAATATACATGTTATTACGCAAAAGTACTCGATACCCATTCTGACTTTGCTCTTGAAGTCCTTTCTGATATGTTTTTTAACTCCACGTTTGTGGATGAGGAACTGAACAAAGAAAAGAATGTTGTTTATGAAGAAATCAAAATGTATGAAGACACGCCTGATGATATTGTACATGATCTTTTGAGTAAGGCAATCTATGAGAACCACTCTCTTGGCTATCCGATCCTTGGCACTGAGGGAACGCTAGCCACGTTTAATGGTGAAACATTAAAGCAGTATATGCATGAAACCTATACACCTGAAAACGTTGTGATTTCCATTGCCGGAAATATCGATGAGTCTTTCATCAAAGAAGTAGAAAAATATTTTGGATCCTATGAAGGCGGAAATAGAGAACGCCCAGAGCAGAAGCCAGAATTCCATTCAAACCATCTTGCCCGTAAAAAGGATACCGAGCAGGCACATCTTTGCTTGGGGTTCGAGGGGCTGCAGGTAGGGCATGAGGATATATACAATCTGATTGTTTTAAATAATATTTTGGGCGGAAGCATGAGCAGCCGCTTATTCCAGGATGTCAGGGAACAAAAAGGATTGGCATATTCTGTTTTCTCTTATCATTCTGCCTTCCAGGATAGCGGTATAGTGACGCTATACGGCGGAACAGGCGCTAAACAGCTGGATGTACTGTTTGATACGATTCAGGAAACTCTTGCCACTCTTAAAAAAGAAGGCATCACAGATAAAGAGCTGAATAACAGCAAAGAACAGCTTAAAGGAAGCTTGATGCTTAGCCTTGAAAGTACAAACAGCAGAATGAGCCGCAATGGCAAAAACGAACTTCTGCTGGGCCGCCATCGTTCTATGGATGAAATTGTAGAAGAAATCGA
Source organism: Cytobacillus pseudoceanisediminis (assembly GCF_023516215.1). Classification (NCBI taxonomy): domain Bacteria; kingdom Bacillati; phylum Bacillota; class Bacilli; order Caryophanales; family Bacillaceae; genus Cytobacillus; species Cytobacillus pseudoceanisediminis. Next base: position 2,175,678 of record NZ_CP097349.1, on the reverse strand, counting down.
TGCAGTTTCCATGCAAGGCGTGAATGACATGGCGAATTCCATTTTCACAGAGCATTACTCTGTGGCTTTAATCAGCCCGGAGGGAGAACTTCCGAAAAACCTTTAATAAATTTGATGTGTCCCGATTGCAAAACCGGAAATCAACATGAGAGAAACAGCCTGTATTCTGCAGGCTGTTTTCTTTTGTCTTGGACTTCTAAAACTTCTCCCAGAACGATAAAAATATAGAGAAAGAGAAAAGAGGAGGGCAGAGGATGAGATTAAGTGAGCTGAGCGGAAAGGAAATCGTGGATGTGAAGCGTGCGGAACGGCTTGGGGTGCTTGGGCAGACAGATCTTGAAATAAATGAAAAAAGTGGACAGATCCAGGCATTGCTCATTCCTTCATTAAAGTGGTTCGGCTTCAAGCGGCAAGGAGACGAAATTCGGGTATCATGGCAGCATATAAGAAAGATAGGCAATGACATGATCATTATTGATATTCCGGAAAATGATGGTCAGCAGGAATAATCTTGAAAGAAGGGCCGATTAGGTCCTTTTTGTTTTTTGGAATCTCATCTCCTTAATGTCTAAAAATTTCTTTCCACGCTGATCCATTTTCTTTTAAATGGAAAACTCACCTATTGCCCCCTTCATACATAAGATGTTGAAGTAGTTCAATACAACAATTCCCTTATGGTTATTAGATGAATTGCCGGCCAAAAAAACGCCACATTTCGTTTAAGATAAATCTGCTTGTGCAATTGCTGTCTCGTGCCGCAGCTGTTGTATAGTGGCGATGCCGGTGCGAGGATATTTTTTACCAGGAGTCATGCGGTCATTGGCTTCAAAAATAAATGCTTTCTTAAAAAGAAAGAAAAAGAAGGTGAGTGTTGCATGCTGACAGGAACCCAAATAGCAGTCATCGGCGGTGATGCAAGGCAGCTCGAAATCATCCGGAAACTGACTGAGCTTGATGCAAAGCTCTCATTAATCGGATTTGAGCAGCTGGATCATGCGTTCTCTGGTGCGGTAAAAGAAAAAATAGATGAAGTGGATTTTTCCCATATAGACGCGATTATTTTGCCTGTTCCCGGCACGGGCCTTGAGGGGCAGATTGAAACAATTTTTTCCAATGAAAAGGTGACTCTTGAAGAGGAAATTCTCTCGCAGACTCCAGCACACTGTACAGTTTATTCCGGCATAACCAACTCGTATTTAACAGGAGTTACCAAGTCGGCAGACCGCCGTCTTGTTCAATTATTTGAAAGAGATGATGTAGCCATTTACAATTCAATTCCAACAGTAGAAGGAACTATCATGATGGCGATCCAGCATACTGATTTCACCATTCATGGATCTAATATAGCCGTAATCGGCCTTGGCAGAGTTGGAATGAGTGTAGCAAGAACCTTTCGTGCACTGGGTGCAAAAGTAAAAGTAGGCGCGAGAAAAAGTGAACACATTGCCCGGATAACAGAAATGGGTCTTACCCCATTCAACCTGAAAGAGATTGAAGATGCTGTAAAAGATGTTGATATTTGCATAAATACTGCTCCTCATTTAGTTGTAACAGCGTCCGTCATTTCGAAAATGCCTACACATACGCTTATCATTGACCTGGCTTCAAAGCCCGGAGGAACCGATTTTCGCTATGCGGAAAAACGGGGAGTGAAAGCGCTGCTCGCACCAGGCCTGCCTGGAATCGTTGCTCCGAAAACAGCGGGGCAGATACTGGCGAATGTTCTTTCTCAATTGATTATGGAAGATTTGCAAAAGAGAAAGGGGAATACAAAATGAGTTTGAAAGGAAAAAGAATCGGATTTGGTTTAACAGGATCACATTGCACATACGATGCAGTGTTTCCGGAAATAGAAAGGCTCGTTCTTGCAGGGGCTGAAGTGCTTCCGGTTGTAACCTTTACGGTAAAGAGCACTGAGACTAGATTCGGGAAAGGGGAAGACTGGGTTCAAAGAATTGAAGATCTGACTGGAAATAAAGTGATCGATTCAATTGTGAAAGCGGAACCGCTGGGACCTAAGATACCTCTAGATTGTATGGTGATTGCCCCGCTAACTGGAAATACCATGAGCAAATTTGCCAATGCCATGACCGATTCGCCCGTCCTGATGGCAGCAAAGGCAACTTTAAGAAACGGCAAACCAGTTGTGCTCGGAATATCCACCAATGATGCATTGGGTTTAAACGGGGTAAACTTAATGAGACTAATGGCTACGAAAAATATTTATTTTATTCCATATGGCCAGGACGATCCTGTAAAGAAGCCAAATTCAATGGTGGCAAGAATGACAGCATTATCTGACACAGTGATTCATGCCATGGAAGGCAAGCAGCTGCAGCCTGTTTTAGTGGAAAGATATAAAGACGAAAGTTAGCCCCTATTTTTTCTAGCAAAAATTTTTAGTCCTTTAGTGAACGAATATGTTAGAATAAAGGTTATTAAGATAACCAACCTCCAAGCTGTGTTTAATTTAATATTAACACCTTGGAGTAATGACAATATGCTGATAATATAAATGGAAGCCTGCCATCTTCAAAATCAGGCAGGAAAACGGCTGCCAATTGTATTTGGCTGCCGTTCTATTGAATTTTGGGCATATTGCTTTTTCACTAAAAAACTAATTTTGCTAGAAAAATATAATGGTACTGGAAGGGGAAAAGAAATTTGGAACAGAAAAAAGGATTTCATGTCGCGGTAGTTGGAGCAACAGGTGCAGTTGGTCAGCAAATGATTCAAACACTTGAAAATAGAGAATTTCCAATCTCTGAATTAACACTTTTATCATCAGCCCGTTCTGCAGGCTCGAAGGTAACATTCAATGGACAGGAGTATACGGTTCAGGAAGCAAAGCCAGAGAGCTTTAAAGGCGTGGACATCGCATTATTCAGTGCCGGCGGAAGCGTATCCAAGGAACTTGCTCCACATGCGGTTGAACATGGTGCCATTGTGGTAGACAACACAAGTGCATTCCGTATGGATCCAAATGTGCCTCTTGTCGTACCTGAAGTAAATGAAGACGACCTTCATACACATAATGGCATTATCGCCAATCCAAACTGTTCTACGATTCAAATGGTTGTAGCACTAAAGCCGGTTAAAGAAAAATACGGTTTGAAAAAAGTGATTGTTTCTACTTACCAGGCTGTTTCAGGTTCAGGAGCAGCTGCAGTTCAAGAGCTGAATGAGCAGACAAAAGCCATTATAAATAATGAAGAGTATGAGCCTGCAATTCTTCCTGTTAAGAGCGATAAAAAACACTATCAGATTGCTTTCAATGCGATTCCGCAAATTGATAAGTTTCAGGATAATGGCTACACTTTTGAAGAAATGAAAATGATCAATGAGACAAAGAAAATCATGCATATGCCAGGGCTGCAAGTGGCTGCTACATGTGTGCGTCTCCCGGTGGCAACCGGACACTCAGAGTCCCTTTATTTTGAAGTGGATACAGACGGCGTTGCTGCAAATGAAATAAAGAGCCTTCTTGAAAGTGCACCAGGTGTTGTCCTGCAGGATGATCCGGATAATCAGATTTACCCAATGCCTGCTGATTGTGTCGGTAAAAATGATGTGTTTGTCGGCCGTATCCGCAAAGATTTGGATGAGGATAAAGGCTTCCATATGTGGGTGGTTTCTGATAATCTTCTTAAAGGGGCTGCATGGAATTCCGTGCAGATCGCCGAAAGCTTAATTAAACTTGGAATAGTGAAATAGTTAACGTATTCTCTTTATGTTGAGAGGTTAGAGGTGTTTTAATGAATATCATCGTTCAAAAATATGGAGGCACATCAGTTCGCGATGAAAATAGCCGCGAACATGCGCTTAAGCACATAAAAAAAGCGCTGGCTGACGGATATAAGGTTGTTGTTGTTGTTTCAGCGATGGGCCGAAAAGGCGATCCTTATGCAACAGACACACTGCTTTCGCTTGTAGAAGGCAATAACAGCAAGATCAGCAAACGCGAAACGGATCTGCTTTTATCCTGCGGTGAAGTCATCTCAAGTGTCGTTTTTTCAAACATGCTGAATGAACATGGAATCACAGCAGCAGCTTTAACAGGGGCACAGGCAGGATTTAGAACAAATAATGATCATACAAATGCAAAAATTATCGATATGAAGTGCGACAGACTATTGAAAGAGCTTGAGAATCAAGATGTCATCGTCGTTGCAGGTTTTCAGGGTTCTTCTAAAACCGGTGATGTCACAACGATCGGAAGGGGCGGCAGTGATACCTCCGCAGCGGCTCTTGGCGCAGCCCTAAATGCCGAGTGGATTGATATCTTTACTGATGTGGAAGGCATCATGACTGCTGATCCGCGCATAGCCGAAAATGCACGCCCATTATCAGTTGTCACTTATACGGAAGTCTGCAATATGGCGTATCAGGGTGCTAAGGTTATTCACCCTCGTGCTGTCGAAATTGCCATGCAGGCCAAGATTCCGATCAGAATCCGCTCAACATACTCCGATAGTCTCGGAACACTTGTCACAACTTTGAATAAGAACAGGCGCGGGACAGATATTAAAGAGCGCTCCGTAACAGGAATTGCCCACGTATCCAATGTGACTCAAATAAAGGTTCTTGCGAAGAAAGATCAATATGATCTTCAGTCTGAGGTCTTTAAAGCGATGGCAAACCAGGGGATCAGCGTCGACTTTATCAATATATATCCAAATGGCGTCAACTACACGGTTACGGAAGAAATGACTGATAAAGCGATTAGTATTCTAAAGGGCCTGGGTCACGATCCACTGGTTGAAAGAGAGTGCGCAAAGGTTTCGGTTGTAGGTGCAGGAATGCAGGGTGTTCCTGGTGTGGCTTCACGAATTGTGACAGCATTGTCCGAGCAGGGAATTCGTATCTTGCAATCTGCAGACAGCCATACAACAATATGGGTTCTGGTGAAGCAGGCAGATTTGATAAAGTCTGTTAATGCATTGCACGATGCTTTTCGCCTGGAAGAAGATTTGGCAGAATATGAGAGAACAGACATTTAATCTAAGAAAAATATCATGTTTAAAAAGGGGAAGAAAGCCCTTCAGCGGTTAACGACGGATTTGCATCCTATTCGGCAGATCCGCCCGTTTCTTCCGGTCTTTTAAACATCTGCAAGGAGTGTAAACATGGTTCTATTTGGCCGAGTATCAACAGCAATGGTAACGCCATTCGATCATAAGGGACATATTGATTTCCCTAAAACAACACAGCTTATCAATCATCTTATTGAAAACGGTACAGATTCATTGGTTATTGCCGGAACTACCGGCGAGTCGCCAACATTGACCAAAGAGGAAAAGCTGGCATTATTCAAACACGCAGTGAAAGTGGCTGACAAACGTGTGCCTGTAATTGCAGGCACTGGAAGCAATAATACGTACGAATCCATTGAATTAACGAAAAAAGCAGAGCAAATTGGTGTAGATGCCATCATGATCGTTGCACCTTATTACAATAAGCCAAATCAGGAAGGGCTTTATCAGCATTTCAAGGCAATTGCAGAAAACACGAGCCTCCCAGTAATGGTTTACAATATTCCTGGACGCTCTTCGGTCAATATTCTGCCTGAAACGATCATCCGCCTTTCGGAAATTCCAAACATTGCGGCAGTTAAAGAAGCAAGCGGAGATCTGAATGCTATGGCAAAAATCATTGCCAATACGGATGAGGACTTTATGCTTTATAGCGGTGATGACGGCCTTACTCTTCCATGCATGGCAATTGGGGGAACTGGAATCGTGTCTGTGGCTTCCCATGTGATTGGCAATGAAATGCAGGAAATGATCACAGCTTACCTGAATGGTGAAAATGAAAAGGCTGCAAAAATCCATCAGAAAATTCTTCCGATCATGGAAGGCCTTTTTGCTGCCCCAAGCCCAGTGCCTGTAAAAACAGCGCTGCAGCTTAGAGGGCTGGATGTCGGATCCGTCCGTCTTCCTATGGTTCCGTTAACAGAACAGGAACGCAGCGCAGTTGCTGCCCTATTTAAATAATTCCGTGCTTGCCAACCAGTGTTTTGCTGGTTGGTTTTTATTTTTGTTAATAAGCCGTCTTTCGAGCTTCCATGAAACCAGAAATATAATGTCTTGAGATGAATGGCCATGGAGCCCGCATGAAGCCCAAAATCAAAAGCTGAAAGTGGAAATGGTCGTCATGGGTCTTCCAAGTACCCTAAACCAGAGCCAACATTTTTCTACAATGAAACTCTGTAAGTTTATGAGAAGGCAAAAGTATCTTGCCCGCCCTATTAAGCCCTATGTATAAATTTGGTTGTCATGGTTTTATGACTTCAAGTATAATATGGATAACTGATCTTGATCGGCTGAACATGCATGGGAGGATACGTACATTGAAAAAGAGACAGAATGAAAGCATCAAGCTAGCAGCACTCGGAGGAGTCGGAGAACTTGGGAAGAATATGTATTTGGCAGAGGTGGACGAGGACATATATGTAATCGATGCCGGATTAATGTTCCCTGAAAATGAAATGCTCGGAATTGACATCGTGATACCGGATATTACATATTTAGTTCAAAACAAGGAAAGAGTGAAAGGAATTTTTCTGACACATGGGCATGAGGATCATATTGGCGGCCTGTCTTATGTGCTGACAAAGGTCAATGTTCCTGTTTATGGGACAAAGCTGACTCTGGCGCTGGCCAAAGCCAAAATGAAGGAACAGGAATACAGAGGCAAAGCAAAGTTTATTGAAATAAATTCAGATACCAAGGTTGAATTTGATTCGGCAGATGTAACTTTTTTCAGGACTGGCCATAGCATACCGGATAGTGTCGGAGTGGCTATCCATACTTCCGAAGGTGCGATTGTATATACAGGAGACTTCAAATTTGATCAGGCAGCGACTGCCTTATACAAACCTGAAATCGGCAAAATGGCGCGCTTAGGGGAAGAGGGGGTTCTTTGCCTGCTATCTGACAGTACAGAAGCAGAAAAGCCGGGGTACACCAACTCAGAATCGAAAGTGGCCAGAGAGATGACAGCTGCATTCTATGCTGCTAAGGGGAGAGTCATTGCAGCTTCCTTTGCTTCTGACTTAATCCGCATACAGCATATTTTTGATGCGGCCATGGAAACGGGCAGAAAAGTGGCAGTGGTCGGGAGAAGTCTGCAAAAGATCTTTGATATTGCCATGCAGCTTGGATATTTGCAGGTCGGAGAAGATGTGATAATACCTGTCGCTGAAATCAGCAAATACAGTGATGACCAGATCGTTGTTCTTACCACAGGTAATCAGGGGGAGCCGATTGAAGCCCTTCAAAAAATGGCGAAGCAGTCTCATAGACAGGTGAATATCAAAAAGGATGATACCGTTTTACTGGCCGCATCTCCATTAAGGGGAACAGAGGTATTAATTTTTAAAACGATTGATATGCTGTTTAGAGCTGGTGCTGAAGTCATCCCTGGAAAGGGAACTTTTAATACCTCCAGCCATGGCAGCCAGGAAGAACTTAAATTTATGATTAATCTGATGAGTCCGAAATTCTTCATTCCAGTTCATGGGGAATACCGTATGCTGAAAGCGCATGCTAAAATTGCCAGGGACTGCGGAATATCAAGCGGACAAATTTTCATCCCTGATAAAGGCGATGTAGCAGAAATTAAAGATGGTGTAATCGTTCCCGGAGGAAAAATCCCTTCAGGAAATGTGCTGATTGATGGAATCGGTGTCGGCGACGTCGGAAATATCGTATTAAGGGATCGAAAGCTGCTTTCGCAGGATGGAATCTTATTAGTGGTGGTCACTCTTAATAAAAAGGAAAAGAAAATATCAGCTGGCCCTGAAATCATTACAAGAGGTTTTGTATATGTCAGGGAATCAGAAAAGCTTCTGGAGGAAGCTGTAAAAATAGTAAAGGAAGCGGTAGAGCAAAACCTTGCCAGAGAATCCTTTGACTGGTCCGGCATTAAGCAGGATATGCGTGACAGCCTGAATCAGTATCTGTATGAAAAAACAAAACGAAGACCAATGATCCTTCCAATTCTGATGGAGGGATAACAAATAAAACACAGCCTGGAATTCATGCCAGGCTGTGTTTTTTGCCTTCTGTCTTCAGCAATAAAACGCATGAAAAAGAATCCCGCGTTCATACTAACAATATATTGCTTGAAGGGAGAAATAAGGATGGAAAACGATATGAAAAATAACCGCAATGAGGGCGGGGAAGGGCAAGAACAGCCAAAAGAGGATAAACCATCTGCTCTTATGGAGAAGATTCAGCAGCTTGGACAAACGAATGTGCCTCAGCTGTCTCAGGATTCCAAAATTCATTGCCTGACCATTGTCGGACAAGTAGAAGGACATCTTCAGCTTCCGCCGCAAAATAAAACAACAAAATATGAACACTTAATTCCTCAAATTGTAGCGATTGAGCAAAACCCAAAGATAGAAGGTCTTTTGGTCATTTTGAATACAGTAGGCGGTGATGTGGAAGCCGGACTGGCAATATCAGAAATGCTGGCATCTTTATCAAAGCCAACCGTCTCCATTGTCCTTGGAGGAGGCCATTCCATTGGTGTGCCTATTGCTGTTTCATGCGATTATTCATTTATTGCAGAGACGGCTACGATGACCATCCACCCTATAAGACTGACCGGCCTGGTAATCGGTGTGCCGCAAACTTTTGAGTATATGGATAAAATGCAGGATCGGGTTATTAATTTTGTAACAAAGCATTCAAATATTTCCGAACAGAAATTTAAAGACCTGATGTTTGATAAAGGCAACCTAACCAGGGATATTGGGACAAACGTGGTCGGCAGGGATGCTGTTGAATATGGCCTGATTGATGAAGTTGGCGGGGTAGGGCCTGCGCTGGCAAAGCTGAATGAGCTGATAGATATGAATAAACCTAAAGAAGAAGTGATGGTTCAATGATCATTTATACAATGATGCCCCAAGAGCTCATTTACCAAAATGAGCAGGATGATTTTGGCAAACAGAAAATTGTGTCTTATGAAGGAATCCCGCTCTTAGTTGAAATGAACTCAGGACAGGAATGCCGAATCTTAAGAATCATGAGCAGCGACCCCTCCCATTATATGGATGAAAGATATACTCCCGGGTCCATGATCACCTTGACGCAGTTAAGCTGAGAAATACATTCAAAAAACAACTTAATTAAGAATTGATATGATATAATAAAAGTAACTTTAGAAGCAGCCAAAAAATGGCTGCTTCTTCTTTCATAGCAGACATGATGTATTACATAATGGATTTTTGATGATGCTGTTAATAAGAACAATGATAAGGTGATAAAATGGCCAAAAGAAAGAAAAGAAAATCTAAAAAGAGCGAAACACTGAAACGGACAATGAAATTTGAACTTATTGCGCTGATCATACTGGCACTTGCTGTAATATCAATTGCTAAACTGGGAGCGGTCGGCAAAGCAACCGTGCTTTTTTCCGTTTCTTTATGGGAGAATGGTACATGCTCAGCCTGATAGGATTAGTCATATTTTCAGGTTACCTGATGTGGAAGAGATCTCTTCCCTATCTATTCCACACAAAATTAATTGGCATTTATCTCATTATCAGCTCCCTGCTGCTGTTAAGCCATGTCACATTATTTCAGCTTCTCTCAAATGGCGGGAAGTTTGATGATCCAAGTGTGATAGCCAATACATGGGAACTATTCCGGATGGAGGTCCGGGGAGAAACAAGCACAACCGATTTAGGCGGCGGAATGCTGGGGGCAATTTTTTCGCACTGTTTTATTATCTTTTTGATGAAGCAGGTTCAAAGATTGTGGCCTTTTTATTAATTATTATCGGTTTCGTTCTCATTACAGGAAAAACGTTCGGAGATGCTGCCGGAAAAATGATGGCCGCAATGCTGAATTTCTGTAAAAAACAATGGGCTGCTTTTATAGATGATATGAAAGAATGGAAACAAAAAAGCAGGGCAAGACGAGAAGAAAGACAGTCAAGAAGAGAAGAAGAACAGCAGGCTCTCCAGCACGAAGAAGAACCAGAGACTGTTATTACCATCAATAATACTGCTGAACCGGCGCCAGAACCGATTATTTCAAGCTTTGCCGAAAGAGCTTATCAGGAGGATCCTCAGGAAGCGGCTTCTAATCAGGTTCAGGAAGCAGCAGAGACTGAACCGGAGGATGAGAATGCGCCGCCAATTACGTTTACTGAAGTGGAAAACAAAGACTATGAGCTGCCGCCAATCAGACTATTGAAATTGCCAAGGCAGACGGATCAAAGTGGTGAGTATGAGCTTATCCATGCGAATGCTGCTAAGCTCGAAAGAACATTTCAGAGTTTTGGGGTAAAAGCGAGAGTGACACAGGTTCATTTAGGACCCGCTGTTACAAAATATGAGGTTCATCCCGATGTTGGGGTAAAGGTAAGCAAAATCGTTAGTCTGAATGATGATTTGGCACTGGCACTGGCAGCCAAGGATATCCGGATAGAAGCACCAATTCCCGGAAAATCCGCCATAGGAATAGAAGTTCCTAACTCTGAAGTAGCCATGGTTTCTCTTAGGGAAGTTATTGAATCCAAGCAAAACGACAAACCGGACTCGAAGCTATTAATCGGGCTTGGCCGTGATATTACCGGAGAGGCTGTCCTTGCAGAACTCAACAAAATGCCCCATCTTCTTGTTGCCGGTGCAACAGGAAGCGGAAAGAGTGTGTGCATTAACGGAATCATTACCAGCATTTTGATGAGGGCAAAACCGCATGAAGTAAAATTAATGATGATCGATCCAAAAATGGTGGAATTGAATGTATATAACGGGGTGCCGCATTTGCTGGCGCCGGTAGTGACAAATCCGAAGAAAGCAGCTCAGGCGCTGCAAAAAGTCGTCAATGAGATGGAAAGGCGCTATGAGCTTTTCTCCCATACCGGGACAAGAAATATCGAAGGCTATAATGAGTATGTAAAAAGGCATAATGCCGAAGAGGAAGCACAGCAGCCCCTTCTGCCGTACATTGTAGTTATAGTGGACGAGCTTGCAGATTTAATGATGGTAGCGTCCTCCGATGTCGAAGATGCCATCACGCGCCTTGCTCAAATGGCAAGGGCAGCGGGCATCCATTTAATCATCGCAACCCAGCGTCCGTCAGTAGATGTTATCACAGGTGTGATCAAAGCGAATATACCATCAAGGATTGCATTTGCCGTTTCATCCATGACGGATTCCAGAACCATTTTAGATATGGGCGGTGCTGAAAAACTTCTGGGAAGAGGCGATATGCTCTTCCTGCCTGTAGGTGCTTCCAAGCCAGTCCGTGTACAGGGTGCATTCCTGTCTGATGAAGAAGTAGAAGAGATCGTGGATTTCGTCATTGGTCAGCAGAAGGCACAATATCAGGAAGAGATGATTCCAGAGGATATCCCTGAAGCGTCAGGAGAAGTGGATGATGATCTTTATGAAGAAGCTGTTGAATTGATTCTGGAAATGCAGACTGCTTCTGTATCCATGCTTCAAAGGAGATTCAGGATCGGCTATACCAGAGCTGCAAGGCTGATTGATGAAATGGAAGCAAGGGGCATTGTCGGTCCATATGAAGGCAGCAAGCCAAGAGCTGTGCTGCAGGGCAAGCCTTCGGAAGAAGCAAGTTCCTAAACTTTATAAGAATGACACATTAAAAAATGGCCAGTCTTCGGACGGCCATTTTTTAATGTATTTGAGAGATATAGGGCAAAAAAATGACGTCAATAAAAAAAGGTATGGGAATATGCCATACTACTAAAAACGCTTACATAAAATGAAGAGGTATGGTACTTTAAACTCATCACAAAATAGGATTCATTGTCAGTTACTTTTTTAGCAGAAATCTTAAATGTAATCGTTTTCAAAGTAGTATTATACCAGAAAAAAGGAATTGGTACAGAGGGATTCACAAACATTTTGTTCTTTTCACCTTTTTTCGACAAATTGATAAATTTCTATTTCTTTATTGGGTAAAAAGTGTTATAGTATTTTCGATTAGTAGGAATGATTGAACATCAGAGGTCTGATGTCTTGAGAACTGAAGTTGGAGGAACCCTGCATGTCTATTAAGTCAGATAACCGGCATTTATATTTGCAAGTCATCGATCGATTAAAACAAGACATTGAAGATGGAGTTTATAAAGAAAAAGAAAAACTTCCGTCTGAATTTGATCTTGCCAAACAGCTTGGTGTTAGCAGAGCTACACTGAGGGAGGCATTGCGCATTCTTGAAGAAGAAAACGTAATTATCCGCCGTCATGGTGTAGGCACCTTTGTCAATGCAAAGCCGCTTTTCACATCAGGCATCGAACAGCTTAATAGTGTCACAAATATGATTTTGCAGGCAGGGATGAAGCCGGGAACCGTTTTCTTAAGTTCTGTAACTATGGGACCGACTGAAGATGATATCCGCAGATTCTCATGTTCGTTAGACCAGGAGATTGCCGTGATTGAGCGGGTGAGAACTGCAAATGGTGAACCGGTCGTTTATTGTGTGGATAAAGTTCCTGAGGATATTCTCCCGGACACATTTTCCCACGAACAAGAGTCGCTCCTCAACATGCTTGAAGAAGAGGCAAACCGGAAAATCACCTATGCTGTTGCCCAAATCGAGCCTATTGGCTATCACGAGAAAATTTCACCTATTCTGGAATGTGACCCTGAAACTGCATTGCTGGTATTAAAGCAGATGCATTTCGATGAAGCGGATACACCGATTCTCTATTCGGTCAATTATTTCAGAGCTGATAAGTTCAGTTTCCATGTCCTCAGAAAGAGAATCTAGCTTTTGGGGGATATACGAAAACACAATTATTCCGCTAATGCAAAAACAATTTCTTAGGGGGTACCAACCTTGAAAAAGCGTAAATTCGGATTGGCGCTATCTTTAGTTCTTGCTGCTGGAACGATTCTGGGTGCTTGCGGCAAAAGCGAAGAAAAAGGCGGAGAAACAGCTGGCGGAGACGAAAAAGAAAAAGCATTCTCTGTAGCGATGGTAACAGATGTCGGCGGTGTAGATGATAAATCATTTAACCAATCTGCCTGGGAAGGATTACAGGCATTTGGTGAAGAGAATGGACTTGAAAAAGGAAAAGGCGGATTTGACTATCTTCAATCACAGTCAGATGCTGACTATTCTACAAACCTTAATACATTAGCTCGTCAAGATTTTGATCTTGTTTTCGGTATCGGATTCTTAATGGAAGGTGCAATCAATGAGATTGCCCAGCAGCAAAAGGATGCGCATTTCGGAATCGTTGACGCGGTTGTTGATCAGCCAAACGTAGCAAGCATCATGTTCAAAGAGCAGGAAGCTGCATTCCTTGCAGGTGTTGCTGCAGCAAAAGCAACTAAAGAAAACAAAATCGGTTTCATCGGCGGAATGGAGATTCCGGTTATCGAGCGATTCGAATCTGGATTCCTTGCTGGTGTTCAAGCGGTAAACCCTGATATTAAAGTAGAAGTTCAATATGCTGGAGCATTTGATAAAGCTGAATTAGGTCAGACAATTGCTTCTAAAATGTACTCTTCTGGCGTAGACGTAATCTTCCACGCTGCTGGCGGAACAGGCAACGGTCTATTCAAGGAAGCTCGTGACCTTAAAAAGAAAGACCCGGCAAGAGAACTTTGGGCAATTGGTGTTGACTCAGACCAGACAGCTGAAGGTGTAGTTGAAATCGATGGCAAAGAGCACAATGTAATCCTTACATCTGCACTTAAGCGTGTAGACAATGCTGTTAAGGACCTTTCTACAAAGGCAAAAGACGGCAGCTTCCCTGGCGGAGAAACGACTACTTACGGATTGGCTGAAGACGGTGTAGGCCTTGCTACTATCAATCCGGAAGTATCTACTAAAGCAGAAATCGAAGGTGCAGTTAAAGAATGGCAGGAAAAGATCAAGAATGGTGACCTGACTGTTCCATCTACAAAAGATGAACTGGCTTCTTTTTCAGCTGAATAATTAACTTACAAGGAATAAGCAGGTTGCACTGCGGCCTCTTATTCCTTTTTTTAAAATTAAAAGTTTAATTGAAGGACAGAAAAAATTCTGTATTTCACTTAGATTTTTAATGCAATAATCATATTTTTCTATTCATTAAGATGAGCTTGGCATTTTGGCCAGGTTTTTCTAAGAATTGCCAAGGTCTGACCTCTTACTACTAATGATTTCCATATATTTTGAGCAAGGAGTGAAACAAATGGATTATGTTATTGAAATGCTCAACATCCGCAAGGAGTTTCCTGGAATCGTAGCAAATGATAATATCACGCTTCAGCTGAAACCAGGTGAAATTCATGCGCTGCTTGGCGAAAATGGTGCGGGCAAATCAACATTAATGAACGTCCTTTTTGGCTTATATCAGCCTGAAAAGGGTGAAATAAAAGTTAAAGGAAAGCCGGTGCGCATCACCGATCCAAATATAGCAAACGACTTGGGCATCGGGATGGTCCACCAGCATTTCATGCTAGTAGACCGTTTCACCGTCACTGAAAATATTATTCTAGGAAAAGAAACGACTAAAGGCGGAAAAATAGATATTAAAAAGGCTGAGAAGGAAGTCAGGGAAATTTCTGAGCGATATGGACTTGCTGTTGACCCGCAGGCGAAAATTTCAGATATTTCTGTAGGAATGCAGCAGAGGGTAGAGATTTTAAAGACCCTTTATCGGGGAGCAGAAATCCTTATTTTTGATGAGCCTACTGCAGTTCTTACTCCACAGGAAATTAAAGAGCTTATTCAGATCATGAAAACCTTAATCCAGGAAGGCAAATCTATTATTTTAATCACCCACAAGCTGAAGGAAATAATGGAAGTTTGTGATCGAGTAACGGTCATCCGCAAAGGGGTCGGCATCGGTACGGTTAATGTCAGCGAGACGAATCCTAATGAACTTGCCAGTCTAATGGTGGGAAGGGAAGTTACTTTTAAAACGGATAAAACAGTATCGAAGCCACAGGAGCAAGTGCTTGAAATTCAGGATTTAAATGTAAAAGATTCCCGGGGGCTTGGCGTGGTTAATAAGCTTAACCTTAATGTACGGGCCGGGGAAATTGTCGGTATTGCCGGTGTAGATGGAAATGGACAGTCTGAGTTAATAGAAGCTATTACAGGTTTGAGGAAGTCTGAAAGCGGTTCAATTAAATTGAATGGCAAAGAAATTATTAATATGTCACCGCGGAAAGTAACGGAGACGGGCGTAGGGCATATCCCTCAGGACCGTCATAAGCATGGACTTGTACTTGATTTTCCAATTGGAGAGAATATGGTTCTGCAAACCTATTACAAAGCTCCATTCTCTAAAAAAGGTGTTCTGAACTTTAAAGAAATCTACAGAAAAGCAACAAAGCTGATTAAAGAATTCGACGTCAGAACCCCAAGTGAATATACACTTGCTAGGGCACTTTCCGGAGGTAACCAGCAGAAAGCCATAATCGGACGTGAAATTGACCGCAATCCAGATCTCCTGATCGCTGCTCAGCCGACACGCGGATTGGATGTCGGAGCAATTGAATACATTCACAAGCGTCTGATTGAACAGCGTGACCAGGGGAAAGCTGTGCTGCTTATTTCATTTGAATTGGATGAAATCATGAATGTCAGCGACCGTATTGCTGTTATTTATGAGGGTGAAATTGTAGCAGTAGTTGACCCGAAACAAACAACTGAACAAGAATTAGGTTTATTGATGGCCGGTTCTAAACGGAAGGAAGCGGGTGGCGAAAACCATGTCTAATCGCATGAAGAATATTGTCGTGCCTCTAGTTGCCGTTCTGCTCGGCGTATTAGTAGGTACAATCATAATGATAGCAACAGGGTATAATGCCGGATCTGCATTTAATGCCCTATGGAACGGTGCTTTTGGAGAAATCTACTACACTGGTGAAGTCGTCAGACAGGTCACACCTTATATTCTTGCCGGTTTGGCAGTTGCATTTGCTTTCCGTACAGGCTTATTTAACATCGGTGTTGAAGGGCAGCTGATCGTCGGATGGCTTGCTGCTGTTTGGGTAGGGGTTGCATTTGAACTTCCAAAGTTCATCCATCTGCCGCTGGCAGTTCTTGCAGCTGCAGCAGCGGGTGCACTATGGGCATTTATTCCGGGATTGCTGAAAGCCAAGTTTAAAGTCCATGAAGTAATTGTCACGATCATGATGAACTATGTGGCATTGCATGTAACCAACTATATAATCCGTACGGTCCTTTCAGACAAAAGTGACCGTACTGAGATGATTGCAGACTCTGCATCACTGCGTTCCCCATTTCTTGAGGGCTTAACTGACTATTCCCGTCTGCACTGGGGAATTTTAATTGCTTTAGCTTGTGTGTTTATAATGTGGTTCCTATTAGAAAAAACATCAAAGGGATACGAATTGCGCTCCGTAGGCTTTAACCAGCATGCATCTGAATATGCAGGCATGAGCGTCAGCAAAAACATTATTCTTTCAATGGTAATCTCAGGAGCATTTGCTGGTCTTGCAGGTGCGATGGAAGCTTTGGGTACATTCGGATACGCAGCCATCAAAGGCGGATTTACCGGAGTAGGGTTTGATGGTATTGCGGTTGCCCTTCTGGGCGGTAACGGTCCAATCGGAATTATTTTTGCAGCATTGCTATTCGGAAGCTTGAAGGTCGGCGCCTTAAACATGCCGCTTGAAGCTGGAGTTCCAAATGAACTGGTGGATATTATCATTGCTCTTATTGTGTTCTTTGTTGCAGCAAGCTATATGATTCGCATCTTTATTGACCGTATCAGCAAAAAGGGGTGAAGTAAGTGGGCTTAATGGAGATCCTATTAATTATTATTCCATCAACATTGCTTTGGGCAGCCCCGCTTATTTTCACTGGTTTGGGCGGAAACTTTTCAGAAAGCTCCGGTGTTGTAAATATTGGTTTAGAAGGCTTGATGGTAATTGGAGCATTCACTGCCATAGTCTTTAACCTTACGTTCGTAGATGTATTTGGCAGCATGACCCCATGGGTAGCATTATTGGCAGCTATGGTTGTAGGAGCACTTTTATCCATCCTGCATGCTGTTGCTTCCATTACGTTTAGAGCAGACCAGGTAGTCTCAGGTGTTGCGATTAACCTTCTGGCAATTGGAGCTGCACTGTTCCTGGTTAAATTCATTTATGGAAAAGGCCAGACGGATATTATTCAAAAAGGGTTCAGCAAGGTGGATATACCATTTTTGAGCGATATACCCGTAATAGGAAAACTGTTTTTCTCAAACACATACTATACTTCATTTGCAGCGATTGCCGTGGCATTTCTTGCCTGGTTTGTGATGTTTAAAACTCCATTCGGGCTAAGGCTGAGAGCGGTTGGTGAACACCCAATGGCTGCAGATACAATGGGTATTAATGTTACCCGAATGAGATACATTGGGGTATTAATCTCCGGTGCCCTAGCAGGAATTGGCGGCGGTGTGTATGCACAATCCATTTCTTCAGATTTCGGCCATGCAACGATCAGCGGCCAGGGCTTTATGGCATTGGCAGCATTGATCTTTGGTAAATGGCATCCGCTTGGTGTTATGGGGGCGGCTCTATTCTTTGGGTTTGCGCAAAGCTTGAGTATCATCGGCTCGAGCCTTCCATTCCTTGAGAATATTCCAAATGTATATCTTCTCATTGCACCATATGTTTTAACGATTCTGGCATTGACTGGTTTCATAGGACGCGCCGATGCTCCAAAAGCATCTGGCACTCCATATATAAAAGGAAAGCGCTAAACAGCAAAGCCTCATTTCATTTAGAAATGGGGCTTTTTTCAGCGCAAATCTTATCCTATTTTAATTTGTGATTCATTGAGGCAAATGTGTTAATATTTTGTTAATTAGATAAGAGATTAGAGGTTTGATTATGCGTTTTTCCTTATATATGGATGATTATGAAACAGAAAAGATTTTTTCCTATTTGCGCTGGCTTTTTTTGCCGCTGCGGCTTTATTGTTTTATTTGCCGGTATCTTCCGGCACTTTAGGATGGAATAGTGAATCGTTTAGTATCTGTATCAGGCGAAGAATACCGGGAAAAACCAGGTGCATTTTGAATGCGGAAAAGTGATGAAAAATCATGATACTAAACTTAAGTCAGTCTTTGTAAGCTAACCCCTAAAAGGGGTTTTTATTTTGTTCTATAACCTTCCAAGACAGCCAATAACTTGAAATAAAGAAATAGGGCAAGGTATAGTAAGAATATGATTTAATACAAAGGATATTATAGAAGATAGCAGCAAAGTGTTTACATATAGGTGTTGATCCCAATTCTTAATACTGACCGTACTTTGGACTCATCAATCTACCGACAGGAGGAAAAGAAATGGCTGTAATCTCTGAATCCGTAAAAGCCATGAATGGCTTTAAGCTTCATGTAGTTAAAACAGAGAAATATAAAACCAATACACTGGTCTGGAAAATGAAAGCTCCGCTTGAAAAGGATACTGTTACATTAAGATCTTTATTGCCGCATGTCCTGCAAAGCAGCAGTTCGTCATACCCTGCAACCGGAAAGCTGCGCTCTTATCTAGATGAATTATATGGTGCAACTCTTTTTGTCGATTTGGCGAAAAAGGGTGAGTATCATGTCATTACCATTTCTGTTGAAATTGCAAATGAGAAGTTTCTTTCAGACCCAACGCCTCTATTGAAAAAAGCGTTCCAATTTTTATCGGAGATCCTGACTAAGCCAAATGTGCAAGGCGGGGCTTTTGACCAGGATACGGTTGAAAAAGAAAAAAGGACGCTGAAACAGCGGATTCAATCCGTTTATGATGATAAAATGCGCTATTCCAATTTTCGGCTGGTACAGGAAATGTGCAAGGATGAGCCATATGCGCTCCATGTGCATGGCGAAAAAGAAGATGTGGATAAAATTACGCCTGAAAGTCTATATGAATATTATCAGCAGGCAATGGCGCAGGATGAACTTGATTTATATGTAATAGGTGATGTGGACGAGGCAGATGCCGAATCCTACGCAAGGGAGCTTTTATCTTTAGAGGAAAGAACCCCGCAGGCAGCGCCGGCATCTGGAGGAAGAATCAGAGAATCTGTTAACGAAGTCAGGGAAGAACAGGATGTGAAGCAGGGGAAACTAAATATCGGCTATCGGACAAAAGTCGTTTACGGTGATTCTGATTATTATGCCCTGCAGGTATTCAATGGAATTTTTGGAGGCTTTTCACACTCAAAATTGTTCTTGAATGTCCGCGAAAAAGCCAGTCTCGCATACTATGTAGCCAGCCGTCTTGAAAGCCATAAAGGCTTAATGATGGTTATGTCGGGGATCGATAATAGTAATTATGACCAGGCAGTTAATATTATTAAAGAACAGCTGGAAGCCATGAAAAACGGGGACTTTACGGAACAGGAAATGGAGCAGACCAAAGCTGTCATAAAAAATCAGCTTTTGGAGACTGTTGATACAGCCCGCGGGATTGTCGAAGTCCTCTATCATAATGTTGTGTCAGGCAAAGAAATTACGCTTCAAACCTGGATGGATGAAATGGATAAGGTAACTAAAGAGGAAATTGCCGAAACAGCTAAGAAGGTCAGTTTGGATACAGTGTATTTCCTGACAGGAAAGGAGGCGGGCAAGTAATGGAAAAAATCACTTTTGACCAGCTTCAGGAAGAGCTGTATTATGAAAACCTTGAAAATGGGCTGGATGTATATGTTTTGCCGAAAAAGGGATTTAACAAGACCTATGCCACGTTTACAACGAAATATGGTTCGATCGACAATCATTTCCTGCCCCCGGGAAAGATGATTTTGTAAATGTTCCTGATGGGATTGCCCATTTTTTGGAGCACAAGCTTTTTGAAAAAGAAGACGGAGATGTATTCCAGCAATTCAGCAAGCAGGGAGCATCAGCCAATGCATTTACTTCTTTTACGAGGACTGCTTATTTATTCTCCAGCACATCGAACGTAGAGTTGAACCTTGAGACGCTGATTGATTTTGTGCAGGACCCTTATTTTACAGAAAAGACTGTTGAAAAAGAGAAAGGCATCATCGGCCAGGAAATCACCATGTATGATGACAATCCTGACTGGCGCTTATATTTTGGACTGATCGAAAATATGTATAAAAACCACCCGGTTAAAATCGATATAGCAGGTACGATCGAGTCCATTTCCCATATTACAAAAGATATGCTGTATGAATGCTATGAAACCTTCTACCACCCAAGCAACATGCTGCTGTTCATCGTTGGACCCGTTGATCCGGATCAGATTATGTCTCAGGTTCGAACGAATCAAAGCAAGAAGGATTATAAAGAGATGCCGGAAATTAAACGCCAATTCGAAGAAGAGCCTGCTGAAGCGGCCGAAAAGAAAAAGGTTCTTGAGATGAATGTTCAGACCTCAAAGTGTCTTGTTGGGATAAAGAGCAGTAATGCAAATCAGTCCGGCAAAGAAATGCTCAAAAATGAACTGAGTCTGAATGTGCTGCTGGATATCTTATTCGGTAAAAGCTCTGAGCACTACAGCTCACTGTATAATGAAGGGTTAATTGATGACACATTCTCCTTTGATTATACACAGGAACAGGGCTTTGGATTTGCCATGGTCGGCGGGGACACAAATGATCCTGACCGTTTAGCTGATACATTGCAAAAGATGCTGCTGGATGCAAGGGAAAAGGGAGCTATTTCACAGGAAACACTTGATCGGACAAAAAGAAGAAAATAGGTGCATTCCTGCGTGCTGTCAATTCACCTGAGTATATAGCCAATCAATTTACCCGGTATGCTTTTAATGAAATGGATTTGTTTGATGTTGTGCCGACGCTTGAAAGCATCACACTTGAGGATGTGGAAAATGCGGCTGGTCATTTGATTAGCGAAGAACGATTTACGGTTTGTCAGGTTGTGCCTAAAAAATAAAAAGCTGTTTCAGCAGAGCGCCATAAAAGGCGCTTTGCTTTTTTCGGGAGTGTATGAAATGAGGAAATTTGCGTTAATAACTGGAGCGAGCGGAGGAATCGGCCAGGAAATCAGCATTAAACTGGCGGAGGAAGGCTATTCGCTCTATTTGCATTACAATCAAAATAAGCGAAGTATAAACAGTCTGCTGGACCGCCTGCAGGCCTTTGATGGAGAATATATTCCAATCCAGGCAGACCTGTCTGTACAAGGCGGCTATAAAAAAATTATACCAAATATCTTTTCGCTTGATGCCATTATCCATAATAGCGGGTCAGCACAATACGGACTTCTGACGGAATTGCCGGAAGCGGAAACTGAGGCGCTGATGAACCTTCATGTGACCTCACCTCTTCTGCTGACCAAAGAGCTTCTGCCAAAACTTATTTCAAAGGGCAGCGGGAATGTCATCGTTATTTCCTCTATATGGGGCCAGACGGGTGCTGCTTGTGAAGTTGCTTACTCGGCAGCAAAGGGCGCCCAAATTGCTTTTGCAAAAGCTTTAAGCAAGGAAGTTGCCCTAAGCGGAGTGAGGGTTAATGCGGTTGCCCCAGGTGCAGTCGAGACAGCTATGCTGAATGATTTTACTGAAGAGGAGCTGGATGCCGTAAAAAGCGATATTCCTATGGGCAGGCTTGCCTTGCCTGCTGACATTGCCAACTCCGTTTCCTTCCTTCTTTCAGAAAGGGCCTCGTATATTACCGGACAGGTCTTGGCTGTAAATGGCGGCTGGTATACGTAACTGCCTATCGTTCATTGAAGTTTCACATATTTTTTGTTCATGTGTATTAGTGCATGCATATTTTATTCAGCCCCTAAGCACAATATAATTGTACAACATTTAAAGGAGGCAATAATTATGTCTGTACTAGATAACTGGCAGCAGTGGAAAGACTTCCTTGGAGATCGTCTTCATCAGGGACAGAACCAGGGAATGAATAAGGAAACTGTAAATGACCTTGCTTACCAAATCGGCGATTATTTAGCCAAGCAAGTGGAGCCGAAGAATGACCAGGAAAAAATCCTGGCTGATCTTTGGTCTGTAGCAAGCCCGGATGAGCAGCATGCCATTGCAAATATGATGGTAAAGCTTGTTCAAAACGACGGCTCTCAATAAGAATTTAATGTAAATCAGCGAAAAGAGAGGAAATCCTCTCTTTTCGTTTTCCCCAAAAAGAATTTCCTCCACAGCCAGACGGGTTTTTCCTTTCATATTGGTAAAAAATCATATATTATAGAATCTAGATGAAAATTCAGGGTAGGTTTAATAAAAATTTACATTAATAAAAGATATACATATACATATAAAATGCGCAATGAGCCGCGCATCATGCAGGAGGAGGTTTTCCGGTGGAGAAAACAGAATGGTATTTGGAATATGAAATCCAAAAGAATCGTCCCGGCTTGCTTGGTGACATTTCTTCCCTGCTGGGTATGCTTTCCATTAATATCGTTACCATCAATGGTGTGGATGAAGGCCGAAGAGGATTGCTGATTCTGGCTAAAGACCACGAACAGATTGAACGCTTAAAATCGATTTTAAATACTATGGATACAATTAAAGTGATTAAGCTCCGGGAGCCTAAACTTAGAGACCGTCTTGCTGTGCGCCATGGAAGATACATTCAAAGGGATGCCGACGACAAGAAAACGTTCAGGTTCGTCAGGGACGAGCTTGGTTTATTAGTCGACTTCATGGCGGAATTATTTAAACAGGAAGGGCACAAGCTTATAGGGATCAGGGGAATGCCAAGGGTTGGAAAAACTGAATCCATTGTGGCCTCAAGTGTTTGTGCCAACAAACGATGGCTATTTGTTTCATCCACTCTGCTAAAGCAGACGATACGCAACCAGCTGATCGAGGATGAATATAATGAAAACAATTTGTTCATAATAGACGGAATTGTCTCAACCCGACGTGCAAATGAACGTCACTGGCAGCTTGTGCGGGAAATTATGCGCCTTCCTGCAGTAAAGGTAGTAGAGCATCCGGATATCTTTGTGCAAAACACTGAATACTCCCTTAATGATTTCGATTATATTATTGAGCTCCGACACGATCCTGAGGAAGAGATTACTTATGATGTAGTAGAGAAAAACAGTATGTTCTCTGAATCTGATTTTGGAGGCTTTGATTTTTAGTAAGTTGGAAGGTGTTGTAAATTGACAGAACTAGGAAATCGTTTAAAAGAAGCGCGGCTGGCTAAGGATATGAGCCTTGACGATCTGCAAAAGGTCACAAAAATACAAAAGCGCTATTTGATGGGTATTGAAGAGGGCGATTATAGCATGATGCCCGGGAAGTTTTATGTCAGGGCATTTATAAAGCAGTATGCTGAAGCGGTGGGAATTGAGCCTGAAGAAATTTTCGAGCAGTATAAAAATGACATTCCGGCACAGATGAATGATGATATTCCGGAAAAGCTATCCCGTGTTCAATCCAGAAAAGATCTTTCTGGCAGGACTTCAAAGGTATTCGATATTCTCCCAAAGGTACTTATTGGTGTCTTTATAATTGGTCTCATCGCAGTCCTTTATAATTTCCTGGGTGCCAAAGATCAGGCGGATAATGAAGAGCAGCCATCTGATCGGACAGATGGGCAGACGGTCATAGAAGAGTCTGAAAACCTTTCAGATAGTAAAAAAGATGAAAATGATAAAGATGAATCAGCAGGAGAGAAAGAAGAATCTGCTGACAAAGACTCTGCTGAGGAAACTGCCGAGGACCAAGAAGCCGAGGAAGCGCCAAAGCAGGAGGTTGCTGTGGTGCAATCCAGCGGAAATGGAACGGTTTATGAATTGAAAAATGCGGACAAGTTTGAACTGGAAGTTGTGTCTACAGGAGAAACTTGGGTGAATATCAAAAACGGCAAAGGAAATTCCTTCTACCAGGGAATGCTGACAGCTGATGGCACGAAAAGCCAGAAGGTAGACTTTTCAAAGGAAACGGAAGCTTCTATTGTAGTCGGAAATTCGACTCAAACTGAAATCTATGTAAACGGCGAAAAAATTGAGTATAAGGTGCCGCCTTCACAATCCGTCAAGCAGGATATAACCATTAAGTACGCGCCGAAGACCGAATAGTCATCTTCTTTAGATGACTATTTTCGCTTTTTATGTAAAAATTATCATTAAAAGGTTTGCAGCGAATGTCTAACACCTTTTTCTGCAAGAAGCTTCATTTACTATACTTGGAGGTAAAACATGAATCTGCCAAATAAAATTACAGTGTCACGTATCATGATGATACCCGTATTTCTGCTCGTAATGCTTGTTCCTTTTTCGTGGGGAAATATAGAATTCCTTGGAGCGGAAATGCCGGTAACCCACCTGATTGGAGCTCTTATCTTTATCATTGCTTCAGTTACCGATTGGGTTGATGGCTATTTTGCCCGCAAATACAATCTGGTTACAAATTTAGGTAAGTTTCTTGATCCGCTTGCAGACAAGCTCCTTGTCTCTGCAGCATTGATTGTCCTTGTTGATCTTGAGCTGGCTCCATCCTGGATTGTGATTATTATCATTAGCCGTGAATTTGCCGTAACAGGTTTAAGGCTTGTTCTGGCGGGGGAAGGAGAAGTAGTCGCAGCGAATCAGCTAGGCAAAATCAAAACTTGGGCTCAAATTGTGGCCATTTCTTCACTGCTTTTACATAATATTATTTTTGAAATGGTTTCAATTCCGTTTGATCTGATTGCCCTTTGGGTTGCGATGTTCTTTACCATCTGGTCCGGCTGGGACTATTTTGCAAAAAACAAGCAGGCCTTCATTAACTCAAAATAATTTTTTTAGCCAGAAAGGGGCTTTTGAATGAATGCAGAAATTATAGCTGTCGGGTCTGAGCTTTTACTTGGACAAATCGTTAATACAAATGCCCGCTTTCTTTCCCGGCAGCTTGCTGAACTGGGCATTAATGTTTTTTACCATTCAGTGGTTGGCGATAACCCTGAGCGCCTGAAGTCTGTGATCAAAATTGCGGAAGATCGATCAGATCTGATCGTTTTCACTGGGGGCTGGGGCCGACAAAGGATGATTTGACGAAAGAAACGATTGCCCGCCATCTAGGCAAAGAGCTTGTCATGGATGAGCAGGCGCTTGAATCCATACAGATGTATTTTAAACGGACCAACAGAGAGATGACTGAGAATAATAAAAAACAGGCACTTGTACTTGAGGATGCACAAGTACTTCCTAACGAGCATGGAATGGCTCCTGGAATGATTTCCGATAATGGCGGGCATGTTTTTATGCTACTTCCGGGACCTCCAAATGAAATGGAGCCTATGTTCCTGAAACATGCTTTTCCGGCCCTGCAATCCAAGCTGGGCACAGATGATGTGATTGTTTCCCGGGTATTGCACTTTTTCGGGATTGGAGAAGCCATGCTTGAAACTGAGATTGAAGATATTATCGATGCGCAGAGTAATCCAACAATTGCTCCGCTTGCCTCTGACGGAGAAGTCACGCTAAGGCTTACGGCAAAGCATAGCCAGCCTAACACGGCAATGATGCTGATGGATGAAACTGAAGCTAAAATCCTCGGCCGTGTCGGCGATTTCTTCTATGGCTACGATGACACTTCCTTGATGCATGAGCTCACCAAGCTGATCAAGGAAAACAATATGACTATTTCCGCTGCTGAGAGTTTAACAGGCGGCATGTTTCAGCAGGAGTTTACATCCATTCCGGGAGCAGGCGGACTTCTAAAAGGCGGAGTGGTTTGCTATACAAACGAAGTTAAGGCTGAGGTTTTAAAAGTTCGCAAAGAAACGATTGATAACTACGGGGTCGTCAGTGCTCAGTGTGCAGCAGAGCTTGCTGAGAATGTCGCCAGTCTGACTAACTCAGATATCGGAATCAGCTTCACAGGTGTTGCTGGTCCTGACGAACTGGAAGGCAACCCGGTGGGAACCGTATATATAGGCATCTGGATAAAAGGTAAGCCTGTCCAGACTGAAAAGCTGAACCTTGGGGGAACCAGGGCGGCAAACCGTGTCCGTACGGTAAAATATGGCTGCCATTTTCTTATAAAAGCATTAAAAGAATGTCAGAGCGCCTGAAAAGCGTTCTGATTTTTTAATAGCCTGAAAAATAGACAGAATTCTTATCGAAATGCCATTTCTTCTATTGATTCACATCTGAAAATTACATTTTCCACAGCATGAATTGATATTTTCGGGCAAAATGTCCTGGTGAAAAAAATCGAATGGATGTTCGACTTTTTGCTCGACAAATGCATTGAAAAGGTTTATAGTAGAGTTAGGTTTTGAGATGAGACAAAACGAATCTAATCAAAAGATAGATTCGTCTATATAAAAGGAGGAACTATTAGTGAGTGATCGTCAAGCAGCTCTTGAAATGGCGTTAAAACAAATAGAAAAGCAATTTGGTAAAGGTTCTATTATGAAGCTTGGTGAACAGACTGACCGGAAAATTTCCACTGCACCAAGCGGATCCCTTGCCCTTGATGCAGCTCTTGGGGTAGGGGGCTATCCAAGAGGACGCATTATTGAAATTTATGGACCTGAGAGCTCAGGTAAAACAACTGTAGCCCTGCATGCAATTGCAGAGGTTCAGGCAAGCGGCGGACAAGCTGCTTTTATCGATGCTGAACATGCTCTAGACCCTGTTTATGCACAAAATCTTGGTGTGAATATTGATGAGCTTTTACTTTCCCAGCCGGATACAGGAGAGCAGGCGCTTGAAATTGCAGAAGCACTTGTTCGAAGCGGAGCTGTTGATATTCTGGTAATTGACTCTGTTGCAGCCCTTGTGCCAAAGGCTGAAATTGAAGGGGAAATGGGTGATTCCCATGTTGGTTTGCAGGCCCGCCTTATGTCCCAGGCACTTCGTAAACTATCAGGCGCAATCAACAAATCTAAAACCATTGCGATTTTCATTAACCAGATCCGTGAAAAAGTCGGAGTTATGTTCGGAAACCCTGAAACCACTCCTGGCGGACGCGCTTTGAAATTCTACTCTTCTGTCCGTCTTGAAGTGCGCCGTGCAGAAACTCTTAAGCAGGGCAATGAAATGGTTGGTAATAAGACAAAGATCAAAGTTGTCAAAAACAAAGTCGCTCCTCCGTTCAGAGTGGCGGAAGTAGATATCATGTACGGTGAAGGAATCTCTAAGGAAGGCGAAATCATCGATCTTGGCTCTGAACTGGATATTGTCCAAAAGAGCGGCTCATGGTACTCATACAATGAAGAGCGCCTTGGCCAAGGCCGTGAAAACGCCAAAGTATTCCTAAAAGAAAACCCTGAAATCCGCCTCACTATCCAAAAACAAATCCGTGAACACTATGGACTTGATGGAGATAAAGTAATCAGCGGAGACGAAGAGCAGGAAGAATTCGAGCTGATCGATTAATACAAAGCAAAAGCAAAGCCCGGGCGGCTTTGCTTTTCTTATAGGTATGAAATTATGTAAACGGGAAGGTTACATGTGGATTTGAGCTCATGGTACGACAGTTCATCAGTAGTATTGAAAATATCCTTTGAAATATCGGTTTAAGGGTTTTGATAACTAAAATTACTTAATTAGTACATGCTGATTGTAGTGGAAGGCGCGAGATCCTCGAAAATGCTAACGCATTTTCTTCGTGCGGTGTTTAACAGAGGAGCTTACTCAATGTCCTGCGGGAGTGCGGTAAACGGGAGACCCCGTTGGCGCGAATGCGCTGAGGAGGCTCCCGGACCGCCCTCGGCCGCTGAGTGACTGCATCAGAAATCAACACCCATATTCAACGGACGCTAAACAAAATCTTAATTGTAACCAGTTGTAATCTTAAGACATAAAAAAATGAATTGACTAAATGATCAAAAGTGTTCAAACCAATCGAAATATTAAGAAAAGCCTATAGGACAAACCCTTGACAATGAAATTCCACAGCTTTACAATTAAAAATGTATATTTTACATTTTATATGTAAAGAAATTCTTACTGAGTTAGACTTTGTCTTTCTCCAGGCTCCATTGGCTATTCATACGTTAATATTATGCCAGCCCTCAAATGGATGCCCAGTGCTTTATTGAGATTGAAACGTTTAAAAGCCTTAGTGCTGTATGTTGAATTGGACAATGTACATGCCGACACTTTAAAAAACGTAACACAAACAAGTTCATAGCAAGAGGAGGTGAAATGATGGATCTAGTAACAGCAATCATCTCCATTTTGCTTGGCCTAATCGTCGGTGCTATTGTTGGCTATTTTGTTCGCAAATCTATTGCCGAAGCAAAAATTGCAGGAGCTAAAGATGCTGCTGAGCAGATTTTGGAAGACGCAAAGCGAGAAGCTGAGGCTACGAAGAAAGAAGCCCTGCTTGAAGCGAAAGATGAAATTCACAAGCTTCGCACAGATGCGGAAAGTGAAATTCGTGATCGAAGAAATGAACTGCAAAAACAAGAAAATCGCTTAATGCAAAAAGAAGAGAACCTTGATCGCAAAGATGAAACGTTAGATAAACGTGAAGCGCTTTTAGAAAAGAGGGACGATTCTCTTAGCAAAAGACAACAGCATATTGAAGAGATGGAAAGCAAAGTGGACGAGATGATTAAAGAGCAGCAAGCTGAGCTGGAACGCATCTCAGGCTTGACTCGTGAAGAGGCAAAGTCCATCATTTTAGAGCGCACGGAGCAGGAAGTGGCTCACGATGTCGCTATTATGGTAAAAGAGAGCGAGACTAGAGCGAAAGAGGACGCAGATAAGAAAGCGAAGGAAATCTTGTCACTGGCTATCCAAAGATGTGCAGCTGATCATGTAGCAGAAACTACAGTATCAGTTGTCAACCTGCCAAATGATGAGATGAAAGGGCGCATTATTGGCCGTGAAGGCCGTAATATCCGTACTCTTGAAACTCTGACTGGAATTGATCTCATAATCGATGATACGCCGGAAGCGGTTATTTTATCCGGTTTTGATCCGATTCGCCGTGAGACTGCACGCTTAGCTTTAGACAAACTGGTTCAGGACGGACGCATCCATCCAGCTCGGATTGAGGAGATGGTTGATAAGGCCCGCCGTGAAGTGGATGAACACATCCGCGAAATTGGTGAACAAACTACTTTCGAAGTTGGTGTTCACGGTCTGCATCCAGATTTAATCAAAATTCTTGGCCGTTTAAAATTCCGTACAAGCTACGGTCAGAATGTGTTAAAGCATTCAATGGAAGTGGCTCAGCTTTCAGGTTTGCTGGCGGCCGAATTAGGACAGGACGAAACATTGGCACGCCGTGCTGGATTGCTTCATGATATTGGAAAAGCAATCGACCATGAGGTGGAAGGAAGCCATGTTGAAATCGGTGTGGAACTTGCCACTAAGTATAAGGAGCATCCTGTTGTCATCAACAGTATTGCTTCCCACCATGGTGACACAGAGCCTACTTCGATCATTGCCGTGCTTGTCGCTGCAGCTGATGCTTTATCAGCAGCAAGACCTGGAGCAAGAAGAGAGACTCTTGAAAATTATATTCGACGTCTGGAAAAGCTTGAAGAGATTTCAGAATCCTATGATGGCGTTGAAAAATCATTTGCCATTCAGGCAGGACGGGAAATTCGCATTATGGTTAAGCCTGAACAAATTGATGACCTTGAATCTCATCGTTTGGCAAGGGATATCCGTAAGAAGATTGAAGAGGAACTTGATTACCCGGGCCACATCAAGGTCACGGTTATCCGTGAAACGAGGGCCGTTGAATATGCAAAATAAAGCGATGCACATGCATCGCTTTATTTCTTTTTCGGGGTGTGCTTTATATTGATGCAGGAAACTGTGTTAAACTAATAAAAAAGACTGGAAAAGCATACATATATCTTTAAAAGCAGAAAGGGATATGACATGAATATATTGTTTGTCGGAGATGTAGTGGGATCCCAGGGGCGTGATATGATCACTGAATATGTACCGAAGCTAAAAGAAAAATACCGCCCGCATATCACGATTATTAATGGGGAAAATGCAGCAGGGGGAAAGGGAATAACAGAAAAGATATACCGGGGATTTCTGGAGGCCGGTGCTCAGGCGGTAACGCTCGGTAATCATACATGGGATAACCGGGAGATTTTTGAATTCATTGACCGCGCTAAATACATGGTCCGTCCGGCCAATTTTCCTTCAAATAATCCTGGCAAAGGCATGGTGTTTTTAAAATTCAATACAGAGGAAGTAGCGGTTATCAGCCTTCAGGGCAGGACTTTTATGAATACAAGTGATTGTCCTTTCCAAAAGGCGGATGAACTGATAAAGGAAGCCCGTGAAAGGACTCCGTTCATTTTTGTTGATTTTCATGCGGAAGCAACAAGTGAAAAACAGGCAATGGGCTGGTATTTGGATGGAAAAGTATCAGCAGTAGTAGGTACGCATACGCACGTGCAGACAGCCGATAACCGTGTTTTGCCTGGCGGGACAGCTTTTATGTCTGATGTAGGAATGACAGGCCCTTATGACGGTATCCTTGGTGTTGAAAAAGAAGCTGTGATCAAAAGGTTTTTGACTGGATTACCGGTTCGATTTGAGGTTCCGAAAGAAGGCAGGACCCAATTAAGTGCAGCATTCATTGAGCTGAACCCAAAAACGGGGCTCGCAAAAAAATTGACCGGATCTTAATTAACGATGACCATCCTTTTTACACATAAACAGATAAAAAACTGCATTCGGATGTCCGAATGCAGTTTTTAGTTTTTTTAATGAAAATCAGCCTGAAACCCTGCTTTTTTTGTCCAAGCCGGAATATGTGAATTCCAAGCTGAATATAGTAGCAATGGAATGATATATAGACCTGGTGCTAAATTCCATCAAAGCAGTATGACATGAACGGAAAGTAATTGCCTCTCTGAAGGCATTCGGCCTTTGCAGAAGGCGAATCAGCGCTTTGAGCAATGCATACAGGAGGGGTAAAACGAGGAGGAGCTAGGAATGGAAATATTAAAAGTTTCAGCAAAATCTAATCCTAATTCTGTAGCTGGTGCGCTTGCTGGAGTTCTTCGCGAAAGAGGAAATGCAGAAATCCAGGCAATTGGTGCGGGTGCATTGAACCAGGCTGTTAAGGCAGTAGCGATCGCAAGAGGATTCGTAGCGCCTAGCGGAGTGGATTTAATTTGTATCCCTGCATTCACGGATATTCTGATTGACGGCGAAGAGCGGACTGCCATTAAGCTGATTGTGGAGCCGCGTTAGCCAAAAGCTTCAGAATGGGAAATCATCCATTGTCATATGCATAAGTCAGCAAAATATAAATTCGTGAAAAAATATTAAAACCTGTTTGCATCATAGGCAAACAGGTTCTTTTTTTAATAAGATGAAGCTATACAGAAAAAGGGAGGAAGACAGCGTGAAAATATTTGATGCACATTGTGATGTCCTATATAAAATGTTTTTGAACAGAGAGGTTGATTTTAAAAATTCAGGAAGTCTTCAGGTAAACATGGAAGGTCTGCAGGCCTCCCGTTTCAAAGTTCAGTGCTTTGCCATATATGTTCCTGAATCTGTACATCCGGAAATGAAGTTCAACGCGGCCCTATATATGGCCGATCTGTTTTACGACAAAGTGCTTAAGCCCAGCCCTCAATTAAAGCTCATTAGAAGCTGCCGGGACATCGACCTGCTGCAGGATGATGAAATAGGGGCAGTGCTGACACTGGAGGGATGTGATGCAGTTGGCTGCGATCTGCTGAAATTAAAGACGCTTCTCAGGCTGGGGGTGTCTTCAGTGGGATTGACCTGGAATTATGCAAACTGTGCTGCTGATGGAGTGCTTGAAGAAAGGGGGCAGGGCTTTCCTCGTTTGGCAAACAAGTGGTTTATGAATTAAATGCCAGCAAAGCATGGTGCGATGTATCCCATCTCTCTGAACGCGGGTTCTGGGATGTGATAGAATGGGCGGATTATCCTTTTGCCTCTCACTCGAACTGCTATTCGCTGTGCCCAAATCCCCGCAATTTATCAAACGAACAGATTGAAGCCCTGATTGACCGGGACAGTGTTATGGGCATTACATTTGTGACGGAGTTTTTATCAGGAAAACAATCAGCCACAATTACTGATATCCTAAGACATCTTGAACATGTTTGTTCACTTGGAGGAGAAAATCATGTTGGATTTGGTTCGGATTTTGACGGCACCGATGGAAGAGTTACAGGTTTGGAAGATGCAAGAAAATACGACAGCCTGATAAATGAACTAATAAAATATTATTCTGATATACAAGCTGAAAATTTTCTATTTCGGAATTTTTATAGCAGATTTCCAAGGTGAAAATGGTGAAAAAACTGTATATCAAGGGTTGTTAGAGACCTATTGAATCCAAAATAGAATGATCTTTTTAGTATTTTTCAAAAAATAAAAAAATATTCATCTTTTAGCCAATAAATATTCAGAAAGGGTTGCTTTTTTAGACGCATAGGTCTAGAATTGAAAGCGTTTAGTACCCATCCATCTTCCAAAAATATAGCCTTAAAGGCATGTTGAATGACCGGTTTGACTGGACAAGTACTACACTTATATTAAATAAACGTTTTTACATAATTTCTTAACGTATCTAAAGGGGTGTAAGACATGATCAATCAACTTTCATGGAAAGTTGGAGGACAGCAAGGGGAAGGTATTGAAAGTACCGGGGAGATTTTTTCCATTGCGCTAAATCGTTTAGGCTACTACCTGTACGGTTACCGCCACTTTTCATCACGTATTAAGGGCGGGCACACGAACAACAAGATTCGCGTCAGCACGTCACAAATTCGTTCTATTTCGGACGATTTAGATATTCTGGTAGCTTTTGACCAGGAAACAATCGATTTAAACTACAAAGAACTACACGATAAAGGGATCATGATTGCAGATGCAAAGTTTGATCCTAAACAGCCAGAAGATACGAATGCAGCTTTGTTTGCAGTCCCTTTTACAGAGATTGCTACAGAGCTTGGAACATCCCTGATGAAAAACATGGTTGCTGTTGGTGCAACATGTGCGGTTCTAAATTTAGATATTAAAGTATTTGAAGAAGTAGTTCAAGAGATTTTTGGGCGAAAAGGACAGCAGGTTGTCGATAAGAACATGGAAGCCATTCAGGCTGGCTTTGATTTCATGAAAGAAAAGCTTAGTGATGATGTGGAATTAATGGAGCTTGAAAAAGCTGACGGGCTGAAGCGTTTATTCATGATCGGAAACGATGCAATCGCTCTTGGTGCGCTGGCAGGCGGATGCCGCTTCATGGCCGCTTACCCAATAACACCTGCATCCGAAATCATGGAATATCTGATTAAAAAGCTTCCGGCACTTGGCGGATCTGTCATCCAGACAGAAGATGAAATTGCCGCAGTTACTATGGCAATAGGTGCAAACTACGCAGGTGTCCGCTCACTTACAGCATCTGCTGGTCCGGGACTTTCCCTTAAAATGGAAGCGATAGGCCTTTCAGGGATTACTGAAACACCGCTTGTTATCGTTGATACGCAGCGTGGCGGCCCTTCTACAGGACTTCCGACAAAGCAGGAGCAATCTGACTTAATGGCAATGATTTACGGAACTCATGGCGAAATTCCAAAAATCGTGCTTGCTCCAAGTACGGTACAGGAAGCATTCTATGATACGGCTGAAGCTTTCAACCTTGCGGAAGAATATCAGTGCCCGGTTATTGTTCTCTCAGATTTGCAGCTTTCCCTTGGAAAGCAGACAGTGGAGCCGCTTGATTTCAGCAAAGTGGAAATCCGCCGTGGAAAGCTTGTTACAGAAGATCTTCCTGAAATTGAAAACAAAGGCTACTTCAAGCGCTTTGAGGTTACAGAAGATGGAGTTTCACCTCGCGTAATCCCAGGTATGAAGAACGGAATTCACCATGTGACAGGTGTGGAACATGATGAAACTGGAAAACCTTCAGAATCAGCTGCAAACCGGAATGCGCAAATGGATAAGCGTTTCCGCAAGATTGAAAATATTAAATTCAATACACCTGTTCACAAGCATGCTCCTCATGAAGAAGCAGACTTGCTGATTGTCGGCTTCAACTCAACACGCGGTGCAATTGAGGAGTCAATGAGCAGACTGGAACAGGACGGTATTAAAGTGAACCATGCACAAGTTCGCCTGATTCATCCTTTCCCAACTGATGAGTTATTGCCGCTTGTGAAATCAGCTAAGAAAATCGCTGTAGTTGAAAACAACGCTACAGGACAATTAGCGAACATCATGAAGATGAACGTCGGACATGCTGAGAAAGTACATAAGCTATTAAAGTACGACGGAAATCCATTCTTGCCGCATGAAATTCACACAAAATGCAAGGAGTTGTTCTAAATGGCCACATTTAAAGATTTTCGTAATAATGTAAAACCAAACTGGTGCCCAGGTTGTGGAGACTTCTCCGTGCAGGCTGCGATTCAGCGTGCGGCAGCAAATGTTGGTTTAGAGCCTGAGAACTTAGCTGTTGTATCAGGCATCGGATGTTCCGGACGTATTTCCGGCTATATCAATTCTTACGGTTTCCACGGCATTCATGGGCGTTCACTTCCAATCGCCCAGGGTGTGAAAATGGCAAACCGCGATTTAACAGTTATCGCATCCGGTGGTGACGGAGATGGATTCGCGATCGGTATGGGCCATACGATCCATGCGATCCGCCGTAATGTGAACATCACTTATATCGTCATGGATAACCAAATCTATGGTTTAACAAAAGGACAGACTTCACCGCGTTCTGCGGCTGGCTTCAAAACTAAGTCCACTCCTCAAGGTTCTATTGAGCAGGCGATTTCTCCAATGGAAATGGCATTAACTGCTGGTGCGACTTTCGTGGCACAAAGCTTCTCAACTGACCTTAAAGATCTGACTGCGTTAATCGAAGCTGGCATTAAGCATGATGGCTTCTCTTTAATTAATGTGTTCAGCCCATGTGTTACATACAATAAAGTAAACACATATGACTGGTTTAAAGAAAATCTGACAAAGCTTAGCGATGTGGAAGGCTATGATAATTCAAGCCGTGAAATGGCCATGCAGACTCTTATGAAGCACAGCGGCCTTGTAACTGGATTAATCTATCAGGACACAGAGCGGAAGTCTTATCAGGAATTGCTTTCAGGTTACTCTGAAACTCCTTTATCACAAGCAGATCTTGAACTAGATCAAGCTCACTTTGATAAACTTGCAGCTGAATTTATGTAATGGAAAGAAGCTCGGGGCTCCCGGGCTTCTTTTTTGAGGCAGATACGGCTATTGTGAATTTGGCGAATAATATGTAAAAACTGGGGATATGAAAGCAGGATTGAAGTAGCAATCAGAAAAATAGGGAAAGTTTAGAGTAATCCGGGATAAAAATCTGCAAAATGGGGAAAGCATTCCACCAGAGACGAAGCTTAGGGAGATTGAATATAATGTGACACTTATCACACACAAAATGTTAATTTTAGTCTAGTATTAGTGGTTGTGAAGGGTTAAAACTTTACCAGAACGTACATACAAGTAATAGCTGCTGATAAGAGGCTGAGTGCGGTTTTCTATTGTTTTAACTATAAGAAAGCCTTATACTATAATAATGTGCACATATATAAAATGCACACCAATAATAGCTGAAAAATGAGTTTAAATGATAGATGCTGCTCAGGAGAAAGAGAAAGGGGATACATGATGAACGAAAAACAGCGTTTAGAAAGCCAGCAAGTGCAAACAGCAAATCCTTCGGACAAAAAATCCGTCAAGGATTACAGCAAATACTTTGAAACTGTTTATACTGCACCTTCCTTAAAGGAAGCGAAAAAACGCGGTAAAGAAGAAGTGAAATATCATAAAGACTTTAACATTCCAGAAGAATTTCATGGAATGGGGAATGGCCGCAAATTCTATATCCGCACTTACGGCTGCCAGATGAATGAGCATGATACCGAAGTTATGGCTGGTATTTTCCTTGGTCTTGGCTATGAGCATACAGAATCAGTGGAAGATGCAAATGTCATTTTGCTTAATACATGTGCCATCCGTGAAAATGCGGAGAATAAAGTATTTGGCGAACTTGGCCATCTTAAACATTTAAAAAAGGAAAATCCCGATCTTCTAATTGGTGTCTGCGGATGTATGTCACAGGAAGAATCTGTTGTTAACAAGATTCTTAAAACATATAACCAGGTAGATATGATATTTGGAACACACAACATCCACCGTCTTCCTAACATTCTTCAAGAAGCGTATATGTCGAAGGAAATGGTTATAGAAGTATGGTCTAAGGAAGGGGATGTTATTGAAAACCTTCCAAAAGTGCGCCGCGGCAATATTAAAGCATGGGTCAACATTATGTATGGCTGTGATAAGTTCTGTACGTACTGCATCGTACCTTATACACGAGGAAAAGAGCGGAGCAGACGTCCTGAGGATATCATTCAGGAAGTGCGCCAGTTAGCGGCACAGGGCTACCAGGAAATTACCCTGCTTGGGCAAAACGTAAACGCGTATGGAAAAGACTTTGAGGATATGAATTACGGTCTTGGCGATTTAATGGATGAAATGCGCAAAATAGACATTCCGCGAGTCCGCTTTACAACAAGTCATCCGCGCGACTTTGATGATCATCTGATTGAAGTGCTGGCCAAAGGCGGCAATCTGGTAGAGCATATTCACCTTCCAGTTCAATCGGGTTCAACAGATGTACTGAAAATCATGGCCCGTAAATATACAAGGGAACAATACTTGGAACTTGTTCGCAAGATTAAAGCGGCTATTCCAGAGGCTACTTTCACAACTGATATCATCGTCGGCTATCCTAATGAGACAGAAGAGCAATTCGAAGAAACAATATCCCTGTATCGGGAGGTAGGCTTTGAAGCTGCTTATACATTCATTTACTCACCTCGTGAAGGCACACCAGCGGCCAAAATGGTGGATAATGTGCCAATGGAAGTGAAGAAAGAACGTCTTCAGCGCCTGAATGCAGTTGTTAATGAATTATCGGCAGAAGCAATGAAAAAATATAAAGGCCAGACTGTCGAAGTTCTTGTGGAAGGGGAAAGCAAGAACAATCCTGAAATTCTTGCAGGGTACACAAGAAAGAACAAGCTGGTAAACTTTAAGGGACCGAAAACAGCGATCGGCAAAATTGTGAATGTCAAAGTAACTGATGCGAAGACTTGGTCCCTAAACGGAGAAATGGTAGAAGAACTAGACGCGGTTGAGGTGAAGCAGTAATGGCTAAATACACAAAAGATGAGATTGTAGAACGTGCTAAGGAATTGGCACGCATGATTGCAGAGACAGAAGAAGTGGATTTCTTCAAGCGTGCTGAAGCACAGATTAATGAAAACGATAAGGTTAGTGCTACCATTACAACAATCAAAGGCTTGCAAAAGCAGGCTGTGAATCTTCAGCACTATGGTAAAGCTGAAGCATTAAAGAAAACGGAAGAAAAAATTGCCCAATTGGAACAGCAGCTGGATGAAATCCCGGTTGTTCAGGAATTCAAGCAATCCCAGGTGGATGTTAATGAATTGCTGCAGATTGTGGCTAATACGATTTCCAACACTGTAACAGACGAAGTCATTACTTCTACAGGCGGAAATCTCCTGAGCGGCGAAACAGGATCAAAAATCAGCAACAGCAGCTGTACACATTAATAAACAGATAGTGAAACACCCTGCACCAATTGGTGCAGGGTGTTTTTACGTTCTATATTTAAGGGAGGAATTGGTATTGGCCATGGGTTGTGGGGGCCTTTTATTGGTTTCGCAATAGTTCTACTGCCTTTAAAAATTCTTTTCTGTACTCCTGCTGTTCGATGATTGCTGCATTTAACGTTGACAGCAGGGATTGATTCAGCATTTTAGTCCCTGCATCATCAGATTTTTTGTCCAAAAAGTTGAGGAGAAAAGTATACACAAGAAGCAATGTCGAGTAATTATCCACATATGTGAGATTGATGGCCCGTCCGCCCTTTCCGCCGGCAGCATGGTTATTAATCGACGGTATTCCGGCTTCTGCAGCCATATCAATAAACTCCTTTGGAATACCCAGCTGCTTGAGGACTTCCGGATCCAGATCCAGCTTTTGCATATTTTGACTTAGCATGGTACTCCCTCCCTTCTTTTTGGACATTTTTAGACTCTGCATAGAAAGAATTGCTTTATCTTTAATTACGCTTTGTTGCTTTGCTGCTGAGTTGTAGTGTTCACAGAAATGGCTGTGGAGTCTCCTCCATTTGCAATATTGTATTGGGCTGAAAGAATTGGAATGTTGATCAGTGCAGCGTTAACAGCAAATCCTCCACCAGAAATCGGCAATTGGCCGTTTAGGTTTGTTTGAGGAAGGTTTGCTTGTGCAGCGAAAGTAAAAGCTTCCGCTTCATTGCCGCTGTCTGCTCCATTTACTGCTCCGCCGCTCGGCAATACGCCATTGTCTTTTTCGTAATCATCATAGCATCTTGATAGCATATTTTTTCACCTCCTTCAATTGATTGAAGTGGCTGTTTTCCAGATTATGAGTCTTTCTTCATCATGTCTGAAAGATCCAGATCCAGAAGTTTCTTACCGTTTACAGATAGTTTCACCTGTTTATAATCCTCGGATGTTTCCACAACAGGCAGCAGATTTTTTAATGCAGGAATCATATTCCCGATCCCGGAGGAATTTTTTGTGAAGAGCCCTTCTAAGTTTCTCAACGGCTTAAGAGATTCCATAAGATTTCCTTTTAACTCTTCAGACTGAATTTTTTCTAATCCTTTTGTATAGAATCCGCCCAATGTTTCCGTAAACTTGGCCACCATTTCTTCTGCATATTGTTTTGCTTCTTCCCCTGTCATCTCTTTGCCATTGATTGAAACTTTATAGTTGGAGTTCTCCTTGTCTGCCATTCCTGTTCACCTCCTTATCGATAGTTTATTATATTGATTCAAGAGCCAAGCTGTCTCCGCAAATGCAGTAGGACAAACGTGCATTTTTCAATTACATACCTATTAGTGAGTTTTAAGTCCTTACCATAGGCAGGCAGTTTCCTTATTTATATAGAGAATTCTCCTGCTGGATTTGTTCAGACCGGAACATTCGCCCGCTCCCGGCATACTATAAATCATGCCAATACTTTTGCCTAACATTCATAAAAATTATCGCACACTAGTCTAATATCCCGCATAGGATGAATTGAAAATGAATGAGGAGGGTTCGCTCGCAATGGGAGATTACAGAGAGATTATAACGAAAGCGGTCGTTGCGAAAGGACGTAAATTCACACAGTCCAATCATACGATCTGCCCGTCACACCATCCGTCAAGCATACTTGGCTGCTGGATCATAAACCATACGTACGAGGCGAAAAAAGCTGGAAAAACAGTGGAAATCTGCGGCCATTATGACATTAACGTTTGGTACTCTTTCAACAATAATACAAAAACCGAAGTTGTTACCGAACGGGTTGAGTATAAAGATGTCATTAAATTGAAGTACCGTGATCCGGACTGTTTGGATGATCATGATGTCATCGCCCGTGTTCTGCAGCAGCCGAGCTGCTGTGAAGCAGTCATTTCTCCAAATGGCAACAAAATCATCGTCACTGTGGAAAGAGAGTTCATGGTCGAGGTGATCGGCGAAACAAAAGTTTGTGTAGCTGTTCATCCAGACAAGTGCGAGTGCGATGATGACGCTTGGGGACTTGATGTGGAGGATGAAGAATTCGAGGATTTAAATCCGGATTTCTTGGTGGGAACTGAAGAAGAGTAATGACAAACTAGGAGGTTTTGCTTCCTAGTTTTTCTTTTTATATTTTCATAATGTCAGCCAAATTCAAGCGAATTAATGACAGCACCTTCCGCCTTTAGTCTGAATGCATCTGCAGAGCCTTACCTTAGAATGGAGGTATAAGATGTAAAGGGGAGAGGCGAGGATGAAAATATTTCAATTGAATTTGAAGTGCCATGATTTAGACAGGATGAAAGAATTTTATACAAATGTGCTGGAGATGGAACTGTTGACGGAGACTCAGAGTTATTTTACGATTATGGCCGGTTCAACAAAGATTCTTTTTGAGAAAGATGCAGCAATCCCCTTTTATCATGTGTGTTTCCGGACTAATGCTGAATACTTTGAACATATGTATCAGAAATTAGGTGCTGAAAGTGTGCTGCTGCCAAATGAGAGCGGCGAGTACAGTATGTTTTGGAAAGGAAAGCAGGCATATTTTATCGATCCGGACGGAAATATTATGGAGATGCTCGAGCGGCCTTTGGATGGTGTGAAAAAGGATGGTCTCCGCTGGCATGATGTTGGGGAAGTTGGCTTGCCAGTCAATGATGTAGCTGCAATGGAGCAGGAATTAGATCAGTATCTGTACAATGAACAGATGGATTCCAGTGAGACGTTTGCTTTTTACGGAGACAGGAAAGGGGTTTTTGTGCTTGTAAAGGAAGGGCGGAACTGGTATCCAACAGAAAGGGCTTCCGTTATTTCACCAATTAAAGTATTTGCATCAGGACCAAGGGATGTTATGTTTCAGCATCAGGAATATCCTTATGAAGTGATTGTGAGGAAGGAATGGGAAGGGAGCATCCCGGCTGTGCAATTTCGCATTGCACGTCCGACAAACCAGCTTGATAAACTCATTTCCTTTTATGAAAAAGGACTGGGTCTGAAGAGAGTTGGCGAGTTTTGGAATCATGAAGGCTATGATGGTATTATGATTGGTCTGCCTGATAGCCAATACCATCTTGAATTTACTCAATCTAAGGAAAAAATGGAGCTTCCGCAGCCGACAAAGGAGCATCTATTAGTTTTTTATGTGGGAGACCGCCTGGAGCGTGATAACATTGCCGAAAGGCTTGCTGCTTATGGGTATATGGAAACAGAACCGGAAAATCCATATTGGGGCAGAGGCGGAGTGACAATAGAAGATCCAGATGGATGGCCGATTGTATTAATGAATACGCCAGGAATATGAAGCTTCCGGTTTGCCGGGAGCTTTTCCAGCGTAAATTTTTAATTGAATAAGCCATCGTTTTCCTAAATATGTTAAAATAGCAAAGTAGTAAAATGAATGCAGAAAGGTTGAGGGGTTATGTTTAAAAAGGTTGCCTCTGATGTGCTGGGATTAAGCGATGTGGGAAGCGTCATCCAGCCGGCTGACTATGACAAAGTTGATGCTGACGATTACGTCCTTCACGAAGATAATGAGAAAATTTACTTCCTGATTAAGTCCAAATCGGATGAATACTGCTTTACGAATAAGGCGCTAATTCATCTGGATGGTACAAGTGCTGTCAGCAAAAAACGAACTCTAAAGCGCTACAGCTACCGCGAATACAGCATTTCAAATGTGATGCTGAAACAGCTGGTACAGTCGATTTGGATGTGGAAATCAAATTCGTGATTGGATCTCAGGCATTCTCTATTGACGTACATAAAAAGCATATCGAAGAATTGAAAGATTTATATAAAGCACTGATCCGCATTTCCGAAATCTGCCGCGAAAATGAAGTGTCCATGGAGTATGCTGAAAAAAGCCTGAATTTGGCATCAAGCACTCTTGGACGTTCAGTGTCCAATCAGGACGCCAATGTGGTGGACAATTTCCGTGTACTAAATGAAACAGCCTTCAACTGGCTGATGAACAGCCGCAAGAAATATAATGTGAAAGACTTCGGATATGTGTTTGAAAAATACATAAATAACTAAGAAATCCTGGCAGCTCTCCATTTGGGGGCTGCTGTTTTTTTTGTGGCAAGACTTTCTACTGCTCATTAAACGCAAGTATAGTTTAACCACTGCTTTGATCGCAGCGGAGGATATTTGACTCAAGCGGGAGGAGAGGGAAGTGAAAGACCCCGCAGGCAAAGCCAAGGAGGCTCGGGAACCTACCCGCGGAAAGCAAGTGTCCCGTGCTGAAATCAACGGCATAATATATAAGCCTATCAATATAAGAGAATAGCCAAGGCAAATATTGCACCTCTGAGTCAGCCGATAATCTATGATATAATGAAAAAGACGTTTTTAGAGGAAATCTCTAAAACAGGATTATAAAATAATAGATTATGGATCGTTGGAGGAAGTTATGGCAGCAGCATACACGCCTATGATACAGCAATATTTAAGGGTAAAGGCAGAATATCAGGATGCCTTTTTATTTTTTCGCCTTGGAGACTTTTACGAAATGTTTTTCGATGATGCACTTAAAGCATCACAGGAGCTTGAAATCACATTAACCAGCCGCGAGGGAGGCACGGAAGAAAGGATTCCCATGTGCGGGGTGCCGTATCATTCAGCACCGGTTTATATTGAACAATTGATTGAAAAAGGATACAAAGTCGCAATCTGCGAGCAAACAGAAGATCCGAAACAGGCAAAAGGAGTTGTGAAGCGGGAAGTCGTTCAGCTTATCACACCTGGAACAATGATGGAAGGCAAAGGCCTTCAGGAAAAAGAAAACAACTATATTGCATCGATTTCGGTCTTTGAAGATGAAACCTTTGGATTTGCCACCAATGATTTATCAACAGGTGAGACGAAGGTAACGATGTTAAGCAGCGGGTTTGATGAGGTCTTAAACGAGCTGTCTATGTCAGGTGCAAAGGAAGTAGTCATCTCTTCCGACTTTGATGGAGAATGGCAGAGGAGAATGAAAGAACGCTCCGTCATGGCGATTTCATTCGAGGATGATTGCGGAGTCCGGGACTCTTTCGAGGGACTTCTGGCTGATTTAAATCAGGACAAGCTCAGGACAACTTCTTGCAGACTGATTAATTACCTGTACCGTACGCAGAAGAGGAGCCTGGATCACCTTCAAAAGGTGGCTACTTATCAGATTAATCAATACATGAAAATCGATTATTTTTCTAAAAAGAATCTTGAGCTGACAGAAACCATCCGCAGCAAAGGCAAGAAGGGCTCGCTGTTATGGCTCCTGGATGAAACGAAGACTGCCATGGGCGGCAGGCTTTTAAAGCAATGGATCGACAGGCCGCTTATTGATGAACAGGAAATCAAACGCCGCCATTCGCTGGTTGAAACGCTTATTCACTCTTTCTTTGAACGGGAAGAAATCCGGGAAAAACTGAAGGAAGTCTATGATCTGGAACGCCTTGCAGGAAGAGTGGCGTTTGGAAATGTAAATGCCCGCGACCTTGTGCAGCTTAAGAAATCTCTTCAGCAGATACCTGTTCTAAAAGAAATGGTCTCAAATCTGCCGAATGAGGAAGCAGTGAGGCTTGCTGAGCGCCTGGATGCGTGTGAAGAAGTCACGGATACTTTGGAAAGCGCGATAATGGAAAATCCGCCGCTGTCATTGAAGGATGGAAACATCATTCAGGACGGCTATCATGAAGAGCTGGATAAATACCGTGATGCCAGCCGCAACGGGAAAACCTGGATTGCCCAGCTTGAGAAGCAGGAACGTGAAAAAACAGGCATTAAATCATTGAAAATCGGTTTTAACCGTGTGTTTGGCTATTATATTGAAGTTACTCGCGCTAACCTTCATCTTCTAAAAGAAGGGCAATATGAGCGCAAACAGACCCTGACCAATGCCGAACGATTTATTACGCCTGAATTAAAGGAAAAAGAATCACTCATACTGGAAGCACAGGAAAAGTGTGTGGAGCTCGAGTATGAATTATTTACGAATGTCCGCGAACATGTAAAAGAATTTATTCCGAGATTGCAAAAGCTGGCGAAAACGGTAAGTGAGCTGGATGTTCTTCAGTGCTTCTCCGCTGTCAGCGAGCAAAGGCATTATATAAAGCCAAGTTTTTCAAATGAAAGACGGGTTTATATCAAAGACGGCCGCCATCCAGTCGTTGAAAAAGTGCTGAACGCACAAGAATATGTGCCGAATGACTGTTATATGGATGCGGACCGGGAAGTGCTGCTGATTACAGGGCCGAATATGTCCGGTAAAAGTACGTATATGCGGCAAATCGCCCTGACTGCGATTTTAGCCCAAATCGGCTGCTATGTACCTGCTTCTGAAGCCGTGCTGCCGATTTTTGACCAGGTATTTACGAGAATCGGAGCCGCCGATGACCTTATTTCCGGCCAGAGTACATTCATGGTCGAGATGCTTGAAGCGCGAAATGCTATTGTGAATGCCACTCAAAACAGTTTGATTCTGTTCGATGAAATCGGGCGCGGAACATCCACCTATGATGGGATGGCATTGGCGCAGGCAATCATTGAGTATATTCACAACCGGATTGGTGCGAAGACTTTATTTTCCACGCACTATCATGAATTGACGGTGCTTGAAGAAGAAC
This sequence comes from Cytobacillus pseudoceanisediminis, assembly GCF_023516215.1. Lineage (NCBI taxonomy): Bacteria > Bacillati > Bacillota > Bacilli > Caryophanales > Bacillaceae > Cytobacillus > Cytobacillus pseudoceanisediminis. The sequence goes on along the minus strand of NZ_CP097349.1, from coordinate 2,131,572 downwards.
TGCAGAAGGTGAAAAACATCCATGTCAGCGCAGTCGAGCAAAATGGACGGGTTGTGTTCCTTCATAAAATTAAGGAAGGAGCGGCAGATAAGAGTTACGGAATCCATGTTGCCCAGCTTGCAGAGCTCCCTAATGAACTAATTGTAAGGGCAAATGAAATTTTAACGGGACTGGAATCGAACGATCCCGCTCCTGTGAAAAAAGAGATTCCTGCCGCAGAAAAAATGGCAGAGCCTGCTGCCCAATTATCTTTCTTTGAGGATTCTGAAGATGTGAAGAAACCTTCAATAAGCTCTAAGGAAAAAAGATTATTGATAAAGTCAAAGCGCTCGATATCCTTGATATGACGCCAATGCAGGCATTAAATACATTATATGAACTGCACAGAAAATTGAAGAATTAATAAACAGGGGGTGACGAGATGGGGAAAATCATTCAGCTGGATGATGCGCTTTCTAATAAAATTGCTGCCGGCGAGGTGGTGGAGCGGCCAGCATCGGTGGTAAAAGAATTGATGGAGAATTCGATCGATGCCGGAAGTACTATTATTGAAATTGAAGCGGAAGAAGCCGGCCTGGCCAAAATCCGCATTATCGATAATGGCGATGGCATTGAGGAAGATGATGTCCTGAATGCCTTTCATCGCCATGCCACCAGTAAAATTAAAGACGAAAATGACCTTTTCCGCATCCGCACGCTCGGATTCCGCGGCGAGGCATTGCCAAGTATTGCGTCGGTATCGAGGATTGAAATGAAAACCTCAACTGGGGATGACGGCACACGTGTTGTCATAGAAGGCGGAAAAGTGGAAGTGATGGAAAAGGCACCCGGCAGAAAAGGGACTGACCTGACCGTGACGGATTTATTTTTCAACACGCCGGCAAGGCTTAAGTATATGAAGACGATTCACACAGAACTTGGCAATATTACAGATGTGGTTAACAGGCTGGCGCTCGCCCATCCGGAGGTCGCCATCCGCCTGATCCATAATGAGCGAAAGCTCCTGCAGACGAACGGAAACGGGGATGTCCGGCAGGTGCTTGCAGCTATTTATGGGCTCAATATTGTGAAAAAGATGGTTCGGATTGAAGCAAGCTCACTTGATTTTAAAATCAGCGGATATGCAGCAATGCCGGAGATTACAAGAGCATCAAGAAACTACATTTCTACCATGATCAACGGCCGCTTCATCAAGAATTATTCTTTGGCCAAAGCCATTCAGGAGGGGTATCATACTCTGCTGCCAATCGGCCGCTACCCGATTGTGCTCCTGAACATTGAAATGGATCCGCTCCTTGTCGATGTGAACGTCCATCCGTCGAAAATGGAGGTACGCTTAAGCAAGGAACATGAATTGAATGAGCTTGTATCAGGTGCTTTGAAGGCTGCATTTAAAAAGAGGAACTGATCCCATCCGGATTTACACAGCCGAAGACCATGAAGCCTAAGTCAGAACAGACGGCTCTTGAACTGGATCATTTGCCTGAGCATCGGGAGCATGTGCCTTCTTTTGTTCGTGAAGCGAGGGAGGATGCTATCCGGCAGTACCCGAATGGGGCAGATCCGCAAAGTCTATCAGGTGAACCGGCAGCAGCTGGATATCCTGATTTGCAGGATGCTCCTCTCATAGATTTAAGCCCCTCAGCTGAAGAATTGCCTGAAGCTGATCAGCACATATTCCAGCCCGAAGAGCCGAGAGCTGCAGGACTGGAACAGTTTTTTGCAGAGACCGCCACAGTGGAGGAGCCATCCCGGGTGCCGCCGCTCTATCCGATTGGGCAAATGCATGGGACATATATTTTTGCCCAAAATGACCGGGGCCTTTATATCATTGATCAGCACGCCGCCCAGGAGCGGATCAAGTACGAGTATTTCAGGGAGAAAGTCGGCCAGGTTGAAAGTGAATTGCAGGAAATGCTTATACCGCTGACATTTGAATACTCAACGGATGATTATATTAAAATTGATGAATACAAAGGCGAGCTTGAAAAAGTGGGGGTATTTCTGGAGCAGTTCGGACATAACAGCTTTATTGTCCGTTCTCATCCGCAATGGCTGCCTAAAGGCGAAGAACAGGAAATTATTGAGGATATGATTGAACAGCTCTTAGCCATGAAGAGAGTCGATATTAAAAAGCTGCGTGAGGAAGCTGCCATTATGATGAGCTGTAAAGCTTCCATTAAAGCGAATCACCATCTCCGCAATGATGAAATCCAGGCGCTGCTTGATGAATTGCGGAGGTCTTCCGATCCGTTCACATGCCCGCATGGACGGCCGATCATCATACATTACTCCACTTATGAAATGGAAAAGATGTTCAAACGTGTAATGTAGTGGGATTTGAGGCAAGGGAATTTCTCCTTGCCCACTTTTTGCCCATTTATCTTAAATATGACTCTAATTTTAGTAAATTTTCAGTTTCATATTTTTTTGTAATATGAACATAGACATCGGCTGTCATATTGACAGTTGAATGCCCTAATCGTTCACTAACAAACTTTATATCTGCACCACTTTCCAGCAGCATAATTGCGTGAGTATGACGCAATCCATGCGGGGAAATGTGGGGGAGGTTTGTTTTAGCTTTTTTAAAATAGAATCAATCGTCTTGTTGACTCCGTATTCTCCAATTTCTTTTCCGTTTGGGCACCTTACTAAGAACTCTGATTTATGGTAATCGGCACCATGTTTCATTTTATTTTTCTTTTGCCATAACTGATACTGTTTTAAATCAGCAATTAAAGTATTATCAATCCCAATTGTGCGGTTACTTGATTTGGTTTTTGGTTTTTTTACACCATTGTCACTTCTCGTTTTTGTGATGGAAATAGTTTTATTTTCAAAATCAATATCCTCCCATTTTAAGGCTAACATTTCACCTTTTCTAATTCCTGTTCGGAGTAAAATTGATGCGATAATATAATGATGATATGGAGATTTTTTAGCTGCATCCATGAAGATTTCTACTTCATCTCTCGATAAATAATTAATTTTTTCTTGTTCCTCAACTTTTATAGATATCCCTTGATACTTATTATATGTAACCATTTCTAGTTCAACAGCTTTATTGATTGCAGTACAAAAAATAGAATGAATCGTCTGGATGGTTTTTTTAGCGTATCCTTTTTCAATTAATGTATTAATAAATTTTTGATATTCCATCCGTGTTAACTGATTCATTTTATAATTTCCGAGACTTGGGATAATATGATTATTGATATACCAAAATCGATTAAATAATGTTCTTTCTGCGCATTGGGCTCCATAAATTTCTAACCATTCGGTAAGCCAATCCTTAAGTATAGTTTCGCTATTTGCAATAACAGAATGTTGCCGGAGATAAAACTTTTTCTCCACTTCAGCTGCTTCAATCTGTGCCTCTTTTTTAGTTCTAAATCCACTTTTACTTTTTTCTTTTGGTTTTCCAGTAGCAGGGTCTATATATTTAATTCTGTATTGCCATGAATTACCTCTTTTTCTGAAACTAGCCATGAATACCTTCACCTCTATATGTAAGTATGTAATTTTTTGAAAAATATCATTGAATTGATTCTATTCTCAAACATTACAAATCTCTTTTCAGCAAACTTATAAGTTACCTTGAACATTTGTGCAACTTGTTTAATAACCTCTCCTCTGGTAGGAGGAAATGTCAGTTGTATTAACATAAAAGTCGGGACACAGAAATGATAAGAAAAATAGTTGGCTTGGAATTCTTGAAGTTTTAAAAATTCTTCAGGCATAATTAGTTGATTTCCAAAGTGCCTTTTAAAATGGCAAAATTCGTGTCCAAATTCTTCCCACTGTTCTTCCTTACTAAGTCTTTCATCAATGATTACTTCATCTTCATAGATACGACTTGATATATTCATATATTTCACGGACATCCCTAAGCGATAAATGATATCGTGCATATCAATTTGATGGGGATGTAAGATTCCAATATCGTAATAAAAGTCTTTTATCCAATCTTCTAGCAAAGTTGTGCGGTAATTCATTTTGAACCTCCGGATGGGAATGTGTGTTCTATTTTAGTTTGAAAAGAAAAGCCCAAAAGGGCTAATCATTGAATCTCTGAATTATAAATTTTCCAATGGTAATTCAAATCGAAGTCCCCGCGTGATTCTAATGTACCCCTGACTGTAACACTATCACCTGGCTTTAGATCGGTTAGAAGATTACTCGTAAAATCTGCAACAAAAACATTGTAAGCTTCATTACCTGATGTATTAACATCATCCCACGTTTGACCGGTGTACTCTCCTGCACCTAATACCCAAATTTGTGAAGAACCTATTTCCATTATAGTTCCTGACCAAGTTACTTCTTGTCCGTATAGGTAATTATCCCAAGTTGGTGTTCTGTCTTCACCGAGTTCTTTATAATTATTAATGAACTCCGGAAAATTATTTAAAGAATCAATAGTTTTCTGTTGTTGATCGGATATTTGTTTTTCAGTTACATTCGGTTCTTCTGATTTTGTATTTTCTTCAACAGGCTTGTCTACCGGCTCTTTAGTTTCCTCTGTACCTGAACATCCCCCTAAAATAAAGCTTAGAGATAGAACAGAGATAACTAGTAAAAATTTGTACTTCATCTTATCTAATCTCCCTTTTAATAAATTTATGTATTTATGGGTAAATAACCCATTATATCCTCAAATAAAAACACGCAAGCGCGTGTTATTTTTTATCTCTATCTCTGATAATCTCCCAGAACTTGATGAGTTCTTCTATCTTTTCCTCTGGAGCATCCATTAAATCTTTAAAAAAGATTTGTGTTTTAGGATTAAGTATCTCTCTCCACATTTCATCGCTAGAGCTGTTTTTTTCATTACCAGTAATCAAATAATCAATTGAAACATCAAATATTTCCGAGATTTTTTTTAATGTCTCGAAGTCAGGTCTACGTTCATCTGATTCATATCGCGATAGTTGGACATTGGAAAGTTCCAATTTTTTCGCCATATCTTTTTGATTAATTCCACTTTTCTCTCTTAATTTCCTAATTCGATTTCCAAAAGATGACATTAAAAAACCCCTCTAATTATTAACTGATTAAATCATATCATTTACCAATATGGTAATAAATATTTTTGCCAAAAAGGTAATTTTCCGATTGACTTTGCCGTAATGGTAATATATTATAAACATGAGTTACCGATATGGCAAAAACGGAGGTGAAACAATGAAACAGAAAGTGTTGAAAGTGGATCTAGTAAAAATAAAAAAATTAAGAAAAGAACATAATTTGTCACTTGAAGAAATGGCAAAGCATTTGGGGTACGAGAGCCCAAATGGATACTATTATCTTGAAATTGGTCGTGGCAAGTTCCCAGCCGAGACATTAGCCAGAGTTTCGGAAATCTTAAAAGTCCCTATAACAGAACTTTTTTTGAAGATGAAATTGCCAAAATGGCAAAAAATCAAAGTGCATAAGGAGGTATTTCAAATGTTAAGTGTGCAGGTTGATAAACAAACAATTGAACAGCAGTTTCATGAAGAGTTACGCAAGCACCTAAATGAAATTCAATATCGTACAGTTTTTTGGGACATGAAAATGCTATGTCAACAGACATGCATGAGTGAACCATTCATTAAAGAGCAATTCTTTTTCGATCCTCGTTTCCCAAAATTCAGGGTTGGACGGAAATGGTTATTCCCAGCAAAGGAAACAGAAGATTTTTTAATCAAATGGTTAAAAGAACAACCTCACTATTAAAAGGAGCTGATGTTATGAATCATCTTCAACCAATTAGCCAGGGAGGAAAGCGAGTTTTAACTACTATCCAATTGGCTGAAGTTTTTGGAACAGAAGCAAAAATCATAAACCGAAACTTCCAGAGAAATGCTGATCGGTATGTTCAAGGCAAACATTATTTTGCCTTATCCGGAGAAGAATTACGGGAATTCAAAGGGTCACGTCAAATTGACGACAGCCTTAAATTTACTTCTATTCTCTACCTTTGGACAGAAATAGGAGCTTGGCTTCATGCTAAATCTTTAAATACTGAGAAAGCATGGGATGCTTACGAAATGCTGGTCGATGAATACTACTCGATTAAGGAAGACATTGTTCCTCTATCAAAAGATCAGGCTCTTGTCACAGTGCTGAGAACAACTGCAGATCTTATGGAGGATACTCAAACAATTAAAGCTGAACAACATAAAATCAGAAAGCTAGTCTATGAGATTGATAATAAAGTCGAAGAGCATATCACTTTATCCAGTGGCGAACAACGACGTGTGCAGAAAGGAATCGCTCAAAAGGTTTATGAGCTGGAAAGTAATCCAGAGTTCCGTTCAAAGCTATTTAGGGAACTGCATCGAGAATTAAAGAACCGTTTTGGTGTAGCAAGCTACAAAGATATTAAGAGAAAGGAGCTTCAATCAGCCCTCAGCTATATAGAAAACTGGTTTCCAAGAAAAGTTTCATGAGCGAAGGCACCAAACGAAGCTGCCAGGCTCAAAAAATTCGGTGCACTTCCTTTCATCTATTAATTTTAATAGCAATCTATTAATTTGTCGGTTCCATACTGGAACGTTTCCAAATTGGAACAAAGAAGGGAGGGAGAATGGATTGACTTTCGGCGCGGTATTGAAAGCATGCCGGGAGCGAGCAGGTCTTACACAGGAGGAAATCGCAGAAAAGCTTCATCGTTCACGGAGTTGTATTTCAAAATTTGAAACAGATAAAAAGACACTGGATGTCGCTACTTTAATTAAGTGGGCAGATGTTACCTCAGCTAAAGATGTGGCATGTGCCATTGTTACAGGGGTAGATCCAGTGATGATATTGCAACAGTTAATGCCGTTGATAGGAGGAATAATCCAATGGTTCTAACCAGAAAAGAGAAGCTGGAACAATTGATTAAGAAATTAAAGAGCCAAGGAGTCAAGATTGAGTGGGCAGTTAGAATCTGTAGTTCAAAGGAGGGTTCATAAGTGGACTTGGGTTATGTCCTAGCTATGATTTTCGGAACCTATTTTATTTTCATTATGGGCATTTTAATTGGAGATTTTACTTCAAATCAAAAAGAAAAGCAGTAAGCTCACCACAGCTCACTGCCACTGAATATCGATAAGCTTATTCTACCACCACTAGAATAGGGCGGCAAGAATCTTTGTTCCTGCCGCGATAAGTCGGAACGAATATCTACCTTTCCCCCATCATCTACGTTTAGGCTTATCGCGGTGTGAATAAAGCACCTAATACATAGAGAGGAGGATAAAAATGAATCATCCTATGATTGACCAAATAGAGAAGTCTGGATACCCGAATATGGTTGAACAGCCTGAACATGTAGGAATTGATTATTTTGGTGACGAGATCCTAGATGGTGACGACATAGTGGAATATGACGGTGAAATCATTTTGAGGGATAACTTGGAGCGGTATTTAACACAAGTCATGGAATTTGAATTTAAAACTGCATAAAAAGACACCTGTTGGGAGGCAGGTGTCCGGGTTCGATGAAAATCGAAAAACAATTATAGTACCGTCATTGTAGCATACAGGCCCCTGGCGGTAAAGGGAGGACTCGATAGTGGCCATTAATGCAGTACGTACAAAAGAAATGAGCCGTTATGAATGGCTGCAAGAACGGGCTAAAGGAATCGGCGGGAGTGATGCAGGAATCATCCTTGGTGTTAATAAGTTTCGTACACCTTTTGAGCTTTGGCTAGAAAAAACTGGCCAGGTCGAACCACAGGAAACTGATAATGAAGCAATTTACTGGGGAAATCAAATGGAAAATGTGGTTGCCAAGGAGTTTGAAAAGCGTACAGGTAAAAAAGTGCGCCGAACAAATTTCATGTACAGCCATGCCAAGTATCCATTTATAAAAGCAAACGTTGATCGTTTAGTTGTTGGAGAATCAGCAGTTTTGGAATGCAAGACAGCTAGCGCGTATCTTGCTAAAGAGTGGGAAGGTGAAGAAGTTCCGGCAAGCTACCTTGTGCAGCTCCAACATTATCTTGGAGTTACAGATAAGGAAAAGGGTTATATCGCTGTCCTTGTCGGCGGAAACAAGTTCATCTGGAAGGAAGTAGAGCGAGACCAGGAGCTTATCGAGCTGATTTTCAATGCTGAAAAGCACTTTTGGGAATATCACGTACTGAAAGGGCATGCTCCAGAACTTGATGGATCCAGTGCAGCTGAGAAGTATTTAAAAGAGAGGTACGATTGCGCTGTGAAGGATAAAGAAATTGTCCTTTCAGCTGATTATAAAGATTTACTGGTCCAATATGAGAAAGTGAAATCCGATGAAAAGCTGATAAAAACAGCAAAAAGGGAAATTGAAAACAAATTAAAAGAAGTATTGAAGGATGCTGAAACAGGTATTACTGATCAATTTATCGTCACTTGGAAGAATCAGAGTAGAAAAAGTGTGGATTCGAAAGCTCTGAAAGAGAAATTTCCGGACATATACAAAAAAGTTTTGAAAGAATCCTCGTTCCGAAAATTTGCTGTAAAGGAGATTAATTGATGGCGACTAATACAGAATTGAAAAATCAATTAGCTAATAGGCAGGAGACAGCAGCAAAGCAGGTATCAGCTCAATCACTTGGACTTAAAAGTTTATTAAATACGCCAACAATGCAAAAGAAATTTGAGCAGGTATTGGCCAATAAAGCTCCTCAATTTATGGCTTCCGTTCTTAATTTGTATAACGGAGATCCTGGCCTAAGAGAAGCTGAGCCTATGTCCATAGTGTCCAGTGCAATGGTTGCTGCATCTCTCGATTTACCAGTTGATAAAAACTTAGGTTACGCCTGGATTGTTGCTTTTTATGATTCTAAAAAGGGGTATAAGACAGCACAGTTCCAGCTGGGATACAAAGGATACATTCAGTTGGCATTAAGAAGTGGCCAGTACAAGGCCATAAATGTAATACCGGTATATGAAGGAGAACTCCTAAAGTGGAATCGTCTAACGGAGGAAATTGACCTTGATTTGGATGCCAGGAAAAGTGATAAGGTCATCGGTTATTGTGGCTACTTTAGGTTGGTCAATGGCTTTGAAAAAACGGTTTATTGGACCCGAGATGAGGTCGAGGCGCACAGGATTAAGCATAACAAGGCAAAAGATAAGAAGTCACTTAATAATGTTTGGCGTACTGATTATGATGCCATGGCAATGAAAACAGTTCTTAGGAACATGTTAGGCAAATGGGGTATCTTGTCCATTGATATGCAAAAAGCATTCTCAGAAGACGAGCAGGAGCGTGAGGTAAAAGATATTACGGATGAGGCTAATGAGTTTGATGAGCCAATTCAGTACGACTCTCCAAGCAAGCAAGAGCATGTATCAGATGAAGAGCCTGAAATTATTGACACGGATCAAAAGAAGAAAAAACTAGCAAAAATATGTCCGCCCAGGAATCATTGGACATAGATTTTGAAGCTGCAGAGTAACCAAACAAAAGTCCTCTTTCCAGCATGGATCTGGGAGGAGGCTAGAGATAAAGAACACTTGAAAATGCTTGTTTTAGAGTATATGCGGCGGTATCCGGATTACAAAGTAAAAGGGGTTAAAAACGGATTTGCTGTCTGTGAGAGGGAGTGAGTCACATGCTTGTTAAGACCATTCGTATACCAAATGGAGATATGTTTTCAAAGTATTTTATATTCAAATGTGATAGATGCGATGAAACTATTGGGGAATCTGATCCACACATACCAGAGGAGCAAAAACATTATTGTTGGGAATGCAGTTTCATTTTAGGAAAGATAACGGAAGTGGAGTTCCTAAAATGTTCAGGGGTGTCCGTACCAAATTCTCATGCTTCGGTAATTGATGGGGAAATCTTGATATGGATAGGCAGTAAACCACCCTGGGAGCAGACAAATAAGGATATTAGGAGCTCCGGTAAATATAAAGAATGGCGAACTACGGTTTTGGAAAGAGACAAATACACATGTCAGCATTGTGGGCAAGTTGGGGGAGAGTTAAACGCTCATCATATAAAACCGTTTGCTAAATATGAGAATTTAAGATTCGAAGTTTCAAATGGTCTAACCTTATGCGTGCCATGTCATAAAAATGTCCATAGGAAGTAGGTGATACGGTGCCCGAAAGTTATCCATTTCCGACCTATTCAGGATTATTAGAGCCGAAACATTACAAAAAAATTGGATCAGCATTGTGGCTTTTTCTCTGGTGCGTCAGCTCCACTACAAAAGAAATTGAACGAGATGGAGTAACCTGGGGCATCGTGTTAGGAAATAAGCCATTAAAACGCTCCGAGTTGGCAGAACCTTTTGGAGTGAGCGAAAGAACTGTTCAAAGGTGGCTGGATGATCTGGAAACACATGGTTACATAAAGATCACCCGTGCTCCTTATGGCTACATTTTAACTGTGAAAAACTCCAAAAAATACAATAAAGAGAGAGTGGACAAAAATGTCCAGTCTGATGGAGACCGGACAAAAACGTCCAGTCCAGAGTGGACAGAAATGTCCAGTTATGTGGACAAAAGTGTCCACTCTAATAAAGATATTACAAAGATAAATAATACTACTATTACTATTACTAAAGAAAATGACCCAGTAGATATTATTGCTGAAAGATTCATAGAGTTACGAACGATACAAGAAGGACGTTCTGTTTACCCAACTACAAAAGATTATGAAGCAATCGCCCGGATTGTCGCCCGTGGTATGCCGTTGCCACAAACAATCAAATTGCTTGAACAGTGTTTTGCTGAATATAAAGAACGTCAGCCAAATGGAGCCATTAAAGCCTTTGGTTACTGTGAAAAATACATCATGGATCATTATGAAGCCTTAATAGCAAGAGAGCAGGCAAAGGAGGCAGCTAAAAACGTTAAGCCTTTTAAAAGCAATAATTCTTATAAGCCAAAGGGTATGCGATCAAAGCCAATACGTACGGAAATGCTGCCAGATTGGTTTTATGAAAATGAGCAACCAAAACAACCGATAAAGGAAAAATCACCTGACCAAATTGCTGCCGATAAGGCTGAACTTGATGAAATGCTGAGGAAAATGCAAGAGCGGGAAGTGCCTAGCAATCAAGATGAGCTGGCCCGTAAAAAGGCAGAACTAAATGAAAAGCTAAAAATATTAAGATCAGGGAGTTGAAACCATGGGGATCCTATATGAATCCGTTATGCAACAGAAAAGGAATATCCTCATCAAGAGATTGTCAGAACTGAATATTTCTAAGGCTCAGTCAGGAAAGAGATTCCACGATTGTGATTACGAGGAACTGAAATATGAGCTTTTACTGGCATCTTTTCGGGAGATTAATACAGAGGCTACACAAAATAACTGGTTTTGAAGGGAGATATGAAAAATGACTATCACAAATGTTAAATTAGTTACTCGCTGTCCAAAATGTCTGGCCAAGGGGACAGTGATAGGACATCGAAATAATCTCTTATTACTTGAATGCAGGGACTGCAATAAACGCTGGAATACTTACTCAAAAACCTGCAAGGTTTGTGGAAAGCCAAATTTTTTCTACGTTGAGGGTCCCTGCGTAAAATGTTATTCAGAAAAACATAATGCCGTCTGAAGTTAATAAAATCGGTATGTAGTAGTTTTAGAGTGATGAGCAGTTATAATGGCTTTACACTTAGGGCAGGAGACATTATCTACTTTCTTAAATTGAATCTTCTTAAAATCACTTTTTGTAAAAGTAGAAAACACATGATATTTAAAACCACATATACATGTGTTTCGGTCTTTAACTACATGTCTTATATCTGTTCCTTTACAGTAAACTGTCGGGAAAATCATGACTTCCAACCCTTCTTAGCTAAAATACAGGCAAACTAGAAAGGTAATGTATAGGTAATATACTTGTGCAACCCGGCTGCCATGACAAATAAGCTGTTTTAGGCCCGTGGCTTTGCGTCTTTTACTTTCGTAAAATTTGCCCAGAGGAAATACTACCATAATTTAGGTGTGATGTCGTAATTTGCTGGAATTTGTAATAATAATGAAATGATGTTTACAAATGGGAAATAACATTATTAGGCGTACTGGCGGTGAGGGAATGAAGCAATTAGACTTGTTCTCCTTCTCCTTTGAAGATCAAATCTTTAGACTAAAACAGGGTGAGGAGTTGGAATTTTTCAAGGGAAATGAACGGCTGCTTATTCGGAAACATGAGAAATACAAGGACGTTTACTTTTATCAGGGACCTGACTTCTCCGGATACGCGCTTCATGTTAGTGAAAAGGGTGTATTTAGTGGATTAGATACTTTTGTAGGAAAAATAGAGCATTGGCTAGATAACGGGAGTTGGAATGAAACCAAATAAGCAAATAGTTTTATTTACCTTTTTTCTCAGCTCTAAAAGTCCAAGCAACTACTAAAAGCCAAAAAGCTGTCAACATACTTGGAACTCCAAGTGTCACGAAATATACATTTTTTAAAGTATATTGATCAATCCAGTCAAACATATTTTCACCTCATTAGTACGCGAGCAAGGATCTGAAGCAATTACAGCCGGTCATTAGGAAGGGTGATCCTGCTCGCTAAATTTATCTTTTACTAAAGTGAGTGAAATATGCACAAATAAAAAAGCCGCAAAATTGCGGCAAATTGATAAGGTGTTTGAATGTGTGCCCTGTATTATATACCCATTAATCAAAAAGGGTGCGAGCAAGGGCTGGAATCAAAATGGAGTTGTAAGTGTGGAGTTCGCCATTGCTCGGTATGATTAAACTTTCCTTTTAATTACAGAAATATACATTTAATACAAAATGAGAGGACTATATGAAAAATTATCTATGTATGTTTTCGGTTGGTTTCTCGATGTATTTTTGGAATCCGTAATTCAGTAGAGAAAGGGAATAGTAAAGGATAAAAATTTTAGTTGATGTGAATTTTTTTAATTTAAAGTGTCCAATCTTTTGGAAAAGTGGACATAAAATATATGCAAAAATTAAGTCCATAATGAGATTTGAGATAGCATATAAAGAAAATTTTCCAAATGTAAAATGGAATGCCCATAAATTAATTGTAAAAAAGGGGCCTAAGATAAATGCTAATGCGTCAAATACCATATATTTGTATCCACCCTTTACTTTCCACCAATTAAATATTGGACTTAACATTTCTAAAATAAGTAGAAGAAAAGAGCAAAAAAATGTTACTGGCAAAAACCTTCTAAAAGATTGTTTAGGCAGAAAGATTAAAACAATTACCCATAAAACGATTGCATTAAATATTCTAAAAAAATTGGCGGGCATTTCATTCACCTCGATTATCTTTAAGGTATGTAATTTCCTGGTGATTATACGTTAGTTAACAAGGTAGGAGGAGATTTTAAAAGAGCCTTGCTAAAAACGCTAGCCTTAGTTCGAAACGATATCACCTCATCAGTATGCGAGCAAGGAACAAATGGTGTTGGATATGGTTAGTGGAGGATTGGCCCTGCTCGTGCAGATAGCATGAAAATATTTTATTCCATTAAAAAAACCGCATCTCTGCGGTAAGTGAGCGATTCATGCTTTGTAGTATATGACCTTATATAAAAATTAGTGCGAGTAAGGTCTAAGTTCTAAAGCCATTGAGGTTTGAAAGAAGGAACGAACGAACCTGACCTTACTCTGTAAATTATCATTACCAACTTCTTTTAATGTATTCAATTTTTTCGAGTAATTATATTCATTTTCTATACATTTATTTCTTTTCTTATAAAGAAATAATGCCAACGCATATATAGACAGGCAAGGCAATAATAAATTGCTGAACACCATACCTTCCAACCTTTGTACACTACGTAGCCAAAGTAACTGGATAAAACTTCGTAAAATACCGAAAAGGCAACCCAAAAAATGAGGTAGAATATAAATTTCTTCTTAGACTTAGGCATGAAATTTAAATAAAGAATACCGAATGTTGCTGGTATGGTTGTTTGAACCAACAGGTCATATATTTGAGGACCAGGATCCATTAAATCATATAAGTCAAGTACATCAGCTAAGAAAAGGTCTGCGAATAATACATTTAACGTAACAGCAAGCCAGGTTGTGTAAAGTTCTTGACGCGTTAATTTTAATGGGATGATTAATATCAAAATTAAATTGACTACAAGCGAAGTAATAGTAAAGAAGTATACCATTTTTTTCTCCATCTAGTTAAAATTTAAGTTCTTTCTATTCTTGCCCACTTTCTGAAATTTAAATATTAATTTGAACCAAGATGTGAATCATAAGTGGTGTTGAAAATAAAAAAATCCCCAAAATGGGGGATAATACTGTGAATTATTAAAAGTTTAAAAGAGATTCTGTAGATATTACTACTTACATTTGGATTGATATCTAAAAATCAGCTCGTCCAGCATCTGACTATTTTTTATAGTCGCAGGATGCTTTAACCCTTTATTTAGCCCTATACTTATTAGGACTCTTCTAAGGAATTGGATCCTTTTTTTAGCTCATGACACGTGCTACACATTAATTTGCTCCTTTACCCAATAAAAGTCATAGAGCCATTATTGCAGATTAAGGAGAAATAAAAAATCACTTCGACAAAACTTGTCTGTAAACGACAATGACAATGCGGTAAATAGATGTTTTGATTTACGGTCTTTCAAACAGGAAAAGCTAAGGACTTCCCGAACTATATTAATAAGAATTTCACTTAGTACTATATATAAGGGGGAAGGGTTATGAACGAGAAAAAACAAGCTATTTATTGTTTTGCTCTAAATGTGGCATTCCTCGGCCAATCCCACCATACATTATGGAAACTTACTTTATCAAAGGGGTTGACGGGGTTTATTGCTGTAACTGTGGAAATAGATCAATCATTCCAGGATACCTGAAAAAAATAAAAAATGATTTGTAAACACAAAAAAAGCCAGGACTTCTCCTGACATACCTACATCAAATTATAACATGGGAGGGGTTCTAATGAAAGAAGCTGGCAGGTTAAAAACGATTCAAATAAATCCTAGGACAAACAGACTGGAAATCGATATAATGGAACAAAAAGGAAGCTTTGTGGTTGTGGTGTGTGATGGTAAAGCCAGGTTAACAGAACTACCTCTATATGGTGAAACCAAGATTATCACACATCAGGGTAAAGTAAAAAGGGTAAAGTTTGATGAAGGGGAAGAGTTTTAGTGGCCAACTTTAATTTATATTGTGATGAATCTGGTAATAGTGGTGGGAATTTTTTGGATGAGCAGCAACCGTTTTATGTATTGGTTGGATGGATTGTTGAGAGGAATTTAAGTTATAGAGCTAAAAATAGGGTAACTTTTTTTAAAGGTAAACATTACCCAAACAAGGATGAACTAAAGGGGGTGGAAATCCTAAAAGGTAACATAGGTCAACATAATGCTAATAATCTATTTAAAGAATTAGGAGAATATTGTAGTCCTTTTTTTATAATTGCTGAAAAAAATATTGCTTAGCTGCTAAAATAGTAGAAACATATTTAGATCCTATCCATAATCCTCTTGTTCCAAAATCACATACATGGATGAACAAAGAGAGGAAAAAAATAGCAGATTTAATATATAATTTTTGCGAAGAAGGATTAAGAGAATTTGGAAGTGCATACAAAAATCCTTCATTAGAAAACTTTTCAAAATCACTTGATATTGTAATAAATAATTTATTAATAAATGGTTTCAAAGAATTAGCAGATATATTTACAGGTGCATATGATTACATGGAGGATATTTTTAAAGAAGAATTCTCAATGATAGATTATATGCCTCAAAAAGCAATGAGGAGTTTAAATCTTCCTGTATTTACAGCTTTTATACAGTTAATTGAAAAATTCACATCTAATGTAGGGATTAAAAATGTGAAGATGTTTCACGACAATACTAAACAATTTGAATTGGCATATCCCGAAGCATTTAGTTGGTATAGTAGAAAGAAGAAGGAAGATATTGAATTTGTTTTAGAGAATGGACAGGTTTTATTGTCTTCTTTAAAGTCACTACGGAGCATCAGCTTTTCTGATTCAAAGGATTCACCGTTAATCCAAGCTGCTGATCTTTTAGCTAGTTTTATTAATATGTATGCTACAAAAACCATACATGAAAAGAAACTGTCTCCGGAGCTAAAAGAGCTTGGAAAATTATTAATCGGAGGTCTATTAGCAAGTGAACAATCTGGGGTGGATAGGTTCTGTGATCTAATTAGCTCACAATATTTTAAAGAAAAGTTGTTGTATAATCATGGCTTAATCAGTGAATTACCTATAAATGATTATAGTGATTTTCCTGGTTTATCAATATATAAAAGTTAAATAAATTATTACTAAATCCATCAACTATTCTAAAATGGAAATTACGTTTTACCAGCCATCTGGAGGACACCCAATGACGTATATTTAGCGTCGTTTGGTGTCCTTTTTTATTTTGAAAAGGAGTGTTTTCAATGAAAGAAGCTGCCAGCAAACAAATTGAATCCATTCTTAAGGATTATCATTGGATGATGAACTCAATAAAAGTACTCAGGGACTCGATCAAAGATGCAGGAGAAGGGCTAGTGGGTCAATATGGAGTCGCAGCTGGAATGCCGAAGGCAAAAGGCACCACAAGTGATCCTGTTTATAAAGAGATTGCCCGCAGAGAAAGGAGATATTCTGTTATAAAAAAGTACGAGGCTAAGATTTCTGTTATTCAGGATTGTATGCATCTTATTACGGATAATAAAGAAATTGAGGTTCTTCATTGGTTACTTGAGGGTAAAAGCTACCGGTGGATTGCTATGCATATGGGTTTATCTCACTCTCACATTGGACGCATTAAAGATTCAATAGTAAAGAAAATGAGTGAATATGTTCCAAATGTTACAAACGGTACAAATGATACGAAATTGCTAAAACATAAATCTGCTTGCTAAACTTGAAGGCAGGACGGGGAGGCGGTTAACTGGCTGTTTCCTTTATTTATTATTAATTAGCTTATGGTAAAAAAGTTGCAGGGAAATATATCCTTTTGTCGTATTATTTTGATAAGGGGTGATTACTATGAAGATTTTTAGTGTGCAGCTTAATTATGATAGAGAAAGTAGAATTTTCATCAAGGTAAAGTGTAATGTTATGGCGGATGCACTTTCTTATTTGCAGAAAAATAAATGGGTTAAAGATGAGGATACAGATATTTATTACAATATGGAGAAAGTAATGTCGTTTCAAATTAATGAAGAAAACTAATATGATGAGGGCATCCTTATGGGTGCTTTTTCTTTTGCTCCCAAACAAACTTAAATACTTGGAGGTGGCAGGTGATGTAGCATGGCTGAGAAATATGTTTTTGCTGAAAAAGATTACGTCAAAGGCATGAAGTACAAAGACATTGCTGAGAAATATCAGGTGTCACTGAATACTGTCAAGTCGTGGAAAAAGAGATATGGCTGGAAACGTGAAAGGGGTGCACCAAAAGAAAAAGGTGTGCACACAAAAAAGCGAGGTGCTCCAAAAGGAAATATCAATGCAAAAGGCAACAGAGGAGGAGCTGCACCAAAAGGAAACTCAAATGCAGTTACTCATGGATTGTTTTCTAAGTTCCTTCCAGATGAATCATTAGAAATCATGAACCATTTGCAGGAGCATTCCCCAGCTGATTTAATCTGGGATCAAATACAGATTCAATATGCTGCTATTATTCGTGCACAGAAAATCATGTTTGTTGAAAACAAAGACGATATAACTAAGGTCTTAAAAAAGAAAAAGGACTCAAATTTTGGCGAGGAAAGAGAATGGGAATATCAATTCGCTTGGGATAAGCATGCTAACTTTTTAAATGCTCAGTCCAGGGCTATGGGTGAGCTGCGTTCCCTTATTAAGCAATTTGATGAGATGGCACACATTCATGATGAGCGCAGGATGAAACTTGAACTTATGAGGGCTAATATTGAGAAAACTAAAGCTGAAATCAAACAAGAGGGTGGAGATGCCAGCAAGGTCGTTATTGTTAATGACAAAGAAGCAATGAGGAAGGCGTTAGAAAATGACAGTCAACACAATTAATGTCATGGATCTAATGAACGTCAATTTCTATTCCCTCTGGCTTGCTGAACAGTCTCATATAGTCGCAAAAGGCGGCCGTTCCTCAATGAAATCCTCAGTGATTAGTCTTAAGCTTGTGGTTGATTTTTTGGAAGATGACCAGGGCAATGTCGTTTGTTTAAGGAAAGTAGGAAAATATCTTTCTACCTCTATTTATGAGCAGATTAAATGGGCCATTTACATGCTTGGTGTTGAGGATGAGTTCTATTTCGGAAAGTCTCCCCTCATAATTCGTCATAAGGCCACCAATACAGCCTTTTATTTTTATGGCGTTGACGATCCAATGAAGATTAAGTCGGCCAAAATAGCAAAAGGGTATGTCATGGCCCTCTGGTTTGAGGAAGCTGCTGAATTTGCAGGTGTGGAAGATATTGATATTGTAGAAGATACCTTTATCCGGCAGGAGATTGAAGGCAAAGAGGTTAAGGTATATTTCTCATACAACCCTCCCAGAAATCCTTATAGTTGGATTAATGAGTGGTTAGAAACTAAGGCCAGGGATGATGATTATTTCATTCATCATTCAACGTACCTTGATGATAAAAAAGGGTTTTTATCCGAGCAGATGATCCGGAAGATTGAGAAGTACAAAGAGAATGATGAGGATTACTGGCGTTGGATGTATGCCGGTGAGGTTATTGGTCTTGGTGACATGGTGTACAATATGGCTCATTTTAAAGAGATCGATGAGCTGCCGAAAGATGACGATATTGTTCTTATCGATATTGCCATTGATACAGGGCACCAAGTTTCTGCGACCACATTCTTGGCCTTCGGATTTACGAAAAAACGGAATGTAATTCTACTTGATACCTTTTACTATAGCCCGGAAAATAAAGTCGTAAAAAAGGCTCCGAGCGAGCTGTCAAAGGATTTAAGAGAATGGATGGATAAAATCCAGCAAACCTATCATCGGCACTTTGATCAGCAAACCATCGATTCTGCAGATGGAGCTTTGCGGAACCAATTCTTTAAAGATTATGGAATACGTCTTCATCCGGTAGTTAAGAAAAAGAAAATAGATATGATCGACAACGTCCAGGACTTATTAGCTCAGGGGCGTTTTTTTGTGCTTAAAACAGCAGCCAATGAGATTTTCCTGACTGAACATAAAAAATACCAATGGGATGCTGATACCTTACAGAGCGATGATCCGAAGGTTATAAAGATTGATGATCATACCTGCGATGCATTCCAATATTATGTTCAGGATAATTTGAGGAAGCTTGGATTGAAATATTAAGGCGGTGACAACCGATGTTTAAAAACATGCTGGCCCGCATAAGGCAGGTGATGTACAGAATGGGATTAATTAAAGGTATTCAGAAGCTGGCTGATCACAAGGATATCCAGATTAATGAGGATTTCTACAAAGATATTGGGAATTGGAAAGCTCTCTATAAAGGGTATTTTAGCGAATGGCATGATATCAAATATACAACGATTTCTGGGCAGAAAAAACGCCGTATGGCTTCCTTGAACATGCCAAAGGTGGTTTCACAGGAGCTAGCCACATTAATCTTTAATGAGCGCTGCGAGATAAATATTTCAGACAAGACTTTGTCTGAGAACATTCATGATGTCTTTAAGAATAATAATTTCGTTAAGAAATTTCAGGATTACTTAGAATACCAGTTTGCTATGGGTGGCATGGTGATCAAGCCTTATGTAGAGGATGGAAAATTAAAGCTCTCCTATGTAACAGCTGATTGTTTTATCCCGATTAGCTGGGACCATAACACCATTCGAGAGGCTGTTTTCATAAATGAATTCTCTAAGAAAGGAAAGAAATACACTCACCTGGAATGGCACCTGTGGGATGGGGAGACCTATCTAATCCGGAATGAAGTCTATGAAAATAATCCAGGTGAGGAATTAGGGGTTAAGGTTCCACTGAAGCAATTTTTCCCGAATCTTGAAGAGGAGATTAGGATATCCAATTACAAGCGACCGGGTTTTGTCTACTTTAAGCCAAACATAGCCAATAACTTGGATACTACAAGTCCATTAGGTATTTCGATTTTCGCTAATGCACTTGATACGCTGCACTCCTTGGATATCGCTTTTGACTCCTATCAACGGGAATTCAAGCTTGGGAAAAAGAGGATCTTAGTACCGGATACAGCTATTCAAACCGTTATTGACCCACTAACTGGTCAGATGCACCGTTATTTTGATGCCGAAGATGAAGTTTACCAGGCAATGGCTCTTGGCGATATGGATGCCAATAAAATAGCAGACATTTCAGCAACACTTCGAGTAGAGGAACATATTTCAGCTATCAATTCCTTGCTCAATGTCTTGGCAATGCAAATAGGCTTCTCTTCAGGTGCATTCACTTTTGATGGCCAGGGAGTTAAGACAGCAACAGAGGTTGTTTCGGAAAACTCTAAGACTTTCCGTACGAAGCAAAGTCATGAAAACCTCATTGAAGCAGGCATTCAGGAACTAGTCGAATGTATCATTCAGGTCGCTGAGCTATATCAGTTATTTTCTCGGCCAGAAGGAGAATATGAAGTCACAGTTGCTTTTGATGATTCTATAGCAGAAGACCAAAACGCAGAGATTGCAAAGCAGGTTCAGCTGGTTACCAATCAACTGACTTCTAAGAAAAAGGCGATTATGAAGATCCATGGTTTTTCAGAAGAAGAAGCTGAGCAATTACTGAAGGAAATTGCAGAAGAAAATGAAACAGCAACGGCTGAAGCAATTGATTTCTTTGGTCTTAACAAAGATAGACAAGACCAGGGTGGGACCTAATGGAACCACTAAGGCAGCAGCAATTAACAATGCCTGTTATCGAAGTCTTTCTATCTATTGAGGAAGAAATCCTTTTAAACATAGCCAAGATCCTGAAACAAGGAAAAAGCCTGCTGGAAGAAGATGTAGAAAGGTGGCAAACCGAGAAGCTTGGACAATTAGGAAAATTAACACAGCAAAATATTATAACCATAGCAAAATACGCGGAACTTTCGGTAGAAACTGTAACAGCTATGCTTGAGGAAGCTGGATATGAGGCTGTCACTGATTCAGAAATGGAACTGATAGAAGCTGTTGCTCAAGGAATCTTGCTGCAACCTCCTTTACCTAAAGAAAGCCCTGTTCTTGAAGCGGTATTAGTGTCTTTTCAAAGGCAAGCAAGGGAATCTTTCAACCTGATCAATACAACTATGTTAAATCAGTCTCAGCAAATATATTTAAATATCTTGAATGAAACAACAGGAAAGGTCTTGGCCGGCACAAAAACACCAAGACAAGCGCTGGCAGAGACAGCTGCAAGATGGGCAGAACACGGAGTTCCTGCTCTTATTCGAAAAGATGGGGCCAAAATGTCAACGGAAGCCTATGTATCTATGGTTACAAGGTCAATGTCAAACAGTGTTGCCAATGAAATGCAATTTGCTCGAATGGAAGAATACGGCGCAGATTTGGTTGAAGTCAGTTCCCATATAGGAGCAAGGCCAAAATGTGCAAAGTACCAGGGGAAAATCTTTTCAAGATCAGGGAGCAGTAATAAATACCCTCCTCTTTCATCTACTAGCTATGGCGAACCCGATGGACTTAGGGGGATTAATTGCCAGCATGTTTTTTATCCCTTTATTGAAGGTTTTTCAAAGCGTGTCTATAGGCCTTACCCAGCTGCAGAAAACAGGAAGGCCTACGAGGAAAGCCAGAAACAGAGGCACTTAGAAAGGGAAATCAGGAAAGCTAAAAGACAATTAGCCGTTGCTGAAGCCCTGGGTGAATCTGAAGCCATTGATGCTGCTAAAAGAAAGTACGGCAGCGACAAGCTAACATGAGAGATTTTATTGACGATACTGGCCGAACAAGGCGGTATGAGCGAGAAAAGGCTTATTAATAGTAGTGCGTCTTTTTAAAGGTTAGACGCCATAAAGAAACGGAACCTTTTGCGTGAGGTGTGACACGTTAAAAAACATTAAAAAGGAGATTAATATAGATGGATTTAAAAGAATTACTTGGTGAAGAACTTTATAAGCAAGTCATGGAAAAAGTGGGAGATAATAAGATTGCGATTGTTTCTGATGGAAATTGGATCCCGAAAAGCAAGTTTGATGATGCCCTTGATAACGCAAAGGATCTTAAAAAACAGCTAAAAGATCGCGACTCTCAGCTTGAAGATCTTAAAGCCAAAGCTACAGGCAATGAGGAATTAACAGCCAAGATTCAAGAACTTACCGACTTAAATAAAAAGACTGTTCAAGACTATGAAGCCAAGATCCAAGATCAGGCTTTTAATTTTGCCCTTAAAACGGCATTAACGGGTGCAAAGGCCAAGAACCCTAAAGCAGTTGAAGCTCTTTTAAATAAGGATTCTATCAAGCTTGATGGAGATAAGCTCCTTGGCTTGGAAGATCAGTTGAAAGCATTGCAGAAAAGCGATGCTTATTTATTTGAAACAGAGCAGCAGGTAAGTAAGCCAACATTCTCTCAAGGACAACACCAAACCACTTCAGGTGGTGAGCCTAGCACTCTTTTAGATGCACTAAATCAAAGGTTTTCAACAACCAATAATTAAGATTAGGAGATGATTGCTCATGCCAATTACTTTAGAGCAAGCAAAGGTTGGAATGGCAGACCATATTGACCAGCAGGTTATCGATGAATTTCGTCGTGCTTCCTTCCTATTAGATCAGCTAACATTCGATAATGCTGTTTCACCTGGTACAGGTGGATCAACTTTAACATACGGTTACACCCGTTTAAAAACTCCTTCAACTGCTGGTTTCCGTGAAATTAATAGCGAATACACAGCAAATGAAGCAGACCGCGAAAACCAATATGTGAATCTTAAAATATTTGGTGGAGCGTTTAAAATTGACCGTGTAATTCAAGATACTAGTGGTCAAATCAACGAAATGAATTTTCAAATGCAGCAAAAGATTAAAGGTGCTGCCAATCTGTTTCATTACACTGTAATTAATGGAGATTCAGCTGTCGATTCCAAAGCGTTTGATGGGTTAGACAAGGCGCTTACTGGTTCTAATACAGAATTAAACACTGATTCTGTAATTGATATCTCAGATGAAGCAGGATTAGAAAGTAAGAAGTTTGCTTTGTTGGATGAAATCGATAATTTCTTAGCGGAACTAGATGGCCGGCCAACGATGCTGATGGGGAACAGTAAATTAATCACCAAAATCAAATCGGTTGCCCGCCGGGCTGGTTATGCTACAAAATCTGAGGATGGCTTTGGACGCACAGTAACAGGGTATGATGGAATCCCACTGGTTGATCTTGAGTATTTCTATGACGGTACTTCAACAATTCCAGTTGTTCCAATCATTAATCGTACGGTTGGTACCGAGCAAACAGGATTAACAGATCTTTATGCTGTTTCCCTTGGAATGGATGGATTTCATGGTGTATCACCTACCGGTAATAAAGTAATTCGTACTTTCTTGCCTGATTTCAACTCTCCAGGAGCGGTTAAGACAGGCGAGGTTGAAATGGTGGCTGCTGTAGCCCTTAAAGCTACCCGAAAAGCCGGTGTTCTCCGAAATATTAAAGTTCAATAAAGAAGGGAGCTTTTTATATGGTTAAAATTAAAAGCCCTAACCCTAATTACAATGGGAATAGCGCATCCCTTCAATTTGTTAATGGAGAGGCTGAAACCGATAATAAATGGTTGGTCGAGTGGTTTAAGAATAAAGGTTATACAGTTGAGGAATCTAAAGAGCCTAAAAAGAAGAACCAAGGTCAAGCTAAAAAGCCTGAAGGTAAGAAGGATGAGTAGTCATGCCTTATATTGATCAGGCTTTTTATAATGATGTGTACAAAGGTACTCCCATGGATGCTGAAACCTTCACAATGCTTGAAGAAAGGGCTTCAGATGTCGTTGATATGATAACAAATTATCGGTTAGTCAGAGTAGACCTTTCACATAAGCCAGAACTAATTAGAAACAATGTTAAAAAGGCGGTTGCAGCCCAAATTGAATTTATGTATTCAGAAGGTGGGGAATTGTCAGTTCATGGCGGTTCCCCTTCTTCAGTTAGTGTAGGGGGCTTTAGTTATACCAAAGGATCCGGTGTGAAAGTAGTTTCTGAAATGGCCCGCAGTTTTTTAAGGCCAACGGGATTGCTGTACATGGGAGTTGAGGTTAGATGCTAAGAATAAGGCCGATTCCCCGGAATCTATTAATCCATGAAGCTACTTATGAACAGTTTGAAGAGAATGGGCGGTATGGTGAAACTTATTTGCCTGCCGTCACCCTAAAAAACATCAGGATCAACTTTGAAAAAGCTTTAGCCGGGCAGGAGATACAGAAAGCAAAAGTGTAAAAGCCCTATTATTCTTTGACCAAAATAATTCAAGTTCCTCTGGCATATTTGAATTCAAGGAAAAATCAAAGGTGACATTCCAGGGCGTACCGATGCAAGTTCAGCGGGTTAATCCTCTGTATACCGACACCCTTCATCATTATGAGGTGGAGTTAATATGATCAGTTTCAGCGTGAATTTGGAATTGGGGAATATCCAACAACGGGTTGAAGAAGCGGTAGATGCTGGACAGACACAGCTGGATCAGGAAGTTTTGAAGGGTTCAAACTATTTCATTCCCAAAGATACCGGGGAACTTGAACGTTCAGGGATTCGGGCTTCACAAATCGGAAATGGAAAGATTATTTGGGATCAACCATATGCCAGAAAGCTTTATTACAACCCGCAATATAACTTCTCCAAAGATGCAAACCCAAATGCACAAGGGCTATGGTTTGAAGCTGCAAAAGCCAGGTTCCTTAGTGATTGGGTGCGCATGACACAACAGGCCATTAATCGGCACTTGTAAGAAAGGGATGATTTTTCCCAATGCCTTCAGATTTTATTGATGACATGGCAAATCACTTGGAAGAAAACTTTTCTTTATTTGACTCTCTGTCAGTTGATGTTCTGCCAGAGGATTTAAATGCTATCACAATCAGAAGAACGCCAGCTGCACCTTTGGAGCGATATTTGGACGATTCAAGGGATTGGATCATAGCCTTTCAAATCCTTGTTAAACATCAAAATCAAGGCCAAGCCATCGATACTATGAATCAATTAACCATTTACCTTGATGAATTGGGACCGAATGCGGTTACTTCTGCTGAAGGATCCTATCAATTTATTAAGTCAGAGATTTATACAATGCCTATTTTGGTTGAGAAAGACAGCCGGGGCAGTTATATCTATTCAGCATTATTTAATGCCACTATAACTAAAAATTAGGGGGATTATGAATGGCGGGTTTTGAACTCAATTCAGCACACAAATTTGAAATTGATACAGCACAGGATATAAGCGCAACTGCTTCAACTTATGAGCGGGTTGCAGCTGGTATCAACACATTCGATCCACAATGGAATGAGGAAATTGATCAAACTCCTTATTTTGATGGTGATGGGTTCGGTTCTTCTGATGTAACAAGTGCACAATTAGTAATTGCCTTTGAGGGCCACAGAAAATATGGTGATGCTGCTCAAGATTTTATTGCTGGCCTTCAAATTGAAATGGGGAAGCACGAAAAACTAATTTCCGTTGGACTGAACCTGACGGGGGATCATTTGAAGGTTGGGCAACTATTGCAAATATAGTTGCAGGTTCAGGAGCTGCTAATGAAAAAAGTACATTCAGCTTTGAGGTGCATTTCAATGGAAAACCAACTTACACGCCACCAACAACAGGTGCTTAATTAATCAAACCTACCTGACAAAGGGGAGCAAAACAATGGCAATCAAAATTGATGTTCAAAAAACTTATGAAGAAGTTAAGATTGCAGACAAGATTTATAGAATGTATCTCAATGATGCGAAATTGAGGGAATATGACAAGGTCTTTAGAAAGTTCCGTAAAGAATCCGTGAAAATGAGCGAAAGGGATTATTCCAAAATGACGGATAAAGAACAAAAGTCAGCGGAAAAAGAGAATTACGAAATTATGTTTAGCGTTGTGGAACTTCTTTTGGGTGAAGGATCCTTTGAAAAGGTCTATAAAGATACTGGGAATTCATTGCTTGTTATGGCTGATATTATCATGCAGCTGATGGAAGTAGTCGGAAAGAGAATGCAGGCCTTTAAAAGAGAGAAAAAGCCTATTACACAGGGAAATAAAGCTTATGAAACTTACGGAAAGATTTATAGATGAAACAGAATTTCAAGGCCAAATAATTAAGCTAAATCTTGCCTTTGATAATGTTCTACGGGTTTCTGAACTCCTATCTGATGAAACGTTTGATGAAATAGAAAAGCTTGATATTCTATTTGAAATGCTTGTGAAAAATGCCTATGAATTGGAACTCTCTATTTTCGAGATAAGCCAATTGATAGGCTTTCTTTTGACGAAATCCTATTTCCTAAGAAACCTGAAAACGGTGGAAAAAGCTATTTTGATTTTGAACAAGATGCTGCCTTTATTTATGCTTCGTTCCTCCAAGATTACAAGATTGACCTTTTTGAAATGCAAGGCAAACTGCATTGGCAGAAGTTTTTGGCATTATTAGATAGCTTATCTGATAATACGAAATTTAAAGAGGTTGTGGCAATTAGAGCGCAGAAAATCCCTGCACCTACTAAATACAACCAGCAAGAACGGAACAGGATTATTGAATTGAAGCGGATTTATAGGCTCAAAAATGAATGGCCTTCCCTTGAAGAAGCTGATGCAACTTTAACAGCGATAGGTAACGCGTTAAAGAAATCCTACAAAAAGGGTAGGTGAAAACATGGCTTCGAGTGATGGGCGCATTGTCATCAATACAGAAATAAACACAAATAACGTGGAGTCAGGGCTTCAGCAGATTGAAAACCGGGTACAAGATGTAGCTGACAGAATGGGATCCATTGGGGAAACCATGTCCAAGGCCGTAACGGTTCCTCTTACTGCAATGGGAGCTGCTGGGATTGCTGCTGCAACTTCCGTTAGTGATGCACAAGCGAAAATAAGAAATAGTTTGGGACTTACCAAAGGAGAGGCTGAAAGACTAACCAAAACAGCCAAAAACATTTATACAGCGGGATTCGGTGAAAGCCTTGAAGATGTTTCAAACGCCTTGATTCAAACCCGGCAAAATATCAAGGGATTGGATCAAGAAGAACTTGAAACCGTAACAAAATCAGCCATGAACTTGGCCCAAACCTTTGATGCAGATGTAAATGAGGTTACAAGGGCTGGAGGAAACCTTATAAAAGGGTTTGGAATTTCTGCAGAAGAGGCATTTGATCTCATGGCACATGGGGCGCAGAACGGACTGAACTTCTCTAATGAAATGTTCGATAATCTCAGCGAATATGCGCCTTTGTTTGCTGAAATGGGCTTTTCTGCTTCTGAATACTTTCAGCTGTTAGAACAAGGCAGTAAAGCTGGAGTGTATAACCTCGATTACATCAATGATGCAATGAAGGAATTTCAAATCAAAATTAAAGACGGATCCAAATCAACTTCTGATGCTATGGGCCAAATGTCTAAAAGTACCCAGAAGGTATGGAAGGATTTCTTAGCCGGTAAGGGTACGGTTAAAGACGTTCACAATGCAGTCATAGCGGAATTAAAAGGAATGGATGATCAGGTTAAAGCCAATGAAATTGGTGTTGGTCTATACGGGACTAAGTGGGAAGATCTTGAAGCTGATGCCATGTATGCCCTTGGAAATATTGATGGAGGGGTCAAAGGAGTCAAAGGTTCCATGGATGAAATGAACCGGGTAACTGAAGAATCCTTTGGGACCAAGTGGAAGCAATTCACAAGGGAAGCTTTGATTGCCCTGGAGCCTTTAGGGAAAGTTCTTTTAGACTTTGCCATGGCAGTTCTCCCGTATGTCTCCCAAGCAATCCAATTTGTTTCTGATGCCTTTGCAAAAATGGATCCAGTTATGCAGGCAATAACTGTTGGAATCGGACTAATAGCAGCTGCAATAGGCCCGTTTTTAACCGTATTAGGGGCAATGATTGGTCCACTAACAACAGCCTGGCAATGGTTATCTAAAGTAAAGGCGATATTCCCGTTAATCAGAACAGCAATGCTTGCACTCACAGGCCCGGTTGGTATTATTTCGGGAATCGTTGTAGCTTTAGCACTCTTAATCTATGAAAATTGGGATTCTATAAGCAAATGGACAACTGAAAAATGGGGACAGGTAAAAAACTTCCTTTCTAACATGTGGAGTTTAACCAAGATTTTATTTGAGCAATCCCTAAAGTTCATATCTGATTTCATAGATAAAACTTGGAAAGCTGTTAAAACAGTAACAGAAAATACGTGGAAAGGAATAAAAACATTTTTCTCCAATACTTGGCTGGCCATGAAAAACACTGCAAATAATGTAGCTGAGAATATAAGGAGCTATGTTTCTGGAAAATGGCAAGCGTTAAAGGACAAAACAAATGAAATATACAATTCCATAGAAACCAAAATACAAAATACTTGGAATGAAGCAAAGGGAATTGTCCAAAACACAGCTGAAGCCATACGCAGAACTGCTATTGAAAAATTTGTTGCTTTAAGGCAAGGGGTTCAAGAAAAGCTTTATGAAGTCAAACAGAAGATCATGGACATATGGAATCAGGCCCAAGATTGGCTAGAAGGTGTTGATCTTGAATGGATAGGGCGAAACATCATAAGCGGTCTTATTCGTGGATTGTGGGGCATGTTTGGAAGCCTGATGGACACAGCCAGAAGCATTGCGAAAAGCATAGCAAACAAGATCCAGAGTGCTCTAGATATTCATAGCCCTTCAAGGGTAGCTATTGAATTAGGTTCATTCTTTACGGAAGGTTTAGAGGATGGGCTTTTAGCAAGGGCCAAACAGCTGATGAAAGCAGCAACCCAAGTAGGGGAAACTGTTGCAATCGGCACAAGGAAACCTTTGCAAGATGCCAGGTTAGACATTTCCAAGCAGAAAGTTCATTCTGCACAAACTGCTTCAAGTGCTGCAGCAGGAGTGGTCAATAAAACCATTCAGCTAATTATGCCTAATGTCCGAACTGAAAATGATGCAAGGTGCATTTCTCAAAAACTGGCAAGCTTAGAAAGCAGGTCTTTACGTGTAGGGGGTGTTAGCCCATGAGTTGGGGATTTTCCTTTAATGGGATTCATTCAACATCAAAAGGGATAAGAATCTCGAATATACAAGGTCGTGATACACTCCCGGAGATTGAAAGCCGAACGGCACAAGCGCCATCAAAAAATGGGGTTCATTACTTTGGTTTTCGGTTTATGGAGCGGAGAATAACGGTTGAAATTAACCTTTTCGGTGCTTCTCTTTTTAATTTCAGAACAAAAATAAGGGATTTGGCTTCGTGGCTGAATCCCAAAAATGGACCACAAGAACTGATTTTTGATGATGAAACTGATAAGAAATATTATGCGGTTGTAATCGAAAATACAGATTTTGAAGGGATCTTTGCAAAGCGGGTGGCAGAAATTGAATTCCTTTGCCCGGATCCATTTGCTTATTCCATAACAGAAAGTTCTGCAACGATTTCAAACGATTCTGCAACAATAAATAATACAGGAACGGCAGAAGCATTTCCTATAATCACTGTCGATTTTTCAGCTTCAGCTACTGAATTAAAGATTGAAAAGAATTCTAATGAATTTCTACGGATTGTGCGTAATTTTGTGGCTGGCGATGAAGTTGTGATTGATTGTCAAGTTGGCACAATTACTTATAACGGCAAAACAAACTTAATTACTGCACTTGATATTAATTCAGATTTTTCTCTTTGGATCCAGGAGATACAACATTAACTGTTACGCCTGCTGGGGTTAGTACAGTAAGCCTTGTTTATGTAAGAAGGTGGCTATAAATGAACAAACTTTTTATATTGGATGGACAATCTGAAGGGCTTCTTGCTGTGTTACAAAATGACAACAGCAAGAAATGCCCTTTTTTGATGCCATTCACACAGAGCAATTAAATAAAGATCATACTTTTGAGTTTTCAGTTCCCGCAGATCATGAAGCGGCTGCACACGTGAAAGAAAACAATCTTGTCACATTCAAAGACGAAGATGGAGATTTTCAGTTATTCCAGATTTACAAAATCGAAGAAGAACACAACGGAATTGAAATTGTCACAAAAGCTTATGCTGAACATGCTTTCTTTGAAATGAATGATGATATTATCGAGGACTTGCGAACCGTTGACGGAACAGCAGACAGCGCTATGACTGATGCCCTATCAAAAAGCCGGTTCAAAAAAGGAACTGTTGCGGATCTCGGCCTAAGAACAACAAATTTTTACTATGAATCTGCCATTTCTTCAATTCAGAAGATCATCAGTACATGGGGCGGGGAACTAAAGAAACGCATAAACTTTGACGGTTCAGCCATTATAGGGCGTTTTGTGGATCTTCTTGCAAGGCGGGGAGCTGATACCGGGAAGCGGTTTGAATTCACAAAAGATCTGGTTTCCATTAAAAGAACTGTTGATACTTCTAACCTGAAAACGGCCTTATATGGGCGTGGGAATGGCGAACAGACAGAAACGGGAGGATATACAAGGCGTTTAACTTTTGCAGATGTTGTTTGGAACGGTTCCGGACTTGATCCTGTTGATAAACCTTTAGGCCAACAATGGGTTGGGGATCCGGTGGCCCTTGAACAATTTGGGCGAATAGATCCAGACACAGGAAAGAAAATTCACAGATTCGGAGTCTTTGAGGATGGGGAAGAAACAGATCCTGAAGCTTTATTGGACAAAACATGGAATGCCCTGCAAAGCACAAACACACCAAGAATCACTTATGAAATGAATGTTTTAGACTTGGAGCAAATCACAGGACTTTCACATGAAAAAGTTCGCTTGGGTGATACTGTTTTTGCCATTGATAAAGAATTTACACCTGAATTGAGAGTTGAAGCCAGAGTAATCGAAATCAAAAGGGATTTAGTAAATCCTGAAAACACAGAAATAATTCTTGGGAATTTCCTTCCCTTGTTTACTGATCTTGCATCAAGGCTGAAAAATATTGAAAGCAAGGTTGATGGAAGAACCGGGGTCTGGGATAATCCCGGAGAAATTGGCCCTATTGATGATACCGATTTTGCTGATATTACACCCCAAAAACCAAATGTAACTGCTTCAGGAGCCTTTTCAAAGGTCATTATTGAATGGGATGCAGATTTAAGTAGCTATGTGAAAGAGTATGAAGTTTACGTTTCAACAGTTCCTAACTTTACACCTGACATATCAAATCTAGTAGCCAGGGCGACGACAAGCGTATTTGTTTATGAAGGTGAGCCAAATCAGCAATATTACATTAGGGTTAGAGGGATGAACAGGGCGGGAACTGCCGGGCCGTTTTCTGATCAAAAAACAGCCACAACAGCAAGAATT
The DNA here is from genome assembly GCF_023516215.1 of Cytobacillus pseudoceanisediminis. Taxonomy (NCBI): domain Bacteria; kingdom Bacillati; phylum Bacillota; class Bacilli; order Caryophanales; family Bacillaceae; genus Cytobacillus; species Cytobacillus pseudoceanisediminis. Next base: position 2,100,227 of record NZ_CP097349.1, on the reverse strand, counting down.
GTTGCAGGAGATATAACTCCCCAAGTGATAACAAATGATCTCATTGCGTTAAATGCCAATATTGACGGGGCGAAAATGGCTGATGCTTCAATAGGCAGGGCCAAGATCGGAAGTGTTAATGCTGACGTTATCGACACAGGGGTTTTAAACGCTGCAAGAATTGACGTTAGGGCACAGCTTGGGGCCAACATTTCAACAGCTGAAGAATTACTTTATGGATATATGGGTCATGGTTTCCTTGATATTGGGGACGGTGAAAATTGGTATCAATGGCTGCCGTATAAAAGTTATATATATCTTATGGAAGATACAACAGCTGACAAATACAACAGGCCAGCGCCTGAAGAAGGGGATGAAATAGCTTTTGATTTCCTTCTTTATGCGAAAAACACTTCAGGGGCAGCGCCAACATTAACTGCCACAATAACGGTTTATTTTGAAGGCGGGGGAAGTTGGACGGATCCATTTCAGATACACACATTTCAGCCTGTTCCCGCCAATACCCCTACAAGGGTACAGTTTTCAAGGAAGGTTCCTGAAGGTGCTTATTCAGGTAAAAAACCAAGCCATTTTGAAATGTCTTTCTATACAACGACTTCAGGAACGGAACTTTATGTAAGAGATACAGACGTAAGAATCAGGCTGAGAGGGAACTTAGTCGTTCAAGGTGATTTTGAAGTTAAGAACCTTAAAGCTTGGGAAGGTTTAAACGTCAATGATCAATTCATTGTTGATGAAAACGGAAATGTTAAATTTGCAGGAACACTTGAAGCGGGCGTTTCCATCAATTCACCTACCATTAACGCAGGGGAATTCTTTGGAGGAAGGATATACATGTATGGGGAACAAGCCATTTATTATACAGTGGATGATCCCGACAACCAAACCGAAAGAACAATTATTTCTAACGGTTCGATAAGCCAAGATAAATATGAAACTGCAGGAGATTACACTCGTGTTAGGTCTACTTTTCTTAGATCAGGGAGACTGGATTATTCAAATGGTGTAAACATCAGAGAAAGATTAAGAGAAGATTACATTACCTATAGTGTTAAAGGAAGTCTTTTGCCTTATGAATACAAGTATGAATTTGGCGATATGATCATAGATAATGGCTTGATTGCTGCTGATATTGTGGGAGTTAAAGATTCACTTGATGGAACTTCAACTGGTTGGCCTTTGTACCTTCATGTAGACAGGCTGGGAATCGGAAAATCTAAAGTGAATGAAACAGATCCTGAATATACAGGATTGCTTCTTGATATAAGAAAAGATAGGAATCTCGGCAATAGAACTTTGCTTTCAACTCCTGATGGAATCACATTCAAAAGCATAAACAGCGGAGAATTCGTTTTCAAGGATAAAGTTTGGATTGATGCTGATGCAGATTTACTTCAACTTTATGGATCTACCCATTGTTATATAGAGTTTTTCAAAACAGGTGGTGCAAGAAGCGGATGGTTTGGATATGGAAGCCTGAACAATGACAATCTCAACATTTCCAACTCAATCGGAAGGGTTTTAATAAACACATCTGATGGCGGTGTAGCTGAGTTCATGGGCCTTAGTGGGCATGATGGATTAAGAATGGCGAACAGGGCCATTATAAAATGGCTTTCTTCTTCTGACACCATACAAATAAGAAATTCTTCGGATGGGGCATATGGAACTTTACAGGCTATTATATCCAATGCTTCCGACAGACGACTAAAGAGGAATATCCTCCCCTATGAAGAATCGGCGTTGGAAAAAGTGCTTGCAACTCCAATATACACTTACAACATGGTTAATTATGATGATTCTAAAATTTTCATGGGGATGATTGCCGATGAAGCGCCTGAAAACATTGTCATTAAAGGGGACACGGCAGAAATGCCTGATGGTATTGATATATATCAAATGTCTTCTATGATATGGAAGGCTGTTCAGGAAATGGACGAAAAACTATCAAATGCTCTTGCTGAATTTGAAGAACTAAAAATGAAGCTTGAAAGGAACGGTATTCAATGAGCGAAGAAAAACAAACAATTTCTATAGACTCTTATTTTCAGAGTGAACTTGGAAAACTAAAATACGAAAATATTATCTTGAAGGCACAACATGATAATTTGGTTTCTCAAAATAAAGGATTGCAGCAGAAAGTCCAGGAACTTGAAAACAAACTAATTGAATCAAAGGAAGCAAATGGTACAAAAGAACCTAAGATTTAAGGGTTTTTTTATTACCTTCAAAGGAGGTATTGTAAGTGACAAATGAGGCGGAAACAATGGATTTATGGAAGACATCTGTAAATAAAGACATTGAAGAAATGAAAGGTGATATTCGCCGGCTACAGGATAAAACACTCTTACAAGACCAAATAATCCAGAACATCCAAGGTGACCTAAAGGAAATTAAAGAAGATACTAAATGGCTAAAAAGAACAATTACAAATGCCATTATTATGTCCGTTTTCACTGCTATAATTGGCGGCGGTATTGCAATTATCTTTACAGTGTTTAAAGGTTAGTGAAATAAATTACTTTGTAAAAGAACTATTAATGCAAAATGGAGATAGTTGCCGTTACTTGATGCAGAAGGTTTTCATTTACTACCTTATAGAGTGCTCAATGTGGAAAAGAATATAAATTTTAGCCACTTAAGTCCATGTAGCTGGACAAGCACAAGATATCCTTATAAGGAGGGTGGTTATCTTGAAGGAGCCGGTTAATGAAAATATATACGACAAAGAAATTGCAGAAATAAAAGGTGATCTTAGAAATATTGAGAATCGAGTGAATAACCTTGAAAAAATTACAACTAGACAGGATCAACAAATTTTTTCAATAAATGAAAAGCTAAATAAAATTGACGAAAATACAACCTGGATTAAAAGAACTATTACAGGAGCCATTATTACTGCGACTTGCACCGGTATTATCGGGGGAGCAATCGCTATTATCTATAATGTTTTAAGAGGGGGCAATAAATTGATAAATTGGAAAGTACGCTTTAAAAATCCAATATTCCTAGCACAACTATTTTTAGCATTTTTTGCACCTATACTTGGTTATTATGGATTAACCGCACAGGACCTCACTACGTGGGGTTCTGTTTTTAATTTGCTAGTAGGAGCATTTTCTAATCCGTATATTTTGCTGCTAATAATGGTGAGTGTGTGGAATGCCTTAAATGATCCTACAACAAGGGGAATAGAGGATAGCCAACAAGCTAAACGCTATCAATGGCCAAAATAAGCTGCCCTTTGGGGTGGCTTTTTTGTTCATTGAAAGGAGTGATTGCTATGTGAAAAGGAAGGACAGCAGTACAAGCAGTTAATCGATTTGTGAATAAAAATATTATTAGAGGTGATTTAAATATGGTAAAACTTTTTATTGATCCAGGTCACGGCGGCACAGATCCAGGTGCGGTAGGAAATGGTCTTCAGGAAAAGGATTTAACACTACAAATCGCCACACGTATAAAAGATATTTTAACCCTTGAATATGATAATGTTTCAATCCGCATGAGCCGTACAGGGGATCAAACAGTATCTTTATCAGAGCGCACAAACGCTGCGAATGCATGGGGAGCTGATTTCTTCTTATCAGTTCACATTAACGCAGGCGGGGGAACAGGATATGAAGATTATGTATATCCAGGAGTTGGGGCTCCAACAACCACTTATCAAAATAACATCCATGCAGAGGTTATGAAGCTGGTTAATTTTAATGATCGTGGTAAAAAGCAGGCAAACTTCTATGTGCTTCGTGAAACAAGCATGCCGGCATTGTTAACAGAAAATGGCTTTATTGATAATACCAATGATGCAGCCAAGCTGAAATCAAGCACTTTTATTGAGAATCTTGCACGTGGCCATGTGAATGGAATTGTTAAGAGTTTTAATCTTCCTAAGAAGAACTCAGCAGTTTTCCATACTGTTGTTTCTGGAGATACAGTATATTCTCTAAGTAGAACTTACGGTAGTAATATCCAACAGATTAGGGATTGGAATAACCTTGATGCAGACTATACTATCTATGTTGGTCAGCGCATACGTGTTAAATAATAAACAAACCCTTTTCAATCGAGAGAGGTTATGGAATATCATGCCCGTTGTGGTTTAGCTATTGTTGGAATTGCAGACAAGAATACTTGGTGCAAAATATCTTAAAAGTAAGTGGAAAGATCAGCCTTGGATGAATAGTCCAGGGCTTATTTTATTTAGGAATATAAAAATGTGCCACTTTGGAACATCTTAATATTTCAAGAGCCCTTTGTGTTATTTTTAGCGTATTAGTTGTTTATAAAGGAGGCACGGGAGATGTTAAATCTTCTGTATACAGTTGCATGCCTGGCAGTAACAACATTTTTCTGCGTATTGGTTTGGTATTTGATCTCATTAGGGGAGAGTGGTGTTGCTGAGGTAGCTTCAATTATATGGTTTGGATTCATTGTCTGGTTCTTGACCTTGATAGAAAGAGAAGACCGGGGAAACGATAGTTCGCTTTTGGGAAATCAATATTAAAAGCCCTTCTCACTCGAGAGGGGCCTCTTAATCAAATGAAAATTTTTACAAAATGTATTCACAATACATTGAAGCTTTTAGATTGGGAACAATATTATACAAGTTCATTCAAAGGAAGTGAGACTTTTGAGATTTTCTAAAACAACAGGCAACATTACATATTTAGGATATTCTGCGATAATTTTAACAACAATATATACCATCATTATTACAGTTTTAGGTCTTAAAACGATGCAGATGGTAAAGTACATTTATAAAACTCAAAAAAAGAATGAAAACGATAAGTATATGATATATGAGGTGACTTTGTGGAAGAGAATATATTAAAACTTACATCTTCCGAGATAGGTACACTATGGGGAGAATATGTGAATGGCACATTGGTAGACGTGATAAATCGATATATGGTCACTATTATTGAGGATGAAACAATAAAAAACATTTTTGAGGATGCTATTAATACATTTGAAAAACAAAAGAATCAAATTGTATCCTTTTTGGAAAAAGAGGGGTTCCCAATTCCGATAGGATTTACTGAATCTGACCTCTATAAAGGCAAAGAAAGATTGTTCACGGATATTTTTTGCTTGAATTATTTACATATCATGACGTTACACGGCATGCTAGGTCATACTACAGCATTAGGTGTTTCCGTTAGAAAAGACTTAAGGGACTTTTATGATTCTTGTGATACCGATGCAAAAATAATGTATCATCGAACAATTGAGTTATTGCTTGAGAAAGGATACTTCCAAAGAGATCCTTTGTTTTATCCTACTAAAAACCCTGAATATGTAACTAGCCAAGATTTTACTGATGGATATTTCGGAAAGGGCAGAAAATTAGCCTCTACAGAAATCATTAGCATTTCATTAAATCTTTAAAAAAGCATTATGGCTAAAACCCTTTCTATGGCTTTCAGTCAAGTTGCTCAATCGAAAGATGTTAGGAAGTTTTTAACCGATTCAGAGAAAACAGCTGATTCCCAAATAAAAACATTTTCTAAGATCATGCAAGGAGATAATTTACCAGTTCCGAAATCTTGGGAAACAGAAGTGACAACTTCAACGGATTCTCCTTTTACCGATAAGCTAATGCTGCATCACATAGGATTCCTGTATCAAGCTTCTCAAAACTACCATGGGGCAGGACTAGCTTCGGCTATGCGAACAGACCTTGTAACTACTTATGAAACCACAATTCTTGAAAACCTTATGGTTACTAAGAAATGGTTTGATCTTATGGTTAAGAATAATTGGTTAGAACAGCCGCCACTTGCTCCAAATAGAAGTGAATTAGCAAAAGAAGTATAAATATAAAAGCCCTTCTAATTGAGAGGGGCTTGTTAGTATATTACGTCTTTGATTTTCTCAACAGTTACTCCATAAAATTTTGCTAACTTTTCTAAGTCCTCCAATGAGGGCTTAGTTTTGTTGCATTCGTAATAACTGAGTTTTCTAATATTGATTCCAGTAGCTCCAGCTACTTCATTTTGAGTCATGTTCTTCTGGAACCTTAGCATTCTTAAGTTGATTCCTATGCTGCCGTACATGTTATCACCTATTTTTTATTCAGAATTTAAACATAATAGACAAAGCAAAATAAAGCCCTTCTCAATCGAGAGAGTCTGATGTTCAGTAGGAATATTTCCCCTCTTTTTCGAATCGTACTACTAGGGCATAGGCTTGTTCTTCTGTAATATGTTCCTTATAAACTACACCAATACTGCTTTTAAGTTCTTTCGAAGCTTTATTAAAAGGTGTCTCATTTAACGAGGAGCAAAGAACCTCAGGAGTGACTATATTGTCTACCCAACTTTCTTTCGTAACCGAAGTAAGCTCTGAGATTCCATCCCCATGTCTAAAAACAACCCGATTAAAAATGTAAAATGTTTTTATTGGTTCCATATCTATCACCTCTGAGTTATATCGGAATTAACTCAGAATTTTTAATTCAATGCACTTGAGAGGAGGTTCAACTACTTTCTTCAGTGATTTCTTCCTCAGTAACCCCATAAAACTCTGCAAGTTTCACTAAATTCCTCTTCTTAGGAACACGGGAGTTACGCTCGTAATTGCTGATAGTGTCTTGAGAAACCCCAATAGATTTAGCTACTTCCTGTTGTGTCAGTCGCTTCTTCACTCTAAGCATTCTTAAGTTCATCCCTATACTCCCATACATATTATCACCTAATAGTTATTTCGGATAAGATTCGTAAATTTTGATTAAAAAAAGCCCTCTCCTAGGAAAGGGCCTATCTAGTCATAGCAACTATCTCGTTGCAAGTATCATTATAGAATAAAAATAATTAAAAACACAAATTGTACTTGTGTGCTTGTTAACAGGGTTTTTCTTTAAAACGAGAAGTTATTAAAAGCATATTTATATTGTTTATCTTTATTTGGTCCTCTCTTATTCAAGAACGCCTGATTCTTCTATCACTACATTACATTTAACATCAAAGTCTAACATCTTGTAATCGTCTTCCCACTTTTTAAAGTCAAAGTTCCGATTTTGGTTTTTTTCTTGTGTCCCAAGCCAACAGGGTCTATTCTAAGATGTTGAAATTGATTTAACAATTTTAAGCAGGTTTTCTCAATTTCTTTCTCTAGATACTTTTCAACCTCTCCAATAATCTGTGGGGTTAAAAAATCTCCTGTAAACTCACGAATAATACCTTTAAGATGGATGGTTATGGTAGCGAGATCATCAGTCATATTGATTTTATTCTTTGATTTTATACTCTCTACAGCAGCAATATCTCCTTTTTTTAACTTAACCTCAAAGTTTCCTTCGCTATATTTATCTACGAGTAATTTAAAAAAGAACAATTCCTCTGCGGGGAGAGTGCTAACTTCTTTGTCGTTTTGGAAAAGACTTATTCCCACTATTTCTACTTTATCATTGCCGGTTTTTTTAGTCGGGGCAGGAATGGGTCTTTACCTTTTTGATAGTAGTCACGAGAAAAAATATGCAAATTGGTTAAAGGAATATCACGATGGTCAATATTGTGTTGAATCAGATTATAGATATATGTTGCATTCCCTCTCGTGCCATACTCACCTTTTAACAAGTCTTCTGATTTCCCATCCGCAGTAGCAACAAATACGCGCGCTCCAATACTTGCATCTCTATGAAAAGAATCTACAATGTCATATATCCCTTTTTTAGAAATTTCAGGACCGAATATAGCCAACTGTAGCCCGCCTGTGACAAGTGGTTCTGATGACTGCTTGGAAACATCTAGACGCATGTCTTGTCTAAGTAATCCATTTGCAGAAAATGTCCTATTAATTACGCTTTTGTCAGGCTCGAATTCCTGAAATACTACAGTTCCTCTATAGGTATTTTCTTCATCCTCTGCTAAATCGAAGCCGACTCCTGCCTCAAAATTAATTTCATCAATGATTTCTTTTTCCACACATCCTGAAAGGAGCATGGAGAGGCATATTAATATAAAGCTTTTCATTTCAGATTCACCTTTAGTTTTGTGAATTATGACAACAATGAAATACATTTGAATATTTTAAGTAATAGTAAATTCAATTATTCCAAACGGGATAATATTGTAATGAAAATGAGTACAAAATTATTATTTATCTTTGTGTGGGAGAATATTCATAATAAGGAAGTTTTGGTTATTTCGATGAAAGTAGAAGCTTAAGGGGGATGACTTCTTTATAGTGTGTTGTCAATTGAGTGTTGGTACGAAGACAGATTAAGAATCCGGGGGAAGAAGTCGCTAGCTAAGTATAAATGTCCAAAACAAGACCCGAATGACGGTATGGATCACTAAAAATGGTTTCGACCCCAAACCGACCCCAAACTTACTATTTTAAGGTTTACGAATAAAATAATTGAATAAAATAAAAAGCGCGAACCCCTTGATGTATATGGGTTTCGCGCTTTTCTTTTGTAGCGTCCCAGGCGAGATTCGAACTCACGACCTACAGCTTAGGAGGCAGTCTATGTCATTAATTAACTTTACCATTAGAACATCTTTATTAGGCAACTGTAATTATGTATTATTCAGGATTTGCAAGAGAGGTCTAAATTATGGGGTTTTGACGAATTGTTTACGAAAACGGTCAACAACTTTCCGTTTTAAACCTACAAGAACATACTTCATTCCTGCTGAAGCCTTAATATGTAAGGATTTTCTTAATAACTTTATTGCTTCCGTGACTGTTTGCCACTTTGACAGGGAGAGGTCGGTGGTTCGATCCCAGCCGGAAGCAATAGGGTATTGGAAAGTCTGATTTAACTCTACCCACTTTTTGCCCATCTTTGCCCATATTTTCACTTCTTTATATATCGAATAGAATGTAAAAATATCAATATATCAATGTTTGATTTCTTTTATTTTCTTCTATTATATAGTCTGATTACTCCACTTATGAGATGGAGAAAATGTTTAAGAGGGTAATGTAGAAAAGAACGACGCTGAACCAGAGTGGTTCGGCGTTTTTTTATTCATAGACGACGATAATTTTATTATGTAAACTAAGTGGTGTTTGGCCCATAATTTTTCTTTTTTCGCTCATAAAACTTTATTTCGCTCAAAATGTCAATATACAAAACAAAAAAGCATCCATTTCGCGGAATGGATGCTTTTCTTATAGCTTATCTCACTGCCGTATGCAGCTTATCAATAAATTGCAGGGCTTTTCCTGTTCCAACCGCTACAGATTCAAGCGGGCTAGGTGCAAGGTGTACAGGGACTACAATTTCCTGTGAAAGCCATTCCTGCATGCCGTTTAAAAGGGCACCTCCGCCGGAAAGAATCACACCTCGGTCTACGATGTCTCCGCTGAGTTCAGCCGGGCTGTCCTCTAATGTTGCGCGGATTGCTTCAAGAATGTGAAGCAATGATTCTTTGATTGCATCACGGATTTCATAGGAAGTTAGAGTAATCGTCTTAGGCAGGCCGGTAACAAGGTCGCGGCCGCGCACTTCCATTGTCAGTTCTTCATGGTCAACCAGCGCGTAGCCGATTTCCATTTTAATATGTTCGGCTGTTCTCTCTCCGATCAGAACGTTGTATTCTTTACGTACATATTGAATAATATCATCGTCAAGTCTGTCGCCGCCAATCCGGATGGAATTGCAGGCTACCACTCCGCCGAAAGAGATGATGGCTACTTCTGTTGAGCCGCCGCCAATGTCAACAACCACGTTCGCGACAGGCTCATCGACAGGCATTCCTGAACCAATTGCTGCTGCCACAGGCTCTTCGATCAGATGTACTTTCTTCGCCCCCGCATTGCGGACAGCATCATGGATGGCTCTTCTTTCAACACTTGTCGAACCAGATGGCGTACAAACAACGACATTCGGCTTTCTGATTGCAAATCCTACTTTTTTCGATGCTTTTCGCATAACCTGGCGAAGCATTTCAGTAGTGGTGTCATAATCGGCAATAACCCCGTCTTTGAGCGGACGGATGGCAACGATGCGGCCTGGTGTTTTCCCGATCATTTCCTTTGCTTCTTTACCAACAGCTAACACTTTTTTCGTTTCTGTATCAATTGCTACTACAGAAGGTTCATTAAGGATGATGCCTTTTGTTTTGCTGTATACAAGTATATTAGCAGTTCCTAAGTCAATTCCAATTTCAGATGTATTTAACATGAATTCTTCACCCAATTTCAAATTTATATTGTAACAATATAACCTTCTAATAAATTAACATGATTTTGGGGGTTACCCTTTGTTTGTTATGGAATCGTTAATAAAATGTAATTTTATAAGAAAATTTTAGGAAACTTGTCGAATAGGAAAGGTGAAACTTGTTCATAATGCATAAATGTTCTGTTTTTATAAAAAGAATGGTAAGATGATACCTGAAAAATTTTCCTGCTATATGGTAGGGATAATAATTAGAATGTCAGTAAAGGCAGTGAACAGATGAGTGAAAAAGAAAAGCTTGCAGTGCTGATTGGCCCTACAGCTGTTGGAAAAACAAAATTAAGCATTCTTCTGGCGAAAAGATTTAATGCTGAGATCATCAGCGGAGATTCTATGCAAATATATAAAAGCATGGATATCGGCACGGCAAAAATTAAAGAAGAAGAAATGGAAGGAATTCCGCATCATCTAATTGACATCAAAAATCCTGAAGATCCCTTTTCGGCAGCTGAATTTCAGGAACTGGTCCGCAGCAAAATCACAGAGATCACTTCAAGAGGCAAACTTCCAATGATCGTTGGAGGCACTGGATTGTATATTCAATCCGTTATTTATGATTACCAATTTTCTGATGCCCCTTCAGATGAAGAATTCAGAAAAACTTTGGAGGAACGCGCAGAAAGTGAAGGGAACGATGCCCTTTTCAAGGAGCTTTTGGCCATAGACCCTGAAAGTGCGGAAAAAATTCACCCCAATAACATTCGAAGAGTGGTCAGGGCATTGGAAATTTACCATTGCACAGGGAAAACGATGTCTCAGTATCAGGAGAATCAGGATCCAGCACTTCTTTATGATACGGCGCTGATTGGGTTGACCATGGACCGGGATACCTTATATGAACGCATCAATCTCCGGGTTGAGATCATGATGAAGGAAGGCTTGCTTGAAGAGGTGAGAGCCCTGTATGATCTGGGATTAAAGGATTGCCAGTCCATACAGGCCATCGGATATAAAGAACTGTATGAATACTTTAATGGACGTGTATCACTGGAGGATGCCGTAGGAAATCTGAAGCAAAATTCAAGAAGATATGCAAAAAGGCAGCTAACATGGTTTCGAAACAAGATGAATGTGGAATGGTTTGATATGTCCGATACAGCCGACCCTCATGAGTTTGAAAAAATTCGCTGAAATTTCTGCTCATATTGAAGGAAAGCTGAAAATAAAATCGAATACATAATGATAGAGATAAAAGAGGAGGATTATAATGAAATCAGCAATCAATATTCAGGATCAGGTTCTTAATCAGCTACGCAAGGATAATATTAATTGTACTGTATTTTTGTTAAATGGATTCCAAATTAGAGGCCAAATCAAAGGCTTTGATAATTTCACGGTATTATTCGAGTCAGAAGGCAAGCAGCAGCTCGTTTATAAGCATGCCATTTCTACCTTCGTTCCACAGCGCAATGTTCAGCTGGATATGGAAAACCAGCAATAATATAAAAGTTGCACATTCAGAAGAAAAGCCCGCTTTGATTGAAGCGGGCTATTTTCTTATGAAAAGACAGCATAAATATTTTTAATGAAATGGAGGTTGGCTGAATACATATAGATATGAGAATTTATTGTAGATATGAGGGAGCCTGACTGCTGGCCTTGTTTCCCATGAACAGGCAGTATGCTCCCAGGTATCAGCAGCATCTAAAGCGGAGGAAAGCCCGAAGAGGTGAAAATTTCACCTTATTTCTCGGGAAACCGCATGAACCGACACTCCTGCATCAGTGATTGCTGAAACGCACGGGAACTTGTCGGATTTTAGCCTAATAACCGTAATCTCGCGGATGCATATAGGCTTTTGTCACAACGATTACTTCTATGCGTATACTGTGCTAAGAATGTGAGGTGATAGCTTTTGGACCAGCCGATTCGCCTGAAGAATAACGGACAGATCAGCATCGTGCTCAATTCACAAAAGAGAAAAACATACACAAAAGAGCTTCCCGAATCCCAAGCGGCTCCAAAAGCCATTCCGCCTGAGCATACAGCTCTGAAAGAAATTGAAAAAGAACTTGGCGCTCTTGTGGGAATGGAAGAGATGAAGAAAATGATCAAGGAGATCTATGCGTGGATTTATGTGAATAAAAAGCGGGAGGAAGCCGGTCTCAAAGCTGGAAAGCAGGCATTGCATATGATGTTCAAAGGCAATCCCGGCACCGGTAAAACAACGGTTGCCCGATTAATAGGCAAGCTTTTTCAAAAAATGAATGTACTGTCAAAAGGCCATTTGATTGAAGCTGAGCGGGCTGATCTTGTCGGTGAATATATTGGTCATACTGCCCAGAAGACAAGGGATCTGGTGAAAAAAGCGATAGGCGGGATCCTGTTCATCGATGAAGCATACTCTTTAGGAAGAGGCGGAGAAAAAGACTTTGGCAAGGAAGCCATTGACACTCTCGTAAAGCATATGGAAGACCGCCAGCATGAATTTATTCTGATACTGGCGGGCTACTCAAGAGAAATGAATCACTTCTTGACGCTGAATCCTGGTCTTCATTCCCGGTTCCCCCTGGTTGTTGACTTCCCTGACTACTCGATTGAGCAGCTGATGGAAATCGGCGAGCGGATGCTGAAGGAACGGGAATATACATTAAGCCACGAATCTGAAAAGAAGCTGAGAGAGCACTTACACTTTGTGAAAAATAATCTCAGTCCAAACAGTTTTTCGAATGGGCGCTATATCCGGAATATCATTGAAAAATCAATCCGGGCACAGGCCATGCGCCTATTAATGCAAAACAGCTATGACAAACATGATCTGATGACCATCAGAAGCAATGATTTGTTGTTTGAAGAAGCCGATTAAGGGGATATTGATATTGTAATAAAAAAGACAGTGTCAAAGAACATTGGCATTGTCTTTTTACTGAAGGAGGAATATAAAATGAATAATATTACGGTTTATACGACCAATACATGTCCTTACTGTACGATGGTGAAGAATTTTCTGGATGAGAAAGGGCTGGAGTATAAAGAGGTTAATGTGCAGAATGACCAGCGAGAGGCACAAAAACTGGTTGCAACCACCGGACAAATGGGAGTGCCGCAGATCAATGTGAATGGCAATTGGGTCATTGGCTTTGATCCAAATACGATTATGGCGAATGTGAAGCAATAATATAAAGGGGGTCTGCTCGTGGATTGAGCAGGTCTTTTTTTGAATTGTGAACTCTGCAAATAAAATTGCATACTAGCAAAAAAAGCAGCTGTATTCGCAAACTAATAGGAAATTTTGCAAAGAAAGTGCATGAACTTGCAAACAAACAGCTTAAAACGGCAAATAAACATCTTTAAAAAAACATCAGGATAATCTGATGTTTTTGATTTTAAAGAAAGAATTTTCTAAAAACATTGACCGAACTTCCCGGGGTGTTTTAATAATTATAGTGGTTGGGTCACCTAACCATTTATTCTGGAAGGAGCTTGAGAAAATGAAAATCCTAATTACTGAATTAATCTGGAAAGAAGGAATTGAAGAGTTAATAAACAATGGCTTCCAAGTGGATTATGACGAGAATCTATGGAGTAACCGTGAAGAATTATTAAGAAAAATTAACAATTACGATGGTTTAATTGTAAGAAATCAAACAATTGCAGATCAGGAATTAATGGCAGCTGGTCCTCAATTAAAGGTTATAGGCAGGCTTGGAGTTGGACTTGATAATATAGACACAGCATCAGCAAAGAAAATGGGAATCCCAGTGGTTTATGCTAAAAATGCCAATGCTACTTCGGTGGCCGAGTATGTGATGATGGCCATGTTAAGTGTTTCCCGGCCTCTTCATCTTGCTGATTATGATGTCAGGAACGGCAATTGGGATAGAAAAACATACACCGGCATGGAACTTGCGGGTAAAACGCTGGGCCTTATAGGATTAGGGAAATCTCTCATCGCGTTGCTAAAAGAGCAATATCGTTTGGAATGAAAGTGGCTGGTTATGATCCCTTTATTGCGGATTATGATCACATTGTTTCTGAAACAGGGGTTCAAATAATAGAATCATTAGCAGATCTGCTTGCTGAATCTGATTTTATTTCCTTGCATGTTCCGCTTACACCTTCAACCAAGTATTTAATCTCCGAGTCAGAACTTCAATCAATGAAGGTTTCTTCCTATATTATTAATACCTCCCGAGGCGGTATTATAAATGAACGTGATCTTGCAGCTGCTTTAACCAATGGTGCGATTGCAGGAGCGTTTCTGGATGTGCTTGAGACAGAACCAATCCTTCCGTCGAACAAACTATTGACATGCTCGAATGCTGTTATTACTCCGCACATTGCTGGTTTAACTGAAGAATCACAAATTAGAACTTCCTTATTGGTGGCAAAAGAAGTAGCAAAGGTTATGAAAAATCAGCCGTCATTATGTGTAATTTAAAAAAGTTTCCGAAAATTTAAATAAATAATTGACTTTAACATTTGGGAGTGGTTTAATTAACCTATAAATAGTGGTTGGGTCACCCAACCAAATACAAAAGGAGGCAATTGAATGAGTAATAACAGTCAAACTACAACTCTGGCAGACACGCATTCTCCTGAGTCTAAAGAGGTTAGCACACATAAGTTTTTAATTCATCATAAGGGAGATCATGTAGGGGTAGCGACTAGTCCAATAAAAGAAGGAGAACAGGTTATCGGAATCTTTATGGATGATAATTCTGAGGTGTCTGTAAAGTCTCGTGGGGATATTCCTTTAGGGCATAAAATTTCATTAGTAGACTTAAAGAGTAATCAGCCAGTCTTAAAATACGGAATTCAAATTGGCTTAACTACAACAGAATGGGCTGTAGGAGATTATGTCCATACTCATAATATTAAAACGGCGAGGTGGTAGAAATGAATAATACACTAATGGGTTACCGCAGAGAAAATGGAAAAGTTGGAATACGCAATCATGTCATCATTTTGCCTGTTGATGATATCTCAAATGCTGCCTGTGAGGCTGTTGCAAGACAAGTTCAAGGAACGATGGCACTTCCACACGCATATGGAAGACTCCAGTATGGACCGGACCTTGATCTTCATTTCAGAACAATGATAGGAACCGGCTCAAATCCAAATGTGGCAGCGGTTATTGTCATCGGCATTGAAGAAAACTGGTCCAAGAAGATCGCGGAAGGTATTGCAGAAACTGGCAAACCTGTATCCTATTTTTCTATCGAGGGAAATGGCGACTTTGAAACCATCCGTCAAGCATCATGGAAAGCAAAAGAGTATGTTCAATGGGCATCTGAACTGCAGAGAGAACCGATTGAACTAAAAGATTTAACGATCAGCATTAAGTGCGGGGAATCGGATACGACTACAGGACTGGGATCATGCCCAACAGTATCTCAGGCAGTTGACCGCCTGGTTGATGCCGGTGCGACGGTATTCTTTGGGGAAACATCTGAATTGACTGGTGGGGAGCATCTAATCGCACAAAGAATGGCAACTCCTGAACTTCATGAAAAGTTTATGGCTATTTATGAAGATTATGTTGGTGAAATCGAATCCAAAGGAGTAGATTTGCTAGGTTCACAGCCAACACAGGGAAATATTGCAGGAGGCCTATCAACTATAGAAGAAAAGGCTCTTGGTAATATCGCCAAAACAGGTACAAAGGAAGTAATTGGGGTCCTTGATCCGGCAGAAAATCCAGATAATGGCAATGGATTGTATTTTATGGATACTTCTTCTGCAGCCGCAGAATGCATTACGTTAATGGCAGCTGGCGGAGCAGTACTCCATCTTTTCCCAACAGGGCAGGGGAACATTATCGGAAATCCAATTGAGCCTGTTGTGAAAATTACCGCAAATCCCATAACTGCAGGAACAATGAGCGAGCATATTGATGTAGATGTACAGGGATTATTGTCCCGTCAGATTTCCCTGGAAGAAGCAGGCGACAAATTAATGGAAGTTATTTGCCGCACGGTAAATGGCCGCTTGACCAGTGCTGAAGCTTTGGGACATCGTGAATTTGTCATGACAAAACTATACCGAAGCGCCTGATTCAATTTCTCCCTGCACATTTTTGAGCAGGGAGAATCCTTTTTAAAGAGAGTACAAAAAAAGGAGTTTAGACATGAACACATATAATGAGTCGGATCTAAAGGAATTCTGTGAAAAAGTTCTTGAAAAAATGGGAATGCCCAAAGATTATTATGAAGTTGTCGCGGATTCACTGGTAAAAGCAAACCTAGAAGGCACGGATAGCCACGGGATCAGCAGACTTCCCATTTATGCCAAACGATTTATGGATAAAAGAATAAATGTAAATCCGGATATAAAAGTAACAAAAAAGCCCCATCCGTGCTCCAGATTGATGGCGATAATGGCCTGGGCCATGTAGTCAGCTGGAAGGCAATTAGAGAAGGCATGGAAGCTGCAAAAGAAAATGGCACAGCAGCAATCGCAATTCGTAATAGCAATCATTTTGGGACTGCTGCGTATTTTTGCCAAATGGCATGCGAGCAGAATCTCGCATGTATAGGCTTTACTAATTCCCCGCCAGGGATTGCACCCTGGGGAGGGAAGGAAGCTTTCTTTGGCACCAACCCAATCGCCTTTGGCTTTCCAACTGGCAACGATCAGCCTGTAATTATTGATTTATCAACCAGTATAGTGGCCAGAGGGAAAATCATATTGGCCGCAAAGCAGGGGAATGAAATACCGGGTGACTGGGCAATTGATGTAGATGGGAATTCCACCAAGGATCCGGCGGCTGCCTTAAGAGGGTCTGTATTACCGCTTGGAGGAGCAAAAGGGGCTGCACTCGCGCTTGCTGTTGAGATATTAACTGGTGTACTTTCAGGAGCAGCATTTGGTCCCCATGTGAAAAATCTTTATGATGACAATGAAACAGAGAATGCGAATGTTGGACACTTCTTTTTGTTATTAGATATTAAAAAATTTATGGATTTAACATTGTTCTTTACCTCTATTCAAAATCTGCTGCAGGAAATGAAAGAAGTTCCTAAGAAACCAGATGTAAGTGAAATACGCTATCCGGGAGAAAGAAGAAAAAGAGAAAGTGCCAGCAGGCTATTAACAGGTATTGAATTATCAGGCAATGTTGAACAGGAATTAAAAGATTTGGGGGAGAAGTTCAATATCCCGTTTCCTGAGGCAAGGTCACTTGATCATTCCAGTAAAAGCCTTTCTCTTTAATAAAAGCTGTATGGTGATTATTGACCCATCCAATTGGATGAGGCATATAAACACCATAACAGCTTTTTTTAGCTGGATAATGTATTTTGAGAAATCGAACATTCTACACTTTCAATATGGTCAATCATACGTTCCTGAGCCAACTCAATGTTGTTCTGTTTTATTGCCTCAAGAATCCTTTCGTGCTCCTGGACAGATTTTAAAGCACGGCCCGGAATGTTAATTGATTTTGTACGTGACTCTGACAGAAGATCGATTAAAAAGTGCATAATCCTTACTAGAACCACATTATTTGAATGATCAGCAAGCGTCATATGAAATTTATGGTCCAACTCAGCCAGACGGTCAAAATCCTGGTCACCGCTTACAATTTCGTTTGCTTCCTTTAGGATTTGATCTAATTGCTGAATAAGATCCGGGCTTGAATTTTCTATGGACCATTTTACTGTCCATTCCTCAAGAATTTTTCTGACGGAGAAGAAATCCTTAAATTGATCAGAGGATACAAAAAAAGCTTCAGTCATTTTTTGTATCTGCTGCTCAGGAGAAGCGACGAAGACCCCTGTTCCATGTTTGGCGGTTAAATAACCATATGCTTCGAGTATTTTATAGGCTTCCCTTACTGTATTTCTGCTGACAGAAAGCTCCATCCCCATTTCTCTTTCGCCGGGGATTTTTTCACCTGCTCTGTATTCGCCATTGTGGATCTTTTTCTTTATACTATCGGCTACCTGCTCCGAAATTCCTTTTCTATTAATGTCCAAATATACCCCTCCAAGCAAATTTACTGATGGGCTTTTTATATAGGAAAAATGGTTCAATGGCCCAACCTATTTTATTAAATCATTAACGGGTCAAGTAATCAACACCGCTATCTTAATTTTCTCAAAAAGGTAAATAGAGCTGCCTTCATAGGCAGCTTTAAATGAAATAAACGATTAAAAATCCCAAGGCTGCTAAGGCGGCAGCTCCGAAAGTTCCAGTAAAAATCACCTTGCTGTTTAACTTTTTAAATTCAGTATAATTAACTCCTAAACCTAAGCCTGCCATGGCCATGGATAATAAGAAGATACTTAGTGCGATCAGCATTTGGGTCATTCTATCAGATAATATGCCAGCCGTATTAACCAGGCACATAATCAGAAAGCCGAAGATGAACCAGGGGACCGGCAAATCTCTGAATCTTGTTTTTTGTTTCTTTAAGCTGTTCTTATTAAATATCACTCCAAGTATAATCGCTGCAGGAATTAATAATGCTACACGTCCCAGTTTTACCAGAATGGCAGTATCACTGCTCACATCTCCTCCTGGAGCAGAAGCTGCAATGACATGCGCAAGCTCATGCAAGGTTGCCCCTGTTAAAACTCCATAATCATAAGGGCTCAGGCCCAGTACGGGGAACAAAAAAGTATAAATGATTGTCACAATAGTACCCACAATGGCAATAAAAGCTACGGAGATTGCAGTAAACTCATTTTTAGCCCGGATCAGGGGGCAACAGCAACTATGGCAGCAGCCCCGCATATTGCTGTTCCAACGGCAATCAGTGCTGATAAATGGCGGTCGATCGAGAGAAGTTTTCCGATATACATCATAAGGACAAGAGTGAAAGCGATTACAAGGATATCGACAATAATAAGAGAGAAACCAGCGGCAAAGATTTGTTCAACATTCAGTCTTAATCCCATCAGAATAATACCCGCACGAAGAAGAGTCTTGCTGCTGAATGTGATCCCTGCAGATGCATCGGCTGGTACATCCATTATTCCTTTCCAGCTCATGCCAAGCAGTATGGAAACAATCATAATTCCCATTACTGAAAAAACAGGCAATTTCGCTATGGAACCAGCTAATACAGCAAGTATTAAAGTTAGCAGGACTCCTTTTAGCCAGCCCTTTTGCAGCTTTAGGGTTTTAATTTTTTTCTTGTGTGAAGGGGAACTGTTTTTGCTTTATGCAGTTTTGTTGCTCCAGCATTGCTCAATCTTCTGCCTCCTTTTCCGCAAAATTGGTCCAATGGTCAGGAGACCCAACCAATATAATCTCATTTAAGCATTTTTAAAAAGAGTTATCAAGAAAAATATAAAAATTAAACAAAAAAATTTAGAAAGTATTGATTTTTTAGAAAATTATAAATAGAATATGGATAGTGGTTGGGTGACTGTACCATAACTTAAGTATTCTCCTTTAAGAAAAGTCAGTCCATAAAGATTTTAATAGATCAGCAGGCTAGTGAATAAAAAGGAGGAATTTTAAGTGAAAATCAATTTAGTCTAATCAATTAACAATATTAACAACTTATTTGTGTAGACCTGGCGGCGGTAAATCTGAGGATATTAGCAGTTTTTCAATCATGTATTTGTAAGGGCTTACAATATAGTGCGGGAGGCGAATTATATGAGAGTATACCTGTCTATCTTATCAATCCTATTGTTAATATTTGTGAGCGGCTGCTCCAGCAATGTTAATGGCAAAGAGCGGGATGCAGAATATGTTTTGAGACTGGGCCATCTTCAAACGGAAACTCACCCTTACCACAAAGGGGCATTGAAGTTTAAAGAACTGGTGGAAGAAAAATCTAACGGGCGGATAAGAATCGATATATTTCCAAGCAGCCAATTAGGAAATGGAAGAGACCAAATAGAAGGAGCGCAAATTGGCTCCATCCATTTTCATATTGGCTCAGTAGCACCAGTAACCAATTTCGCCCCTAAATTTAATTTGCTTAACCTTCCATATTTATTTGAAAGCCGGGAGCATGCTTTTCGGGTCCTGGATGGGGAGATCGGCAAAGAGATAGCTTCTGATTTAGAGAACAGGGGCCTTATCAACCTCGGCTATATGGAGAACGGCTGGAGGCATATGACGAATAATAAGAAACCCATTAAGACAAGTGCCGATGCAGCGAAATTAAAATTGAGGGTCCAGGAGTCACCTCCATACATCTCATTCATTAAAGCTCTTGGCTCAACTCCTGTTCCTGTTCCATTCGGTGAACTATATACTGCTTTGGAACAGAAAGTGGTCGACGGCCAGGAAAATCCCCTTGCGCAAATCTATTTAAATAAATTTCAAGAGGTGCAGAGCTATTTGACATTAACTGCCCATAACTATGATGCTGCTGTTTTTCTTATGAGTAAAACAACATTCGACACATTGCCTGAAGAACTGCAAAAGGCAGTATCTGAAGCCTCTGCAGAAGCAGTTGATTATGAACGCAAAGTAGCAATGGAGGATGAGAAAAAACTGTTGGAGGACCTTAAAAAGACGGAGATAGAAATTGAAGAAAATCCAGATTTGGATTCATTTAGAGAAGCAGTAAAGCCGGTTTATGAGGAATATGAAGAAACGATAGGAAAGGAACTGTTTGATAAGATAGAAAGCTTAAAATAAATGGCGGGGGTGTAGAAAAATGAGTGAATTTTTCAGGAAATTGAGTGACAAAGCGGATAAGATATCGAAAAAAATTGTTATCTTGTTTTTTGTCATTGCCTTTATCTCCACAGTGTATCAGGTATTTTCAAGATACGTCCTGCAAAGTGCGTTTGCAAAAAGTATACTCCCTTTTGCAGATTTCAGTATTTTCAACTTAACCTGGATTGAAGAACTTATCAGGTACATGTTTGTATGGATCGTGTTCTTAGGAATCGGAATCGTATATAAAAGCAAAGGGCATGCACAAGTAGAAATTCTCCATCATTATTTATCTGAAAAATGGAAAAGTAAAGTAATGCTGCTGGTTGAATGTATTAACAGTGCACTTTTTCTGTTTCTCATTATTTATGGATCAAGAATATTGAAGTTCTCCATTCAGCAGATTTCTCCTTCGCTTGGGCTGAATATGACTTTTATTTACGGAGCAGTCCTAGTCAGTTCAATTGTCTGTTTTGTTCACTCATCGGTCAATATTTTGGAGCTCCGCACTGCAAAAAGAGATGAAAGAGTGGTCGTTCAAGCAGAATCCCAAAATACAAATATGGGTTAGTTGAAAGGGAGGGAAATTGATGACGGTAGCAATAATAGTATTGGCTGTATTGTTTTTATTAATGATTCTGGGTGTGCCAATTGCAATATCTTTAATTATAGCTTCCATTTCCGGATTTATATCAAGCATATATTATATTCCTCTTGAAGTGGTTCCACAGCGTTTGATTACATCAGTTGATTCATTTCCGCTGCTGGCAATTCCATTCTTCATGCTTACAGGGGAATTTATGATGTCAGGAAGCATGGGGAAAAGAATAGCAGCATTTGCTTTTGCTGCTGTGGGCTGGGTAAGGGCAGGTCTTGCACAGGTTTCAACCTTAACAAGTATGTTTTTTGCAGGGATATCCGGTTCAGGTGCTGCAGATACAGCTGCTGTAGGTAAAATGATGATACCGATGATGGAGTCAAAGGGATATGATAAAGGGTTTGCAGCTGCCACTGTTGCAAGTGCAGGAACAATAGCTGTGGTTATACCTCCATCCATTCCCATGATTGTATACGGTGTAACCGCAGGAGTATCCATAGGAGACCTGTTCACAGCAGGCATCATACCCGGGATATTAATAGGCTTGTCTTTAATGATGTTAAATTACTGGTTAACAAGGAAAAACAATTATTCTGAAGAAAAAGGACATTCGAATTCACAACATTCCGGAAAACTTTATATGAAGGGATATTGGCTTTGCTCTTGCCGTTAATCATTATTTTCGGCATCAGGGGAGGGATCTTTACTCCTACTGAAGCCGGTGCAGTAGCAGCTGCATATGCTTTTATCATTAATAAGTTTGTTTATAAAGATATGGATTGGAAGGATATACCCGAAGCGTTTATAAACGCAGGAAAAATGTCTGCGATGGTTGTCTTTATTATAGCCGGGGCAAATTTATTCGGATGGTTATTAACGGCTGAACAAATTCCGCAGCAGCTTGCACAGCTTGTCATGAACGCAACAGAAAATAAATATTTGATACTATTTATCTTCAATATTATTTTCTTTATTGCAGGGTGCTTCCTGAACGCATCAGCAGCGATTACAATCCTAACGCCATTGCTTCTCCCGATTGCTCTCGGAGCAGGCATTGACCCGGTTTTCTTTGGATTAATCATGGTTGTTAACTTATCAATCGGTTTAATTACACCTCCAGTTGGATTGGATTTGTTTATAGTGAAGGGAATAGCTGAAGTTTCCTATGATAAATTAATAAAGGCTGTAATTCCTTTTATTGCTGTAATGGTTTTTGATTTATTTATTATTACTTATTTCCCTGCTATATCAATGTTTTTAACAACCCTATAAATATTTAAAAGCATCGGCTAGCCGATGCTTTTACTTGTTCCCAGCCTCTTAACCGGAAGCTTCCAATTATATGTGTAAGATAAAACCCGTAAAGCTGTAATAATAATGAACAAAGTGTAAAGTTCAAATGGTGCTGAGGCGATTCCGAGTCCGACTCCAAAACCGCAAAGGATAGCCCAGACCGCATAGATTTCAGACCGCAATACAAGCGGTTTTCTTCTTGCAAGAAGGTCACGGATGATGCCCCCTCCGCTTCCAGTCAATACAGCAGCCACAATTACGGCGCTTAAAGGATGGTTCATTTCCGTTGCGTACAGTGCTCCTTGGATGGCAAAGGCGGATAACCCGATTGCGTCAGTGAAATTGCCCCATCTTTGCCAGTGTTTGAGCAGGTTGTTCGGGAACAGCATTACTGCTGTGATGGATAAAAGGGCAATCTGAAAAAATAAACCCTGTTCCCAAAGGGCAGAGACAGGAACACCGATTAGCAGGTTTCGGATCGCTCCGCCGCCAAAAGCGGTGACAATCCCAAGGATATATACACCTAAAATATCATATTCTTCTTCCATCGCCACAATTGCACCGCTGACAGCGAAAGCAACAGTGCCGATCATACTTAAAACTTCCCATGTCATATGCCATTTCTCCTCTTGATGCAGATCTATAAATCTATTTAAGTTTAAGTTATTTAAAAACGTAAATTCTTTCCAAACAATATGATTTTAACACGGAAAAAAGAAATACAACCATTTTTTTTATCATTTCAAATGGACGGTGCAAAGGCCTGTGATTAGCGGTAAAAATTAGTATTTGAATATGATTTTTGTTATGATGTTATCAATTAAAATAAGCATATGAAAGAGGGATGCTGGTTGGAACGTAAGCCAGATTATGAAAAAGTCATTCTTGTCGGCTGCCATACTGATGAAGATGACCAGCGGTTTGAATATTCAATGGAAGAATTGGAATCGCTGACTGAAACGGCAAACGGAAAAGTTTTAGCTTCGATTACTCAAAAAAGGGAACGAGTTCATCCGTCTACATATATAGGAAAGGGGAAAGTGGAGGAACTGGCTGCACTTCAGGAAGAAATGGAAGCAGATATTATCATTTTTAACGATGAGCTCTCACCAAGCCAGGTGCGCAACTTATCAGCAGATTTGGATGCCAGGATCATTGACCGCACACAGCTGATTTTAGATATCTTTGCGCAGAGGGCGCGCTCTAAAGAAGGGAAGCTGCAGGTCGAATTGGCACAGCTGCAGTATCTGCTGCCGCGCCTGTCAGGCCAGGGTGTTCAGCTTTCAAGACTTGGAGCGGGAATCGGCACAAGGGGACCAGGTGAGACCAAGCTTGAATCAGATCGCAGGCATATCCGCCGCCGTATTGATGATATTAAAACCCAGCTTTCCGTCATTGTGCAGCACCGTGACAGGTATCGTGAACGAAGGAAGAAAAACAAAGCATTTCAAATTGCACTTGTCGGCTACACAAATGCAGGTAAATCCACCATTTTTAACAGGCTGTCTGAGGCGGAATCCTATGAAGAGAACCAGTTGTTTGCCACACTTGATCCGATGACCCGCAAACTGATTTTGCCAAGCGGATTTATTACACTTGTGACAGACACGGTCGGTTTTATTCAGGATTTGCCGACTACTCTTATTGCAGCCTTCCGTTCCACTCTGGAAGAAGTTAATGAAGCAGATCTTCTTCTTCATGTGGTCGATATGTCCAACCCGGATTATTACCAGCATGAGCAGACAGTCAATAAACTGATAGAAGATTTGGAAAATGATAAAATACCGCAGCTGACGGTATATAATAAAAGAGATTTAAAGCATCCTGATTTTGTCCCGACTGCCAGAACAGAAACGATTCAGATCAGTGCCTTTGAAGAAGATGACCGCAATGAGCTGAAACGGAAAATCGAGCAGATGATTCTGGGAATGATGAAGCATTACCATGTGGAGGTGCCGTCAACAGAAGGAAAGCTGCTGTCGCAGCTCAAGAACGAAACCATCCTGCGGGAATTGACTTTCAACGAAGACAAAGAACTTTATGTTTGCAAGGGCTATTACCTCGAAGACCATCAGATTTCAGGGCCTTTAATGAAATATACCGTATAGTTAGGAGAACATCATGTTTCAACAGTTATCACAAGGGGAAAAGCTCCAGCCGATTGTAAAAGAAGTGGAGCAGCAAATTTCAGAGGTATTAAAGAGCATTGATGAGCGGATTGATGAGAATCAATTCCGTGTTTTAAAGAGCTTTCAAAATTTCAAAGTCAGCGATTCGCATTTCAATCCTTCAACCGGCTATGGTTATGATGATATCGGCCGGGATACGCTTGAGGGAATATATGCAGAAGTTTTCGGCGGGGAAGCAGGATTGGTCCGCCCGCAGATAATATCAGGCACGCATGCCATTTCCATTGCACTCTTTGGTGTACTGCGGCCAGGTGATGAATTGCTGTATATCACCGGCAAGCCATATGACACACTGGAAGAAATTGTTGGGATTCGGGGAACAGGTAACGGTTCGCTGAGAGAGTTCGGCATTGGATACAATAGCATCCCGCTGAACGAAGATGGAAGCATCGACTATCCTGCCGTTGAAAAAGCAATCAGGCCGAACACGAAAATGATTGGTATCCAGCGTTCCAAAGGATATGCGACAAGACCTTCTTTTACAATTGAACAAATTGAAGAAATGATCCAGTTTGTAAAAGAAGTTAAGCCGGATACGATTGTGTTTGTTGACAATTGCTATGGTGAGTTTGTTGAAGACCGTGAGCCTTGCCATGTTGGGGCAGACTTGATGGCCGGGTCGCTCATCAAGAACCCTGGCGGCGGGATTGCAAAGACGGGCGGTTATATTGTCGGGAAGAAGGAATGGGTGGAAGTCTGCTCCTACCGAATGACTTCACCGGGAATTGGTGCAGAAGCGGGTGCGTCCCTTTACAGCCTTCAGGAAATGTATCAGGGCTTTTTCCTGGCTCCCCATGTTGTCGGCCAGGCGCTGAAAGGGGCTGTTTTTACAGCAGCGCTTCTTGAACGGCTTGGCATGAACTCCAACCCAAAGTGGGACAGTAATAGAACTGATTTAATCCAATCTGTTCAATTTGATGATAAAGAAAAAATGGTGGCGTTTTGCCAGGCAATTCAATTTGCATCTCCTGTTAATTCACATGTAACTGCCTATCCTGCTTATATGCCTGGATATGAAGACGATGTAATCATGGCAGCTGGGACTTTTATTCAGGGTGCAAGCATTGAACTGACCGCTGATGGTCCTATCAGGCCGCCTTATGTTGCTTATGTTCAGGGCGGGCTGACTTATTCACATGTGAAAATGGCTGTATGCATCGCGCTGGACCAATTGCTGGAAAAAGGTTTAGTCCAAATAAATTAGGTGAATATTAAAAAGGACAGCTACATAGTTAGTTGTCCTTTTCTGTTGCTTTACAGAGAATTATATGAAAATATGAAAGGCAAAAATTTTTTGAAAAAATCATGTTATAAAAGCTAACATATAGTTGACAGATTATCTGACATTACATATAATAATCTCAAGAAGTAATTGAAAAGGGGAGAAATAGTTGACTGGAAGCGAAATTCGACGTTCCATGCCGCTTTTCCCGATTGGTACTGTCATGCAACTGACTGACCTGACCGCCAGGCAGATTCGCTACTATGAAGAGCACCAATTAATTTCTCCAGCTAGAACTGACGGAAATAGAAGGCTTTTTCCTTAAACGACATCGATGTCCTTTTGGAAATCAAAGATTTGATTGATCAAGGCGTGAACATGGCTGGGATCAAGCAGCTATTTTTCGTGAAAGAACAGCAAGCGATAACTGAAAACTTGAATAAGCAGGCAGAAAAAGCGAGACGCGATCTATCAGATGAAGAAATCCGGAAACTTCTTCGCAAGGAAATTGTGCAGGCAGGCCGGTTTAATCGCTCATCATTGAGGCAAGGCAACATGCACCGCTTTTTCCATTAAAAACGCCGTTTTTAAGCTCGTTGATATTGTCTTGGATTTCTGAGAGAAACATTAACAGAGCAAAAAATAAATCACTCATGTAATTTTTTAAGGGAGGAACTACCAGTGGCAAAGTTTACTAAAGAAGACATTAAGCGTATTGCAGAAGAGGAAAATGTAAAATTCGTCCGTTTACAGTTTACGGATATTCTTGGAACAATCAAGAACGTAGAAATTCCGATCAGCCAGCTTGAAAAAGCGCTTGATAACAAAATGATGTTTGACGGATCTTCAATCGAAGGTTTCGTGCGTATTGAAGAATCAGACATGAATCTATATCCAGACCTTGATACATGGGTGGTATTCCCTTGGACAGCAGAAAAAGGAAAAGTTGCACGTCTGATCTGTGATATTTACAATCCGGATGGAACTCCCTTCCTTGGCGATCCGCGCAGCAACTTAAAACGTATTTTGGCAGAGATGGAAGAGTTAGGATACTCTGATTTCAACTTAGGGCCTGAGCCGGAATTCTTCCTATTCAAGCTTGACCAGGCTGGAGAGCCAACTCTTGAACTGAACGATAATGGCGGATACTTCGATCTTGCGCCAACTGACCTTGGTGAAAACTGCCGCCGCGATATCGTGCTTGAGCTTGAAGAAATGGGCTTTGAAATTGAAGCTTCCCACCATGAGGTTGCACCTGGACAGCACGAAATCGACTTCAAATATGCGGATGCATTAACAGCTTGTGACCAGATCCAGACATTCAAGCTTGTTGTTAAAACAATTGCCCGCAAGCACGGCCTGCACGCGACATTCATGCCAAAACCGCTGTTCGGTGTTAACGGATCAGGTATGCACTGTAATGTTTCATTATTTAAGGATGGCAAAAATGCATTCTTCAACGAAACAAGCGATCTTCAATTAAGTGAAGATGCTCGCCACTTTATCGCAGGTATCATTAACCATGCGACAGCATTTACTGCTGTAACAAACCCAATCGTTAACTCTTATAAGCGCTTGGTTCCTGGTTATGAAGCACCTTGCTATGTTGCATGGTCTGCTCAAAACCGTTCACCGCTTATCCGTATCCCGGCTTCACGCGGTGTAAGCACACGTGTTGAAGTTCGCAGCGTTGACCCTGCTGCTAACCCATATCTTGCTATGGCTGTACTTCTAAAAGCTGGTCTTGACGGAATCAAGAACAAATTGACTCCACCGGCACCTGTAGACCGCAACATCTATGTAATGAACAAGCAGGAACGTGAAGAAGAAGGCATCAAGGATCTTCCGGCTACATTGGCTGCTGCCCTTGATGAGCTTAAGAAGGATGAAGTCATCGTATCCGCACTAGGCGACCATATCTTCGAACACTTCATTGAAGCGAAAGAAATTGAGTGGGATATGTTCCGTACGCAAGTGCATCCATGGGAGCGCGAGCAGTACCTGAGCATGTATTAAAAAGTAAACCCTTGACACCATTGGTGTTGAGGGGTCTTTGTTTTCGGGTAAATTATTTAAAAAATTACCACAAGAACCTTAGTTCATAGTAAGAAAAAAATACAACAATCAAGCCTATCGATGTAATTCCGTAACCTTTTTTAATTCTATAATCGGTTCCAGGAATCTTAGTTATTAAGTAATAAATTGGAATTACAAGTAATATGGGAAGAAAAACCCTTGCATTAGCTGAGAGGTTTTCAAATCTTGAAATTATCGTACCAATAATCAAAAGAGGAATAAAAGTTAGCAAATAGGCAAGTGACACTCTTATCACACCTTTTTCTGAATTATACCAAATTTCCAAAATTAAGGGCATCAATTATTAAAGTAACATGGATTCCTAAAATGATGTAAAAAGAAACCAAATTTATACCTTCCCAAAAATAATCGTAATTTTCAGGCAACATTATGAGTAGTTTTATAACAGTGTGGAATGGAAGAAGCTACGAGTAGTAATCAAGAAGCGTGATAACTATGAATGCCAGGAATGTAAACGGAAGGGGCGCTTAAGCATTGAAACAAATGAATACAGTGAGAGTGGTAAGGGCAGGAAGATCCAGTTGCTTGTTCACCATATCAAGGAGCTCGAGCTTCATCCAGACTTAGCGTTTGGTGAAGATAACATGGATACTGTTTGTGTCGATTGCCATAACAAATAACATGGCCCAGACTTCAAAAATATGAAGCCAAACAAATGGCAGCATGATGAAATTTTAAGTATCGATTTTTTAAATTATGTGAACAAATAGTATTAAATAATTCCAATGAAAGGTGACTTAAATGAATCTTGAAAGATGGATTATATTGGGGGTATTAATACTAAGTATCATGTGCCTCAAGCTTCTAGTGCCGAGAGACAAGGTTAGAGAAGCGTGGGTTATCTTTTTATTTCTGCAGGTCATTACATGGCCAGCCGGTTTAATAGCAGTAGAAATGGGTTGGATTGAATATCCGATTCAATTGTACCCTAAGGCAAATTTATATAATAGGACTAGTTTTTCCTTTGAGTTCTTCCTATTCCCGGTAGTCGCCATTATTTTTAGTTTGTATTTTCCAAGGAAGAAAAAAGGGTTTGGCTCACTATTGTATTATGTTTTCTTTGCTGGATTTTTTACCTTCTTAGAGGCTGTATTAGAATCTAAAACCAAACTGGTTGAGTACCACGAATGGAAATGGTATTGGACACTAGTAACAGTAATGATTTCTCTATATATAAATGATAAATTTTATCGATGGTTTTCTAAAAGATTAATTTTGGTGGACTTAAAATGACCAGAGAAGTCCTGATTTTAATATGTTCGTAGATTTTATCATTGTACTTGTTGTTAAGATACATCCCAACCGAAAGTAAAAGGTTAGCTTGGATAACCTTTATACTTGTTCAAGCAATAGCATGGATACATGAATATATACAATTGGTATTTGGATTAGTTGAGTTTCCGTATAGAGAATTTAATAAAGCGACAAATATGAGCTTTTCATTGCATTATATTGTTTATCCTACAATTGCGGTGTTTTTTATACTTTTTTATCCAAAAGAAAAAGGGACAAGAAGAACATTTTTGTACTACTTACTATTTTCAATGGGGATAACAACTTACTCCTATCTTCTCGAAAAATTTAGTTCATTGTATCACTATATTCACTGGAACTGGTTCTTTGGATTAATTACCAACATGATTCTTCTTTATGTTGTAAAGATATATATATTTTGGTTTAAAAAAGGTCTGGTGTAACGAGTTGAAATATCTAGGTTCCCCCCGAGAAATATTAAGAGTAAGGATTCTGTGTTAGACGACTAATTTAACCAAGGCAGGGGGCGTAAATTAAGAATAAGAATTAAGAGCTCAGGCGATAAAGGCGTGGCAACAAATCATTTACTTAAAATAAACGCCAGTACAGTGCCCCATATGAAAATCACTAAATAGAATAACCTTTGCAATAGACCGGCGTGCATAGGGATGAAAATTATTAACATATTGAGTGTGACTATGACTAGTAATGTAACTAAACAGTATTGAGTCCAGCGTTTTCCAATTTCTAAAGATTTTGCGTATAGCCAAAGACCGGGCAAAACAGTTATCATGTCAAGTTGAGCTGCTATTGAATGCCAAAATAGATTTATATCTGCTGGTATAAAGCCAGTCACAATATTCCCTAAAGCTAAGATAAGAATAAATATGGTTGCTAGCCGGTTTAGTCCTGTTTTCAAGGGTTTGTGAAAGATATAAAACACCAATGCTGCACTTATATAAAAAAATCCTTTGGGCCTTTGCTTATTCCTTTTTTATCTTAGTTTCACTATACTTAATTGCCCATTGGTTCAGCAGAAGGAGCAGTTTTGAAAAAATAGTTAAAGAGGATTTCTAACGGCAAGGATTAGTATTTATGTTTCGTACGCAGGTACATCCCTTGGAGCAACGAACACTACATGAGCAATTACTTTAAAAATTCGAAAACACTCTGTTTGCATGAGCAGGGGTTTTTACATAGCTAAAATACAAAAACCCCGTTTCTAAGTGAACGAGGTTTTAACTAATTTGTATTTCCCTGCATCTCTCTATTCTTTATGTCTGATCTTTAGGAAATCGAGACATGTCAGCAGTGCATCTCCTCCAAATCCTGCAATTACCGCAAGGAGCACTACCTTTAAGGCAGAGTCAGGATCTGAAGATACGACCAAAAAAACAGCCGCTAAAGCCCCCATGATTACTTCTTCAAAGACCCCCAGATAGATGAATTTTTTTGTCCTTCTGGGTTTTACCATTTTGCCTTCTTTCCGAATATGTCCAACGACACCGACCAGCCCACCAATCAACAAAGCGAAGGTAATGTTCAAAAACATTTTTTCTTCACACTCCTAAAGTCGAGATTTTGGACAAGCGACCTTAGGTTGATTCTCGGTGTATTACCATTATATAGAAAGTGGCTATAAAATAATATGCATAAAAATACCGAATTTTCTGAATAATAAAATAGTCATACATGACTGCAACTTAGTACCAACAGAAAAGGTATCAGTTACTTTCGTATGATTTCGCTAATAGCATCAGGTAATAGGAACTGATAACCTTCTTAAAATTGGAAAAATAAAAAGCAGGCAGTGGCTGCCTGCTTTTTATCATTCTATTAATGCATATGGCGGTATACACCTATAACTTTGCCAAGGATGGAAACATTTCGAAGGATGATAGGTTCCATTGTAGAGTTTTCCGGCTGAAGCCGGATATAGTCTTTTTCTTTAAAGAATCTTTTGACAGTTGCTTCATCTTCCTCTGTCATGGCAACCACGATATCTCCATTATTAGCAGTGCTCTGCTGTTTGACGATGACATAGTCGCCATCAAGGATTCCGGCTTCAATCATACTTTCCCCCATGATTTCAAGCATGAATACATGCTCATCAGCTGGTGCCATTCTTTCTGGAAGAGGGAAGTATTCTTCAACATTTTCAATGGCTGTTATCGGCTGCCCTGCAGTTACTTTACCGACGATCGGAACATTGACTGCACTGACCTTAGGGATGTGAGAAGACTCGTCCAGATCTAAAATTTCAATGGCGCGCGGTTTAGTAGGATCTCTGCGGATCAGCCCTTTGCTTTCAAGACGGGCGAGATGGCCGTGAACTGTTGAGCTTGAAGCCAGGCCGACTGCTTCCCCGATTTCCCTTACAGAAGGCGGATAGCCTCTCAATTTAACTTCCTCTTTAATAAACTCTAATATATCTTGCTGCCTTTTTGATAATTTCACCATCTTTACGCACCTCGTATGTTTTTGTTGTCTCAATTATAGCATCAATTACCATATGATACAAACATAAGTTCGAATTTTTATTGACACAAAACAAATGTTCGGTCTATAATAAAAACATCAAATGCGAACATACATTCTTTTAGAGGTGGTATATCATGCTGAAAAAATTGTGGAAATCATATTCTTATGCTATTATTCTCTTCGTTTTAAGCCTGACAGCATCGTTTATTATGCTCATTCAGATAGAGACACCTGATACGGAAAAGTTTATGAAAGTCACTGTTGCAGAAGGTGACTCTTTATGGGAAATTGCTGAGAGTTTTTCGGCTGAACATTCGCTGTCTACAGATCAATTTATTAATTGGGTCGAACAAAATAATGAGATAGCGGCAGGCAGGATTTTTCCGGGCGATGAAATTGTTATTCCAGTAAAAGCACTGGATGACGAGCCTTATAAAGAGCTTGCCAGTTCAGACTTTTACGAATAAGGAGAAGTTATGAAAGCAATTATTTACTGCAGGGTTAGTACAACAAAGGATACTCAGGAAACGTCCCTTTCAAGACAGGAAGAAGAGCTGGTGAATCTGGCGAAAAAGCATGATTTTGAAGTAGTCAAGGTGATACGCGAACAGGCCAGTGGATATGACCTTGAAAGAGACGGTATATTGGAGCTTTTAGACTTAATTAAAGAAAAGGATATCAAGGTTGTCCTCATTCAGGATGAAACCAGGCTGGGGCGGGGTAATGCAAAGATAGCGATACTCCATTGCATCCTAAAGGAAGAAGTTCAGCTGTACAGCATTTCGAATAACGGCCAGCTCGAGCTTTCGGAATCAGATTCGATGGTGCTGAACATTGTTGGGATGGTAGAAGAATATCAGAGAAAGCTTCATAACATCAAAATTAGACGCGGCATGCAGCGGGCTGTTGATAAGGGATACCGCCCCGAGAAGAACTTAAGCAATCAGGGAACAAATGGCGGCAGGGAAAGAATAGAGGTGCCGATAGAGGAAATTGTCCGGCTAAGGAAAAACGAGTTAACATTTGCAGAGATTGCTGCAACACTCAGAGGCTTTGGCTATAATATCTCAAAAGCAACAGTCCACAGAAGGTATAAAGAGTATATGGAATCACTTGCTGAATAGAGCACTTTTCTTGTCAAAAGTGTTCTTTTTTAGTATGATGGCAGTTGAGTTTCAGTATTGTTCCATATCTGAAGCTATTGTATAATAAAAACTTCTATCAGAATATCCAAAGGTAAACTTTTGATATAAAGGAGCTTTAATATATGCTGCCAAAACAAAAACTTGCCCGAATTAATGAACTGGCAAAGAAGGCAAAGGAATCAGGTTTAACAGAAGCAGAAGCAAAAGAACAGACTTCTCTCCGTAAAGAGTATTTGGAGACTTTTCGCTCTGGCATGCTGAACACGCTTAAAGGTGTTACAATCGTTGACCCGAAAGGAAATGACGTAACTCCAAAAAAGCTAAAAGACTTCCAAAACAAAAACCGCCTTCACTAATATTATAATTGCAAGGGATACACAATGCTGTATTCCTTCTTTTAATAGAAAGCGGAGATGACTTCTATTACCGGCTATCTCCGCTTTTTTTACATACGCCGGGTCTTTTTGTGTCAATATAGTAACAAACCGGCTTTTTTGTCCTTTTCCTGACCCTATTGGTTGTGAAAAAAAGGACACCCGATAATATTAAAAGAGTAAAGAATTACTACTCGAAAGGATGTATTGAATGTTTAATCACACAGATGAACTATCCATCAGTTCCATTCGTACTTTATCAATCGACGCCATTGAAAAGGCGAATTCCGGCCATCCGGGGATGCCGATGGGTGCAGCGCCAATGGCTTATACGCTTTGGACACGCTTCATGAACCATAACCCGAAAAATCCTGAATGGTTCAACCGTGACCGTTTCGTCCTTTCTGCTGGACATGGCTCCATGCTTTTATACAGCCTTCTTCATCTTTCTGGCTATGATGTTTCCATGAATGACATTAAAGAGTTCAGACAGTGGGGAAGCAAGACGCCAGGTCACCCTGAATATGGCCATACTCCAGGTGTTGACGCAACAACAGGCCCATTAGGTCAAGGTATTGCAATGGCTGTTGGTATGGCAATGGCTGAACGCCACCTGGCTGCAACATACAACAAAGACAACTTCAATGTTGTTGACCACTATACATACAGCATCTGCGGTGACGGAGACCTTATGGAAGGCGTTTCGGCTGAAGCTGCTTCCCTTGCTGGCCACTTAAAGCTTGGAAGACTGGTTGTTCTATATGATTCAAATGATATCTCACTTGATGGTGACCTTGATAAGTCTTTCTCTGAAAGTGTTGAACAGCGATTCAAGTCATACGGCTGGCAGTATATCCGCGTAGAAGACGGCAATGATCTTCACGAAATTGCAAAAGCAATTGAGGAAGCGAAGCAGGATGAAAACCGACCAACAATGATTGAGGTTAAAACAGTCATTGGCTACGGTTCTCCAAACAAATCAGGTAAATCTGATGTTCACGGCGCTCCACTGGGTGCTGATGAATTGAAATTAACGAAAGAAGCCTATAAGTGGACTTTCGAAGAAGATTTCCATGTTCCTCAGGAAGTATATGATCACTTCAAGCAGCAGGTTGTAGAAAGCGGCTCTAAGAAGCAGCAGGAATGGGAAGACCTTTTTGCACAGTATAAAGAAGCGCATCCTGAGTTAGGAAAACAGCTGGAGCAGGCAATCAATGGCGAGCTTTCAGAAGGCTGGGATAAAGACATCCCTGTTTATGAAGAAGGAAAGAGCCTTGCAAGCCGTGCTTCTTCCGGAGAAGTGCTAAATGCAATCGCACAAAACCTGCCTTCCTTCTTTGGCGGTTCTGCAGACCTTGCAGGCTCCAACAAAACAATGATTAAAGGTACAGGCGACTTTACAGCTGAGTCATTTGACGGCCGCAACATCTGGTTTGGTGTACGTGAATTTGCAATGGGTGCTGCACTTAATGGTATGGCCCTTCACGGCGGATTAAAAGTATTCGGCGGAACATTCTTCGTGTTCTCTGATTACTTGCGCCCGGCAATCCGTCTGGCTGCACTTATGAACCTGCCTGTTACGTATGTATTCACACATGACAGTATCGCTGTAGGTGAAGACGGACCTACACATGAGCCTGTAGAACAGCTTGCTGCATTGCGTGCAATGCCAAACCTATCTGTTGTCCGCCCTGCTGACGGAAATGAAACAGCAGCTGCATGGAAAACAGCAATTGAATCAACAAACAAGCCAACTGCATTAGTATTGACCCGTCAAAACCTTCCTACATTAAAAGGAACGGATTCAGCGGCATACGAAGGCGTACAAAAAGGTGCTTATGTTGTTTCACCAGCTTCCAACAGCAACGCGGATGTATTATTGCTTGCTGCAGGATCTGAGGTTAGCCTGGCTGTTGAAGCACAAAAAGCGCTTGAAGGCGAAGGCATCCATGCATCTGTAGTGAGCATGCCTGCTTGGGACCGCTTCGAAGCTCAATCAAAAGAGTACAAAGAAAGCGTAATTCCTAAGACAGTCAAGAAGCGTCTTGCCATTGAAATGGGATCTTCACTTGGATGGCACCGCTATGCAGGAGACGAAGGCGATGTTCTTGCAATCGATACCTTCGGCGCATCTGCACCAGGTGAGAAGATCATGGAAGAATACGGATTCACAGTTGAAAACGTTGTGGCACGCGTAAAAGCATTGCTGCAGGGATAATATTTACCGGAAAGGGAGAGCTGAGAGGCTCTTCCTTTTTTGTGAGATAGGTTTATATTTAAAAAAACAGGATTATATTTCAGTAAAAGCGGGAAAATGACGAAGTAAATATTTTGAGCAGCTATTATAGCAGTTCTCCCAGCAAGAATCCTCATAATCAACTGAATTCTTCGTTTTCGACAAAATTAGTGAAAGTTTTTAACATCTTCAGACACATTCCTTATTTTTGGTTGCTTATAATTGAAAGAAATGGATTGTCCCGGAAGGAGGGGCCAGATGAGAGCTTATCAATTGTATTTAATAGAAGATGAATTTGCGGCCCATTATTTTGGCAGAGAGCGGATGTTTTTTCAGTTGTTTGAAGAGTATGAGCATTCGTCAGGTGAAATGAAGTCTATTCTATCGAAGCAAATTGATTTTGTGACTAAGCCAATCCCGGGTTTGAAAGTGCATCAATACATCCATCAGCAGCTGCAGCGAAAAAAGGACTTTATAATAGAAAAAAGTGCATACTATATAGAGATGAGCAAAAGAAGCAGGGCGAAGCTTGAAGTATTTGAACGGAGCCTGGTTTTAGAAGCGGCCGGCAGCTATGAGGCAGAGACGGTATTTTTCGAAGTACTGCGAAAAAGCGAGTCCTCCTTCCTGGCTGTTGACCTCAAGCATAAGCGCTATGGGTGGCTAAAACCGATAAAAGAGAGAAAATTCGTCTAAAATATGAGAAATAATGAAGCAAATATTGTATAATAACCTTTGGTCTAGTACACTGTATGATAGACAACATGAAGGAGGAAGTTAGTATGGGTATGTACATTCTAGTTGGTGTACTGGCGCTTCTTGCCGGTGTAGCACTAGGATTTTTCATTGCTCGAAAATATATGATGAGCTACCTGGAGAAAAATCCGCCAATTAATGAACAAATGCTTAAAATGATGATGATGCAAATGGGCATGAAGCCATCTCAGAAGAAGATCAACCAAATGATGAATGCCATGAACAAGCAGACTGGCAAGTAATCAGGGACACAAACCTTGATATAAAAGGGTTTCTAAAGGATTAAAAGTGATTTCGATTTATAAAATTCACAAACTTTAAGTGTGAAATGGTGAATCTTTCATCATAATTTATTATCGAATTGCTTTATCCTTCATCATTTTACAACTAACCACTTTTTTCTGTTGAGAGATTCAACGGAGAGAGGTGGTTTTTTGTGTTTTTAGAGGATGTTTTAAAGGAGTATATCTATCACTGTATGGCAAAGGGGTATCCACCAAAGACGATGAAAAATAAGCGTCAGGAACTGAAGCAACTCAAGGAATATTTAGTGGAGAGAAGAGGGATTAATGAACTCGAAAGTGTTACTCCATTTGATTTGAAGGCTTATGTTCGATTTAAGCAGCAGGCGGGATTGCAGCCTCAGAGTATCGTTTCAATGTTCAAGATGATAAAAGCATTCTTTTCCTGGTGCGAAAAAGAAGGGTACTTAAAAGAGAATATAGCTAAAAGAGTTGAGACTCCAAAGGTTCCGAAAAAGGTTCTGAAAGGATTTAATGCGAGTGATATTCAGGCAATGATAGATGCTTTTACTTTTAAAAATTATATAGAAGCAAGGAATAAGGCGATTATTGCAATGCTCGCAGATTGTGGACTTCGTGCAATGGAATTAAGAGGTTTGTTAAATGTAAATGTTAAGGAAACCTCAATATTAGTTAATGGTAAAGGCAATAAGGAGAGATTAATTTTTGTCAGTCCAGCGCTAAAACGGATCCTAATTAAGTATGAGCGAGTAAAGACACAACACTTTAAAGATAAGATTACAACAGATCACTACTTTTTATCCTATAAAGGTACCGAGTTATCACACGTTGGTTTGGACAACGTGATTAAATTAGCTGGAAATAAGGCAGGGGTTGAAGGGAAAAGGATATCTCCTCATAGTTTCCGTCACTTCTTTGCCACACAATTTTTATTAAATGCCAACTTTCATGGGAATGTAGATATCTACACATTGAGTAAACTACTTGGACATTCCGAAATCAGTACTACCCAGCGATATTTATCAACATTAGAGGACTTCGAACTTATAAAAAAAGCAATGCCCTCAAGTCCATTAATGAACATGAACAGGAGATAATTACAATGAATCCAGACAACTTAGACAATATTGATGAAGCAGAATTAGAGGATATATTAACAGAAATTAGACAGTTATGTTACACCATCAAGCATAATCCTAACTTCAGATTCACAGATGACCAACGCGAAATGAGCAATTGGATAGATCAAATAATAAGGGAGAGAAACCTAATTTAGATTTTTATAAGAAGAATTTTTAAGGTAACAAATAGTAAACAAAAAATAAGACCCGAGTTGCAGCTCGGATCTCGACGATTATCAATCCCATAAACAAACATATGGAACTATCCTTAAAATTGAATATGGAATTTCCCTGTCTTCATTTTACGAAAAAAATTCGTATGTGCAAGGCTTAGTTTCTTATTGTCTTTTTTAGGGTTATTCCGAATGTGGTTGCCCATTAACACATTCTCAAATAAAACTGGTCAGGTTATGTCTTAACCGATGCAATAATTAAGACTAGGCAGGTTAATCAGTTTCCTATTACTGAACCTGCTGAAAGGAGAAAGCTGCCATTAAGTGCTGATCGAAGGAAGGGTAGAGCGTTTACGGACGCTGTAGGACAAGCCACAGAGGATTTAAGTTAATCCAAACTGTTAGGGCTACTTGTTACAGTAGGCTTGTTTAGAGGGAACTCTAGCGATTGATAGGGCATTACAATACGGATACCTAGCTTGATATACCATCAAGTATTGATGAATCGTCTGCTACTTGCTAACGATTCTTTTTTTATTGTTTCGTTAGTAGGTAGCCGATTTTTCACCCAAGCCGTTTCCTAACTTTTCAACCCATCAAGCCAAAGATCAAAAACAAAATCAAGTGAAAACTTCATAAATAAGCAAAAAAAGACAGCCTATTTGCTGTCCTGGTCATTATTATTTACTTCTTCAAGAGTTAATAAGTCTGATATCTCAATTTCAAGCACTTCACATACTCGACCTATTGTATCCCTTTGATATTGTCTTGTGTTGTCATTATAAAGTCTTCTTAATGTTTCAAACTTAATACCATTTTCACCGTTTTCATCTTTTGTCATTTCAGCAAGTTTTCGAATAGAGATATTTCTTTGATCAAGTATCTTTTTTAATTCTGATTTTGCTCGTTTAACCAAATTATTGTTCCTCCGATTTTAAATTGTATAGGTGTAGTATATCAAAAATTGACTACTTAATGTAGTAAAAAAACTGAAAATAACTACAAAATGTTGTTGACAACAAATATTAGTCGTAATATAATCGAATTATCAAATAGACAACAAACCGTTGTCAAAGAGGAGTGTTTAAATGTTCGTTGGAATGCTGATATATAGTCTGTTCACGTTTTTTGTCGGATTATTTTTAGGACTGGATCGTTCAGGTCAGCTAAAAAACTAAATATTACATAATTGGGGGAGTTAAAATGAAATTCTTAAATGGATCAATTACTTTAAATGTCTCTGCTCTAATAAGTGGAATGTCTTCAGTAGATATAAAGACTAAGCTTCATCCTCAAACTCTTATCGGCGGCAACCTCAAACTAGTTTTGGCAGATGGTCAGGAAATTACTTTAGATGTAGATGAATATGAAAATGTACAGCTTGATACCTTGTGCCCAGAAACAGGCTTACCAATTCTCAGTGACGATATAGATTACACTTTGTAATTCAACAGATTCTTAGGAGGTAAAATAATGTATTCAAAAGATGCAACAAATCATAATTACAGCGATTCCCCATTAAAGTTAATGAGAAAATATATTCTTGCAGTAGACTTCATCCTTCAGGGGGATCTTGAAGACCATTATTTGAACTACTTAAGTAATCTAGATGAAAAAGAATATGCAGGCTTTGAGGAAGAAATCCAAGAGTTAATCCAGGAATTCCAAATAACTGAAGATCAAATATCATTCGCAGCAGAAAATTTTATAAAGATACCTTGCTAGGGGGATTGGCATGAATCAAGTTGTAGTACAAGAAACATCACATATAATGCCATTTAACCCGTATTTAAAGGATATTGAAGCACTAATAGATGAATGTGTCAGCATAAACAAAGACATGCTTATTTTCTCTATAAAGCAGTCTCAGGGATATTCAGCTGAATACATTTTAGAGACTTTTGTATATAAGATATTGGCAGGCTTGTATCAGGACAAAACATCAGAACAATTACTGGAACTAATTTCAGGTGGAGGGATTTTCGAAGTAAAAGAGTTGATGATGAAGAAATTGCAATCAAATCCAGATATTTTAAGCTGTATACCAAAACGAGCATAAATAAAAAATTTCCAATTATGAAAGTATTAGCTGTGGAGGCTTAGGATATTTTCATAATTGGAAATCTTATTAATATTGTTAGTGTTCTATGGACGCTATTATACATAGTCAATAATGAAAATACAAGGAATTTATTTACAAATATTTATCCAAAAAGTATTGTCTAAAATTAAATAATTCAATACAATTAAGTATGAACATCTGAATAAATGACTAATAACCCTTCTTGTTTACTCTTCTGAGTAAGGAGGGCTGGCTTTTTATTCTCTTGTTTCTGATGCTCTACTGATCTTTGAAAAGTTTATATCTTTTCCTATTAACAACATTATAAGGCTGAATATTTCCAAAGTCAACACTTAATCACACTTAATTGCTTATATAAGTACGATTATACCCGTAATTCAACCAAAAGAAAGATCCGACCACTACTAAGGTGATCGGACTGAATATATCTATAGGGGGTCTAGATTTTAAAGCTTATTCTGCATTTTGGCTAACTTTAGTTTAACAAATAATTGTTATAGGAATGTTTCATGAAGAATACAGAATGATTAAGTTGGGAAAGGAGGTGGATCAAAAATGAATTTATCACGTAGCGACTTTTTCTATTGCTATAACAAACATGTGTCTGATTATCTCACAGAGCATGGAATACCATTCATCCATATTGGGATGGAGCCGAAGAGTCAACGTTTATACAGCCTATATTACATAAATGATCAATTGCAAACAGTTTTGAATCAATACAAAATAAGCAAATAACATAATCCAAATAAAATCAAATTAAACAATCGGAGGTTATTAAATGGAAGAAGATTTAAAGACATTACTTCAGTACAGAGAAAAAGAATCAAAGGTTTTTATGCCGAATGAAATATTTAATGATATCAAGAAACCATTCATCCAAATGGCAGCAAATAAAAAAATGAGCAATCTAATAATTTTATTAAAGTAGAAACTGTTAAGGGAATTAGGAAAAAGAGAGGACGAAATAAGGATGCAATATCAAAACATATTGCATTTGCGTATTCCTATTATTACTTAATCTCATGGTTATACAGAAATGCAAAATATGGAGAAATAAACATAACAATAGAGGACATAAAGAAAGTCTTAACATATGCAAGAAAAAGTCAGGAAGTTGACTACATAATAAAGAAAAACGGAATACTTGATGAAATTGGCTATACTGAAACAACTAATGATTATCCGATTACTTGGGAATTTAAAGATTCAGAACTTGAATTCACTTTTTTTAGCGATATGGATAAAGAGATTCAAAAGATGTTGCTTCAGCAGAAGGGGAGAAACTTCAAAATAAAGATACCTTTAAAACATTTATACAGAGATTCAGAGTCTTATGAGGAAGGGATATTAGATGGCATATTTTATGAACCGCATAATTTTCACGTAATCCCATTTGAGATTTTCTTATTCTGCATGGGTAAGAAAGAGGTTGGAGTTAGAGGTTTTTACCTATATTGCTACTTAGAAAGAATGAATAAATATTACGGTGAAGGATATGATGTTTCAATTGAAAATTTGTCTAAGGAAATAGCAATACCTATAAGCACTCTTGAGAAAGACATTGAGGCAATTAGATGTTATAGGATGGTAAATTGCATACATAATCAAGATTACTTTGTTCCTGGACTTGAAGATGGTGAAAGAAAAGCCAACACATACATAACTAATGAGTACTTTGCGTTTTCAGATATTAAATTACCTATTAAAAAGATGCAGAGAATGAATCTTAATGATTACCGAATAATGAAGCAAGCAACTGAAGAATCTCCTAATGTGCAGCAAATTGATGATATGATGTGGGGATTATCCTCAAATATGTGAATAATTAAACTAAGGCAACAAGAAGAGTATTTTAAAACTTTTACATCTAACCAACATCCCAAAAAAGAATTATCGAACTCTTTGATTAACGTTAAATTCAATACAAAGGTTAGAAGTGGTAAATCCATTCTCAAAGAAATTCTTCCTGACAGGATTAAAAATAGGGAAGATAAGATAAATGAAATTCAAAATGAAATAAATGAACTAAACATTAAAGTTCGAGAGAATCCAGAAAGCAAGAAGATGAAATTAGATCTCGAACGGTTACACAAGCGATTAGATAAAAGAAGAAAAAGTTTGGAATATAATCTGTCTCTAAAAGAAAGAATTGAAATCGAATCTGAGTCTACAGATAAAAAAGTAAAAGAGGTTTGGAGAGAAAAATCAAGCAAGAGCCTTCGGGAGTTATTATATCTAAATGGATTTTTCGTTGAAATAAAGAATCCCGAGACTGGTCAAAGCGATAAAATTAAATACGAATTTTATAAACGCTCAAGCAGCAAGTCGAGAAAGGGTGAATGCTGGTTTATTCGAGAAGAATTGCATGAAATTATGAAAAACTGGTCAAGGATGGATTTACCTTTTGTTGAAAACGAAAAAGTTGATCTGCCTGGGTTGTTAGCTTATGAATCGCTGGTTACATCTAGTATAGAAGATACAGTTAAAATTGACCCCTCTTCAATCCTGATAGTTGATAAGGTATTCTCGACCTTTTATGAAACTGTAAATGTTATCAAAAAGGATAAAAAGCGAAAAATGTTAGATAGCTTTGAGGAAGGGAGACATAAAATTTCTAATAGTATTTTTGATGGCGAATGTCTGTTGCAAAGCGAATTTTTTGAAGATGGTGTGTCGATGAAATTGTTACGTCATCACATGTTCAAGGGAGCAGCGTTTGCAACTAACCTTCAATTGTTCTTCCGAGATCATTTTGGGGATGATTATGAAACCAAATACATCCCTGATATGTTTAACAATCTGATAAAAGTGACTGACATAAAAATGATCATTAATCCAACTTGTTTAAAGGCACTTAAATTTAGTCATTTGTTTGAAGGGGATAAATTAAAAAACAACGTGAAATGTATAACCATTGGAAAATTAAAGTTGAAGAAGATGGTTCTTTGTTTGGTATTTGTAAACATGAGAAGGGAACAAAAAGAGGGAAATTTGAAAATAAGCCACTACAGCAGACTTCTTACCAGATGTTGAACTCTCTTGGAGCAGATAAGGAAGTCATGAGGAAGCTTAGTGAGTTTGAAATATATTTCATAAAGGATTTGAAAAATAATGATGACAAGTTTATTGAGTACATAAAGCAGGAAGCAAATGATGTTAACTGTAACATGATGTTGGTGAATTTATACGAGATTAATAAAGACATAGTGAGAACTAAAATGTTCAGGGATTTT
The DNA here is from genome assembly GCF_023516215.1 of Cytobacillus pseudoceanisediminis. NCBI lineage: Bacteria > Bacillati > Bacillota > Bacilli > Caryophanales > Bacillaceae > Cytobacillus > Cytobacillus pseudoceanisediminis. The sequence goes on along the minus strand of NZ_CP097349.1, from coordinate 2,056,942 downwards.
CGAGCAAAAACGATTAGTAATTATGTTAAACACATCAAAAAAGGAAAGCTGCGTTTAATTGGTGACTATTGTACTTTGTTAAGTTGTCCTATGGAATATTTATATAAAGCTGTTGGGGAAATTGGAAATGAAATAAATAGGCCTATGGCATTGAAGGATAATGAAGTATATACAACTCTTTTTGGTGATGAAGGATTTGGCAATGATTATGTTGCGTTTCGTAACCCGCATACATCTATGTCCAATGTCTTGATTGTTAAAAATGTAAGGAATAAAGATATCGAAACATACTTTAAGTTAACTCCAAATATTGTTGTAATTAATACAATTGGCTCTTTAATCCTTGAAATTCTTTCGGGTGCTGACATGGATTCTGACTGCATAGCTATATTCGATAACCCTGATTTAATGAAATTAGCTAAAAATTGCTATAAAAAATTTAATGTTTGTGTAAATGGGATTGATGCTGATCCAACAGAATATACATTGTCAAAAGCCCAAGCTTCTATAATCGACAATTTGCTTTCGGATGGTCAAATGAATATAGGTGAAGTTGTAAATTTAGGGCAGTTAGCGTTATCGCTTTATTTTGATGTGCTTAATAAAAATAAGAAACCCGTTAAGTTGCTCAAAAAAGTGGATGTCATGACAGTTCTTAGTGGGTGTGCGATTGATAGTGCAAAGCGTTCATATGACATTGACTTATCTGAAGAGATTGATGAAGTAAGGAGTGACTTGATCTTAAAAAAGAAAAAAGTTGAAATCGAGAACAAGAAAACAAAGAAGTTAGAAGTAAAAGAGGTTTCAGCTAAGCCGAACTTTTGGAGATACGTTACTGAAAATAAAAATACACATTATAAACATTATAACTGTCCTATGGATTTTCTATATGAAATTATGGGGGAGTTAGATAAAGCTGAGTCGAGAGAGCACTTGGATGTGTCTGAGCTATTAGTTAAGAGGGATTATAAGAAGGGGAATAGAAAACAAATTCCAAGGGCAGAGGAACTAGCAAGTGAATTACAAGATAAAATCACTAAGATCAAAAAAGAGAGGGTTAATTATAAAGTAAGCAAAGAAGAGGAATTTAATAAAATTGAAGACACAACAGAAGAATATACAACAAAATTTAACAAGTTGAAAATTAATGAGAACACAATGTACGTAATTTTATCAAAGATAAGTAAGGAGTTTGAACCTGAAGAGAAAGAGAAAGTCGTAATAAATAATCTAGGGGATGAAGAAAAACAAAGGAAAGAGGGAGGGGAAGTAAAAAAGAATAAGAGTTTAGTGAGATTGATGAACCAATTATATAAAACGCAAGAAACAATATTCTTAAATGCCTTCCTCAAACAATAAAAAATTCACACCGCGAAGAGCCTAAACCTAGTAATATCAATGGTTTGGGCTTGTTTTTGTTCTGACTATATGGTAAAGGATGAATACTGAACACGTTTAGGTGAAGTAGGTATTATTCTTTACCTCACACTTGCATATTTGCATGCGATTCCGTAATTATAGTTTATCATATGAAAAGTGGAATTTCAACAAACAAGGTAAGATTTAAACTCCCCAGTTTAATATCGGTTTCTTCCATTTTGTTGTTATATACACGGTAACAGCAATAACCAGTTTTACTAATTGGTTTCTTATTATTTCTCCTTTTTGAGCCAGTCCTCAACTGGCTACTTTTTTCGTAATAAAATATTTTATTTAATCCTAATAAAAGTAGGTGAGGGAGTGTCGTAGTTGAAAATTTCTAAATTAAGAAGAATGAGAGTATTAAATGGGATGACTCAAGAGCATTTGAGTTTGCTGCTAGGTGTCAGTCAATCTTATTTGTCTCTCCTGGAAAGAGGGCAAAAAGAAATTACCCCTGAAATAAACCATAAGATTAGAGATATCTTTAAAAATATAGATTAGCTTTTTGACGTTATCGGTCAGTTTAATATTGGTCGCCTTGTTTATCCTGCGTCAATAAATAAAAGGTTAAACGAGATAAATGTTAGCCAAACATTTATTTTTCCTCTTAAATGCATGAGCAGTCGCTTGGTATGTCAGGTGACTGTTGATCGTGCATTCATAATAAGGTGGTGAACCAAAAGTGAGTATGTTTAAAAACATTAAAGATATTGTACAAGTTCTGCGTAATGACGAAACATTGCTTCGGTTATTACATTATAGGCCTGAAGATCATTATAAAAAAATTCCTGATCCATTAGACGGATTATTAGAAGACATCTTAGTTATTGATACGGATTGGACAATAAGAGATAAGGTGTTAAAAACTGCTGCAAAAGCTGAGGAGTTAGAAGATAAGCCTTTGTGCAGAGTTTATCTTTACGCTGGAAGACGTGATAAAGATACAAATTATTTATTAGCAAACCAGCAAATAATCATAGATATTCTTTGTCATATTGATTTTGAAAAAGACTTACGCTCAATGAGAATTAGTGACCGGATTAATGAATTACTTGTACATGAAAGAATTACTGGCATTGGTAAAGTTGAATACATTCAAGGAAGTCCAATCCCAGTACCTAACAATTATGTAGGTTATAGGCATATCTATACGTTTGGAAGCATGAGGAAATGAATGAGTTAAAGCTATTAAAAGGTGATTCTCAAGAACTTAAAAATGGTTTGAGGATTTACCCTTTAACTTTAGGTGAAATAGCTGATTTAGGCGAGCAAAAATACAATCAATATTTATCTGTGATTTCTATAAATAAGGATTTATTAATAAATGCACTATCTTCTCCAGATTTTTCAAATGATGAAATAGGAGAAATAAATAATCTATCCAACCTCGAATGTATTATTTTTGGGGAATGCAAGATCCAACAATAATGGTCTCATTTACTGAATCGCTTTCAACTTTTCTTAAATCAGAAGTATTCATTTATGAAGAAGATGTAGTAATTAAAAATGATCAAGGAAGTTTTATTTTAAATTCCGTCTTATTTGAAGAAGTTAAGGCCGTTATTTTTAGACAAAATTTCTTAAAGGATTCAAAGTCCTCATCTTTTAAACCTGCTAATAGTAAGGCTAAGCAGCTTATGGATAAGCTTCAAAAGGTTAAAGCAAAGATCCAAAAACAAAATAATGAAGAACAACTTGGTTTAAAGGATATCATATCAATTGTTTCTGCTTATAGCACTGACATCAATATTTTGACTGTGTGGAATTTAACAGTTTGCCAGCTATATGAAACATATACAAGATTAATAATCTGGGATGAGTATCACAATAAATTTACACTTCTCCCTCATACTTCTGATACTAGTTCGCTTGATTTAAAGCATTGGGCGACTAATATAAATAAAACAAATTAATTTAATGGAGGTTTCAAAATGGGATTACAATTTGGTATTAAAGAAGTCTTAGATGTAAACATCGTTGACTTCAAATCTAAAAAGCCTGTTGCATTTATCGATTATGCAGAGGCAAGCTCAAATGAAGTGACAGGTGATCGTCTTGATTTAACAGGTGGTCGTGGTAATGCAAAACAAATGTCTTTTGACCACTCTAAAGCTTCAACTTTTAACTTGACTGTTCCTCTTGTTGACTTGAATTTGCTTGCACTTCTTACTGGTGAAGAACTAGGGGAAGGTGTAGGACAAATTTTCAAACGTGAAGTTCTAACTGTTGAAGATAATGCAGGGAGTTTAGAAATTAACCTATCCAAAGAGCCTCTTGCTGGTACAGTTAAAGTATATAAGCTTGAAGGATTAAGAGATATCGGTGAAGAGTTTACAATTGGCACAGTTTCAGGAAAGGTTGTTGATGTAAATACTCCTGCTGCTCCTGGTGAAGAAGTTGTAGCGTTTTATCAATATGCTGCACCTGCAACTTCTAAGCGTGTAAGTGTTAAATCCACTAAATTCCCTAAAGCTGTTGCTATCTATGGTACAGGTTTGGCACGCAACCAAGAAGATGAACAAGACTACCCTTGCCACGTTCAAGTTTTTAAAGCTCGCCCACAACAAAATATGAGCTTTACAATGTCTGGAACTGAAGCTACCAATCTAGAAATTGCATTTGATATGTATGAAGTGAAAGATGCTAACGGTGAAGGACAGTACATCGACTATATTTTCGAAACTGAATAATAAATACATATTTGAGGACTTCGCATAATGTGGAGTCCTTTTAATTTGAATAAGGAGGAAAATGATGAGTAAAGTTACAACCAAAATGCTGATTGAGGAAAATGAAATTTATGATGAGTTTATTGAAATTCCGGTTATGTACGAAGCGAAAGAATATATTATCAAGGCTTATCCGTATGTCAGCCCAGTTAAATTAACGAATATTGTAGATCAACTTTCAGCATTTTATCAAAATGCAAATCAAGAAAAAGTAAATGTTTTAGAAGAAGAAAAGTCAGATCTGTTGGCATACTTCCTTGTTAAGAATAGTACTGATGTTACTTTTACCAAATCAAAGAAAGCAAAAACAGTTTACCAGGAATTTAAGCAATTGCTTCATTCCCGAGTGTTTAAGGCAATTGTTAAAACATTTCCAGAACAAACCTTTAGAGAATTACATGAGCGCATTGCAGAAGTAAACAACCTCAGTGGACTTTTAGAGGCTTATGTTAATGCTGCTAAAAAGGTAAACGAGGAGTTTGATGGTGAAGGTGTCAAAAAACTTAAAGAAGCCAAGAAAAATAGAAAGTGAGGTGTATACCATTAATTTTTACATGATTTATAGTAATTATCCGGTTACAAAAGCTGATGATGTTTCTTTTATCTATAGCGATAAAAAAATCGGTGAGATTTACAGAATGATAGATATTGATAAATGGCAAGTCGAGCAGATATATGTTCCGAAAAATGAAGCCGCATATGTAGCATATCCTGAGTGGCTAGGTGACGTTTCTGATCTGAGTGTTATTTCTGTACCAGATGAAGTTTTTGATCATGAGGAGTGGGTTGCAAGGTATCTAAGTGGTGATAAAAGGCTCATCAGTTACATACACCGGAAAAATGAATATGGGATGTACGGTGTCTTTTTTAATGCAGAAAATCATTTTAGAGATATGGTCGATTTTTTCCGTGAAAGACCAGATTACTTAGTTAAATATTACGATTACATAAGCCGTAAAAACAAAAAGAAGGCGGATAAGTTATTTGAGCCAGATTTTTATTGCTACTGTGTTAAGCAATTGTTGAAGAGGAAAGATTGGCATGTGATTGATGTAAGGAAGATTAGCTGAAGGAGGGGAAAAGAATGGGGAACAAGGTGATTACAATTATTAGTCATAAGCAGGATTATTTGGCGTTGAAAGCCAAGGGAGTAAACCCGAAGGTAATAAAAAGAAAATGGGGCTTTAAAAAGTCAAACAATGATGACAGCAAAGGCTTCATTATTAACCTGGGCTTTACGCAAATTAGATATAAAAGCTACCAATGATACTGTCAGGACGTAGCTCAATTGGTAGAGCAACTATTGTATATCAAGGTGTATATTGTGGGTTCGAGTCCCATCGTCCTGTTAACCTAATGAAAAAATGAAACAATTAAAAATAAGGGGAGATTAAAATGAAAACAGTTATTGAAAATGGTGATCTTGTTTATTCTCATCAAAATAAAATGCAAGGGAAAGTTAAGCGTGTTCGAATACATGATAAATCTGCAGCGGTGGAATTTATCCTTTGTCAAAATAGGGATCTTCAAATTAGGACGACTCAGTTGCATATTCTAAAATTAAGCGATTTAGAGAAGGTCGAGAGGAAAAGATAAATGCCTACTTTTCAGTCGATTAAGCAAATTGAAAAATGGATTGAGACAAAACATGGTCAAAATGCAGTGATGAATGAAACAAAAATTAAGCGAATATTATCATCAGCTGCAAGACAACTTGAGAAGTATATGAAGAATGAATTAGATAAATATTTCAATTCCTATACTCCACAGGAGTATAGGAGGACTGGTAAAACTGTTGAGTCAATAAAAGTGGGAGAGCCTAGAAAACACAGCATTAATGAATGGGCAATTGAAATTTACTTTGATGAGGAGTTAGTTAATCATGATTCTGTAATGGGTGATCAGCCTAAAGGGTACACACCTTGGTTGCTTGAAGTGGGCTGGGATATTAGAGATAAAGTTGATTTTGATGCACCTATGTTCACTCATCACCCAGGAACTGAGTTTGTAAAGAAGGCTGTGAGGAAATTTAATGCAACCAATCCACATAGATTGAAAATTAGTGTAAGTCATAGCGGTGAGAGATATATCTAAGGGCTGAGATGAGGAGAAATTTATGATAAGTGAATTAAAATACTTGGTCAATAACGAATGAGAAACTTTATAAACTGTGATGTCTGTCCATCCAAGTTTAAAGTAAAGAAGTACAGTAAGCCTTTTATAGGATATGTGGATAGAGAGCCCGTCTATAAGTGGTTTTACAGGTGTCCTAACTGTGAATATGAGCATGTAGTGAGGCTGTATCACTCAAGTACAAATAAGTGGTATGACAAAATGATACTTGCCAAAGTTGGAATGCAAATGTACAGGTATACAGTGATGCAGTACCAGAAATATTTAATTGAATATGAAATTGCTAAGGAAGAACTGGATAAGGCGAATAAAGGTCTGGTGAGGAAGTTAAATTTATCGCGCCAAAATGAGGGGATAATTAATTAACTACACATAAAAAAGGGTGGATTTATATATTTATCCACCAACGCACACCAAGATTTACCTATTGTCGCATCTGGTAATTTTACCAGCACTAAGGGGAGGTCGAAGTCCCTTAGTTAATCCATTATATGCCAATTTAAGGTTGTTTATGTCCTAAATAATGTGAACCCTGCGAACTTTGGAGAGTTTGAAGGCTCAGGAGGGATTAATTTGGAGTAGAACGACGATGACCAGGAACCTTAACAGTTTTACCTCCCACTTTTTTAGTATGAGGCTTGACAGTTACGATTTTCTTGCCTTTTTGCGTTTTAGCCATTTTATCACCTCCCTGCTTCATCTGCAGGGTTCTAGTAAATTATACCATAATTTCTATAAAAATCTAACAATTTATTACAGAAGATTACAACTATCCTCCTATTAATCTCGAAATATGGTATAATATGGTGAAGATTGGAGGGGAATGGATGAGTGTAGTTGATGATAATGTAAAAAATTTACTAAATGAGATTAATAAATTTGACACCCTTTCATTTAAAGATAAATCTAGATTTATTTTAGAATTGAAAAAGTGGTTGTACAATAGTGTTAAAAGAAACTATAGGATTAAACAAAATAGTCGTTCTGAATCAACTAAGCGTCCTAGGCAGAATGTATATTGTATAGATTTCGGAGTCAATATAGGAAGGGAGTTTAATTATTTCCATTTCTGTGTAGTAATTAAAGAGTTTAATAATACTGCAATAGTTGTTCCGTTATCTACCGAAAAAGAAAATGATCCAGAATGGAAAAGTGCTTCCAATTTAATGATTCCTATAGGTGTTATTGAAGACATGCCCAAAGATAAAAAACCTGTTTATGCACTGGTTAATCAAATGAAAACTGTTAGCAAGCAGCGTTTAACAGATTATTATGTTAAGGAAGAAGGAAAACACTATCCAATGATGTTAGACGCTCATCAAATGAAAGCAATTTTGGATGCAATAACTAACTCGATTGGACAACAACAAATTAAAGAAAGAATAAAAGTTAAAGAAACTGTTTGACAAAGTTTGGGAAAACATGTATTCTTAAATAGAAGATAACTTTGGCTTAATTGCCCACTTAATAGTTACATACTGGCTTAATTGCCAACTAAGCAAAGATCTCTTACTTTATTAGTGAGAGGTCTTTTTCATTACCCAAAACTTAATATGTAGATAGAAAAATCCACAAGATTAACTTCTCGTGGATTTTTGTTGTTTTACATTAAATTATTTAATTATTTTTGAATGCTTAATATACCAGTAGCTATAGCATTTGCATCATTACTAGTTAATATTAACACATAATTTCCTGCTGGAGCACCGATGATTTTGTTCGCATCGCCATATCCTTGATCAACAATTTTATAATTTGTATCTCTTAAATACCATTTAAAATTTGTAGGCGTATTTTTAAGATCAACATAGATACCAAGGGAAGCACCAGAAACTAATGTTAACGTTCGAGTAGCCTTTGAATATTCGTTGATGTTTAATTCTGTGGTAGATTTGTCGATGATAGTAGCTGCTTCTGTAGGAGCACTATAGGATAGAAACGCTAGAATCAAAGCAAGACAGAGTACAAAGCTTTTCTTCATACAATTACCTCCAATTTTGGGATATTTTGATTAAATTATTAATCTACTATATTTTAGAATAACTGGAATTAAATTACCATAAATAAAAGAGTTAATATAAAAAATGATACAAATTTACTAAGGATAATATTATCGCATGTTCGTAGTAAAGTACTTTTGTCGTTTTAATAATGATTTATAACGTTGGCAAGAAGATTAAGTTGTTTGCCATTTGTCGAAAACTTTTTGTTTATAAATCCTTCGATATTTTCGGTGGTGAGTGTTAGGATTAACTTAAGGAGTGATAATGATGAAGGAAGAACTATATAATGTTCAAGGTTTTGATATTCTAGTTAAGGCTGCGAAACAACCTGATAATTATTATTATTGTACTGCAAGGTTTCCTAACTCTGATAATCATGTGATACATGTTGAAAAGGACATGGATACAGGTATTAAAAGAAGTATAGAAAAATTATTGCTTAATGGATCCCCGGAAATAGATAAATTAATATAGAAAAGATTTTTGTGTTTTAAGTAGGATTAATGTCATTTCTTGGAGAATATTATATTGGTAAGTATTTGATGAGGAGTGAAAAATAAATGGACATTGATTGGAAATTTATACATAAGCACAGAAATGCAGTTTTTTTAATATCAGATGGCGGAAAAGCAACACATGAGTTAGATGTAAATAAAGAGGTCTTCGCCAATACTGATACTTATGTTAGTTATAATATCAAGCCAGATATTTACAATAAAGATATGGTTAAAGACTTTATTACAAAATATCACATAACCGAAAGAATTGTTGATCAATATAATAACCTTCTCTTAATCGCTGATTACGAAGTAATAGATATATAAAATAATATCTCTTATTTGACAGTCCTTTTTCTTAAGGGACTGTTTTTATATTGTCGAAAATTTGTAATTACATAATCCTTCCATTAGAACAATTGTTTGTAGTATGATTGTCCTTGGGAGGGTGATATAAGTGGGAATGGATGAAAATGAATTATCTCATACTGCAAAATTTATAAAAAACAATGTTCAAGAATCTACAATAAGATACTACGATAAGCAATCTGTAATAAGAAGTTTGATTCAAATATTCCCTTTTGGAGGAGTATTGGACACCTATCTTACGAGCACTTTCAACAATATTTTAATCGAAAGATCTAAAACCTTTTTTGATGAATTGAATACTGGCAAGTGCATCTTAACTCCAGAGTTAATTGAAAATGAAGATTTTTTACATGCATTTTTTTCCACATTTAAAAACGCAATCCATACTAGACAGAAAGCTAAAATTCGATTCTTTGCTCGTTTATTGAACAACTTACCTGAAGTGAAAAATATTAATGAGTTTGAAGACTATTTAAAAATTCTAGATGAGCTTACTTACAGAGAAATATATATATTATATACTTTACATGAATTTGAAAGTGAAGTTTGTTCTGATATTTTAGGTAATAATCGAACATATATAAAACTAATTAATTCAAATAAGTATTGGAACGATTATGTAAACAAATTAATTTTAGATTTAAATATTAATTCAGATGAAATACCAGGATTGATACACAGGATTTCTAGAACTGGATGTTACATGGAATTTACAGGGTGGGCAAATAGTGATAATGACGGAAGTGGGCATACTACAGAAGTTTTTGATAAGCTTATAAACCTTATTAAAATGAATAGTAAAGATTTCTGTGATATTGATAACATAGAAATTATTTAAAGGTTGTATCTACCCAGTTCAAGGTGAATCGTTAATACTTAATGAGAAATTAACATTAACAAAATATTTGATAAGAAATTTAACAGGCAACTTATAAGCGAGTGTCTCTGTAATTTTTATCACTCAAATTTAAAGTAGGAAATTCCTTCTTTTTGTCTAATTATTAGATGAGGGGAGTGTAAGAATATGACAGTTATACTTGCTTATTGTAGGAATGATTGTTCTATTATGTTAGCTGACAAAAGGTTGAACATTGGAAACAACCAAGAAAAGGGCTATCAGGATACTGGACAAAAGTTAATAGAATTTGGTGTAGGTTGGGCAAGTGGTTCAGGTTTGTATGAAGTGGCAAACAGAGTTATTTATTATTTAATTGAGGATAAGATGAATGTTCTTGAAAGTTATAAAAGAACTTTAGAACAAATAAAGATTGGTAATCCCCATCTAATTGAAGGTATTGATAATACGGCAATTTTGGTATCATCTTTTGATCCTTCAACAAATTTTAATTTGAGTTTTCTTTGGAACGGAAAATGCACTGGGTTAAAAAAGGAAAAAGTAATTATGTTACCTCCTAAAGATTATACGAAGGTTAGAGAGTTAGAGAAAAAGTATGATTTAAATCTTGGTAAGGATGGAAGGATTACTGAAATTATTTATCAAATGCTACTAGTGTTTAAAGAGATTAGTGATACATCTAATTATGTTAGTAAGACTTGCGATATAGGAATAACATTATTAAACGATGGACAGTTTTCTAAATTACAAAAGTCAGGGGAAATATCAGATCTTATTAATCAAGTAGAGAATAATGAATTTTAATGGGACACTCGATAATTGAGGTGAATTTAATGGAAGCTAATCAGATTTGCTTTACAATTCTTAAAGACAGTGGAAGGTACAAGGTTAATAAGAAGAGGTACAAATTTAAAAGACAAACCAAGTTTGATTTTATTGAAGTTTTACCCGAAGAATATTGGGACAAACCTTTTGATGAGCAACATGTGATATCTTATTCTAATAGTAATGTTTTCTCCACCAGGGAAGAAGCTGAAGAGAAATGTTATGAATTAAATAATAATCATTGAGTCACTCAAGCGAGTGGCTTTTTTATATGGGGAAAAAGAGGCGGAAATGAAAAATGAAGGTACTCCGAAATGAAAATAAGGCCTATGTATTATTGGATGATGAAAGCTTGTTAGAGATTAGTGAAGAGATTTCAAATAAGGATCTTCTTAAGATGCAAGAAAATCGATTATTGGTTATTAATGGTGATAGCAGAGGGATAACTAAAGATGATATTGAATTTGAAGAAAGTAAATTTACAACACTATGAAAGTGTAAAATTACACAATGGATAGTGTCTAATTGTAAAGAGGTGAAACACATATGAGTAATGAAGTTAAAGAATATGTTCCAGATGGACTAACCGATAAACAAAATGAAGTAGCCATATTAGAAGCTTACGGAGGCATGGATCGAAGGCAAATATCAAAGACAGTTGGCATAAGTCATCAAACACTTTACACCTATTTAAAGAAGCCAGAAGTAATAGCTACCATTGACAAATACAGACAAGAGAAAAAAATCTGGCTAAGTCCCTCCTGCTAAAAAGTTTGGATAAAGCCAGTGCAACTTTAGCTGAGTTAATGGACTCTCCCGATGATTCTATCCGTCTTAAAGCAGCAGATAGGGTTCTTCAATATGGAGTAGGTAAGCCGAGTTCAAGTCTTCATGTTACAACCAATCTGACTAACAGTAATCAAGGTGATACACCTAAAGATATCTTGGACATGGAAGACATGGAGTTTGAAAACAAATTAGATGAATATGAGGACGAATAAAAAGCCTTTCTACAATGAAGTAGTTAGGCTTTTATAGTTTCTTCATACTCTTTAATTATCTTATAGAATGAGCTTTTCTTTAGGTTAAGTAATTCCATAAGTTCAATGGCTGTCATACCTCTAGTCTTCCATGATTGATAGTTATCATTTAGCAGCTTCTTTTGTTTTTCACTTAGAGTATCAAGGCTTACAGAAGGTCTACCTAAATGCTTTCCTTGTTGTTTAGCAAGTGCAATTCCTTCAGCCTGTCTTTGCTTAATTTTCTTTCTTTCCTGGTCAGCTACATAGGATAACAGCGATAAGAATTGATCTTCCATAAGCTTTCCCATGTCTCCCATTTCTCTAAATTTACGGCTGTCAAATAAGGTTTCATTCTCAAGTATAACAATATCTGCTTTAAGTTCACGAGTAATGTATTTCCATTCGTTTATAACAGCATCATAGTTACGTCCTAAGCGATCAAGGGCATCTATATAGAGTAAATCACCTTCGCCTAATACTTTAATTAGTGTTTGGTACTGTGGACGATTGAAATCCTTTCCTGATGCTTTATCTATAAAGATTCGTCTAGCTTCAACACCTTTATCAATCATTTTCTTAACTTGTCGTCCTTCATTTTGATCTTTACTGGAGACACGGATGTAGCCGTATTTATTTGCCATCTTAATCGCTCCCTTTTCTTATTGATTACCTTAATTATAATCCAATTGTCTGTAAAGGTCAATTTATTATACAGACATTTAACTGCTTTTTTAATACCTTTACGGAAAATAAAAACCTTAATAAATCAAGGTTTATCGAGTTATTAATTAAGTAAAGGTAACTGTCCGCAAACTATACCTTTATGGACGGTGGGTAATGCGGAATTAACTCGTTTCTATGAAGAATAAGCATATGATCAGACTCTTTATAAGGCTCGTGGAGAAGAGTTAAAGGATGGGATAGCTATATCATTAGGCAGCATCCCCCCACCATTCTGATTAATTAGAGGCTAAAAATGATGTAGCAGGTTACAAATATTTTTCACAAAATTTTTTTATGGAGGTGGTGAGACAATGGATCAGTCATACCCAAAATTAATTAACACTAAAAGAAATCGTGATTTGTTACGTGAGTATCTATACAAGGATTATAGAAAACGAGGTTTAAGTAAAGAAGATGCAATGAAGAAAATGAAGTATCTTATGCAAAAGTATTCAGATAACCTATTCGGTGAAGAGGGACTTGCATGGAGCTTAGGCAAGAGATCATTAACTTTCTTTAATTTATATTTTTTGCAAGATTTATTTGTTAATGAAGACGACTGTGCTCCTCTTGCACCAATTCATTTTCAAATTTGGGATGACATTGAAGATATGGTAGTCAGAAACACACATAGTAGACAAGGTTATATCCTGCCTCGTGGTACAGGAAAATCAGCATTTGGGAACTTAGCTCCTGTTACGTGGACTAGTGTATATGGCATTAAGCGTTATATCCTTATTGGTTCAAGTATAGGTAGTACAGCCAGAAAGTTTATTAAACAGGTTAAAGATGCTATTGAGGATAATATTTATATTGAATCTGCTTTTGGTAAACTTATTGATCCTTCAAACAGGTCTTTAGTAAACAATAGCGAAGCTCTTGAACTATCTAATAACGTCACTATAGAGAGTATCAGCTCCACTTCTCCAATGAGGGGGCGTAAAACTAAAAATAATGTCCGGGTTGAATTGTTAGTCCTGGATGACTTTCAAGATGATGACGATGTAAGAATGGCAGCTGCTCGTGATCAAAAGTGGAAGAGGTTTTCTGATGATGCTACTAAAGCCATACAGAAGCCTAAAAAAGATGCTAATGGGAAGATAATCCGTCAAGCCCATATGCTTGCTCTCGGAACTCTACAGCATCCTGAAGACTTTTACTCTAGATTGTATAATGATCCGACTTGGAAGTTCAGAAAAGAAAAAGGTGTATTAATTGATGATGTAGACGATTTTTTTAATGAAGGTTTATGGATGCAATTTAAGAAATTACTTAATAACAAAGATGATAAAAACAGATTAGATACTGCTAAGCGGTTCTATTATGATCATGAAGAAGAAATGAAGTACCCATTACTATGGGATAGTTACTGGGATTGCTTAGATTATGCGTTAGATTACTTCTCTAATCCTGCTTCGTTCAACCAAGAAGTACAGGCTAGACTAGATTCAAAAGGGCATAAGAAATTTACAACTGTAATCACAGAGTCTCCTGAATCAATTGAAAAGCATGATTTTACGAAGACAATGCTGGTTATAGATCCAGCTGGTACTGATGTTAAGGTAAAAAGTAAAAAGAATTACTTTGCCTTTATTGTCGGTAGTTTAAGTGAAAGTAATATTCGCTATGTTCGTAAAAGTGAAATACATAAGATGGAATACAATGAGTATATGGATAAGACTTTACAACTGCTAAAGTCTTATCCAGACATAACACATATATCTATTGAAAAGAATGTATACTCTGGGGCAGATGTATTAAGGCTTCAGGAATTAGTAAAAGCAGACAAGGAACTGAGTAAGCGAAAGTTTACATGGATAAATAAGCAGCAAACCAAGAATAAGGATGACAAAATTGATACCATCGTTGCTGACGTAAATATGGGAAGAATTATTTTTAACGAAGAAGATGAAGCGGCCATTGAGCAATTACAGGATTTTGCTGGCTGCGAATTTAGTAAATATGATGACTTTCCGGATTGCTTGGCTGAATTTGCAAAACAAGTATTAGAAATTGAAGTAAGAAAACCAATTAAGACACTTCCTAGGAGTGTCTTATTTTAATGGAGGGAAATAGATGGCAAGTGAAGACTTGATATTAAAGTTATTACATGAACTAGATGTTCAGGCACCTAAATATAAAAAGCTATTAGACTATTATGAGGGAAGACATAAATTATTGTTTGAACAGCCAAAAGTTGAAGACAGTCGAAATGACGAAAGGGCAATTTTTAACTATTGTCAAAAGACGGTTCAAAACTTTGTCGGATATCTATTAGGGAAGCCAATAAATTATCAATCTAAATCGGGGAACAAGGATTTTATTAATTCTATTGAAAAGCACTTTGCTTTCTGGGAAAAGGAGCACAATATACGGCTGAAGGAATTAACTGAAATTTACGGACTGGCATATGAGGTATGCTATTCAACAAGCCAAAAAGAATTCCTCTGTGCTTGCTTCAGTCCTCTGGAAATGATCACTCTAAATGATGGGACAATTGAAAGGAACACTTCATTAGCAGTGAGAAGATATCAGAAACCATATGATGATTCAACTTATGTTGATGTGTGGGATGATAAGTACTTAACTAAATATGTTCTTAACAATAAGAAATTAGTTCAACTATCCAGAAAAAGACATATATTTAGTATTTGTCCTGTTAATGAGGTTGTCAACAATGACTCTAAACGTTCAGCATTTGATGGGATTGTTAGAATAAATGACCTTTATAATGCTGTAAACAGTTCTGCAGCAAATGAAATGCTCGATCATCGTTCGGCATATTTAGTTATAGAGAATGCAGATTTAGACTTAGATGAGGCAATAAAAATGAAACAGAATGGAATTATTCTGGCTCCTGCTGGTAGCAAAGTGTATTGGTCGGTAAAAGACGTCAATAATGCTTTCTTTAAGGACATGATTAAACAATGGCAAGATGAATTTTATATTCAGACAAACACTGTAAACTTGAATGAGAACTTTCAATCAAATACTTCAGGTGTGAGCATTCGACTAAAGTTACAAGAATTAGAAAACCTCTCGGCTATTAAAGAATCAATTTTTGAGAGAGCATTAAAAAGGCGCTTTAAACTGTTCTGTGAATGGCTAATGATTGCTGAATCTAACGAGTTCGATTATAGAGACTTGTCCATTTCGTTCACTCGAAATGTTCCTGTGGACGAGGTTGCAATAGCGAATATGATTATTTTGCTTAAAGATATGCTGCCTCATGAGGATTTAATTTCTTGGCTTCCACGGGTAACTAACCCACAATCGGCAATTCAAAAATTAAAAAATGAACGAGATGCAATGGGACTGTATACTCTTGATGAGCACCTTAAGAAACAAAATGGTGTGTTGAATGAGAAAATTTAATGATGAACTAATTAAAGTGATTAAAGAAATGTATGAGGAAAATGAAGATAAACATCTTGAGGTGCTTAATTCATATTAGAAATCAAAATATAAGACTATTGATTACTTTAATGATTTGTTCGTCGAATTAGGGAAAGAAAGTAAAGTTAATAACACTGAACTAGAGTTTCGATTGGAATTGTCGAAATATGCATTCCGAAAGTAATAGGATAAATTACCTCAGTAATGTAAAATTATTTTGATTGTATTTATTAATATCATAAATAATCAAATGAGGAGAACTTACAAATGGAGACAGAAACAAAAGATGTAAAAAACACAAATAAGATTCTTAAATGGTCAGCAGTTGGAGGATTAATTGTACTTATGGTCATTACCTACATGATAGGTAGTAATGCAGGAGAAAATGCAGCGCAAGTAAAGATTGATGGAGAAAAAGTTTATTACGATGAACTTGTTAAAGAAATAGAGAAGAGATCTGCACTTGTAGAAGAGTTGGAGAAAAAATCAGAGACATACACAAAAGAATTGGTTGAAATTCAAACTCAATGGGATGAGAGAAAGCCAGAGTTTGAAGAGGCATTAGCTGCAGTTGAGAATAGAGATGCAATTAAATCTGAAACAGAAGAACTACAGAAGACAATCGATTCAAAGAATGGTGAGATTAAATCAATAAATGAAAAGATAAAATCAAAAAACAATGAGTTAGCTAGTGTAGAAGGAAAGATTAAAGAAAAGAAAGAAGCACCTAAAGTACTCTCAGCAGGATTCTTTACGGTAGGTGAAGATATTCCAGAAGGAAGATACAAGGTTGTTCCAAATGGCGGTCAAGGGAATTTCTTTGTTAATGATGGAATGGATGTAAATATCATTCTTGGTGGTGGCGGATTTGGGGAATCTGAGTATGTGTTTTATGCATATGAAGGAGATGAAATTGAACTAACGACTTCTGCTAAGTTTATTCCTGTTGAATAGTTTAATGGTATGGACGGTAGAGTAGAAGACTTTTACCGTCCTATTATAAAAAATTGGATTGAGGATGCTCACATGAAGACACCAGTTGCAATATTATTATCATGCTTTTTATTAATTGGTTGTACAGTGGATGGAGGATTAACTCATAGTGATTGTATGGAGGAAAACGGAACATTTCTTTATGAAGGTTGGTGTACAGAGATGAGTGATATCCCTGAAGAAGATCAAGAAGAAGTCTTAATGGAATATGTTGATGAGCAAGTTGAAAGAACTGGAATGACACGAGAAAATGTCTTAGAAACGATGATTATGTTCTTAGATCAACAATAATTGGAGCAGAAGAGGATGTTTTTAGTGTAGTAAGATTGTTGATGGTGTTGAGTTTTCAGCCGTTCTCGATAACCGTACCACTCACTTTTGCAGAGATCATGATGGAATTCAGTATAGTCTAGATGATCCTGATAAGCCTTTTCTTCCTGCTCATGTTAGGTGTAGGTCTACTTGGTTGCTGATACTCATCAAAAATCGAAAACCCTAAAAGGAAAGCCATGAAATCGTTTGATGATTGGTTCAATGACAATATTGATTAAAGTCACTTCTATTGAGGTGGCTTTTTATTATGGGATTTCTGCAAAGGATAGGGGCAGAAAAGTGTATTTAGTGGGATAGATACATAAACAAATTAGACACTTTATGGCTCGCACATGAAGGGTTAGGAGGTAAAGATGGATTTACAAGCAGTAAAAACGTTCCTAGAGGAACAAAAAGAAAATGAGGAAGTCATAGCATACCTACAGGGGTTATCAAAAGTGACACCTGAAGGAGCAAAAGCTTACCTAGATACTGAAGAAGGTAAAAAGATTCTTCAGCCAAAACTGGATCAAAATTTTACAAAAGGTCTGGAAACTTGGAAGTCAAACCATCTTCAAAAACTCATTGATGAAGAGGTAGCAAAGGTGAAAAATCCAAATGAAACACCAGATCAAAAAAGAATTAGAGAACTTGAAGAAATGATTGCTAATGACAGAGCTGAAAAATTACGTTCGGATCTTAAATCTTCTGCTGTCACTTCTTTGACTGACAAGAAGTTACCTACTTTCCTAGTCGATTACCTTATTGGAAGAGATGAGGAAGTTACTACTCAAAACTTAACAAAATTTGAAGAGGTTTGGACGACACAGATTCAAGCAGTTAAAGATGAAATTCTCAAAGAGAATGGTACCACTATTGATGAAGGGGCTTCTAGCGGTAGTGGAAGTAATTTAGATTTCTTTAGTGCAATTAAACAAAATCAAACTAGAAAGTAATTTCTAAATAAAAATATTGGAGGCTATTTTATTATGACATATTTAAAAGAACAATTATCAGGATTTGTACCAACAGAACAAGCAGCAGGAATTATGAAGGATGTAACTCAAGGATCTACAATTTTGAAATTATCTAAAGTAGAACCAATGAAAAGTGAGAAAAAGAAATTCTCAGTACTAGCAGAGGGACCAGGTGCTTACTGGGTAGGAGAAGCTGAGCGTATTCAGACTTCTGAGGCTAAATGGATCTATCCTGAAATTGAAGCTAAAAAGCTCGCTGTAATTATCCCTGTAACAAAAGAAAAACTTAATGACACTACTATTGATGTGTTTTCAGAACTAACACCTGAGATTGCTAAAGCATTCTACACAGCTATTGATGGTGCTTGTTTATTCGGTACTAATACTCCTTTTGCAAAGAGTATTTTTGGAGTATCAGATGCTGCAGGAAGTAAGGTTGAACTCGGCACAAATACTTCTTTAGATTTAGACGTTTCAGATGTAATGGCTCTTGTAGAAGATAGTGGTCTAGATGTTAACGGTTTTGTTGCACATAGAGGAATGAAAAATTCATTAAGGAAACTTCGTGATGCCAATGGAAATGCCCTTTATGTAGAAGGTGTAAATCAGAAAGAGCTTTATAATCAAGCAATCGAATACTCAGGAAATGGTTCTTTCGATAAGACAAAAGCAGAGCTTATTGCTGGGAACTTTGATTATTCTATTGTTGGTATTCGCCAAGGTATTGAGTATCAAATCTTAACAGAAGCAACCCTTCAGAATACTTTACACACAGATGGCAAGCCTTTGTCTCTGGCTGAGCAAGATATGGTTGCTATTAAGGCGACAATGAGAATTGGATTCTTACCGGTAAAGGAAAATGCCTTTGCTCTACTGACTCCAAAACAAACTGCATAAATACATATGTAGAGGTAGGGGTTATTCCCTTACCTCTATTTTATTTTCGAAAACTAAGAAAGGGATGAATACATGAATAAATATGTTAACAAAGATGGCAGAGAAATTCATGCTACTGAAAAGGCATTTAATGTTTTATACAAAGCCCAAGGGTTTACTTTAGCTACCAAAAGTAAGAAGAAAAGTGGAAGTAAGGAAGAAGTGAAGGGTAATGAAAATTAAACTAATGGTAGGTGAGCAATATGACTTTATCTGTTGGAGAGAAAGTGAAAGTTCTCCTAAATATAGAAGATGATCTTAATAATACTGTCTTAGAGATTCTGGAGGAGAATGCAACCTATTTTATTCTAAACCGACTCAAAGTTGAAATAGTCCCAGAAACCTTAAATTCAACTTTAGTTAAAATGGTTATTCATGACTTTCAAAAGAGAAAGAACAGTAAGAATGGACTCTTAAAAAGTAAGCAAGAGGGAGATATGCAAGAAAGTTATTTAACTGATTATCCTAAAGAGATTATTGATGAGATTGATTCTAAAAGAAAGATCAGGGTTATCTAATGAACGAAGAAACAGCATACTTATTTTCTCCTGGCGGATATCTTTATGATTCAAATGGAAACATCGTAAGGGATCAGTTTGGCAGACCAGTAATGACTGAACCTAGTCCTGATATTCCATTTGCTTTAAGAAGTTGGCAGCCATTTGGCACACACCAAGCCAATAATAAATTCGGATTAAATGCGGTTGAGTCTAATTTTAGGTTCTTCTGTGATCCTGATGAACGCTTAACTCTGAATACAGAGCTAATGTTAAAAAATAAGAAATACAAAATTACTTGGGTATTTCCTTACAATTCTCATTTTGAAGTTTTAGTAAAATTCTTACCTTAATTTATTCCTCACTGGCTAGTACTCCCTTCCTCTATTACTAGCCATAAACTTCTCCTCAATTCCATTTCAAAAATACAATAGGGCGTTTATACAAAATTGCATTCATGTGCGCTTTTGTATAAGCGCCCTATTTTTTAATTTTTTATAAGGAGTGTAAATAATGGCGAAAGATGATATGAAAATACTAATTACTGGATATTTAGATGAAACAAAAACAACGAATATTATAAATAAACAACTTAAGAAGATCGAAAAGAACTTAAAACTGAATATTGGAATAGACAATAAGCAGTTAGCTGGCTTAGTTCGTGACATAGAGAAGATTCAAAGTAAATTAAACAGAAAGGTTACTCCGATATCTGAAAAAGATTCGAAGCAAGCGAAAGTATTTGTTGATTCAATTGATAAAGCAGTAGAGAAATACAGTAAACTTGGTCAGGTTAAGAATAGTCAAAAGATTAATCCTGTAACAAAAGAAATTGAGGCATTTAAATTAGCTGTCACTCAAGCAGACGGCAAAGTAAAGGAATTACAATATGATCTTGCCCAATTAAAAGGAATTCAGGGGCGGGGAAATATGCGCTTACAGGTGAATCAGTAAAAGATAATATTGCATCGGTTAGAGAAAAACAATTACAGCAGGAACAACAAATTAACAGGCAAATTGAGCAGCAAAACCAGAAACTTAAGCATCAATTAGAAATGTATAAACAGGAAGCTAGTCTTAAAGCGAAAAATTTAATAAATACCAATCAAAACAATAAGAACTTCGATGATAATGTAGTAAAGAATTGGCTTAACTCTGTTAATGCTTTAAATACTTCAACTCCAATGGCTACTCAGCAAATGGATAGGTTACGGATGCAATTCAGAAATATTCAGTCTGAAGCAGCTAATTCAAATACCCAAGTTAGTCGTTTCGGAACTACAATGGAGAATGCTTTCGGAAGAATGCCAATATATATGGCTGCAAGTGCTGCTTTGTTTGCCCCTTTTGTTGCATTAGACAGACTAATTGACACTCTTTATTTGCTTGATGAACGATTAGTTACTATTGATAAAGTATCAGAGAATGCTGATTTAGCATCTATATTTGATAAAGCAACAGAGGCAGCATTAAAATTTGGACAGACAATTGATGGCACATTGGAATCACTTGGTGAGATTCAAAAGTTAGGGTTTAGTACTGCTGATGCTGAATCACTGAATAGTAACGCAATGTTACTTTCAACCGTAGGTGAATTTAAGTCTAATGCGGATGCTGCCAATTATCTTGTTGCGATTATGAGACAATACAAACTAGAAATAGCTGATACAGCAAGAGTTGTTGATGCTCTAAATGAAGTCAGTAACAAGACTGGTGCAGATACAGTATCATTGAGCCAAGGTTTATCTAAAGCTTCTTCTACTGCTGCAACTGCTGGTGTATCGTTTCATGAACTAAATGGTATGATCGCAAATACTCAAGAAGTATTGAAAATTAGTGGTAATGAAGCAGGAACATTTTATAAGACATTATTTTCTCGTTTCTTACGTGATAAAACACAAAGTATGCTTCAAAGTTTAGGAATTGAAACGAAGACAATGAGCGGTGAATTAAGATCTGCCACAGATGTTTTGAGGGATTTAGGTGATCAATGGGAAACCTTTGATGCTCAAACGAAGAATGCTATTGCCTCTCAACTTGGTGGTGGTTGGCATGTAGCAAAAACTATAAGCTTACTTGAGAACCAAGATAATGTCTTAAAAAATATAAATATCAGTATGGATAGTTACGGTTCTGCCACAGAGGAACTAAGTACATTCCAAGAAGGTCTTCGCTTTAAAACAAATAACATGATTGCTTCCTTCCAGGAATTAGCCATGACCATTGGTGAAAATGGTGCCCGTGATGGAATTGTAAAAATACTTGAATCGGTTACTGCTTTGACTCAAGGTTTTACTCAGGTAACGGAAGCAACAAACGGATATAATATCAAATTACCTATTCTAATTGGACTGGCATATGGAGCTGTAAAAGCGTTCGGAGCCTTAAAAGTTGCTTTAACTGGTGTAAAATCTGCTATGGGAATTTTCGGTCTTGGTTTAATTGCTGTTGAAACTATTGCATCAATGTTTGCTAAATCTGCCTCTGCAGCTGATTTAAATACAGAAGCTATGACTGAACTTGCTCAAAAAACAAGTGATCAGAAAGATGAGCTTCAAAAGTTAGTTCAGACTTATAACGACCTTGAACCACAAGCCAAAAATAACACAGAAAAGCAAAAAGAACTAGAAGGTGTCCTGTCAGATATTAAAACTTTAGCTCCTCACTTAATTGAGTCAACTGGTAAATATGGAGATGCTCTGACGTTAAATAAGGATAAGGCAGATGAATATATAGAATCACTAAAAGCGATGAGTAAAGAACAATTTACAATGGCACAATCAGCTAATTCTATAGAAATGAGTACCATTAATGTTGATTTAGATAAAGAGCAAGATAAGCTCAATAAATTAGAAAACAGCGTTAAAGATGCTTTTAATCGGATGCAGGATTACCAAAAGAAGTACAATGTGCAAGGGCTAACTGATGCTGAAGAGGAATACAACAAGCGTAAAATTGAGCTTGCTAATAAAGCATCTAAGGCTATTGAAGATGGGAATAAGGAACTCTCAA
The DNA here is from genome assembly GCF_023516215.1 of Cytobacillus pseudoceanisediminis. Lineage (NCBI taxonomy): Bacteria > Bacillati > Bacillota > Bacilli > Caryophanales > Bacillaceae > Cytobacillus > Cytobacillus pseudoceanisediminis. The sequence goes on along the minus strand of NZ_CP097349.1, from coordinate 2,034,240 downwards.
ATAAGATAACCCTTCAGCTAACTGAAATGCTAAATGAATATGCAGAGTATGTAAAGATTATTGAGGATAAAGGTGGAAAACTATCCGATTACAATGATCAAATAGCTAAAGTTCAAGAACTTGAAGGTAGGAAAGGTGAAATTGAAGCAAGGAAAAAGGCATTAGATGAATTGATCAATAGTACAGAAGGCAGTAATTCAGCTAATAAAAGGAATGCCGATTCACTCTCAACATTAAAAGATGGTGCTTATGAAGCTGCTGAAGGAGTAGAGGGATTGTCGGAAGCTGAAAAAGCGGCAGCTGGGCAGGCTGAAAAATTTGATTCTGCTTTAGAAAACATCAAAAATTTGAATAGTATTATTAATGACCTCAATGAAAATCATTCAGTTTCTGCGGATAACCTAAGCCTTTTGATTGAGAACTATGATAATCTTCTACCTTATATAAATGATGAAGCAACTTTGAGAAAAAAGTTCAAGAAGAGATTTCAAAAGAAGAGAAGATTGCTAAGCAAGCAATGCTTGCAAAACTTCAGTACAATGAACACTTCTACAAACAAGCCTTAAAGGGCAATACAGAATTAGTGAAACAGTTCCATAAGTTATATGGTGTTGATTTAAACTCCTTTAAAAACTTAGCAGCAGCTAAATGGAAAATTGAAGAAAGAGTATTGGAGAAAATCTCGAAAGCTTGGTCTAATCATTATACTCAAGCTATGCATGCTGCATCTGCGATTCAAATGGCAACTGGTAATCATTTTAGTGGATCTTTGTTGGCGATGTTAAACCAATCTAAGATTGCTAGTTCATTTGCAGGAATGCAAATGTCATTTAATGATATTTTTATGGATCAGATAGATTTAGCAACTGGTGCTTCAATTGCAAACAATGGATTGGCTGACTCCACTGAAAAAGCAGGAAAAGCTCTTGAGTCATCTACTTATATAAGTGATAAGTATAAACAAGCTCTTGAGTCTGTAAATTTACAGCTTGAGAAACAAAGAGCCATTAAAGCAAAGTTCCCTCAGCATTCCAAGGAATATCAAAATGCATTAAAAAATGAAATCAAACTCCTGGATCAACAGAAAAAGCTGATTCAAGAACAAGCAAAGTCATTAGATTCCCAGATTAAGTCCGGTAAGATTATGGAAGTTGGAAGAGTTGTAACATCAAAATCATCTTCCTCAACCTCAGTTTCATCTGGAGGCACATCATCTCAGATATGGAATTTCTTTAAGTCAAAAGGATTCACAGATAGTGTTGTAGCAGGTATTATGGGTAATCTGCAACTTGAGTCAGGATTAAATCCGAATGCTTTAAACAAATCTTCAGGTGCTTTTGGTATTGCTCAATGGCTTGGCGGACGTAAAACAGGTCTAAGTAATTATGCTGCTTCAATGGGAACGAGTATTAGTGATTTAAATACTCAGCTTAACTTCTTATGGAAAGAATTGAAAAGCACAGAAAAGAGAACGCTTAACTATTTAAATAGTAACCAAGGGGCAAGTGAAGCTTCGATTGCTGCAGCATTTGATCGACTCTTTGAGCGTTCTGAAGGGACTCATATACCTCAAAGACAACAATTTGCTAATCAATTTTTAAGTCAATTCAGGGGTACTAGTGGGGGCACATACTCAGAAGCATCTAAAGAAGTACCAGAAAACATGGCTAGTGTTGATTCTGCAAAATCGCAACTTCTTCAATTACAACAAGATGCAATAGCTGTTGAACAGCAAATGCAAGAATTGTTTATGGATTTAGTGGATGCTCAGCTATCTAGTTTTGATCGGATTAAAAATTCATACTCTGACGATTTAGCAAAAATTGATCTTATTCAGCGTAGAGAAACACAGGGTTCAAAGGAATGGTTAATACAACAAGCTGAGAAAGAAGACATTATTGACAAACAAATTGAACAAGAGAAGAAGGCTGTTAAGTTTCTCAAGGAGCAAATAAAAGCAAATAAAGACTTGAATGCTGCTCAGAGATCCCTGCTTGAAGACCAATTAGTGGATAGATACCAAGAACTGTACTCACTTGAACAAAATCTGTTAGATGAAGGTATTTCTATGGCTGAACAGACCATTGATACATATAAGAAAGCTGCAGAAGCTCAGAAGAATGCTGCAATTAAAGCCATTGATGAAATTATAAATGGAATCAATAAAGAGGCAGAAGAGGCTGATTATAAGAAGAAGCTTGAAAATGCCCAGAAGAGCAGACAAGAAATACTTGATGAAATCGCAAAATTATCAATCGATGACTCTTTCGCAGCTAAGAAGAGGATTGAAGAATTAAGAAAACAATTCCAAGAACAAGAAGAATCAATTGAAAATATGCAGGATGAAAAATCAAGACAAGATAGAATTGACAGCTTAAACGAGCAGAAAGAGAATATTGAATCAGATTACGATAATCTAATCAATGATGAACGTAAATTTGCTCAGATGCGCTCAGATATTATTAACGGTAATACAAAACAGATTCAAAAGGATCTGGTAAAGTATTATGCAAATATTAAAGCCAATGCTAATGTCCTTGGTAAGGCATTAAGTAACAACCTCATTGACCTTATTAATCAGGCTAATAAATACTTAAACGGGAAAGATTACAAGCCTATTAAAGTTGCACAAGCTAAGAATGGCGGAATTTTGCCTTCGTGGGGTTCACAGGGTAAGGCTATGATTGTTCATGAAGAAGAAATGATTTCAAATAAGCATGATACGAAGAACCTTTTAGCTGCAATGGGTATGTCTGAAAAGCTGGTCAATGCACTTTCTAATTTCAAAGTTCCTTCTATCTTGCCAAACGTTGCAATGCCTAAACTGCAGTCTCCTCCGAATGTTTCTAATAAAACTGTTGGGGATACATACTTTAATGTACATATTGACAATATTAATGGTGATTCCAGCCTTAAGTACACTATGGAAAAAGTTGCTGAGGCTGCTCTAAAGAAGTCTTATGAAAATATGGTTAGTGGTGTGAAGATAATTGGTGGTAAAATGTAATATGTGTGGCTCTCCTTTAACAGGAGAGCTTATTTTTTGTGGTAAAAATTTAATTATCCTTCATAGCTTCATCCGATATTCTGTATTGATGATTTGCTCGATAATACAAATAATCTTTTAGAGCATCTTTAGTTTCTGCAGAGAGATTAATTTGATGAGAACTTAGAATTTCTCTAATTTTATCTTCATCAGGTAAGTAGATGCCTTCTGATTTATTATACATTTCATCTCTTACTTCATTATTTTCAGTTTCCTGATAGATCCCGTTTACGAAGTTATTATATAAATCAAACGAATGCAATTTATAGAATGTTTCCAGAGTCTTAGAAATAGCTTCATCCTCAATTTGCAGATCATTCATCAGTTCTAAAATTCTATCTTTGTGCTTATGTTTTTCGTAATCATCCATACCAGCCATGCGATCGCCAAAAGTTAAATTTGATAGAGTGGTATGAAATAGAGTCTTTGAAATCTCTCTTAAACTATCTAAAGTTGCATAAGCCTCATTGACAGCTTCTTGCACTTCGTTTTTCATTTTTGCTTCAAATCCTGCTCCACTAAATTGCTCAAATTTATCTAGGTTTAAAAACACTCCGACAAAACCACCCATAATAATTGAGATACCCATTTCTGCTGGCTTTCCAGTAAATCCGAAATATAATGATGGACATATAATGCATGCTAAAGTAAAAATTGTTTTGAATACACTCATTATTCCCCCTCCATTTCCTATATATGGGTATTATATCATAGAGGGTAATTGAATTTTTGACTGGGTAAAAGGTTTAATGAATATTTTTCCACTTAATTACCAATACCTTAGGATAAGGAGGTAGTTAAATGTTATTAGTTGAAATAATGATTGCAGTTGTATTAGTTGCAGCCTTTATTCAATTCCAAAGAGTGAAAAGGCAAACAAATTATAAGACTGCATTATTAGCAAATCATATTGATTCAAGCGAGGAAATGAAAAGAACATTGGCAATGGGTCTTTATCTAAGATTTACAAGCGATGAGATAAATGAAAAAGGGTATTCGTCGATGTATATAAAACAAGACCCTATTAGTTTTGAATCATTTGTAGCCAGAGTTATTGAAAAAGCTAAGGGAGGAGTTACATGGGTAACTCCACCTATTGGCGATTTTGGAGTTGATTTTGAACATGACACAAAAGATGGCAAATTCCTTGGACAAGTAAAATGCTCTAAAGGTGATCAGCCATTTAATCCAATTGCTATAATTCATTCTAATATGATTAAACATGGGGCTGTAGGTGGATATGTGATTACTACAGGTTCTTTTACAAGTAATGCTAAAGAGTATGCAGAAGGGTTAAATATTGAATTAATTGATGGAGTAAAATTAGTTGAAATTTGGTTGGATGGTATAGAGGACGATGAGCGGGAAATAAAGCAGATGCTTCCTGAGTACATATAAAATAAGCCCTTCTCAATAGAGAGGGGCTTATTTTATACTAGATATTCACTTCAAATCTTTAGCCCAATATAGCCATTAATATCCCAATGGACAAAAATCCTAAAAGTTCTATACCTATACAAATTCCTATAAATATTATTGCGTTAGAAAATCTCTGAGACATTCCCCATATAACTAGTGCAATTACTCCAATGATTGAAATGACTTCTAAAGGGAACGACATGGTTAAAAAAGCTATTAACGGGAATATAAACAGCATTCCGAAAGTAAGATTCCCCATCACTTCTCCAAATTCTGTACGCGGTACTTTTTTCTAACAATTGGTCGAAAATTAGGTATCTTAGTTTTGTCTGATTTACGCTTGCGGAGAGCGCTATCCGATACCATGCCTCCATCATTGGAGTAATATTCATCTTCATTCATTATCTGTAACCATCTTTCTTATATATAGATTTCAAAGTAAATTAAATTTATAATCGAGATTCTTAAATATCTCAATTACTCAATAAGAAAAGCCCTTCTGACTTTAGAAGAGCTTTTAAAAGTTAATCTTCCCAAACATCATTCATTAAATCTTCAATTTCATGACGCAGTTTTTCTGTTTCATCTTTTAGCACTTTTACTGTACTCCCATCAATTTTCACGACATCTCCAACAGATGCCTCTTTGGGAAATATGCTTCTTTTAAAATCCTTTGTTTCTCCATTAATCTCTACAACTACCCAATCGCCTTCGAATCTATCAATAATTCCTTTCATAGACCACACTCCTTTATTTTGGTGTGAATGAGGTTTGAGCTTTATAAGTTTTTCCCTTATATGTAGAATTTATATCTACTTTGACAGTGAATCCTTTTGCTGCTCTTCCGATCCTTACAGGCAGTTTTTTTCCCACTGTACCAGTGTAAGGTGTATTCGTGCTTTTATATTTAAAAGTAGCCTTATATTTTGTACCTGACGGAAGTCCTTTTACATCAAGATTTATTGTTGAGTTCTGTTTTGGACTTTTATTATCAACTGTAGCAGTTAACTTATAAGCGGCTGGTTTACTGACAGTTGGATCGCTTGAAGGTTTGGTATTGAATTTCACTGTTTTACCATCTGATGTAGCAATAATGCTTCCTTGAGAATCAGTACGATATACCTTTGATTTTACTGCTTTTAAGCGGTTTACTGTATCAGTAGTTGGGTGTTTGTATCTATTACCCTTACCAACACTAATTACAGCATTTGTAGGTTTAACAACATTAAGCATTTCCTTTGAAGTGGACTCTTTTGCTCCGTGATGCCCAACCTTCAAGACGTCTACTTTAGATAAATATTTTTTAGCTAACATATCCTTTTCGGACTTTAACTCAGCATCACCAGCAAAAAGAAAAGTGTTTTTATTGTACTTAAGCGATATGACAGCACTCCAATTATTCAGATCACTCTTAGAATACTCTTTTACAGGAGCAATAAATTTTGCTTGAACAGACTTATCTATAGGCAAGGAAACTCCTGCTTTTGCAGTTTTAATGGTTTTCTTTTCTCTTTTTACAGCACTTAAGAAGTCTTTATATGCTTGAGTGGTATGTGATACTTTCGGTGCGTATATGTTTTTTACCGAAAAAGCATCTAATACTTCATCCAATCCACCAATATGGTCTGCATCAGGGTGAGTGGCAATCATAACATGGATAGTTGATACTTTCTGCTTTTTTAGATAAGAAACCACGTTATGCCCTTTTGCTTTATTTCCTGCATCGATTAATATGTTTTCACCTTTAGGTGTCTTAATGAAAATTGCATCACCCTGTCCAACATCGATAAAATGGACAGTTAAATTTTTGGTTGCTGCAGTTACACTATTCAGCCCAAAAAATAAAGAAATTAATAAAGCTAATACAACAGTTAGTATTGGTAGTTTTCTTTTCATTTTTCTCCCCTCAAATCTGATTTTACCTAGATTTCAAAAAATACCATAAAAAAATTACTTTTTTACCAAATAAATTTGAAGAGGGTAGTAATATATTACTTTAACTATTAGTATTCTTTTAATTATTTGTACAAAATAATAACCCTTCAATAATGAAGGGTTAAAACTTTTCAAACGTAACAGTTTTTCTAAGATCAATGTTTTTAGTCTTCCATCCAGCCTGTAACCAAGACTTTGCTTGAGTGTGATTTCCAATATCATTTGCCCACCAAGCACTATGAATATATGCCGATTTGGGTAATGGAAACTTTAATATTTCTTCGATCTCTCCAAAAGATAATGTAACTTCATTTGTCTTGATCTTTTTAAGAAAATCATAAATAGGTAAATATTTACCATCGTACATAATTTATTCTCCTTCCCCTGTAAAGTTGGATTATAAAGTAAAAGCTCCTTCATTTTTGAATCGTCTTACCAAACTGTAAGCTTGTTCTTTTGAAATATATTGTTTTGTTTCATCTGAGACAGATTCAATTAATTCTTTTGAAGCATTGTTGATTGGAGTTTCTTTTATTGATGAACAAAGAATTTCAGGGGTTGCGTGGGTAGGAGTGCGTATTTCCTTTGTGACGTATATAATTTCTGATATATTATTATCGCTTTCAAATACCGTTCTTTTTATGTAGTAAAGTTCCATTTCAATCTCCTTAGTAAACATCTTCTGGCTCATCATAATAATGAAATCCATCTTCAATTTTCTTTTCGCATTCAGCACAGTATAACCAATATCCCCATTCACCATTTACCGGATATACACTATTACTATTTTCGCATGTACATAGTTCATTTTCCATTTTTAAAACCTCCTATTTCCCTTCTTTTGAATTATCACGTTCGTACAATTCATCTACCTTAACTCCCAATAAATTAGCTAGCTCAAAAATTTCCGGAATAGAAGGAAAGCTTTTACCTGTGCACCAACTACTAATAGTATTTCTGGACTTGTTAAAGTGTTTTCTAATGTAATCTCGTTTATATGGGGAATCATCTATTATCTTTCCGATATTACTTTTCAGATTCATTGTCATCACCTAATAAACAATTTCTACAAAGGTATACTAATTACCTTTAACGATTAAAACGTGATAATAATACAAGTCAAACTTGTAATAATCCAGTATTAAAGGTCATACCTTGTATTAATAACACAAAGGGAGGAGTTAATATGAGCAAGAACAAATGTATTAAGTCTGTATCATTCAATATTAACAATGAGGACGAGAAAGCGTGTCTGGAGCAAATAAAAGCAGTTAACTTTAGTGGCTATGTTAAAGAGTTAATTATGGCTGATCTAGCTAAAAGAAACGCAGAGAGAAGGATTGTCCATAAGAGCAATGGAGGCGGTATTAAAATTGTAATAGGAAGCTGATGTTACTCCTCCCCATCAGATTAGAGTGTAACACTGTAACACGGTTGACACTGTCAATTGTCAAGACATTTTGAAAGGGGATGCTATTGTGATAGAGGGGGAAGGGTTAGGTAATAAGAAGGTTAATCGGGTAAATATTTCACTGACCAACAAAGTAAATCAAAAATTATGTAGACTAGCTGTATCATGTAATTTAAAGCCTACAACTCTGGCAGGAATGATTGTTGAGGTTGGATTAAATAATCCAGTATTTATTGACCAATTACAGAGAGAATATGGTGTTCATAATGCATATAAGGTTGTTCCAGTTAAAGACTTCAATTCAGGGGAATTGGTATTCACCTTGAACGAAAGAGCTTAATATGGATTGGATCAGCTTTAGTACAGGTATCTTGAGTGCTGCAATGGCATTTGCTCTGTTTTCAGGTAGTGAAAAGGAAGATGTAGAGATAGATGAAGAAATGGATAGTGCAGAATGTGATTATAGCGTGAGACATGTTACGTTATCATGCCAGACTTGTAGGAAGTTGAAACGTCATAAAGAGGTTAGTCATAATTTGTTTCAATGTGTGAAGTGTAAAAGGCATGTTGATTTGAGGGTATCTTAGGGGGAAAAACTTTTAGGCGCTAAAACAGACATTACTTTTTGTTTATATGGCAACATGGAGCAATTAAGTTTTAAATTTTAAATTAATACTTTTATACTAAATTATTTGAATTTAATAGAAAAACAGGTATAATAAGGTTAAAGAACGCTTGTTCTCCTGATTGTTTGGCTTTGCATATTATTTTGTGGAGGTTTTTATTTGAGGCAAATTATTAATAAGAATGCTACAGAAGAAAAATCGCAGCAAGAATTATCCACTGTTCCCGGTCCCTTGGTTATTAAAGTATTAATTGAAAATAGTTTAAATGATATTTTTGATGAAGCTAAACAAGAATGGGAATTAGTCACGAATATTCCTAATGATTCAGATGAATTTGCTGAAAACTGCGAACTGTGCAACCATAGAAATTACAAGGAAAACTGGCTTATACAAAATACTAACACAAAAAAACTTCTGAAAATCGGATCAGATTGTATAAAAAGATTTATTCAATTTGCTGGAACATCTAGTCAAGCTGACAGCAATAAATTCTTTGATAATAAACAAAAAGAACTAAGTGCAGAGTTGGATATTAGAACACTGTATCACCCAGTAATAATTTTACCTTTACCGACTGTAAGAATTGCAAATCGTTTTAGAAAGACTACTATTGAACTTCTTGAAAAAAGAGGTCAAAAACACTTGTTGGAAACTAAGGAAGGAAGATACGAAGTACTTGTATCATTGTTAAAAAGAAATGCTCCATCTGAGAAGGAGCAAAGAAATTTTGAATGGTTAATGAGTGATCCTTCATCCCTACCTATGCAAAAAGAAACAAAAAAGTTCAAAGAAAAGTATTATAAAGAAGGATCTACATTTAAAAAGCGCAGTAAAGTTACATTGACTACTTTAGCTACTTCACAGGCTTATCGTAATCCAGAAAAAAAGTATGAATAATAACTAATCCTAAGAGTGGCTTTTTTAGTCACTCTTTTTTTATATTAAATTATTTTATATTAATCAGATAATTTTGACAATATATAATTTTACCCGTATAATAACCAAGGTGTTCTGCAGGACATTAAAAAAACTATTGAGGAGTACAAAATTTGAATATAATAGAACCGATTATAAATATCAGAGAAATAAATGAACCTAACTTTGAATTAATGGCAAAAGCATTAATCAATTTATATGCGGAATTAGAATTAAGTCTTTCAAATAATGGTGACAGCACAAATGTCAAATAAATGGAATAAAAAAGAAGATGAGATACTAAGGGGAAACTTTTCCTCGGCAAACTGGGAAGATCTCCTTGAAATGTTGCCAGGTAAGGGAGAAGGGAAAATTACAGGTAGAGCAGTAAAATTAGGATTAAAACGAGAAAGTGAACTAATTGCTGAGTATTATGATGATGAAAAAGATGCCTGGGTAGTTACTTATGTAAATTATAATAAAGTGAAATCAACTGTATCTACAAGTTATCCAGCTAAAGGTGGATTATCTCTAATCGAAGCAAAAGAAAGAGTTTCTAGAAACATTGGAAAAGCTATAATTGATATCTCAAAACCAAAATACCAAGAATTAATAGAGAAAATCGGTATAGGATTGCATACTAAAGAACTTGAATCTATTTTTTATAGAATGCAGCTAGAAACTTTTTTTATAAATGAAGATGATCCGAAAGTTGAAGAGTATAAGGAACTGCTCATCCGTGAGATTAATAAGACAATAGATCAAAAGAAAAAAGGACAGACTATGAAAAGTGATTGGAATAAAGAAGAGCTAAAATTGTTAGTTGAAACAGATTTTACTAAAAAGACCTGGGAAGAAATAAAAGAAATGTTCCCAGACAAAAACAACATTCTTATAATTCAGCAATTACATGAACTTGATCAGACAAAGTTTAAAAACGGAAGTATTTATTGGAAGGAAGGCAATTCTCCCGCGATAATAAAAGAAAAGCCTAAAATCAAATCAATAAATAAGGATGAATTACCGGATGCATTAAGTCCAAAACACATTCAGGAGGTATTAGGCATAAGTAGGCGAAAGACATATGAGATGTTGGAGGATCCACCATTCCATGCTTTAAAACTCGGAAGGTTAATAAAAATTTCAAAAAAATCATTTTTTAAGTGGTTCGATGGAGAGTGAGGATTATTCCTTGCTCTTTTTTTGGTTTCGAATGGTTTGGAAGGGGTTCGAAAGTAGGTTCTGAATTGTTCAGAATTAATGAATAGCAAAAAAAGAAGCCCTTTTAAAGGCTTCCATTTTAATTGTTGATTTGGACTTTCTCTACTGGTTTAAACCCTTGAGTTTTCTTGAAGTTCATATTATGAATAAAGTTACTCATTGAGTCTGAACAGTCTATGGTTTCAAAGTTTAAATAGTTTAATTTTTCTTTATCAAATTTTACTGACAAAATTGGGACTGAATTAACCCTTCCCGTGGAAGTATCAAGAAGTTCGTCCATGGCATTCACTACAACTTGATCGAATGGTAAAATGGCAAACATATCTCTGGCTATCCTTATTGCACAACTGCACACATAGTCCTGGTAAATATCAAAATAAGTTGATTTAGGCATATCTTTTACAGATAACTTTCCTGTTTTAGTCAATGACTTTTGTTGTGTAGGTATTATGTTTTTGGAGTGAACATTAAAATCAACTTCTAGTATTCTTGGATCTTCAATAAAAAATTCAAAACCACTACCAAACTCTAATAGGTCATCCAAAGGGGATAACTCATCAATTACTTGAAAATAGATGTCAACATCTTGCTGCAGTACCTTATTTGCTATTGAAATAGTCCTTTTTAGCTCTTCAAATTCCAATTTATCTTGCTCTATGGCTTGTATAATTTCATCCCTTAATTTCTGTTCTTCTTTATCAGCAGTTTTGAGCATTTTCTGCATAAAGGATGGTTTGAAGTTTGCTAATTTATTCATTGCTTCTAATTCATTTTTTCCTTGACTGTTAGTGTGATAAGGATGCCTTGATTGACTAATTTCATACCAATCAAAAGTATCATCACATTCTTTATGAATTGATTTAATGAGGTCAATTTTATTCTCAAACAATTCGACCTCATGTTGAGCACGTTGTAATTCTTCTAGTTTAGCAAGTTCTTTTTGCTGTCTAATCAACTGCTGTCTATTATTATGTGCAGTACTCTTATACTTTCGTTTCGAACTTGAGGTGGAAGTGTATGAGATACCAGTTCCTGGTATGCTTGCTGTTGTTCTGCTTTGACCTCTTGAATTTACTGAGTGGCGTAAACCTTTGACTCCTGCACTAACTCCAACACTCCTATGTGAAACATTGACACGGACACCTGGAGCAATCTTAAAGCTTTTTCTAAAACCTAACCCCACCTAAAGCTCCCCCTTCAAAGGTATAATTGTACTAATTATAATACAGTTTATGGAAAGTTTATATAAAAAAGAATTTGTTTCTTCTATTATATATAATATGAAGGTTAAACCGATTTTTATAAGAATGGTAGACATATTGGTAGATTAATGGTATATTTTTCTCAATAGAAAAAAGTGATTAGTTAGCGTACATAAATCCTTATATATCAATGTTTTTGAATGTCTTATAATGAAGCCATCTCAGAAGAAGATCAACCAAATGATGAATGCCATGAACAAGCAGACTGGCAAGTAATCAGGGACAAGCATCCCATCTGAAACCACTTTTCTGTTACAATACAAGGAAGGTGGTTTTTTTATATCCAAAATGAAACCTTCTTTGAAACAGACCGTATTTATACTATGACAAATCATGAAAGGAACGAGCAAATGAAAAAAGTAATTCTTATAGGGCTCCTTACCGTTTCCATGTTATTAAGCGGCTGTTCCGTTCTGGGAGAAGTGAATAATTCCATTGACTATGTTAATGAAGCGACTGAGCATATTAATACATTAAGCGACTTTGCTGAAGAGGCGCCGCAAATGATTCAGGAGGCGGCAGCGGATCCGGCATTAAAGCAGGAACTTGAAGACAGATTGACGACACTTAAGCAGGAAGTTGAAGAGTTTATCGCCCTTCAGGATATCCCGACGCTGGCAGAGGATGTTCATCAGGAGCTGGTTACACAGAATGAAGCGCTTCTGGCTGAGATCAATAAAGTATTGGAGAACGGCAGCCTAGCATTGGATCAGCTGGAGAACTCAGAGCTATTCACTACCATTAATGAAGCAACAAGCCTGATCAACCGAATAGAAGCATTAGGGCAATAGAGCATCCAAATGGGTGCTTTTTTCTTGCAAGAAAAAATCTTCCTTATTTTCTCAATATTTGATAAACTATTTAAGCTATTATGTTTCGAATTTCGGAGGATGGGGTATGAAGGTTTTTTGGATTTGATGTGGTTTTTTAAGCAGGAGAAAAAGGCTTATGTAAACGGGATTATTCTGCTGTTATTTGTGGCAATGCTTCAGCTGGTTCCGCCAAAGGTGGTCGGCATTGTGGTCGACTCGATTAAAAATGGCAAGCTGACTGCAAAAGCCTTATTAATGTGGATAGGAATACTTGCTGTTACAGCCCTCATGATGTATGTGCTCCGCTATTATTGGCGCATCATGATTTTTGGATCAGCGGTTAAGCTGTCCAAACTCCTGCGCAACAGGCTTTATCAGCATTTTACGAATATGTCACAGTCCTTCTACCAGAAAAAGCGGGTGGGGGACTTGATGGCCCATGCAACAAATGATCTGCAGGCGATTCAGCAGACGGCAGGAGCGGGGGTCCTCACATTTGTCGATTCACTGGCGACAGGCGGGTTCGTTATCATCGCCATGGCGACAACAATCAGCTGGAAGCTTACACTTATCAGTCTGATTCCGATGCCGTTCATGGCACTTTTGACAAGCTGGTATGGAACACTTCTTCATAAACGGTTCCACAAAGCACAGGAGGCTTTTTCTTCACTAAATGACAAAACTCAGGAAAGTGTTTCAGGAATTAAAGTGATTAAGACATTCGGCCAGGAAAAAGAAGATATTGAAGATTTCCGCAGGCAGTCTGAAGATGTAGTGCAAAAAAACATTTCTGTTGCACGTGTTGATTCTTTGTTTGATCCGACGATCAGCATTATTGTAGGGATCTCTTTCTTCCTATCTATTGCATTTGGATCAAGATATGTGATTGCAGGAGAGCTGACAATCGGGCAGCTGGTTTCATTTACTACCTATCTAGGTCTCCTGATTTGGCCCATGCTCGCATTTGGCTGGCTGTTCAACATTGTCGAGAGAGGCCGCGCCTCCTATGATCGAGTCTCTGTGCTTCTAGCAGAAGAAATCGATATTAAGGATGATGAGACAGGCATCAATGAAGTTCCTAGCGGAGATATTGAGTACAGGATTGAGGAGTTCGCCTATCCGGGTGAACAGGAAGCGCTTCTTAAGGATATTCATTTTAGGCTGGAAAGAGGAGAGACTCTCGGCATAGCAGGTAAAACGGGTGCGGGCAAAACCACACTGCTGAAGCTATTGATCCGTGAGTTTGAAGGCTATAAAGGGGAAATTCTTTTTGCCGGACATCCTATTAACCGCTATAAAATCGATAAGCTGAGGGAAGCAATTGGCTATGTCCCGCAGGAGCACTTCCTGTTCTCGGCCACCGTTGCTGAAAATATAGCTTTCACGAGACCGGATGCAGACCTTGAAGATATTTATACGGCGGCGAAACTGGCCAATATCCATGAAGATATTCTCGAATTCACAGATGGCTATAAAACCGTTGTGGGTGAAAGAGGGGTCTCTCTTTCCGGAGGACAGAAGCAGCGTATTTCTATTGCACGAGCCCTTCTGGTGAAACCGGAGGTATTGATTTTGGATGATTCCCTTTCTGCCGTTGATGCGAAAACGGAGGAAGCGATTCTCACTTCATTGCGTGGTGAGCGGGCAGGCAAGACAACGATCATAACCGCTCACAGGCTGAGCGCCATTCAGCATGCGAATCTGATATTGGTGCTGGATGAAGGGAAAATTGTTCAGCGGGGTTCACATGATGAACTGATGGCTGAAGAAGGCTGGTATAAGAATATGTATCTGCGCCAGCAGCTGGAAGAGCTTGTGGAGCATGGGGGATAAGACGATGGAAAAGACACCGATTATGAAGGGGAAAGAGCAGCGGATGGTCCTTTTTCGGCTGCTTTCCTATACAAAACCGCATAAGAAAACAATCATACTTGCCTTCAGTCTGCTTCTGTTAACGACGATTGGAGACATACTGGGGCCGATTCTTGTCAAAATTTTTATCGACGATTATTTAACACCAAGGAACCTGGTTTTCGAGCCGTTATTTGCTCTTGGTGCAGCATATCTGGGCATTCAGATCATGAATGTGCTGGTATCCTATTTTCAGCTGCTGAAATTTCAGGAAATTGCCCTTAAAATCATTCAGCAGCTGCGTGTGGATGTCTTTTCAAAAGTTCAGTCACTGGGCTTGAAATACTTTGATAAAACGCCTGCCGGAAGCATTGTATCCAGGGTTACCAATGATACAGAGGCGATTAAAGATATGTTTGTCAGTGTCCTGGTTACCTTTATTCAGGGTGCCTTCCTTTTGACAGGGATCTTTGTGGCGATGTTTATCCTGAATGTGAAGCTGGCTCTATTCTGCCTGGTGATTCTCCCGATTCTTTTTATGATCATTCGTACGTACCGTAAATACAGTTCTGTATTTTATAAGGACTTAAGGGAAAGACTGAGCCAGCTGAATGCAAAGCTGAGTGAATCACTGCAGGGAATGTCCATCATACAAGTTTTCAGGCAGGAAAAAAGGCTGCGGAAGGAATTTGGTGATATCAATAAGCAGCATTACCAAGCAGGTATGCGCAATATCAAAATGGATGGATTGCTGTTAAGGCCGGCCATTGACCTTGTGTATGTTCTGGCACTTATTATTGTATTGAGCTTCTTTGGTATTTCTTCTTTTAACAGTCCGATCGAAATCGGTGTGCTGTATGCCTTTGTCAGTTTTCTGGACCGCTTTTTTGAGCCTGTGAATCAGATCATGATGAGGCTTTCCATGTATCAGCAGGCAATCATTGCGGCTTCAAGAGCGTTTGCACTGCTGGACGAAAAGGAGCTTGCTCCTGCACAGGAGGATAACCTGTCTGATGGAATTAAGGAGGGAGAGATTGAGTTCAGGAACCTCAGCTTCTCCTATGACGGCAAACGGGATGTGTTGAAAAATATTTCTTTTACAGCCAAGCCGGGTGAAACCGTTGCCCTGGTTGGACATACCGGAAGCGGCAAGAGTTCAATCATTAATTTAATGATGCGATTCTATGAATTTGAGCGCGGTGATATTTTCATTGACGGAAAAAGCATTAAGTCTTATCCAGCGGAAGAATTGCGCAAGAAGATGGGGCTCGTCCTACAGGATCCTTTCCTATTTTACGGGACGATTAAAGATAACATCAGACTTCATAATGAGAAAATGACAGATGTAGAGATTAAAGCTGCAGCTCAGTTTGTTCAGGCCCATGCATTCATAGAAAAGCTTGACGACGGATATGAGCATGCGGTAGTTGAGCGCGGCTCGACTTTTTCGAGCGGGCAAAGACAGCTTATTGCCTTTGCAAGAACGATTGCTGCCAATCCGAAAATTCTTGTGCTCGATGAAGCAACAGCCAATATTGATACAGAAACAGAGGAAGCGATTCAAACCGCACTGGAAAAAATGCGGAAGGGCCGGACGACGATTGCGATTGCTCATCGATTGTCTACGATACAGGATGCAGAATTGATTCTCGTTCTTCATCAGGGGGAAATAGTAGAAAGAGGAACGCATCAGGAATTGCTTGCAAAGCGGGGCTTGTATCATAAAATGTATCTGCTGCAGAATGGGTCTGCTGAAAAAGTGGAGGATGCAGTAGGGTAATAGAAAAGACGTGTGAATGGCCACACGTCTTTTCATCTCTTAAAAGGAGTAGGATTCTCCATCTTCAGGCACTAATAGTTGATCGGAAAAGCCGTTTTCTTTACTATAGCTTTTTAACTCTTCCTTTGATAGTGTCCAATGGTTGACTGCCTCCATATGGACAGAAATAATCCTGGCATCCGGGGCAGCTTTGGAAACTTCATAGATATCCTTCTTCCCCATAACAAGCGAGCCGCCTTCAAGAAACTGGTTATCTCCGCCATTTACAACAATGACTTCAGGGCTGTGTGTTTCAATAACTTCCTGAACAGCATCATACCAAACTGTATCTCCTGCTACATAAAGTGTTTTTTCACTGTGATGTTTGAAGACCACTCCACAAACGAGACCGGCCATTTTTAGAATTTCGCCCCTGCCATGTTCGCCCTTTGTTTTTATTAGTTGGATATCTTCAAAAACAGTATTCTCATGGAGGACTTCAATATTATTAAAACCAGCATTTTTCACTTCAGCAGCATCTACTTCATTTTGCACAAACATGTTAATGTCCTTTGGCAATGCCTGTTTGGCTGCATCATCAAAGTGGTCTAAATGCAGGTGGGTAACAATCACTGCATCCACATTATGAATAATTTCATCAATGGAGATTGGAAGCTCTGTTAAAGGATTGTTTTCATCTTGTCTTAATGAATTTGGAAAAGGCGGGTAAGTCCCTTTTTCGGCTAAAAAGGGATCAATTAAAAACTTTTTCCCTGCATAATTGACGACTAGTGTAGCGTTGCGGATTTGCTGTATATTCATATAAATGTACTCCTTTTCTTTGATTTACGTATAGTTTATACTAAGACCCATTGGTACTTACATAGATAAAATCAAGTCTTTTTGCCGTTTAACTTGAAAAGTGAAAGGAGTTGAAAAAATGCTGGATCACACGGATCAGCGTATTTTGGAGGAACTCTCCAAAAACAGCCGGATCACCATGAAGGAGCTGGGGGAGAATGTCCATTTAACTGGCCAGGCGGCCGCATCAAGAGTGGCAAAATTAGAAGATCAGGGCGTAATTGAGGGATACACAATCAAAGTGAACCAGGAGAAATTAGGGTATTCCATCCATGCTTTTATTACGGTTATTACTCAAAGTATGAATCATCAGCCGTACCTGACCTTCGTAAAAACACAGCAGGAAATCATACATAATTTTAAAATCAGCGGGGATGGCTGTTATATACTTGAATGCAAATTTCCGTCCAATGAGCGGTTAAATCAATTTTTAACAGATTTAAATAAGCATGCAAATTATAAATTATCGATTGTTATTAATAAATAACTGCTTAAAACCAGAGGGATGGAATGTAAAAACAGCCTGCATAGGTTGCATGGCTGTTTTCTAATGTGTCTGCACTTTTTTTATAAAGGTTCGGTTATATTCATTTAATAGGGCATCCAGTTCCTGGCTGTACCGGATTGCTGCGGCAGAGCTTAAGCCGCTTTTCATGGCCACTTGAATTAACTCTGTTCTTTTTTGTTCAATCAATGTAAGCAGTTCCTGTTTACACATGGCCAATAGTTCCTCTCTGATAATTTCTTATATGTAGGCTTTTCACTGCCAATTCGATTCCATGTCAAAAGCTGAAAGATAATAACAGAATTTGTTAAGTCCTATCCTAGTATATCGAATAATGGTAATTAATTCAAAAGAAACTTGTTTTAAACTTTATTAACATTTACATTAAAAATACATGTTTTAGGTTGAAATCTAATATGAATTAATATAATAGCAGGTGGTTTACTCAGAAATGTGTGTAATATTCGGGACACAAAATGTTCACATTCTATCCATTATCTTTTCTATATGGGATTTGTTAGAATGAAATGGGAATGAATGAGTATCAGGAGTTGTGACTATGACAGATTTGAATGTATTTATTGCATTAGGGGCAGGGTTTTTAAGCTTTGTATCGCCTTGCTGCCTGCCATTATATCCGGCGTTTTTATCGTATATTACCGGAATGTCTGTAGGGGAGATTAAAGAAGAGAATGCAATGCTGCAGAGAAGAAGCATGCTTCATACGCTATTCTTCCTGATCGGATTTTCGGCAATTTTTATCGCAATTGGGTTTGGCACGACTTTGCTTGGCCAATTCTTTCAGCAATACCAGGATTTAATCAGGCAAATTGGCGCTATCTTTGTATTCATCTTTGGATTATTGATCGTAGGTATCATTAAACCGGAATTTCTTATGAAGGAAAGGCGTTTTGAATTTAAGAACCGTCCATCTGGCCTTTTTGGCTCAGTTTTGATCGGAATGGCCTTCGCAGCAGGCTGGACTCCGTGTACGGGTCCAATATTAGGGGCGGTGTGGTCATTAGCTGTCACAAATCCTAATTCTGCCATGGTTTACATGTTTGCCTATATTCTTGGCTTTGCTATTCCATTCTTTGTTCTCTCCTTCTTTATCGGAAAAATGCAATGGATCAGGCGAAACAGCGCCAAGATCATGAAAATCGGCGGTGTTTTGATGATGATCATGGGTGTCGTCTTATTCTTTGACTGGATGACAAAAATAATCATATTCCTTTCACCGTTTTTTGGCGGATTTAGAGGTTTTTAAAAGCAGGAGCACATTCAATTAGGGAATGTGCTCCTTTTTTTCTATAAGTAAAAAGGGCTATGCGATCTGGTCGAAATTTGTCATATTCTTTCAATTGCTATTTATCTGATACTTCGATATATTGTAATATGTGTTCTTTGAGCGTGGAAGAGTGTTTTTCACAAAAGGAAATGAATTTCTTCCCCAAGATGTTTAATATTTGTTATTATGGGTATTTTTTACTATGATTATAGTATAATAGAGATATAGCTTCCAATGCACTACAAGGGGGAAACAGCGGTGGCGAGAATATTAATAGTAGATGATGCAAAATTTATGAGGGTTACCCTTGGCAGCATTTTGAAAAAAGCAGACCACGAAATTGTGGGAGAAGGGGAAAACGGAAAAGAAGCCGTGAACCTATTCGAAAATCTGAAGCCTGATCTGGTGATGATGGATATCACAATGCCTGAAATGAGCGGACTTGAGGCTGTCAGGGAAATTAAGAGGGACAACCCTAATGCAAAAGTAATCATGTGTTCAGCCATGGGCCAGCAGAAGGTAGTGGTTGAATCCATTGAAGCCGGCGCGAAAGACTTTATCATAAAACCATTTGATGAAGGCCGTGTATTAGAAGCAGTGAATCGGGTATTAAGCTAGGAGCTGACTCAGGGTACCCTAGACATACGGATGTGTCCGGGTATCAGCTGAAGTGGCTTTTTTTAATGAACTTTTATCCTTCTGAATACCTAAATCAAGCCTATTAAGATATAATATGGGTAGTAATCAAATGAAATAGAGGATGAAATCGAATGGACTTTGTATTAATTTCATCAATCGGTGCCGTTTTTATGGCGATCTTCGTGATGTTCATCCGCATGAAGGCTGCAAAAAAGCCGGCTTCCGCCAAGAAAATCATCTTGCCGCCGATTTTTATGAGCACTGGTGCTCTTATGTTTGTCGTTCCTTATTTTCGCGTAACGTCAATGGAGATCTTAGAAGCAGCCACAGTTGGAATGCTGTTTTCCATCCTATTAATTAAGACTTCTTCCTTTGAAATCAGAGACAGCGACATTTACCTGAAGCGTTCCAAAGCTTTCGCTTTTATATTGATAGGATTGCTTGTTATCCGGATTATTGGTAAAATGGTCCTTAGCTCAACGATTGATTATGGTCAGCTGAGCGGCATGTTTTGGATTCTCGCGTTTTCAATGATCTTACCGTGGAGGATAGCGATGTATATGAATTTTCGGAAGCTTCATCAGGAGCTGCATGGATCGGGGAATCCGAAAACAACTTGATAGAATGAAAGCCGCCGGGCATTGCGCTCGGCGGCTTTTTGCGTTTGCGATTAATGGACTCCATTCTTAGGGTCCCAAAGTCCATGCATTTTCCGTATTTCGACGATCTGTCCGATATGATAGGCGTTGTGGATGGTTAGGTTGGAAATGACAGACGACCAGGGTTCAAATGGTTCTTTATAAGCGGATAAGAGAAGCTTTTCTTCACTGCATTCTTCCAGGGCTTTGATCCACTCAGACAATACGTTTTGAAGAGCTTTTATGGCAGACTGCCAATCCTCTTCCGTAACGGATTCATTGGTGCTGAATGTTTCGTCATTGGCGATATGGGTTTGGGCGAGCGGCAATTCTTTGAATCTTGTTAGATACCGGCCATTCCAGAAGGTAAGGTGGGCGATGATCTGCCAAACCGAATTGGCGGTACCTGACTTGAATGATGCTTCTTTTGCTGATAGTCCTTCTATGGCAGCGGATAACGGGACAAACCAATTGGGCTGGTCTAGGCAGGCGGATAGTTGTTTTAATAAGACTTCTTTTATGGTCATTGGATTTCTCCTTTTTTGGATAGAGTACTCTTCATTTCTATTCATTAGATATTCAGACTATCCTATTTAATTTCAAGAATTGAATTAAGCATGTGTGGATTTCCGTTCCAGACACTCGCTTTCCGCGGGGCTACCGGGAGCCTCCTCGACGCATTCGCGTCTGTGGGGTCTCCCTCTTGGTATGCTACTCCGCAGGAGTCGAGTGACTTCCATTCCAATCCACCCGTGCTGAAACTATGTGTGGCTTTTAAAAGCCCGTATAATAAAAAACCATTCCGATGATACGAAATGGCCTAAAATAAGTGCTCGTATGGAGTCATATTTATCTGTTTTTCCGTCAATTTCTTGCGGAGAAATTTGTGATCTCTTTTTGGAGTGGCTAAAATATAGCCGCGAATCAGGAGGTCCTGATCGATTTGTGCTGCCTTTTCCTTTAGGGCAAGTTCGCCGATTTTGCCGGCTATTTTCATTCTTGCTACATCTCTGAATAGCTCCGGCACTGGACTTACTAGATCCTCAAGCAGATCTTTTTCCTTCTGCTGCCATAGATGGCGTGTTTCATTGACGTAATGCTCTTCCCAATCCAAATCCGATTTGCCATCTTCTTTCGGCATGCGCTTTAAGAATTTACGGAACATAAAAAAGCCGCCGATCGCGAAGAAAGAAATCAAAACAACAACCCAAAACAATATAAAATACATAAACCAGCCTTCTAGCATTTCCTTCACCTACACACATATTTTCCTGTCTTTATTATAAGCCTTGTGCCGCGATACGACAAGAAAGGAAGCATTAGTCTTGAAAACAGCACCATTTGCCCTTATAATAGGAAGAGTCTTTACGGGGCTGATTGGGGTGCTGGTGCCCTCCACGGTCTTCAAAACCGCTTGTGACCACCGTGTGTGGTCAGCTGGGTTCGATTCCCAGGCGGTCCCGCCAAATATACATATAATTGCCGCATAGTGGGATGCTGTGCGGTTTTTTGTGCCTATCTATATGTGATAAAACATATTAAATAATTGTTTGCGTAATCTATGCATTGTGAGGATGCGTTGATGATAGACTTAAGATAGTTAAAAGGGCCTGTTGCTATAAAGACCAGTGGCCACTTTAAAATAGGAGGAAGTAAGTTGATGGATAGTAATGATATATTAATCCGATTAAGATATGCGTTAGAAATCAAAAATAGTGAAATGTCAGAGATCTTTAAACTTGGAGGAGTAGAAGTGTCCGTACCTGATGTAGTAAAGATCCTGAAAAAGTCAGATGATGAAGAAGAGAATGGCAGCCAAATAAAATTGACAAATAATATGTTAAATTCATTTTTGAATGGCTTCATTATTTATAAAAGAGGTAAACAAGAGCCAAAATCAGGTCAAAATAATACGCCAGAACCATCCAAAGAAAATACTGCAAATGTAAACAATATCCTTTTAAAGAAAATCAAAATTGCCTTATCTTTAACAACAGAGGACATGATAGATGTATTCAAAAAAGCCGGATTAAACGTATCAAAAGGAGAACTCGGAGCGTTTTTAAGAAAAGAGGGACATAAAAATTATAAAGTATGCTTAGACAATTTTGCCAGAAACTTCTTAAAAGGTCTAGCGATCAAGTATAGGAGTTAAGGAAGAAAAGAATTGGAGTGATACATATAAAAATAGCCTATAAAGCAAAGCTGTCTGAGATTATTTAAAAAGTTAATAGTACATCAAAATTAATTTAACTTTAGAAAGTATAAATGGACTCCGCCAAAATTAAAAACGAGCCTCAGAAATGGTTGAGGAGGCTCGTTTTTAATTTTAGTGCTTGACCAGGTATGCGTTAATCGGTAAATGACTGCGGGAAAGGCGCTGATCATCTAGTAAACCTTTTTTCTCTGCTTATTCCTCATACTCTTTATATAGATTAACAACACTCTCCGCCATTTCCCCCACACTTTTCCTAAGCGAAACAGGACTTACAATTTTAATCTGATCCCCAAACCCAAGTATATACTCCCTTGCCTCTTGTTCAGTATCAAAGCAAAGACTTGCTGAAATCCATCCATCATCCTTAGGGCTATCCATGTGCATCACCTGTACAAATCGCCCAGTAAAATTAATCCGCTGAATAATGGACGGAGACATCTCCACTTCTACCTCAAACCGAGGCAGACTGCTAATGAATTTCTGCTTCGATTCCTGCCAATAGCCTGAGAGATCAAAGTCATTCGGTCTGCTGAAGTTCTCATTAATCAATTCGGCATCCAATATTCTTGAAACACGATAGCTTTTTATCTTCTCATCAGAAGCAGCTATGAGATACCAAGTGTTCCCTTTAGCGACCAGACCTAATGGATCAACAATTCTGTCGCTCGTTTGTTTACCTGCCTTCTCGTATTGAATTTGAAGTTTTTTCTTCCCATACCGCCTGCTGGACTATTCCAAATGACTTCATTTCCCGTGGTGTTTGTCTCCACGTGCTGGTGTCTATATGAATCCGATTGGAAATGTCTTTAACATCCTCTTTCAGGGGAGCAGGAATGGCCGCGAGGAGTTTCTGGCGTGCTTCTTTCCATTCCTCACTGATTCCAAGGTCCGCAAGATGCTCGAAAGAAGGGGATAGAAGCAGTGTTTTGATTTCATCTGCTTTTAAACCTGTAAGATTTGTTCTGTATTTTTCAAGCAGTTTCCATCCGCCAAATTTTCCGCGTTCAGCAAGGACAGGAATGCCTGCAGCACTTAATGCTTCCATATCCCGGTGTATGGTCCGCTCTGTTACCTCCAATTCTTTTGCCAATTCCCTTGTGGTCATTCTTTCGTTATTTTGAAGCAATAATAATATAGAAATGAGTCTGTCTGCCCGCATTCTGTTCACTCCTGGACAATAAAAATGTTAAATATGACATTAGATGTCAACATTAATGATTATAGTATAGATATAACACAAAAGGGGGCAGATAGGAATGATATCATTAAATGGCAAGGTAGCATTGGTAGCCGGAGGAACAAGGGGAGCTGGCCGCGGCATTGCCATGGAACTGGGAGCTGCAGGTGCGACTGTGTATGTTACAGGCCGTACGACACGAAATCAGATGTCGGAATATGGCCGCAAGGAAACCATTGAAGAAACAGCTGAATTAGTCAGCGAACTTGGCGGTAAAGGTATTGCTGTCCAAGTGGATCATCTGATACCTGATCAGGTGCAGTCATTGATTGAAAGAATTGAGAAAGAACAGGGAAGGCTGGATATCCTCGTCAATGATATATGGGGAAGCGAAAATTTGATGGAATGGGATATTCCTGTCTGGGAGCATTCCCTGGAGAAGGGGATGAGAATGCTTCGTCTGGCGATTGATACCCATATTATCACAAGTCATTATGCCCTCCCGCTCCTGATTAAAAATAAAGGCGGATTAGTTGCGGAAATCACAGACGGAACAGAGGAGTACAATCAAAATCGTTACCGTCTGTCTCTATTTTATGATTTGGCTAAAAGCTCGGTTATCCGGATGGCCAAAGCGTTGGCACATGAACTTGCTCCTTATGATTGCACAGCGGTTGCTGTTTCACCCGGCTGGATGCGTTCGGAAATCATGCTGGAGGTGTTTGGGGTAACAGAGGAGAACTGGAGAGATGCTGCCGTTAAGGAGCCTCATTTTGTGATCTCTGAAACACCAAGGTATATAGGAAGAGCGATTAGTGCCATTGCAAAAGATCCAGATAAAAAACGGTTAAACGGCGGCTCCTATTCCAGTGGCCAGCTGGCTAAAATGTACAACTTTCAAGATCTGGACGGTTCGCAGCCGGATGCCTTCAGATATCTGGTGGAGGTCCAGGAGGCGGGGAAACCGGCCAATGCTGAGGGATATCGATAGCTTTTCATTGGGAAAACTCCTTTGCAGAACTTCTGTAAAGGAGTTTTTTAATTTGTCTTTCTTATCCAAATTTTGGTGAATAATATCACTTTAATCGTTATAATAAAGCCAGTATATAAATAATTAGGCATACATAGAGGGGAGAATGGTCTTGATCATCCCAGTAAAAAATAATCCCATTTTA
Organism: Cytobacillus pseudoceanisediminis; assembly: GCF_023516215.1. Taxonomy (NCBI): domain Bacteria; kingdom Bacillati; phylum Bacillota; class Bacilli; order Caryophanales; family Bacillaceae; genus Cytobacillus; species Cytobacillus pseudoceanisediminis. The sequence continues at coordinate 2,009,482 of NZ_CP097349.1, read as the reverse complement.
CCAGTGAAGATTAGAGTAAAAGACATAGAATCCATCGTTAACTGGTTCGAACAGCATCAGCGATCCTTATATGCAATTGGCTGGTCCTATCTTGGGAATCAACGCAAGATAGAGGAGCCTTTTATCGGGCCATTTTACAGGTGCATAAGGAGCTGCCTAGGTTTAAAAGCAGCACATCTTTCGAAATATGGGTTTTATCTATTTTTATCCATATCTGCAGGGAACTTTCTCTTAATAAAAGTTTACAAGCTTCGGAGGAAAGTGATTCCCATCAAAAGATATTTCATGAACTTCATAAGTTAATAGAGAAGGAAAGAGAAGTACTAGGTTTAACATACATAAGAGGACTTTCAAAGGACGAAACAGCACAGCTTCTCCAGGTTTCTTCCGAACAGGTTAAGGAGCTTTTATTTTCAGGACTTCAGTCACTCAGAAACGGAATGGGATATGGAGAGCACTATCACGGCTGTAATGAGTATCGAAAGCTTTACGTTGATTATCTGGAGAGAAACCTGGAACGGCCCGCAAAAATTGATTTTGAAATGCATATCTATCATTGCCAGGACTGCCAGGAGGATTTAGCAGCCTTACAGGAAGTTATGGTGGGCTTTACTGAAGCGATTGAGAAATTCCGTGTACCTGATGGTTTTATTGGAAATATCAAAGAACGAGTTGCACAAAGGGAAAGGCATATTCAGCAAAAGAACAATAAACGTAAAAGAAATGGCATAATTGCCGCAAGTATATTCGTTCTAGCCATTTTTGCAGGGATTTTTTCAGGTGTCTTTTCAAAGCTTTATTACACCTGGACAGAAGAAAATCAGGAGCTGCGTGCCTTTCTGCAGGAGGATGTGGGTGAAAGGCTGAACCTGGAAGCAGAAAGTGGTGGGGTGAAAATAAAGATTAAGAGTGCAATAGCTGATGATATCCAGACTCTTATATTTTATGAGATTGAAGATGCAAATGAAAATAATCAATATATGATTAACTTTGATGATGGGGTTTTTATAGAGGGCGAAAGTGAAATCATGATGGCAAATACGTATCCAAGGTTCTATCTTCCTGATACTGAATCGGAAATAAATAATAAAGAAAAGAACGTCTATCATGGAAAATTTAGTCTTAGGCCTCTGAAAAAGAAAGTGATACCATTAAGCTTAACATTAATAAGGTGATGAAACTGGTCCGTGATCCTTCTGATTCTTATGTGAATATGGAACCGGAGAATGGGGAGTGGGACTTTGATATTCCAGTAAAAAAACAGCCTTCTGTCGAGTATGCATTGGATGAAGAAATAGAAATTGAGGGCGTTCCGGTTCAACTGGATAAACTAATTCTTGCTCCGACTGCGACAATCCTGCAGTATGGTTTCAAAAACGAACAGCAGGAAAAGCGGATAGACATTATGAATTTTAAAGATATGGAGATTAGTAATAAATTAGTAGAAGCCGATTTATATGGAAGTTCCTACGTGCATGGACAGCCTGATTTAAAGTGGAGCAAGTTACAAGCGCACTTTGAACCTCTTTTTGAAAAAGAAACAAAAGAGGTAAAGATTCATTTTGACAGTGTGAATCTATCAATTGATGATCAGAAAAGTTTCAAATTGGATGCAGGCGGGAAATATCCGCAATCCATTGAATACGCAGGCAGTACGATCTCCATAGATAAGGTTGAAATTGGACAGCCTACTACTGTTATCTTCAGTAATCATGATATTAAGAATCGAATGTATGAATCGCTTCATTTCATGATCGTGACTGAGGAGGGTAATGATTCTTCGATGGAGATGGACCAAGAAGGAATCTTTGTCGACAGGAATGGAAAAGAATATGATATGAAAAATATAACACCTAATTTGTATGAAGAGATGGAACAGCCGCGTCATTTCATTACTGTTCAAAAAACGAAGATACTAGGAGATAATGTGATTCCTAAAAGTCTTGATTTTTTTGGGTATAGCACAACAAAGTATTTGGAAGAGGAAGTACAGGTCAAGCCAGAACTTATTATAAAAGATGAGGCAGGAACCCAATAAGGGTTGCCCGCTTTTTTACTTCACCAAAATGGAAACTATTGCAAAATACGTGTGTATAGTGTATATATAGTATATACACAATATATTAGGGTGTGAAATAATAACTTTGATCCAAATGTAACAATAATAATGGCACTTATTTCGAGATGAGGGATTGGCATGCAAATCATTATTTCCAACAGTTCAAAGGAGCCGATTTATGAACAAATTACGAATCAAATTAAATCGTCTATTTTAGCAGGTGATCTGCAAGAGGGTACTGCATTGCCTTCCATACGTCAACTTGCAAAAGATCTGCAAATTAGTGTAATAACGACAAAGCGTGCCTACGAGGAATTGGAGAAGGCGGGCTTTATCTATTCCATTGTGGGAAAAGGTTCTTTTGTCGCAGAGCAAAATCTAGAGGTAATTAGAGAGAAAAAACTGAAGGTCATTGAAGAGCAGCTGAGTGCAGTCATTACCAATAGCAGAGAAATTGGCCTGACTTTCGATGAACTGCAGGAATTGATGAAGATTTTATATGAGGAGTGAGAATATGGAAAATGTAGTGGAGTTAAAAAATGTAACGAAACATTTCAAAGATTTTTCAGTTAAAAATATTGATTTGCAAGTGAAGCAAGGCTTTATAACAGGGTTTATCGGGGCAAATGGGGCTGGTAAGTCGACTACCATCAAAATGATGATGAATCTGTTAAAGCCGGATGCCGGGGAAATAAACATTTTTGGGCTGGATTACAAGAATCATGAGAAGGCGATCAAGGAGCGCATTGGTTTTGTGTACGATGGAAATGTCTTTTTTGAAGGACTGAACTTGAGAGATATCAAACGTATTGTAGCACCAGCTTACAAACACTGGGATGATGAACTGTTTGATCAATACATTGAAACATTCGGATTGCCTCTTAATAAAGCAATTAAAACCTTCTCAAAAGGAATGCAAATGAAGGCATCCTTAGCAATAGCACTTTCACATCGGGCGGAGCTGATTATTATGGATGAGCCAACAGCAGGTTTGGACCCCATTTTTAGACGCGAGCTGCTGGATCTTTTACAGGAATTGATGATCGATGGCAGCCGTACCATTTTCTTCTCTACGCATATTACAACAGATTTAGATCGGATTGCAGATTATATAGCTTTTATGCAGGGTGGGAAACTGGTTTTTAATCAGTCCATTCACGACATAGCTGAAAACTATGCACTTGTTAAAGGCGGATTGGACCTCCTGGATCGAGACACGGAAAAAGAGTTTGTCCATATTCATCGTGCACCAACGGGATTCCAGGCCTTAACTGCCAATGTCAATGCGGTGAAAAATACGTTCGGAAACACAGTTGTCATTGAACGCGCTTCTCTGGAAGATATTATGTATTCCTTTAAAGGGGGCGTACACCATGTTTAATTTAATCAGACGTGATGTTATCCTCCAGAAAAGACAGCTGTTAATCTTTATTCCTTTTATCTTATTCTTTATTATAATGGGGGCTCAGCCTGCTCTAATTTTTCTGGTTGCAAGTATCTTCATTCCATTTAACACTTATGCTTATGATGAAAAAGCAGAGACCAATATATTGTTAAATTCCTTGCCTTACACACGCAGGGAAATTATCGCATCGCGCTATCTTGGTGCACTCCTATATATGATTCTTTCAACTGGGATCGCAAGTTTGGCTTTGCTGGCTTTTAATAAACCTTTTTCCATTACTGATATTGCAATTGGCAGTGGCTTATTTTTATTATTTGCTGCGTTTACCTTCCCGTTATTTCATCTATTTAAATCAGGCTATATTACTACTGTCGTTCTTATAAGTTTCCTGCTTTTAACATATCTATCTGGGCCTATTGTGTCGTTTATTAACGAAAACCTAACGGTGATTACAGATTTTATTTTCAGTCTATCCACCCAGCTTTTATATATGGGAGCAGCAGCTGTAATCTTAACTTTCTATGCGGTTTCCTGGGGAGTTACTACAGTTATTTATCAGCGAAAAGCATTCTAAGTCCGAATATGGAGCGGGAGAAAACAAGTGCCTGCCCCGGTTGGTTTTTAAAACTGGGGCAGGCACTTTTGGAGATTTTTCTTACACACCGGTTTTTTCAATAAAAGGGGCAGGGAACTTATCATTTTTCATTTTCCTATCCTAAACACCATCGACGCCACCAATTCTTCCCGTATCTTCGTAATATGCCCCTCCATCAACTCCTTCGCTCTATCCCCATTCCCAGAGGCAATAGCCAGATAAATTTCCTTATGCTCTTCCATTGTATCCTCGTAACGAGAGGGATCCTTAAAGCGATGATTCTGTGTAGCCTTAATGGTATCTTCCATATGTCCTTTGAGGGTATGTATCAATTCAATGAAAATCGAATTATGGGTAGCCTCGGCAATCCCAATGTGGAAGTCAAGGTCGGCTTTTAACCCTAACACCGGGTCTTGTTTGGACAGAGCCATATGATTCAAAGCTATACGCAGCTTCTCCAGGTCTACAGAAGTGGCTCTTTTGGCAGCAAGGAAGGAGGATTCGACTTCCAGTGCACGCCTGAGCTCCAGCATTTCATATACTAGCGGATTTTCTACTTTGACAGCTGTGATGATTTCCTCTTTTCTTGAATGGACATCTGAGACTTTAACGTAGCTTCCGCCTCCCTGGCGGATATCGATGAGCCCGTTCAGTTCCATGGTTCTCAGGGCTTCTCTGATGGTTGTCCGGCTGACATTAAATTGGCCTGCCAATTCTCTTTCTGAAGGCAGTCTTTCACCCGGTTTGAGAGTTCCTCCTAAATAGCATTCTATAATTTTATCTACTAAAACCAGATAGGTCTTTTTTTCTCCGACATTCCCCGTAACCTCTTTTCAAAATAGGCCTCATTCACTTTTCTAAATGTAACAGACCTAAAATCTATTAATCAATAATGAAAAAATAATTAAATTAATAATTGAATTTTTCTGATAAGTTAGTATAATTGACTTAACTTGTTGGACCAATTATACCATTGGTTTGACCAAATTTTCAGCAGAAGAAAGAAGGAGTATAGGATGGAAACAGCTAGTATGAGCCTCGTACATGCTTTAAAGGAGGTTCTTTCTGAGCAGCAGGTAACAGAAAATCAGACAGTAAGAGAATTGCATGGAAGGGATGAATCCTACCATAAGGAGAGCCTTCCTGATATTGTGGTTTTTCCTGAAACAGCCCAGCAGGTCAGTGAAGTTGTAAAGCTGGCAAACCAATATAAAGTTCCCATCGTTCCTTTTGGTCTGGGATCCAGTCTCGAGGGGCATGTCATACCTTACGAACATGGAATTACGATTGATTTTTCCTTAATGAATAAAATCCTGGAAGTGCGTGAAAATGATTTTCTTGTCCGTGTACAGCCTGGTGTGACACGCACGCAGCTTAATAAGGAATTGAAAAAATATGGATTGTTTTTCTCTGTGGATCCGGGAGCGGATGCTACGCTTGGCGGAATGGCGGCAACCAATGCCAGCGGAACAACATCGGTCAAATATGGAGTCATGCGTGATCAGGTGCGTGATATGGAAGTGGTTCTGGCTGATGGGTCGATCATACATACAGGAAATTTAGCTGCTAAATCTTCATCGGGATACCATTTGAATGGTTTATTTGTTGGTTCTGAGGGGACGCTTGGCTGCTTTACGGAATTGACATTAAGAGTATATGGAATTCCCGAGCATGTGATGGCTGCAAGAGCCTCATTTCCATCCTTGAACGATGCGGTTGAAGCGGTTGTATCCATATTACAGGCAGGTGTTCCGATTGCCAGGGTGGAGCTTGTCGATGAACCATCCATGAAGCAGGTGAACCTGTTCAGTGAAACAAACTATAACGAAAGTCCAACACTCTTTCTGGAATTTCACGGCAATGAAGCCGGCTTGAAACAGGATGTCGCATTCACAAGAGAAATAGTTGAGGACCACCGTTGCCTCGATATTGAATTTGAAACAGATAATGCCGCAAGAAATCGTTTGTGGGAGGCCCGGCATAACCTTGCTTATGCTTATATCCACGGCCATCCCGGTAAGAAAATGATGGTGACAGATGTATGCCTTCCGATTTCAGAACTTTCTGGCGCTATCAGCCATGCCAGGGAAGCGGTAGATTCACTGGGGCTTCCTGGAGGCATCGTCGGTCATGTGGGAGATGGAAATTATCATACACTTCTCATGATTGATATGAGTAACCCGGATGAGGTGGCTAAGGCAGAAAAGTTCAATGAACAAATTGTCCTCTATGCTCTTGAGCGGGGCGGAACATGCACAGGTGAGCATGGAGTGGGTGTAGGCAAGCAGAAATATCAGCAACAAGAACATGGGCAAGCCCTGCAAGTGATGGAAAAAATCAAACAGGCACTCGATCCAGAAAACCTTTTTAATCCAAATAAAATCTTAAAGACTAAAGAAGGAGCGTGATGATATGAAGGTATTAGAAGCGGTCAGTACCATTGCCGGAAAATATTTTGCCGTGTGGGTTATCTTAACATCGGTTATTGCCTTTATGTTTCCAGACCCATTTTTGGGATTGGGGGCTATATCACCATCCTTCTCGGCGTCGTCATGTTTGGAATGGGGCTTACACTGAAGGCAGTCGATTTTAAAATCATCTTTACCAAACCATTGCCTGTGTTAATCGGAGTTTGTGCACAGTTCATCATCATGCCGCTGGTCGCTTTCGTCATTGCAAAACTGTTGAATTTGCCGGCGGAATTGGCAGCAGGACTTGTTTTGCTTGGGTGTGTACCTGGGGGAACGGCTTCTAACGTTATGGTGTATCTGGCAAAGGGAAATGTACCGTTATCCATCGCTATGACTTCCGTTTCAACTCTATTGGCACCGATCATGACACCGCTCCTTCTCCTGATGCTTGCCGGCCAATGGATGCCGGTTGATGCTGTAGCCATGTTTATGTCTATTGTCCAGGTTATCATTGTACCGATTGTTCTAGGTCTGGCCATCAAGAAATTCTTCCCTGTGGCCGTTGAAAAAAGCTTAACTATATTACCGCTTATTTCGGTAGCAGCTATTATCACAATTGTAGCTGCAGTCGTTTCAGGCAATTCAGCAACCATTGCCGCATCTGGGCTTCTGATTTTTACAGCCGTCATGCTTCACAATGGATTCGGACTCCTGCTTGGCTATTTTTCAGGAAAAGTGCTTGGGCAGGATGAAGTAAACCGAAGAGCGATTGCCATTGAAGTTGGAATGCAGAACTCCGGTTTAGGTGTTGCACTTGCAACTGCACACTTTGGTCCATTGGCAGCACTTCCAAGTGTGCTGGCAGCTGCCTGGCATAACATTTCAGGGCCGATTCTTGCGACTTATTGGTCGAAGAAACCTGCTGTAAAAAGTGAAGCAGAAACGGCAGTTAAGCCAGTTGAAGTGAAGCTATAGGTATGGATTTAGGTGTCTGGCCCTTAAAGATTAAGAGGGCAGGCACCTTTTTTGTACCTATCGAAAACAATCTAAATAGTTTTATAGGCTATTGACAACGTTTACAAATAATACTAGAATTGTGACATAACAAGTTAACTATGGTGGAGAAACGGAGAACCCATGCTTTTTTGCACTTCCATTCCTGGAAGTGTTATTAAAGTATGGGTTTTGTTTTTTTAGCAGTTAATATTGTTGTCAAATCTATCTTAGGGGGAACCTAAATGTTCAAACTGTTTAAGCCTGCTCCCCCAATTGAAAGATTGCCTGAAGAACAAATTGATTCTGAGTATAAAAAACTTAGATTTCAAGTATTTCTGGGAATTTTCATTGGTTATGCAGCGTATTATTTGATCCGGAAAAACTTCTCACTGGCCATGCCTTACTTTATTGAAGAAGGTTTTTCCAAAACTGAACTTGGCTTTGCGCTATCTGCTATTTCTATTTCCTATGGCATCAGTAAATTTGTCATGGGGACCTTTTCAGACCGGAGCAATCCAAGGATGTTCCTGCCTGCAGGGTTAATTCTATCTGCTATTATTTCTTTATTAATGGGGTTTGTTCCTTTCTTTACTTCGTCTGTTGCTATTATGTTTATTATGCTTTTCTTAAATGGCTGGTTCCAGGGAATGGGCTGGCCGCCATCTGGCCGTGTTCTTGTACACTGGTTCAGCATCAATGAAAGAGGAAACAAAACAGCCATTTGGAATGTAGCCCATAATGTCGGCGGGGGGCTGATGGCACCTCTTGCCGTGGCGGGTGCAGCGATGTTCGCAGGCATAGCCGGAAGCTCTTCTTCAGGCTATGAAGGTGTATTTATATTACCTGCACTTGTAGCTATTGTTGTTGCATTCATTGCCTACTTCCTCATTCGTGATACTCCTCAATCGGTTGGGCTGCCATCCATTGAAGAATATCGCAATGATTATCCAAGTAAAACCAAGAAAACTTTTGAAACAGAATTAACAACAAAAGAAATTCTTTTCAAGTATGTATTAAATAATAAATGGGTTTGGGCCATTGCTATTGCAAACATTTTCGTTTATTTCGTCCGCTATGGTGTACTGGACTGGGCACCAACTTATTTGAGCGAAGAAAAAGGGTTCGATATGAGCAAGTCCAGCGTAGCCTATTTTCTATATGAGTGGGCGGGTATACCAGGAACACTATTATGCGGCTGGATCTCAGATAAGTTTTTCAAAGGGCGCCGTGGTCCTGCAGGCTTTGTGTTTATGCTGGGAGTATTGATCGCTGTTCTTGTTTACTGGTTTAATCCTGCAGGAAATCCAACGATCGATATGATTTGTTTGATTGCGATCGGTTTCCTTATTTATGGACCGGTAATGTTAATCGGCCTTCAGGCACTTGATTTCGTTCCTAAAAAGGCTGCCGGAACTGCAGCAGGATTAACTGGATTGTTTGGTTACCTCGGAGGTACTGTAACAGCTAATGCGTTAATGGGTGTTATCGTAGATGCATCTGGATGGGATGCAGGATTTATGCTGTTAACCGCATCTTGTGTCCTTGCAGCCATCATATTCGCTGTAACGTGGAATGTCCGTGGTCAAGAAGTAGTTAAAAATCAGCATTAAGATAAAAAAGAAAGTGTCTAATCATTTGGCACTTTCTTTTTTTATGCTCAAAAATGCGTTAAAAGGTAAATGAACTAAGGTAATAAGCATCTTTCTCTTAAAAGAAATCCTCTTTGTAAAATTATCTTGACTAACAGCAAATTATGGAATATATTTTAATTAACAATTAACAAAATGTTAATTAAAAATGAGGTGAACAAAATTGAAGAATAAATATATTACCCCAGACGGTTATACAAGTGATATAGCGGTTTTTACAATTACATCTAAGCTCTCGGGAGAATATAAACCTCCAAAAAAGAATTGAAAATCATGCTGATTAAAAGAAGCGAGCTGGACCATGATGGAAATCCAAATATGGAAGCAGGAAAGTGGGCACTCCCGGGAGGATTTGTACGTCCCAATGAGACAGCGTTTCAGGCAGCAGAGCGAAGGTTAGCCGAGGAAACCGGAGTGGAAGGGCTGAAAATAAAGCATTTTGGTGTCTATGATTCTCCTGGCCGGGATCTGCGGGGATGGATTATGTCTAATGCACATTATGTCATTGCAAATGAAGCGGCATTAAGGAGCCGGAAAAAGACTTATGATGCTTCTGAAATTGGGCTGTTTACTCTTGAAGAGGCACTTGAACTTGATCTTGCATTCGATCATCGGACCATTATGGATGATGCACTTTGGTTTATTAAAAAAGATATGGCACTCACAACACTTGCTAAGCATTTTCTTCCGGAGGAATTTGTGCTTTCTGAACTTCAGGGCGTCTTATTGACAGTTTTGGATGATCCTTCGATCTCGACTGATGCTGCCTTTTTCAGAAAAGCACCGACACTTCCTTTTATTGAAGCGGTATCTGAAGACGGGAAGCCTAAGAAATCGAACCGATATTCCAAGACGCCGGCTCAGCTTTATCGATTTAATGACTTCCAGCCGATTGTGTCCGTGTATAGAAATAAGCTGCAAGGGTGAAAAGCAAATCATATAAGGGGAGAGATTCACATGGGGATTTTTAAGAACTGGACGCGGTTTGAAATTATATGGCTGATCACTTTTACGTTGGTTAACATTTATCTTTTCTTTGCCTGGTCAGATTCACTTCTAGGCCTCATATCATCCATAAGCGGGATGTTATGTGTGGTTCTGGTGGCGAAGGGGAAGATTGCAAACTATTACTTTGGTATCGTGCAGACCTTAACTTATGCTTATATTGCTTACGGTTATGGTCTTTATGGAGAAGCCATGCTCAATGCCCTGTTTTATTTTCCGGTGCAATTTATCGGGATTTATCTGTGGAGACAGCATAAAACAAATCGGGATGTTAAAGGGGAAGATGTGAAGGTTAATAGTCTGACAACAAAGGGCTGGCTCTATACATTAGTATCCATTGTCGTCCTTACAATTGGATATGGGTATTTCCTTAGATATTTAGAGGGCAATTTTGTCTGGACGGATTCAGCTACAAACGTCCTTTCAATAACTGCGCAGATACTGATGCTGAAGAGATTTGCGGAGCAATGGCTCCTGTGGATTTCCGTTAATGTATTATCCATTATTCTTTGGGCAAGTGCTCTCATCTCACAGGGAGGCAATGACTTTTCGATGCTAGTCATGTGGACTGCTTTCCTGTTCAACAGCATTTATGGTTATATCAACTGGCGGAAATTATATGTGAAACAGAATAAGGAGGCGGTTTAAATGACAGTTGGGTTTATTGGAGGCAAGTTTCTCCCCCTGCATCTTGGCCACGTCTATGCCATCGTGCAGGCCTCATCCATCGTTGACGAACTGTACGTTGTACTGTCCCATAGCGAACTGCGTGACAGGCAATTGTGCCAGCGTTCTAAAATGGATTATATTCCGCCTCAGATCCGTTTGCGGTGGCTCAGTCAATTAACAAAAGATATGACGCATGTTAAGGTCATTTCCATTCAAGACGATCAGGGGAATGAAGATTACAACTGGGCTGAAGGTGCCGGGAATATAAAAAAGGCAATTGGAAAGCACATTGATTATGTCTTTAGTTCAGAGTATGAATATAGCGATATCTTTAATGAACTTTATCCTGAGGCGAAACACGAATTGATTGATCCGAATCGGGGACATGTGAATATATCAGCAACAGCGATCCGTAATGAAGGCGTCTTTCATCATTGGGAGTACATTCCTGACTTTGTTAAACCTTATTTCGTTAAAAAGGTTGTTTTGGTAGGAACCGAAAGCTGCGGGAAATCTACCCTGACAAGAAATCTTGCTAAAGTTTATAATACTTCCTATGTTGAGGAATATGGCCGAATTGTATGTGAAGAACTAGGCGGCTGCGAAGGTATCATAGTGAAGGAAGATTACCACAAAATCGCTTACGGCCATAAGCTTGAAGAAATGAAGGCGATTGAAAAAGCGAATAGGATTGTTTTTATCGACACAGAGGCAATCGTGACTCAATTTTACTCAAATCTATACAACAATGAGCATCAAACAGTGCTGGATGAAATAGCGAGCCTGCAGGATTATGACCTTTGGCTATACCTTGAACCTGATGTGAAATGGGTGGACGATGGACTTCGTGTTCATGGAGAGCACGATATAAGGCTCCAAAACAACGATGCTCTAAAAACACTGCTGAACAATCATAAGATTGATTACAAAACCCTGAGCGGAGATTATAAGGAACGGCTTCATAGTGCAATAGGGCATATTGAAGAGCTGCTAAAGCTTTAAAAAAGTGATTGACAAAAAAGCTAATATTATTTATCCTTTAAAAAAACCTAATGAAATACTTTCATTCGTATAACTCCAATAATATGGTTTGGAGGTCTCTACCAGGAACCAATAATTCCTGATTACGAAGAAGATACATGTGCTGTATTTTCTTCGTAATCAGGAATTTTTTTGTAAAAAATCTAGGAGGTCCAGCTATGAATTTTACTATTTTGCCTAAAATTGAACTTCACTGCCATTTGGACGGGAGTGTCAGACCAGAAACCATCATAGATATCGCCAAAAGAGAAGGCATTAGCCTGCCTTCCTTTGATAAAGAAAAAATCAAAGAAGAACTAATTGCCCCGTTGGATTGCGATTCCCTGGATGAATATTTAAAAAGATTCTCCATTCCAAACTTAGTCATGCAGTCAAAGGAAAATTTAAAAAGAATTTCCTTTGAGCTCTTTGAAGATGCAGCAAAGGAAAATGTGAAATACATGGAGGTCCGCTTTGCCCCATTACTTCATACGCGAAAGGGATTAACCGTAGAAGAAATCATCCAAAGTGTGATTGAAGGGATGAGAGAAGCAGAAGAAGAATTTGATATTAAAGGAAATATCATTTTGTCATGTATGCGAACGATGAGTGTGGAAAGTGCATTTGAGGTCGTCGAAAAGGGAAAGGCATTCCTCGGAAAAGGGGTTGTCGCAATCGATTTATGTGCATCCGAGGAGGAAGGCTTCTGCGGAAAATTCATTGAACCGATCGCACTGGCCAGAGAATATGGATACAAAGTTACCATCCACGCCGGTGAAACGGGAATCGGTAAAAATGTGCTGGAGGCCGTTGAATGGCTGGGAGCTGAAAGAATTGGACACGGTGTATTTATTAAAGACTGTGAAGAGGCGTACCAAATTGTGAAGGAAAAACAAGTGGTGCTAGAGCTATGCCCAACCAGTAATGTTCAAACCAAAGCTGTTAACCAATTCAGCGATCATCCCATTTACGACTTCCATAAGGATGGCATAAAAGTAACAGTTAATACGGACAACAGAACGGTATCAGATACAACAATGACAAAGGAATGTGATATAGTCTCAAATGAATTTGCTATGAGTGCTGAGGATTATAAACAAATATATATGAATAGTGTGGAAGCTTCTTTTGCGGATGAAGCGACAAAGGAAAAACTGATGGGAAATTTAATGGATATTTAAGTTTGAAAGAAGGTGTCTGCCCCTGCATAATTTTTAATGAGTGGGGGAGACACCTTTTTTAAAGGATAGAAAAAATACTCCAAGAACTTATTTTTCGGATGCAAACAATTTAAGCTTTTCCTTATCCAAAATAATCGTTCCTTCATATTTCATCCCGATTTTTTCAAGCAGCCGGGAGGAAGCATGGTTGTCTAAGGATGTGATGGCCAGGATCCGCTTAAGAGCGAGTTGTTCATGACCATATTTCAATGTAGCAGAAGCTGACTCGTAACCATAACCTTTATTATGATATTTGGATAAAAAAGCAAAGCCAATATCAACATTATCTAAAGTATCCCGTTTTATCAATCCGCACATTCCAATAGGAATGCTTCCTTCCTTTCGTTCAACCATAAAAAGGCCAAAGCCCATCTGGGAGTACATTTTCATTGGGCCGGCAACAATATATTTCTTAGCATCCTCAAGGGTACGTACACCTTTATCTCCAATAAAACGAATCCATGAAGGTTCATTTAAAAGTTCCAGAATAAAGGCTGCATCATCTGGTGTTAACCAGCGAAGAATTAATCGATCTGTTTCAAGTACTTTCAATTAAAGTAACACCTCTTTCAATTTATTTTTATACCTGTTGAACCGATTCGTAAAAATATTTTTTTATAAGTCATCCTATAACAAATATATAAGTTAAGTTATTACAATAGCAAATTAAAAATTCCATTTTCTAGATTGGTAATTCTCCCATAGATTCACTAATGAGTTATCCCTGTAAACCTGTTAGCCTTGTAAGTGGCCTGTTTTTGCCTAAAAACTACAAACAGGAGGTTTACAAATGAAAAATTTAGTAACGTTTGTTGCTGCCATTTCACTCATAATGGGTTCATATAGCGTGTTTCCTGCTGATCATTTTGATGCTGAGACAGTGGATCAAAAAGCCGCAGAAACACTGACATATAAAAAAGTTGAGATTGACGCGAAGGAGTCATCATCAACGGATCATCGCTTCATCAGAGAGGAAGAAAAAAGCTGCTTGCCCGACTTGTACAGGCTGAAGCAAAAGGGGAGCCGTTTGAAGGGAAAGTTGCGGTTGCTGACGTGGTGCTGAATCGTGTCGAGCATGAACAATTCCCGGATACAGTCAAGGATGTTATTTATCAAAAGAATGCTTTTGAACCTGTTCAAAATGGTTCCATCAATGAACCGGCAAGTAATGAAGCAGTTCAGGCCGTTGAGACAGCTCTTGTTGATAAGGAGAAAAACGAGGAGCTCCTATATTTTTATAACCCTGAAACAGCTACAAGCCAGTGGATCTTTTCACGTGAAGTTGTGAAAAAAATCGGCAATCATGCATTTGCTATATAAAAGCGCGTACAGTCATAAAAGCTGCGCGCTTTTTTTATTGGCAAAAAAAGCAAAGGGAGGAGGAAATTTAAGAAAGATAGCGAAATTTGTTTGAGGTAAATACTTCCATAAAGGAGATATGAAAATGAATATCATTGTAATGGAATTACCCCAAACTGAAGTTGCGTTTATCAGGCGTACCGGAAGTTATTTTGAACTGCAGGATCATTGGGGAGATTTGATTAGCTGGGCAAACACCAATGGGCTGAGGCCGCCGAAGCAATCTTTTATCGGCATTTCATTGGATAATCCTGAACTGGTGGAAAGCAAGGATTGCCGCCACGATGCCTGTGTTACCATTCCCGATGGTTTTGATAAAGAAAAACATAAAGAAGTGAAATTTAGAAAGCTGCCTGGCGGAGATTATGCTCTGTATCGTTTCTATGATATCCCTGATAAATTGAATGGCGCCTACCAATACATGTTTGGGGAATGGCTGCCCAATAGCGAATATGAACCGGATTACGATCGGTACAACCTTGAGTTTAATTTGAATAGTCCCGCTGAAGATGAAGAGGGGAAATGTAAGGTTGATTTATATGTACCAGTAAGAAAAAGAATTTCCTGATGCAGGGTACGACCTGAAGAATCTTCACATAAAATTCACCAATTATTAGCAGGAGGTAAATGATTTCCAGCGGATATTAAAGCACATCTTTGCAGGAGGTGTATTTTATGATTAACTTTGCATGGGGCTTTTTATTATGGATGTCAGCAACTATATTATTCCGTTTATTTGGACAAACTTTTTAATTCCTGGACAGGTATTTTTAGTCCTCTCGATTTTTATTCTGGCGATTCCTTTGATTATAATTGCAACCTATCCTTACTATTATTTTAGGGAAATTCCAGAAACAGAACGTTTAAAGGCAGCTGTGCAAATTGCTCTCCCAGGAATGCTGCTGGATATATTAAGCATTATTTATTTTGCAAAAGTGTTTCCGAATTTAACTAATGATTCTCTTCCTTTATTCGCTTCCTGGCTGCTTTGGGCGTACAGTCTGATATTAATAACTGGATTTTCAATAAAAAATAATAACAAATGATATGTGAGGTCCTTGATAAAAAGGGGCTAAAATTTGGAGATCTTTTTAGTTACAAATCATTGATCTTTTCTCATGATATTATGAAGAACGGTAATCACATACGTTTGTTTTTAAAAAGCGCGGACAGCATAGGCTCCGCGTTTTTTGTTAGCAAAAAAATACTAAATTTAATTTTTAAAATTAGATATTTTGAATTTAAAATTTCCGGCATGACGTTAATCAATATCTAAGTCCGCTTTTCCATTTTTATCATAATATCTTCGCTGCTTTACACCTTTACTATCTTTTAAATCTTTAGATGATAATGGCTTCCCTGTTTTATCTAAGGAGGATTTAGTTGATGTCGACTGCGTTGAGTGATTTGATGCCTAGAACCATCTTTCTTTGCCTTTTCATATGCTTTTTCTGCAAAATACGCAGCAACTTTTCAATATCATAGGTGCCTGACCTAGTCTTTTTACTTCCGGGGTTTTTGATTGTGGTTGGGTCCTTCCACGCTCCCCCTATATGAGCATCTTTACATACCTTTTCCCATTAAATAAATCCTAGCTCCGTGTGAGTATTGACCTTTTACTTCGGAATAAACTAATTCTTTTGCAACAGCCTTGGCAGCAGATTCATTCATCTATAAGAAGTTTGGTTTAAAGTTGTTTTTCCATATTTATTGCAGCCTTTAATATCTGTTTAGCGATAAAAGCTAGGATTAGGCTGTTGTGTACCTTTCCTAAGAAGCAAACATGTTAGGGATAAACTCGATAAATCAAGAAGAGACTCCCTAGTGTTTGTTTTCATGGATTAGGCTTAGCAGACGAAATGCTCCTGGAGTTTAATCTATTCTTTGCAGACTCCACAAGCTTTCTTAATGCAAGAAAGAGGGAAGGGGGTAACAAAATAAATCTTTCAAATGGCGAGCGGATCAATGCTCCTGAATCAATGTCCACACTAAATATAATCAAACAAAATATACTGTTCTTATTAGGACTTGAAGAAATAATATACAGGCAGCCATCGTTTACAGAACTGATAGTGGCATAAATACCATTTAAGCTAATCTTTTGAACAGCTGTTGATTTAAAATAAAGTTCGATAATTTATAAAAAAGATTGGTTAAAATTCCTGTATTGATATACAGGAATTTTTTATTCTGCAATCGGGCCAGATTGCGGAAAAAGCGATCGTTGACTTAGACATCATAAATATGGAAATTAAATAAATCGTCGCATTTACATCACTTTGTGTTTTATTTAGACTATAAAAGTCAGAAAATTAACAATGTTATTATACTATCTTTACGGCTACCAAATAACAAAGGGGAGAGAATCTTGAGAAAGAAAATATGTATTATAGGCAGTGGCACAGCAGGTTTACAGCTGGCTTATTCTCTTAAAGAAGAATTTGATGTGACTGTTATTCACTCAAACTCTTCGGATAAGATCCGAAATGGACGAATTTTGTCTACCCAAGTACACTTTGGTTCAACAAGAACCCGTGAAAATCGCTTTAAAATGCCAAAGTGGGAAGATAAAACTCTTCTCAAAAGTATCCATATGACAATTGGTAATCAAAAACTATTTGTTGGAAAGCTAAAAGAGCCAGCATTATCTGTTGACCAGCGTTTATACTTTTCACACTGTTTGAAGGATCTTGAAAGCAAGGGTGTCTCTTTTAGACTTTTAAGAGTAAATAAACAACGGGTAGAAAGTTTGGTAGATGAGTTTGATTTAATAATTGATTGTACTGGAAAATCGGGCCCTCTCTTTTCATTTCCTATTGAAAAGGAGTTTTCTCCTTCCAAGTGCCTCAACGAAAATGCATCGTTGGTTATTTTTTGGGGTGAAGCCAGTTCATCCTCTTGGTATAAGCGTAACAGTTCTGCCTGAAATAGGTGAAATGTTTGAGATTCCTGCAATCACAGAACAAGGGCCTGTTACTATATTGTTCATTATGGCAATTCCAGACAGAGAGTTAGATGTATTTAAAGAAATTAAGCACGAAAAAGAATTTACAAATCAAATGAAAAATGTAACAAAAAAATATTTCCAAGATATCCATGAACGTATCGAACTAGATATCTTTGCTCTTTCCGATGAAAATGCCTTTCTTAAGGTTGCCATTAAGCCTGTAATTAGAAAACCTTACGTAACGTTTAAAAACAAACTAGTAGTTGGTTGTGGAGATAGTGTTTTTCTTAATGATCCGATTACTGGCCAAGGCTGTAATCTTTCTTCCCATTGTGCTGAACAATTGTATGAGACTTTGATACAATATAGAAATTCAAAATGGGACATCCAACTTGGAGAGACATATTGGAATCGTACAAAAACATTTGTAAAAGAAGTAACAGCATGGACAAATGCAATGACTCAGGTACTGCCTGAGCATGTTGTTCAAACCCTGTTATCGGGCGCAGAAAATCAAAAGATCGCAGATGAAGTTGCAGAATGGTTTGCAAATCCACGAAAAGCTTATGAAGCTTTCTTTCAACCACTACATTAAGAACAGAACAAAATAAAACCTAATTTCTTTTGAGGATATGGCAGCTCCCATTTCTACTAATAATCCAAAACGAAGAAAGAACCAGGCTATTATAAATAGCTGGTTCAATACATGAAGGAAAAAAGGTATTTTAAATATATATCCAACTGTTGGAAACGGACATTTCCTTAGATCTCCCTCATAATTACCGACATAAGAACGGATTGATATCCATACTTTTTATGACTATAAAATATTTAAAACCCTACGAACAACCCTTGATGTCCTTTGCATAACTACCATCTTCAGTAGAAAACAGCGTGAGTGGTGGAAATTCTTCGATTTGGCGATATACGAATCTATCAAAGAAGAGGGTGCCGGATTATATGTGGATCTAAATCGGTTAATTGATGAAATTACATACACCCAAATGCTCCAAAATGGTTTTTTCAACAAGTTCAGGGATTTCTAACGAAATATAACATTAATAAACCTTTAAAACAATCAACTTTATATGCTGGACCTAGTATGGTCTGGTGAGTGAAACTACATTTCGTAAAAATTGTTTTTTACGATAAAATAGCATTCAAAAGACACTATTTCAAACTTTAGTAAAATGTGCTAAAGACTTTTTCATCTTTATAAGTTGTCCTCTTCGCCTCTTCCAAACTCAAATAGGATTACCAAAAAAAGGTGCATGCCCTCTGTTAATTTATACGTTAACAAGTGTGGGGCAAGCACCTATTTACTACCATCCATTTTAAAATCCAATTACCATCAATTCCTCAACTAGTTTATAATAAAAATGATGTCCTCATGGATAATAGTGGTCTCTATTGACCCCAAGATGTTTAAGAAGGTGAAAAAAATCAACATCATCGAAACAAGGGTGAGAAGTTTCATTGAAGATATTCAGCACCCGAAGCAAAAGAAGAAGTTAAACATAAACGATTTAGAATTTCAGCTGCGAAAATTGCTGGATGATTATTACGAAATGGATGGTTATTCGCTGTTTTATGAAGCCATTCAATCATTGCAAGATAAAGGGCAGCTGACTCCTATACATAATAATCAACACAATGGGAAAACACCGTCTTTGCCTTTATATTACTGGGTTAATGTGAAGGCTCAAGCCGACAAATGGGACCGGCTCGGGATGATGAAGCTGAGTGATCTGTTTGATTTTTCATTTTATGAAAGGCACCCGGAATGGCAGACGAAAGAGGAATGGAGCCGTATTCAGAGTTTATATGGTTTTCTCCAATCCAGCGGTGAACGGGAAGTCGTTTCACTAGAAGAACGAAGCCTGGAGCTGTTCGGCCATGAAGAATTCCTGCATGACGGGGTCAGTTTTCCTGATGGAAAAGGCTTTTTAGCCCGAATTGGCGTATCTGAAGAGCAGCTGAAAGTAGTGAAAAACGGGGAGCCTTTTGTATTTTGGATGAAGCAGGGAAAAGAAATCAAAGATATTCAGAGAGTGCTGATTGTCGAGAAACTATCATTCTTTCATACTTCCATTCAATTATTGGAAAGTGATCTGCTTGATTATGAGCCGGAACTCATCATTTATGGGGAAGGCACTAAAATTGAACGGAGCTTTTCGTTTTTCTTTAAAATTTTTCCGGCTAAATCGTATCTCTTCTACTATGCAGGAGATCTTGATGCGGCAGGATACGGGATCATGACCCGGCTGATTGAAAAATACCCGGATTGCTGCATTCAGCCTGCATTAAAGATTTATCGTAAAATGCTTGAATGTCTGGATCAAAGAAATGAACAGAAATCTGGCCAGCTTCAAAATCTTAAATACCGAGATGCGTTCTTCAGGTGGTTTACGGAAGAAGAGCAGGAACTCTTAATGCAATTATGGCAGGAAAATAAACGGATTCCTCAGGAAGTCTTAACAATTGAAACATGGAGGAGATGGATGTGAACGAATCATGGGAAGGATTCGCCCAGCGGATGCAGCGATTGAACCCGCTGTTTGAGCTTGGGAGAGGAATGGAAGTCGGAGAGCTGAAGCCTCATATCCAAACGATTCTGATGCAGGTGCTCCTTACCATTTTTTATCGGGAATTGAATGATGATGATCATCGGAGAAAATCGGATATTAAGTATATGGTCGAAGATTCAATTAAGCAAATGAAGCTTTTGGCCGATGAGAAGCAGGTTGAACGGATCACAAGTGGGCTTCTGTATCAGGGGAAAGAGGAGTACAGCAGACCTTTTGAAGCCCTATATTACGATGAAATCAGGCAATCATGGGAGACTCAGGTTTTCCGCTATGTGACGATGGATGAATTATATACGAACCTGGAGATGGGCGGAACCATTGTCTACAAGCTCACCGATGTCTCACAGGAGATGATTTTCATGAGCAGGGAAATGGCAGAGGAATTCTCGATCACCATTGAACAGCTGTATAGTATGCAGCTGATAAAAAACGGTAATTTCCGCAAAGCTACTCGAAACCTCGATCACCTCATTTCACGGGTCAACCGCTTAATGGCAAAAGAATTTTCCTTTCAAAAAGAAATGATCAACAATCCCAAAATCTTATTGATGGAAGAAGAAATGCAAAGGGCTGATAACCGTGCGGAAATTGAAAAGCAGTTCGAAGAAGAGAAGAATCACTTCCGCACCATCAGCAGCATGATTGAGAAAACGAAACGAAGAAATGAGGAAGATGATCTTATTCAAAAAGAATTGATCCTTCTCCAGGAAAAGATCGGCCATACAAGGCAGCTGCATGACCGTTTCGCCAAGCTTGTGATTCAAAATATCTCTTATGAAATGAAGCTGAAAGCGGAAAACCCATCCCTGTTTTGGGAAACGAGCCTTGTTTCATTCAGGGAACATATTTATGAGAACTGGTTCATGAAAGAAGGGTTTTCTTCATTCGATAGAGTTGAAAAAGTATTAGGTCCTTTATTTTCGCCAAGGAATGAATTTATCTTACCTTTGGACTGGATTTGGGGAGAGCAGGAATTTGATGAAAAGCAGCTGACAGAGGTAATGGAGGAAGAAGCGCAAGAGGAAAGCATTATCCATCAGAGGGTAACGAACTGGGATTCTGTCATCAAGGCCTGGAGCTATGTGTTTCAATATTTGCAGACATACGGAGAGTTTTCCTTGGCTGATTTAACGACATTGCCGCTCGAAGTCCAGGATTTATGGTTTGAAGAATCGGAAACGATTGATTTATGGATGATGTTTGATAAAAAACCGCTGAAGGTTCAGGTGCTGCATCGGAAAGAAGAGTCATTAAGTGATGAACGGGAGATTCTCCTCTATAAACTGATGCAGGAATACCCGCAATTCCAGGTGTTTGAAGGCTTGAAAATTTATACCGAATTTGATCATCGGGCTGAACCCTTCCTCTGGTATCAAATGAAAATCACTCCGTTTAAAATTTGTGTACAGGAGGAGAAATGATGAGTGCAGATAGTATCAAGAAAGCATCAGCGGTTTATTTTACGCTTTTAAAAGACAAAGTCATCGACGAAAACAGCGAGCACTTTCAGGCGTATTTCGATCCTGATGTAAGACAGACGGTACTTTTATTGGCAGACGAATCCGGCACCTTTATCATTGAATCGCCAAAACGGATTCAGCTCGTCGTGCAGCCGACCGGCTCTGTTTTTGCTACAAATTTTACTCATATGAAGGATAGGCATAAGCAGGTTGAAACGAAGAAACATTTTCACCTGATGAGCGTAGTCATTATGGCATTCCTGGCAAGCATCGACCGCAGCCAGGCGGCTAAAATCCGTACGAAGCGTGAAGGGATTAGCTTCTATACCCTGGAACGGCAAGTCAATGATGTCATCATGAATTGGGATAGCATACTTAAGGTAAAGCAGGATTTTGGAGAAGAGGAAAAAATTGATATGAAGGATGTTGTGACAACATGGAAATACATGGAGGTCGACACCGATGATTATGGATCTAAGAAAGCCAATCGCCGGACGCGTATCGGTTTGATTGCAAGCAGTATGCGTCTTTTGGAGACAGAAGGACTTATCGTCATTCTCGATCGGGAGGATATTCCAAAGGCGATTCCGAAACAGGAATTATTTGAGCGGATTGAATATTTGTATCATGATTATGACCGTTATGAAATGTTCAAGGAATTAATGACGACAGAGGAGGATCAGCATGCCGAAAATCCATCGAATTAGAATTGCCGGCCTGAAATATGATGGCATGCAAAAGCAATACAAGGATACAACATTTAACTTCCATAATGAAGAGACCTCCACAAATGGCCTTATTTCCATGATGAATGGAGGAGGGAAAGGGGTTTTCCTGCAGACCATTTTCCAGATTCTTAAGCCAGGAACTTCTTGGGGAAAGCAGAATAATCGCTATTATCAGCAATTCTTTTTTAATAATAAAGAGCAATTCATTCCTTATACCTTTCATGTTCTTATGCAATGGGAGCTCGACGGGGCTGATTGCAGGCATTTGGTGACGGGCGGAATGTTTTCAGCAGAACAGCGGATTTCCATGAACGAAGAAGGCGGAGAAGCCAAAACACTTGAACAGGAAGCAAAAATTGTCCCGAATATTACGTTTTATACAAGGGAGTTTGAACGGAAAGAAGAAGCATCCCTTGAACATATTCCGCTCTATGAAGATGGTGAACTGGCTGATACGGAAGGCCTGAAGGATTATTTAAAATGGAATGGCTATGATGTCTACCGCGATACAAAGAAGCACTACCGCATCCTTGATACATACGGCATTAACCGCAAAGACTGGGATATTATGAAAGACATTAACAAGGATGAAGGCGGCGTTGGAAAGTTTTTTGAAGGCGCTGAGGATGATCATTCCCTGTTCCAAAAGCGGATTATTCCTACAGTCAGTCAGATCCTGCACCGAACGGAGCATCAGAAGAACGATCTGGTGGAGATTTTTAAGAGTCAGGCAAGTATTGCAAAGGACCTGCCTGTTTTGCTCAAAAGAGAGCAGGCTCATAAAGAGTTCCTGGAAGATATTATTCCATTTGAAGAGAGTCTGGCAAAGGGCATCAAGCATAAAGAAATTGTTGAAGACAGCATTAAGGTCGGGAGACAGCTGCTTGGTGCTTTGGAGCATTTGAAGAAAACGGAAGAAGAAACACTCATTGAGCTGGAAAAGGAAATCGAAAAATTAACGGGCAAGCAAGTGGAACTGCGCTTTCAGAAAGATAACCTTGAGTATGCAAAAGCTCACCGGGAAGTGCTGGATTGGGAGAAGAAACTAGGGGAAGAACAGAAGAAGCATACGATCCTGCAGGAAACGGTGAAAGAAAAGCAGGAGCGAAAAGATGAGCTGGCTTTTCACCTTTTATTGAAAGAATGGCATGAAGGGGAACAGAGCATCCGCGCTCTTTCCCAGCAGATTGTGAAGCTTGAGCAAAACAGCGGCCTGGAGCAAGTGAATCAAAGAATGGATGAAATCAAAAAAGAAGCGGCACAGCATTGGGAAAAATCCGCCGCAGCTATTAGGGAAGCCGTTCAGCATTATTCCGGATATCAGAAGTTTTTAAAGAAGAAAACAAACGAACTGTCAAAGCAGGATAAACAAAAGACCCGGGAGATTGCCCAGCTTCGTACGGAAATTGATTTTCTTTATACTAAAATTCATGAATTTGAATCAAAAGAAGAACAACTTATCAAAGAATTCGGTGATCGCTTAACCTATGATTTACAGGGATTTATCGAAAATCTTAACAAGCAGATAGAAACCAAAAAAGAGGCTCTCGAAGATTTACAGGCAAAAGAGAAACAATCAAATGAAAAGCAAAATCAGCTAGCATCTGCGCATGGTACGCTTGCTCAATCCATTCAGTTTTCTGAAGAGAAGTGTAAAGAGTTAAAGATGAAAAGTGAAGAGATGCATCGAAAAGAAGCGAAGCTGTACGATAAGCTGCAAGTTGTGCTTGACGATGTCTCAGCGCAGTTCACGAATGCTCTTTTATCCAAATATGCCCAGCAGGTGGAAGAGCTCCTCGTTCAAAATCGTGAGCAAGGGGAAGAAATAAAGAAAGCGCTCTGGGAAACGCAGCTGGATTTTGCTTTGAATGATGAGCATTTCTGGATTGCGAATAATGATGTGAAGGAACTGAAGGAATGGATTGATGAGAAAACAGGGATAGATGTGTTCTACGGCTCACAATTTCTGCAATCTTTAAAACCGGATGAAATGGCTAGCCACATGCTCACTCATCCGCTCCTGCCCTACGGCTTAGTGGTCAGCAGGCCGCAATGGGAAAAAGTGAATAAACAGGTCCTTGCAGGAAGAATGTTTAAGAGCCCTGTCCCGATTTTTATGAGGGAAGAAATGGCGGATGAAAATCAGCAAAATACGTTTGTGATGATCACCGGTACGGAGAAGGAACTTCTGACAAATAAAAATCAGTTCACGAACTGGAAAATTAAGATTGCCAAAGAAATAGAAGAAAAAAGATGCACTTCTAGAAATGGAACAAACAGAGAGTTCTCTCCGCCGCATTTTAAAAGAAATCGACCGTTTCCTTTCCAATGACCTTGCCGGTGATATTGAAAGAGCGCTGCTTCAGGAAAAAGAAGCCCTGCTTTCCAAGAAAAACGAATTACAGGCCATCATCGTTCAGGAGGAAAAAGAAAAAGAACGGCAGCTGGGACTTAGAGATCAGCTTGAAAAGACGAAGGAAAAGATTGAAAATCTATCTAAAGATGTGGAGTCTCTGGAAAGCTTTAATCGTGAAAAGTCGCTGCACCTTGAAAATAAACGGGTAAAGCAGGAAAAAGAGAAACAAAAGGAAGCTTTCGAAAGTGTACAGAAAGAGCTTGCAAACGAGCATCAGACCATCATTGATCTGCAGGAAAAGTGGAGCCATACGTACTTGGAATGGAAGCTATCAGCTGAGCAAAATATTAAGGAGATTAGCTTCTTTATTGATGGTGCGGTTTTTCCAGCCGCTGAGAAAGCAGAAGCTTCTGAAGAGGTTCCGCGATTATCATCGCATATGCTGGAAGAAATCATTGGAAGCATTGAGGAGCTTAAACAGCTGCAAAAATCAAAAGAAGAACAAGCCAGTGAATTGCTGGCGATCCAGGCGACAAGAGAATCGGAGCAAAAACAGCAAAAGAAGCTGGAGAAAAAACTTCATGCTCTTAACGAAGAGTGGAAGGATGCGTCTGTACCGGATGAACCTATGAGTATTTTGGAAAAGATGGTTCAAACAGCTGCAAAGGAAACAAAGGCAGCAGAGAAAGAAGAGCGAGAGCAGGGAACAGCTGTAACAGTTGCTGACACTTCTTTAAAGCATGCGAAGGCGCAGCGTGACAAGACTGTTAAAAAAGTGGCCAAGCATGATAAACAGCCTGAAGAATGGGAAGAACTTGATCTGGAAGTGAAGACGGTTGAGATTACAGACCAGACCAAACAGACGAATGCAGAAATTAAGAAAACGGAAGAGCGCAAAAAAGAGACGGAGCAAAACATTGCTGAGTTTGAAAACAATCAATTGCATCTATCCGTAATCCTTAAAGAGGAAGCAGCAGCTTTTACGGATGAAGATATTGAAAAAATAAAGAGCCAGGGAAAGCAAAGCATCATTTCCTGGAGTGAAAAACATCAGGGTATCCAGGATGAAGGCCAGGAGAAGCACGCAAAAATTGAACAATCCCTGCGCAATTTAAAACTCAATATTGAAGGCAAGGATTGGGAGATCCGCTTTAAGAATGAAGTCTTAACTACGCTTGATCATATGGATACGAGGCATTATGCACATATTCAAAGTGTTGTCCAAAACATGAAGCGCTTCTCACAGAGCGGCTTAGAGCAGCTGGAACGCGATAAAGAACGGGCAGAAAAGGCGCAAAACTTCTGGGCAAGCCGTGCGAGTATGAAGGTGATGAGTATTTCGGAAGCGATTCGCTCGATGATTGCGAAAATGAAGCTGAAGAATGAACGGGGGTCTTTCCCACTCGTCCAGCTCAAAGAAGACATCCTTCCTAAAAAAGCGGAAGATATTGAACCTTTACTGAAACAGCATTTTGTTTCGGCCATTAACAAAATTACGAAACGATTCGAGATGATTGATGACCATAATCTGGAGCTGGATCAGGAAATCAAACAGCTCATCAGTGATGAGCAGATTTTATTTGTCTCCCTCAGGAATCGTTACCCGGAACTGCTGGTATATAATATGCGTACTGATAATGCCTTCATGTATGGAAAACCGCAGCGTGAGCATTATTCAACCTGGCAGACGATCAACCAGGGTTCAAAGACTAAATCGGATGGCAGCGGCGGCCAAAAGTTATCTGCCCGCATGGTCATGATGATGATGCTTCTTTCGGTTAAGAGTGAAACTGATCAAAGCTGGGTTCCGTTAGTCTGTGATAATCCGTTCGGACAAGCGGCTTCTGCCCATGTGCTTGACCCGATTTTCGCTGTAGCTGATAAGCTGAAGTTTCAATTCATCGTCGTTACTCCGCCTGAGTTGGTAAAAACAGAGATCAGCCAGAGGTTTGATGCGTACTATAAATTGGATTTCATCCGGGAAAAAGGGAAAGAGATTGTGTCGGATACGATTGTACCGGCATTTCGAATTTATCAGGGAGAGGAAGCAGTTCATTAGATTAAAAGAATTAAAGTATTGCCATCTTGCAAAAAATATGCAATACTTGGTTGAAAATAATATTTTATACAAATTCTTATCCAGAGAGGTGGAGGGACTGGCCCTGCGAAGCCTCAGCAACCCCTGATTATGTCAGGAAGGTGCTAATTCCAACAGAGTTGACGCTCTGGGAGATAAGAGGTCGTTTTTGATAATAAAGGCCTCTTATAAAGAGGCCTTTTTTTGATGTTCTTTTTAGGTTGATCTCGGTTTAGATAATAACGAAGAAAGAGGAGGAAAAACAAAATGGAAAACAGTGTTATACAGGTACCGGAAGCATATTCGAGAATATTACAGGATTCTGATGTGCTGGGTTTCGGGCAATCATGTGATCGAAAAACAGGGTTTTTACTAAAGGGGCTGGCTGCCTCCAAACCAGGAGGAAGCTTTTTGGAGCTGGGCACAGGTACGGGGGCATCTGCTTCCTGGATCATAGATGGGATGGATGAAAGCAGTAAGCTAACGACCGTTGACATAGATTCGACAGTTCAATCCATCGCGAAAAAAACCTCGGGTATGACAGCAGAATTACATTTTGCTGTGAGGACGGAGCAGCTTTTATTCAAAACCTGTCGGAAAGGTTCGATTTTATTTTTGCAGATACGTGGCCAGGGAAATTCGAGCTTCTGGACAAAACCCTGGATCATTTAAATATCGGCGGTTTTTATGTGATTCATGATGTGTTTCCGCAGCAGAAATTGCCTGAAGAATTTCGGATCAAAGCCACTAAACTCCTGAAAACACTGCAGGACAGACCTGACCTGGACATTACAGAATTGGATTGGTCTACTGGGCTGATACTGGCAGTGAAGACAGCGGTTTGATAGTTTATTAAGGGGGACGTTCCATGAGTAGCGTTAAAAATCAGGTTAAACATGTATTGTATGAAGGTGAAACCATTATTGAATGTCTAAGCTGTTCATTAGTGGCTCATTTCTGTTTAGCACCGCATCCAGGCTTCTTTGCGGCAACAAACAAAAGACTGCTGTTTTATGGAGTTCCTGCATCAGGAACAACCAAGGATTTAGTTGAAGAATTTGCGTATATCAATATAACTTCCATTGAAGAAAAAAGGGGAATCACCGGCAGGCATATTCATATGTACTATAACCAGGACTTGTATAAATTTCAGCAAATCCAGGGGATGAATATGTTTGATTTTATGGCAGCGGTTAAGGAAAAGATGTGTATGTTTGTTGCTTCGGCAAAAGAGCGTTATCCCGTAGGATAAACGCCCTTTTAAATTGTGGAATTTATAGCTTAGCTTAGTTGCTCAGACAACTTTTCCATGATTTAGCGATTAACTGGACTCCTCTCTCAATCTCGTCCATCGAGGGTGCGCCATATCCAATCATCACATGATGGTTTGGCTTGTGCAGCTGATACATAGGCGAAACAGCATCGATTTCAACACCTGCCGACTTTGCCAGTTCAATTGCTTTCGCTTCAGTCAATTCTTCGGGTAATTTCACGATGATATGCAAGCCCGCTGTATCTCCAATGATGTCAAAGTGGTCTCCTAAGTGTTTTGACAGGCTTTCTATTAAACAGCTCCGCTTGGATCGATATAACGTTCTCATTTTTGCTATATGAGATGTATAAAGTCCTTCTTCCATAAATTTTGCAGCAGCCTGCTGATCGATTCTTGAAACATTCGTCTTTTGGTAACCATTAAATTTTTCAAAGTCTTGCTGCAGAGATACTGGCATAATCAGATAGCTGATCCGAAGTGATGGCAGCAATGTTTTTGAAAAGGTGCCAAAGTACAGTACCCGCCCGGTTGAATCCAAATGGGACAATGCCGGGATTGGTGCCCCTTTGTAGCGGAATTCAGAATCATAGTCATCCTCGATAATATAAGCGTCCTGTTTGATTGCCCAATTTAACAGCTCAATCCTTCTGGCAATAGACATAATTGTACCGGTAGGGTATTGATGAGCAGGTGTCGTATACAATAATTTTATTGGCTCTTCAGCATCAGGCACACAGCATCCATCCTCATCCACAGAAATCGGATAACAAGGCAGCTGTAATTGATCAAAAACAGATCTTGCCCGAATAAAACCTGGATCTTCAATCCCGATGGCTTTCCGCTTAAAAAACAAACAGACATTTAACAGCTGCGGCTGAAATCCGCTGAATAGATACACTTGTTCCGGCTGACAGGCTAGCCCTCTAGCTTGCTGAAGGTATTGTGCAATTTGAACACGCAAAGAATATTCACCCTGCCACGGGCCATTGCTGGCATTGGATTCCTTAAGCTCTTTTCGATAAAGTCTATTCCATTGTTTGTAAGGAAATGCAGAGGCATCAATCTGCCCATTTTTAAAATTAATGAGAAACTCTTGCTGATCTCTTTTCTCCAGGCCCATTGTATTAATCTGACTATAATGCATTTCATCCTGAATTTCAGAAACAAAATAGCCTTTGCGTTCTGCTGAATAACAGTACCCTTCACTCTGCAATTGTTCGTAAGCCATCTGAACAGTTATGATGCTTACGTTTAATTGTTCAGCCAGCCTCCGCTTTGCAGGAAGTCTTGCATGAGCTGACAATTTTTTATCTAAAATCGCCAGCCGAATTTGTTCATAGATTTCTTTATACTTTATTCCATTTTCCGAAAGCAGAATTTGAAGCTCCATCAAATCATTCCCTGGTATTATATTAAAATTCATTTTTGGTTATTTTTATCATACCAGAAATCGGTTTTAATTGATTCAAGGAGAGTGATAGCATGCGAAAATTAGAAAACAATGTTGTGCAGTTAATTCCTATGGAACTTGATCATGTTGAAGGAATTTGTGAAGCAGCTCAGGATAAACGAATATGGGACCATATGTCTGTTGATTTAACTGAGAAAGGCCGGGTCATTCATTATGTCAAAGATGCCATACAAAGACGGGAGCAAGGCACCGATTTTGCTTTTGTCATTATCCATAAAAATACAGGGAAGATCATTGGCGCTACTTGGTTTCTCGATATTTCAGCCCAGCATAAACATCTAGAAATCGGCTCCACTTGGATGAACCCTATTTATTGGCGCACGAATTTCAATACAAACTGTAAATATTTGTTATTGAAATACTGTTTTGAAGAACTGTCACTTAATCGCGTCCAAATCAAAACCGGACATGAAAACATCCGATCACAGAAAGCGATAGAACGAATCGGTGCGGTAAAAGAAGGCATTCTTCGAAATCATATGATAAGAAAAGAAGGGACTATTCGTCATACTGTCCTGTATAGTGTCATAAAGGAAGATTGGGCAAAAGTAAAAAAACTTTTCCAGGAGCACTTGCTTATATAGTTTTTGTGGAGCATCTCAGGCAAGAAGTTTATAATGAATAATAAAACTGCTGGAAGGGTGTGGATACAATGAGTGCTGGTTCTTTTTTTCCTGATAATATCAAAGGGGCGCTTCAGAATACTCCCCCTGGGGAGTGGATTCCGGAGATTCCAGATAAGTGTATACGCCTGCATTGCGGCTATCCAGCTCCTGCCCTTATACCTGATGAAGAGGTAAAGGCAGCTGTTAACAGTTTATTAGAGGAAGAACATGATTTGCCGCTCCATTATATAGGAAGTCCCAAAATAATAAAACTCAAGGAACAGGTTTTAAAGAGGTTGAAAGAGCGGGGGTATCTGTTACGGAAAAAGAGCTTTTGATCACTTCAGGTGCCTGTCAGGCGATCGATTTGATTGCCCGCATTCTCCTGGATGAGGAGTCAATCGTGGCAATAGAATCACCTACTTATATGGAGGCTTTAGAAATTTTCCAAAATTACACCAAACATATAATTAGTATTCCTGTAGACAAGCACGGACTTCAAACAGGTGTATTGGAAGAGATTCTAGAGGATAGGAAGCAAAAAGGGCTCACTCTGCCGCGTTTTCTTTATACAATCCCAACCTTTCAAAATCCTACAGGCACTACGATGACAGGAGAGCGCCGGCAGCATGTATTGGAGCTTGCCAAAACATATAATTTCCTAATAGTTGAGGATGATGCTTATGGGGAATTATCATTTAATAAAAGTTTCCCCACTTTAAAAGCAATGGATCAAAACTCTCAAGTTCTGCATGTTGGTTCCTTATCCAAGATAGTGGCCCCGGGCATGCGTATAGGATGGATAGCGGGAGCAAGTGAAATAATCCATGCATGCGCCTGGTTTAAAAAAGATCTGAACCATCCGTTTGCTCAAGCTGCCATGGCTGTTTATTTAGCAAACACAGATTTAAATAATAAACTAGTAACCATGAGAGATACATACCGGTCCAAATGCAATGTTCTGACCTCCGCACTGGAACAGTACTTTCCTGAATCAGCTTCCTGGTATGTGCCCGAAGGGGGTACTTCGTGTGGATGAAAATTCCCGGTGCCGATACATCGGAACTGCTGACACATGCCCTGGCAAAGGGGGTATCTTTTATTCCTGGCAAGTACTTTTTCAAAGATCAGGCAGACGGAACGGAATTTCTGCGCCTTTCCTTCAGTTATGCGGATGAGAAGGAAATAACTGAGGGGATTCGCAGGCTGGGAAAAGCCGCAGAGGCCTATCTTTAATGAAAATATTTCTATGGAACTTTTAAAAATGAAGAGGAATAAAGGAAACAAAGCCTAATTATCTTGGTATTGTAAGCCAGAAATTAGGCTTTTTCTTTAAATCCAGTCAGTGATAGATGTAAATAAATTATAGTCTTACCCGAACCTCAGAACCGTCCTTAGCTTTGACATCTACTATCACGAGCCCCTTTTGATTTTTCAGTTCCTTGACAATAGGCTTTAGCGCTTCTTTATCTATTAATGGAAATGTAAAGTCCAGTCTTTTTCTTTCGAAGTGCACTTTTGTCCATTTGTTTACATTTTGATGAAACAATTTTGAACAAAAAATGGAAATAGCAATGTTTAAAATTGCATATGGAATTGGGATGGTTAACCGAACATCTTTTGCTTTCACTTTTACATGCAGCATAATCAACTCACTAATCAATGATGACCGAAACGGTATCTCCGTTTGCCGATTTAATATCAACGATTTGGCCGTCTAATTCATTTTCGATTGCTTCGATAATAAGGCTTATGTCTATATCTTTAACGTATTTTTCTGACTGAGGGATACTCGCTGCGATGCTGTGTCCAGCCATTAATACTGCCTTAACAAGTTTTATTGGCAAATTGACCGTGACGTTATCATTTTCGGCGGATACAACACGGATTTTTAAAGTTTTATCTAAATATTTAGTTGTTTTTAATGCTGGCTTATTACCTGTTTCTTCTTTATCTTTTAATATTTGGATCAGTTCTGATCCCTTATCTGCATCAATCTTCCCTTCTTGAACCATTGTTAACACTCTCGTAATTTCTTCTTTCATGATAAATCCTCCCTATTCCTCTTTTAATAGCTTAATGGCTTCTTCTGGTGTGATTTCGCCATTTTCCAACATGGTGACAACTTTTTTCTCATCTGCTTCATTCTTCTTCTTCTGTACATATCCGAGGGATGATATGATGTCTGTTAGCTTGCCTCGAACCGTTGGATAGGATATCCCCAGTTCCTTTTCAACTTCTTTGATATTTCCTCTGCATGTTAAAAATACTTCCACAAAATGAAGCTGATCCTTTGATAATGATGCCAGTTTAGATAATTCAAACTCATTTTCAATCGTTGTGTGACAATGAGAGCACTGCAGCTTTGTAATTTTCAATGTTTTACTGCAAACAGGACAATCTGTGATTAATTTATAAGCCATAATGAAATTCCTTCCTTTTATTTGAATTGATTATATAATAATGAATCAAATAAATAAATAATTAAAATGAAAAAAATTAATAATTTTAATTAAAAATTTAAATTTATTAATTTTTTAGGTGAAATGCAGAGGTTTTGTGAAAATATCCTAATAAAGGGAAAATAAAATATTCATAGAAAGTAATCAGTGATGCATTTAAATATTTTCTAGCTGAAGGAGTGATTTTCAATGCATTTTCGAAATGCAGATGAAAAAGATTTACAAGCTATTGTCCGCTTGCTTGCCGATGATGAATTAGGAGCAAAGCGTGAGAGGTATGAAGACCCGCTGCCGGATTGTTATTATAAAGCATTTAAGGCAATAGAAGCACAGGCGGGAAATCAGATTATTTTGGCGGTAGACGGTCAGGCTGTGATTGGCTGCCTTCAATTAACAATCATTCCTGGGCTGGCACGTCAAGGGATGAAACGAGCACAAATTGAAGGGGTGCGTGTTGATCAGCACTGCCGTGGTAAAGGGGTGGGGGAAGCCTTGTTTAAAGAAGCGATTGCCATAGCAAAGTCTGAGGAGTGTGGTCTTGTTCAATTGACGACTGATAAGGAGCGTGATGATGCACATCGTTTTTATCATAAGCTGGGGTTTATGGCGAGTCACGAAGGGATGAAACTAATCTTTTAATCCGGAACCTTATTACTTATTTAGTCGCGATTTTTGTACAAGATAGAATACTAGCTAAATACGGAAGAATCATTTTGAAGGAATACTGAATAATTTTTCGTCATATGGAGATTATATAGTTGAATTCAAAAAGGAGGAATGATGTGGAAACAAGCATGAGTGTTGAAGAAGTATTGACCGGGATCTCTGAACTGTTGGAAAAAGAAGGGCAGCCGCCCCGAAAGAAGCAAGTAAAAAAATCAAACCCAGAGTTAATGAAAAATGCATTGTATTATTTTCCGAGCTGGGAAAATGCAGTAGAGCAGTCTATAGGATCTTAACCTCAAAGTGTACATAATATGTGTTTGTTCAATTTAAAAGAGAATGCTGAGACCACAGAAGATGCCTTCCTTATGGGAAAAGGAAGGCATCTTCTGTGGTTTTATAAATTAGGGGTTAAAAAACCCTGTCACCATTAAAAATCGAATTTTTAACAATAACGTAATCGACATGGCGGATGGCATCCAGCCTGTTGCCGCCTGCATAAGAAATGGAGGACTGAAGATCCTGCTCCATTTCTTTCAGGGTATCTGCTAAAAATCCTTTGTGCTCTACTAAAATTCTTTTGCCTTCAACATTTCTCTTTTCGCCTTTTTGAAATTCAGAGGCTGAGCCAAAGTATTCTTTATAGAGCTTTCCGTCTTTCTCATTCTCGATGGTTTTTCCAGGAGATTCCTCATGTCCTGCAAATAAGGAACCAATCATCACCATTGTTGCACCAAATCGAATCGATTTAGCGATGTCACCATGGATGCGAAGACCTCCATCAGCTATAATCGGCTTGCTTGCTGCCTTTGCACACCAGCGAAGTGCAGCTAACTGCCAGCCGCCCGTCCCAAATCCAGTTTTAATCTTTGTGATGCACACCTTGCCAGGTCCTATGCCAACTTTTGTAGCATCAGCTCCAGCATTCTCTAATTCTCTGACGGCTTCGGGGTGCCGACGTTGCCGGCAATCACAAAGCTTTGAGGAAGGTATTTCTTAATATGCTGGATCATTTGGATGACAGCATTGGAATGGCCATGAGCTATATCAATGGTAATGTATTCGGGTGAAAGCTTTTCATCAGCAATCTGCTGTATAAATGCATATTCGCCTTCTTTGACCCCTACACTGATCGAAGAGTATAGCCCTCTCGCCTTCATGTCTTTTATAAAAGAAATTCGCTTCTCCGGTTCGAAACGATGCATGATATAGAAATACCCGTTCTCTGCTAAGTATATGGCAATTTTCTCATCTACAATCGTCTGCATATTAGCAGGCACCACCGGAAGCTTAAACGCACGTCCCCCCAGGAATGCCGTTGTATCACATTCAGATCGGCTAATGACGATACTTTTTGCGGGAATTAATTGAATATCTTCATAATCGAATACATTTTCCATAGTAATCCTCCTATTGAAAACAAAGCTGATACGCACATCCATTGCAAGGATAGGTTTTTCAGTTTCAATTGATCTTATACAAGCACCTATGGAAGCATCATTAAAAAAGAGCTTAGAAAATTCCTAAGCCCAATGGATAATAGGGGGTCGAATTGTGAGGGTTCGACCAATTTAATTTTATACAATTCAGAATGTAATTTCAACTAATTAAAGTGAAAACGCGTAAAAGTGATAATGTGCTAAAATTTTCAGCTGGGGTAAGCAAAAGGTTATAAGAGCATTGTCCGGCTCATAAATTATTGGATTCTTGGATGGGCACCTATTTTCTGGTAGTTCATAAAAATAGATTAAAACATGCCATTCTCATTAGGTGAGTCCTCAGGCACAGGCTGCCCAACATCCCAAAGCTCAGCCACTTGGCCACCTTGAAACCGGAAGATATGTACGACGGCTCCTCCGCGATCCTCTGGATTCTGCTTCACATGGGAATGAACCACGACGGTTTCATTCTCCTGGATTGCGAGTCTGACTTCAAGTATTTTGTCAGGGTTTTTCTCTGCATTCTCTTCCATCGCGAGCATGAGTGTATCTGCATCGCCTTTGAAATAGGGATTATGGTGAGTAAAACCAGGGCTGATGTAACACTGGTAGGCTTCGCGGACTTGGCCTGATGCCACGAGCTGCAGGAAAGATACTGCTTTTTCTTTCAGTGATAGGCTTGAAGTCGATTGCTGCTCCGCACTCATTTTCATTCATCCTTTCATATCACAGAAATTACTTAATTTAATAGAAGTATAAAATATACTAAAAGTAATGACAATTATATAATAAAATATTAGTGTGAAATGGAGATTCTTATTAGTTATTGAGAGGGGGCAGTTTGCTTGAGTATCCGTTTTGAAGTGAAAAGAACCATTCAGGTATCTGCACAAAAGGCCTACTACGGTTTAATTGATCTTGATTCGGCCAAGGACTGGATGCAAGGCCTAGTTGGAATAGAGCGGTTCGAAAGCGGGCCATTGAAGGTGGGGAGTCAGTGGAAAGAGACAAGGAAAATGTTTGGAAACGAGGCTACTGAACATTTTGAAGTTATTGATCTTGATGAGCCCTGCAAAATGGTCCTTCGCTGTGACGGGACCAAAGGGACAACAGGAAAAGGAGAATTTATATTTACCTACATAATCGAATCAGCAGGTGATGCTTCAGAGGTTACTTTAGTAGGTGAGATAAAGGGGCTTACTGGTTTGTCAAAGCTGTTTGGAAAGATGATAGCTGGTGCTTTTAAAAAAGCCTGTGCGAAAGATCTGGATTCCTTGAAAAGCTATTTAGAGAAGTGATGATTTTAGTAAAGTCGAACCGCAAAATTAAACACTGTTTTGAGATAAGTGTTCGGTCTAAAGACCAAAGTTAAAAAGGAGCAAGTTATGACAATCATAGATAAATTAAAGCTGAGCAAATATAAAAATATGGCTGTGCTAAATCAGCCAAGTGATTATGATATATTTAATGGATTTAAGACGGAATTATCAGGAGAGCATGATGCCATTTTCATTTTTGTTGAAACGATTGATGAAATGGTGAAGCATACTCAAACAGTTATCCATGAGGATCAGCTTCTTGATAAAGGATATTTATTTTTCGCTTACCCCAAAAAAGGGAACAAGCGGTATGATACCTTCGTTCACAGAGATGAGATTTTTCCAGCCATGAAAGTAGGCGAAGATGGATTTGTGGGGAATAGCGATGTGAAATTCTCACGGATGGTGAGTATGGATGATGTCTTTACTGTTGTTGGATTAAAACGGGAGAAAAAGAAAGAAAAAAGTCATCCGCCCCGAGTCAATGTGGAGCTGATTACGAGGATAACGTGAAAGACATTGAAAAGCTATTAGAAAATTATCCAGATGAATTGAAATTTTATCTGGAATTAACCCTGGGTATCAAAGGGATTGGGCCCGTTATGTCTTTTCTGTTAAGCAGCAGAAAACACGTGAGAAACGCGAAGCCCAGATGGTGGAGATTTTATCACAAGGGTATAAATCGGTGGATTTGTTTAGGCAGAAGAAGAAATAAGCAATGTGCCTGCCCCAGACTTTTGTAATTTGGGGGCAGGCACATTGAAAAAAACTATAATTTAGTTAACTCATCTAAGAATACATCTAATTCCTCAACGGATAAAAATTTAAATGCATAACCATAGCAAATCGGTCCATTTCCTGTGTGTTCCCTTTTAGGGAATTCCCTGAGAGCAGTACTATGACTAAGACCTGTGGATTTTTCCTCCAGTTCCTTATTTCCTTCAACTTTTTTCGGGTTTAAAACGATCGTAATTTCTTTGTTTGGAAGTAGATAAATGACTTCACCGTTTACGATATTTCTAAATTCCACAGCTTTTGATGTTTCTTTCATTGTTTTGAATTTGTTTAAACCAAACGTATTATGTATGTTTCCCATATGATCTTTCCCCCTTTCGAAGTAATTAAATCCCTCAATACTTTTATAAGGTAAAATTTCATACCAACTATTGTTTAATAGATTAATAGGCATATCTTTTTTAGAAAAGGGTGCTGTCATCCAGCAATCCATTAATAGGATTTATCCTTTTCTTTTCTTAATGTTGTCGTATATTGCTTTTCACTGCGTTACCTCACCATTTCTTTGATGCAGCCAGGTTAACTTAGGTATGTACTGGTGATATGTACGTTTCGCTTCATGACTGAATATCTGCTGCAAACTGCCAACCTTATGCTTTTGAAGAGTAATAGAGAAACTGTTTGTAAATATATACTATCAGTGGTATAAGAGTCTGTGCAATAAATTAGTTGATGAGTTGAATTCTGTATTAAGATTCAATTTGGTAAATTTTCACTATTTAATCGACAAAATTCATAATATAAAAATAATTCGTATTATTCATTTAAATTATACTCTCCTATTCTATAATTTAGAGTATCTAAATAATAGGAGGTCAAAAGTTTGAAAAAAGCTGATTTTACCCGTATTACTGTCGTCCGCTCTACTGGCGGGGTCGATCCCTGTAAATGTTTTTGCCAAGCCGGCAGATTCAGCAAACGACCATCATCAACAAGCTTTAAAGGAGTGGAATGAGAATGCAAGTGTCCCATTGTTTGTTAAGGAGCGATCTGCAACAAAATTCTCTTCCAGCAGCCCTTCAAACGCGTTAAATTATTTGAAGAAAAATCAGGATAAAACAGGAATTAAAAATCCGGATAAAAACCTGAAATTGAAAAATGTTCAAAAGGATGAACTCGGAATGACTCACGTCCGCTTCAAACAGGCAGTTAATGGCGTGACTGTTGAAGGGGCTGAAGTGACTGTCCATTATAATGAGAAACATGAAGTAGTATCCGTTAATGGAAGAGTAAATCAGGCAATTGCCGATGATGCAGTGGACTCGTCTGTTTCCTTAAGCAATGATGCTGCAATAAAAGAAGCCTTATCCGCTGTCAGTGCTCCAAAAGAACTTACATATACCCCAACTTCCGAGCTTGTTGTCTATCCATTTGAAGGAAAGAATCATACAGCTTATAAAGTAAATGTGAACTTCATGGGGGAAGAGCCTGGGAACTGGTTTGTGTTTGTTGATGCAAAGACAGGCCATGTTATTGATAAATACAATGGCATAATGCATGCTGAAGAAAACAAAACACAAAAAGGTTTTGGTAAAGGGGTACATGGTGACCACAGGGAGCTGCATATTACCCGAGTAAAGGAAGAGGCCTCAGGTACAAAGTTTGCCTTGGCAGATTATTCTCATGAAAATCTCGGTGGGATTCTTACCTATGATGCTAAAAATGATGGAAATTCTAGTAATGATACTCTTTATGTTGGGAATTCCGCTGCCTTTATTGGCGATTATGATCGTGCTGCTGTTGATGCCCATTATAATTCTGAAAAGGTCTATGATTATTTTCTAAATGAGCATGGCCGCAATTCCCTCGATGGGGAAGGAATGGCTATTAATTCGTATGTTCATTATGGCAGCAATTACAACAATGCATTCTGGAATGGGCGTTTTATGACCTATGGGGATGGAGATGGTGAATTCTTTATCCCATTATCAGCGGGACTTGATGTTGCGGCACATGAAATGACGCATGGTGTTATCTCCCATACTGCTAATCTGGCGTACCGGAATCAATCTGGTGCACTGAATGAATCATTTGCCGATGTCTTTGGTGTACTTGTTGATGATGAAGATTGGGAAATGGGTGAGGACATTATGGCCCCAAGCGCCAAAGCTGATGGTGTAACGAGATTGCGCAGCTTAAGTGATCCAAACAGTGTTGTAGTAAGTAACCCTCAAAGAGCAGCCTATGGAAGCGGAGTATATCCGGATCATATGGATGAGTTTTATAATATGCCGCTTAATGTGGACAATGGCGGTGTACATGTGAACTCCTCTATTACCAACCATGCTGCATACTTGATTGGTCAAGAACTTGGAAGGGAGAAATTAGGAAAAATTTACTACCGTGCTTTAACGGTTTACTTAACCTCAAATTCTGATTTTAGTGACGCGCGACAGGCAATCGTTCAGTCCGCCATTGATCTATATGGTGAAGGCAGCGTGGAAGAAGCAGCCGTTCATGCGGGATTTGATGCAGTGGGGATCAACTAAGTAAATACTTGGGGAGTCAGGCATTATTCAATTGAATAATGCCTTTCCTTTTACTTTTTTGGTCCATTCGTTAGTTCCCGTATATGTTAGAGAATATATATGTGTTTTTGTAAAACTAATAACTTTCTGGATAATATCCTCCTTCAGAATTGAATCCATGTTAAATTCAATTCTGAAGGAGTCCTAAAAGCCGTAGACTACGTTTAAAGTAATCTATATTGACCGGGATAATGTTAATTGTCCGAATATAAATTGTCCTTATAGATTTTTAGAATTGCTTGTGCTTGTATCTGACAGCTTTGACAGCGGGCAATGGAGGATTGCGTAGAGTTCTTCCTGTTCTTGTAATCCTATATTCTATTTGACATTTATTTTGAGTTTGCATATTATAAAAACAAATAATCAAATTGTTTTTATGTTTATGAGAATCTTTAAGCCGGAGGTGTAAAAAAATGCCGAAATTTTCTGAAGCAGAAAAGGAAAGAATCAGGCAGGATATGCTGCGGAATGCACATCAGCTTTTTATAGCAAAGGGGCTGAAAAATACATCCATTGAAGAAATAACATCTTCTGTATCTATAGCAAAAAGCAGCTTTTATGTATTTTTTGAATCAAAGGAAAAGCTTTACCTTGAGTTATTAACTTTAGAAGGGGAAAGTGTTGAAAGACAGGTATGGCCAAAAGTGAAACAGGAAAAGGATACAGGCAGAGCCATAAAAGTTTTGCTTGATGAAATGTCTTCTGCACTGGAATCAAATGTATTAACACAGAGATTAATCACCAATCTGGAAGAATACAACCTGGTTTCCCGAAAGATAAATCACGAATATACAGCAACGAATACTTTAAGAAGCATTGTTCCCCTTATGGAATTTATAAAGGAGAATAAGGAACTTAACAAAATCATAAATAAAGATGTAGAAGTAATCGCGGGTGTAATACGAGCATGTTTAGCAATGGTTATTCATAAAAAAGATCTTGGTGAGGAGATTTATCCAGCAGTTCAGGAAATTCTTTTCAATGCTGCAGCAAAAGAACTTACAAGATAATCTTTAATACCAGTATTATTTTTAAAAGTTAGGTTGTGAAAAAATGAGTAGAACGAAAAAGCAAGTGATAGAAATTGCAGAACGTCATGGTCTGATGCTTAAGGGAGACACGTTAGTATTTAATGAATCAGGGATGGACTTTCAGGTAGTTTTTGCATTTGATCTGGAGGAAAATGAGTGGGTGCTTCGATTTCCCAGACGTGATGATGTTATGCCAAGAACGAAGGATGAGAAAAAGCATTAGATTTGGTGAATAAGAACATAACGAATTACCAGGCACCAGACTGGTCCATTTATACGAATGAATTGATTGCATATAAGAAGTTAAATGGAATACCTGCCGGGACAATCGACCATGAAATTCAAAACTATGTTTGGGAAATTGATATCAATAATGTGCCGAAGAGTTTTCATGAAACCCTTGGAAAGGCATTGGCTGATATTCATAGTATTCCAAAGGATCAGGCGGCCGAAGCTGGATTGGTGGTTCATACACCAGAAGAGCTGAGACAGTCAATGAGAGAGCGCATGGATGCAGTAAAGGCAAAATTCGGAGCAGGTGAATCGCTGTGGAGAAGATGGCAGGCCTGGTTAACCGATGATGAGCTGTGGCCAATGGAAACGGGGTTTATTCATGGTGATGTACATGCAGGCCATACTTTAGTTGATAAAAACGCAAATGTAACAGGTTTAATAGATTGGACTGAAGCAAAGGTCTCAGATATATCAAATGACTTTGTATTCCAATATAAAGCATTCGGTGAAGATGGGCTTGAATCCCTCATTAAAGCATATCGGGAAGCAGGGGGATACACATGGCCTAAGATGAAAGAGCACATCATTGAATTGGAAGCAGCATTTCCAGTTGCCATAGCAGAGTTTGCTATAGTTTCCGGGGAGGAGGAAAATGTGGAGATGGCAAGACAGGTGTTAGGTGTGAGTGGGAATAATAAAGCTTAAAAATGAAAAATAAATGGGTCTGTCCATACTGTAAATGTATTGTGCAGCGTGGACGTCCTATCTTAATTCTTTGAATCGTGAGAAATCCTTCCATCTGTCGTAAAATTAAATTAAAGTTAAATTGAAGGAGCAGATTAAATTGGCACTTAACAAAATTACTCCAAAAGAATTATATGAAAAAATGAAGCAAGAGAATGTCACCTTATTAGACGTAAGAGCAGAGGAAAAATACAAAGCGTATCATTTAGAAGGTTCTAACATCGAAAGTTTAAATATACCAAAAACACATATCTTAAATCACACTTTCGATGCCAAAACTGACTCTTTGCCACAGGGGAAAGAAATAATTGTTGCATGTACAACAGGAAATTCAGCTGCTCGGTGTGCAGCCGTCCTTTCTGAAAAAGAATTCAATGCTACTGTTTTAGTGGGTGGGATTACAGCCTGGAAGGAGTTTATTAGAAATAAATAAATATTAAAAGCTATTGACTTAAAATAAATCCAGGTGCTATAGTCTATTTAAATTCAAAAAATTCCGGCGATTACTGCAGGAAGTTACAGCCTAGAGGTGTGTTTTGTGGTTAGATTAAAGGATATTGCGGAGTATGTTGGAGTTTCTATTTCTACTGTTTCCAGAGTCATTCAGAATGACCAGACACGGAATGTTAACCAGGAAACGAGAAATAAAATTTGGCAGGCTGTCAAAGAGCTGGGGTATACACCTAATCAGCATGCAAGAAATCTCGTTAACAACAGACAAAATAAAAGTGATGCCAGGACAATGAAAATTGGATGGGTTGCCAATCCTACACAGGCTGAAATCAACCCATACTTTTCTAATATCTATACTGGTATTCGTGATACTTTAACAGAAAATGATTATACATTGATAAGTATTACGAAGGATGAGATTGAGAATGAAGCACTTCTTCTTAAGACCATTCATGATCTGGGTATTGAAGGACTGCTGCTGATAGACAGTATTGATGAGAGCTTAATTGATTACATACAGCAAACGATTCCTGTTGTGGGACTTGACTTCTACTATTCCGATAAAGATATTGCCATAATAGATTATAATCGTGTGGCCGCATTGGAAAAAGTTGTACAGCATTTAGTGAGTCTGGGGCATCGTGATATTGGGTTTATCGGCGGTGGAATTAATGCAGCCTTCCAGGACTTAAATGAAGAATTACGATTTAAAGGTTATCAATCTGCTATGAAAGAAGCAGACCTTTCTATTCGGGATGAATGGGTAATCAATACCAGATGGAAAATGGAAAATAGTTATGAGGGAATGAATCAGCTCATTAAAAGCAGTCCGGGAGATTTGCCGACAGCTATGGTTTGTGCAAGTGATTTAATGGCACTGGCCGCAATGAGAGCAGTTATAGAAAATAAGTTAAGAATACCCGAAGATATTGCTTTCTTTGGAGTGGATAATATTGAAATGGGGAAATATTCATCACCGCCGCTTTCAACAGTAGAAATCCCAAAATATGAAATGGGGAAAATGGCCGCGAAAACGATTATGGAAATGGTAGAGGAAAAAGTAGTACTGCCAATCAAAATTATTTTACCATTTGAGTTAGTTATTCGTGAATCATCTTCTAAAAAACGGACCTAATCGGTTCTTTTTTTAAAAACGCTTGGAAAACGTTTGGATAAAAAAACGGAAAATTTCCGGATTTATTTGGCTCAATAGAGAGGAGAAATTTACATGAAGACAATGACAGCGCTCCTTATAGGAGCTGGAGACAGAGGGGCGAGAGCATATGCACCGTATGCGCTCGATTATCCGCATGAACTAAAGATTATTGCTGTTGCAGAACCAAATAAGGAAAGGAGAGGGAGAATCCAGCAAGAACATCAGATTCCAAATGAAAATTGCTATGAATCATGGGAAGAGATCTCACAGCTGGACAAACAAATTGCCGATATTGCCATTATCTGCACCCTGGATAGAAATCACTTCAAAGTTACCATGAGAGCTTTAGAGCAAGGGTATCATGTCCTCTTGGAAAAACCAATGTCACCAGACCCGGTGGAATGTATATTAATGGAACAGCAAGCTAAAACATATGACCGGCAGCTGACCATCTGCCATGTGCTCAGGTATACCGACTTTTGGAAAGCTATTAAGAAGGTAATTTCCAGAGGGGAGATCGGTGATGTTGTATCTCTTCAATTAAATGAAAATGTTGAAGTTATGCATATGTCACACAGCTTTGTAAGAGGCAATTGGAATAACAAAGAAAAATCAAGTCCGATGATCCTCCAGAAGTCCTGTCATGACATGGATATCATTTCATATATACTGGAAAAACCATGTAAACGATTAAGTTCGTATGGATCCCTGATGCATTTTAAAGCGGAAAATGCCCCGGAAGGAGCCCCATTGCGATGCTTGGATGGATGTCCTGCCGAGCTGGAGTGTCCATTCCATGCAGGACGGTATTATCTCGGTGAAGGAAGAGGATGGGCAAAAAAATTCACAGAAGACTATACAAATGAAGGCATAATTGAAGCCTTGAATAAAACCCCTTATGGAAAGTGTGTATATCGTTCAGATAATAATGTCGTTGACCATCAGGTCGTCAATATGGAATTCGATGGCGGGGCAACTGCAACCTTCAGCATGTGCGGCTTTACAAGAGAACAAACTCGAATCGTACAAATAATGGGAACCAAAGGTGAAATCCGCGGGAACATGGAAGAAAATAAAATCACAATTTATGATTTCCTAACCAGGCAGGAAACTGTGATCCATTTTGGTCAGCCAATAGGCGGGCATGGCGGTGGAGACCGCGGAATTATGAGACTTTTCCTGGAAGAAGTCCGGAACGGTAATAAAAATGACAGTGTTACTTCTGTTTCCGCATCTGTAAGAAGTCATCTAATGGCATTCGCGGCGGAAGAGTCACGATTAAACCAGGGACAATCTATCAATATAGATGAATATTATCTTGGTTTAATTGGCAATATACAAGTTTAAAAGTTTGTGAGCACAGCTCTTTAAGCAGTGTTGTAATATATTTGACCAGTTAAGATTGTTCTTAATGCAGAAAAATGGGTGTTTGGAAAACGTTATCCAAGGAGGTGGTGAACGTTATAAAAGTCATATTGTCCATAACATTTTGATTCATCTAGAGATAAACCCCTTATGTTTAGAGTTAGGTTAACAAAAAACTTTAGGAAAGAAGGGAAATGGGATGAAGAAATGGATCATCATGCTGGTAACCGTTGTATTAGGTTTGATTGGTTTATCTGGCTGCAGTGA
The DNA here is from genome assembly GCF_023516215.1 of Cytobacillus pseudoceanisediminis. NCBI lineage: Bacteria > Bacillati > Bacillota > Bacilli > Caryophanales > Bacillaceae > Cytobacillus > Cytobacillus pseudoceanisediminis. Next base: position 1,965,133 of record NZ_CP097349.1, on the reverse strand, counting down.
TAGTGATGCAGCATCCGGCGGAGAAAAAGATGGCAAGGTTGAGATTACGTATGGTTTTTGGGATAAAAAGCAGGTTCCTGCGATTGAAGAAATTATTAAGCTATTTAATGAAAAATATCCGGATATTAAAGTGAAAACAGAAATCACTCCTTATGGCCAATACTTTCAAAAGCTCGAAACAGCGGCAACGGGAGGTGCTTTGCCAGATGTTTTATGGATGAATGGTGCACACGTTGTTCAGTATGCAGAAGGGAAGGTCATTCTCCCATTAAGTGAAATGGCGGAAAAGGACAACTATAGCTTAGATAATTATCCGGAATCATTGATTGATCTGTACACGGTAGATGGAGATATTTATGGGATCCCTAAAGATTACGATACAACTGGGCTATGGTATAACAAGAAAATCTTCGATGAAGCTGGAGTGTCCTACCCGGATGAAACATGGGATTGGGAGAAATTGAAGGAAGCAGCAAAACAGCTGACTGACAAAGAAAAGGGAATTTGGGGCTATGCGGCATTGATGGGGAATCAAGGCGGATATTATGATTTCATTTGGCAGAATGACGGCTATATCATTTCTAAGGATAGTAAGTCTGTAGGGTTCGACCAGCCTGAAGCAATCGAGGCATTAGAATACAATGTCAGCTTTATTAAAGAAGGACTCTCTCCTACTCAAGCACAGATGACCGAAACGGCGGCTTCTGAATTATTTTCTTCTGGAAAGATAGCGATGATGTTTGATGGTCCTTGGATGGTTCCTGAATATAAGAAAAATCCCGATTTAGATGTAGCGGTGGTTCCACAAGGGAAAAAACGTGCCGTTTCTATTCACGGGCTTTCCAATGTAATATCTTCGAATACAAAACATAAAGAAGAAGCCTGGAAGTTTCTTCAATTCCTTGGTTCTAAAGAAGCAGCAGAAGTCTATGCCAAGACAGGAACCGTTATTCCTGCATTTAATGGTACACAGGATGCATGGAAAGAATCAGTCCCTAATTTAAACCTTCAAGCATTTATTGATGGAGCAGAATATTCAGTGCCTCTGCCAAGTGTGGAAAACACGGGGGAAATCTGGCAGTACGAAACAGATGTACTTAAAAAGGCGTGGAGTGAGGAAATTAGTATTGAAGAAGCAGCAGAAGAGCTGACAAAGAAAGCAAATGAGGCATTGTCCAAGTAATTACTAATTGAAGAGAAGGATTTTGCTATTCTTCTCTTCCATTCTAATAAGGAGGGATGACTTTGAAGGAAGTACCTCTTCAGACAGAAGTAAAATCAGCCAAAAGGATAAAGGTTTCGAGCCTCGCCAAAACAAGGAAGCGTTCAGACTATTTTTGGGCTTATCTTATGATTGCACCTACAATGCTGGGATTGTTTATTTTTTATCTCTGGCCCATTGTTCAGAATTTTTACTTTAGCTTCACCGAATGGGGTGCATTTGGACAGTATGAATGGACAGGCTTAGACAATTATAAGAGATTGCTTGAGGATGCAACTCTCCTGCAAGCATTTAAAAACACAAGCATCTATATCATTTTTACCGTGCCGATTGGAATTTTCCTTTCCATTATTGTGGCTGTTCTTTTAAATCAGAATATCAAAGGTAAATCTATTTACCGTACTTTATACTTTTTACCAGTCATCACTATGCCAGCTGCCATTGCGATGGTCTGGAAATGGCTATATAACGCAGACTATGGGATGTTTAATTATTTATTATCATTGGCCGGAATTGACGGGCCACAGTGGGTAAGTGATCCCAGTATTGCTTTATATTCGATTATCGCAGTAGCGATTTGGAGCGGTATTGGCTACAATATGGTCATTTTTCTTTCAGGGCTGCAAGGTATTCCAAAGATGTATTATGAGGCAGCAGAAATAGATGGGGCAGGCCCTGTCACTGTATTTTTTAAAATTACACTGCCGCTGCTTTCACCGGTTATTTTCTTTGTGTCCATTATGTCACTGATTGGTGCTTTTCAAGTATTCGATTTGATTTTCATGATGATTGGGAAAAGCAGCACCGCGCTTGAAAGTACACAGTCTATAGTCTATTTGTTCTATCAGCATGCATTTGTATTAAATGATAAAGGATATGCTGCGGCTATTGCCGTTCTTTTATTAGCGGTCATTTTAATTATTACAGCCATCCAAATGGTTCTTCAGAAAAAGTGGGTTCATTATGATTAAAGGGAGTGGTGTTGATGGACAGAGCAATTAAGCTTATTACAAGTAAAACATTCCTTTTCCATTTCATCCTGATTATTGGGGCTGCAGCAATGGTTCTGCCCTTCCTATGGATGATCCTTACCTCGTTAAAGACATATGCTGAGTCGATTCAAGTCCCCCGGTTTTGATTCCCGAAGACTTTCAATGGGGAAATTATAAAGAGGTATTTGGACTCCTGCCCTTTTTCAAATTTATGTACAATACCGTAATTATTACAGTTCTTCGAACAGCCGGCCAATTGTTCTTATGTTCATTAGCTGCATATGCATTCGCCAGAATTGAATTTCCGGGAAGGAACATTCTATTTTTGTTAGCGCTTACTGTTTTAATGGTGCCTGGGCAAGTTTTTCTATTGCCGCAATATATGATAATGGTGAAATTAGGCTGGCTCAATTCCCTTCAGGCCGTCATTGTACCGGGTTTATTCAGCGCATTTGGCACGTTTCTATTGAGGCAGTTTTTTATGGGACTGCCAAAAGAATTGGAGGAAGCAGCCAGACTAGATGGCTGTAATCATTTCCAAATTTATTGGAAGGTGATGCTCCCGCTTGCAAAGCCGGGTTTAATCGCTCTTGGGATCTTTACAACACTCTGGAGCTGGAATGAATTGATGTGGCCGATGATTGTCAATAGTTCTCCTGAGTCTATGACTCTATCAGTGGGATTATCCTCACTTCAGGGTCAATTTTTGACTAATTACCCAATTCTTATGGCTGGATCATTCTTAGCCATCTTGCCAATGCTAATCTTGTTTATCTTCCTGCAGAAGCAGTTTATTGAAGGGATTGCTGTTACGGGAGGAAAATAAAAAGAAAATTATTTTATATTTTTTCAGATTCAAAAAACTCCTCTTTTGGTTTTCTATAAGTTTTATTTGAATCCACTTAACCCAACAATCCATCTTCGAAGAGTGTTTATTGGAGGCGGGTAATAGATTATTGGCTAATTTCAGACTATTATCGAAAATGCCCATTAATTGATACCATATAAAACGGGTTGTTGGGTTGACACGGTAACTTGAAATGGTATAATTTAATTAAATTTTCAAATAATTAATATTGCTAAAGCACGAACTGGAGGAAATGGATTCAATGAAACAATTGCAGCACGATAGTATTATCCCGCTTTACCATCAGCTTAAAGAGATATTAAAGGATTCGGTAGACAATGGTAATTGGAATACTGGAGACAAAGTTCCTTCTGAAAATCAATTAATGGAAGAGTATGGGGTAAGCAGGAATACAGTAAAAAAAGCGATCGAAGAGCTTGTTCAGGATGGGGTTCTGTATAGAATCCAAGGCAAAGGCACTTTTGTTTCAAAGCCCAAGTTTCAGCAGCCATTAATGGGTTTTTATAGTTTTAGCAAAGTCCTTAAAGAACATGGAATGAATCCTAAAGACATTATTATAGATATTCGGGAAGTCAAGCCTGGTGCCAAAATTAAAGAAGGGCTGCAAATGAAAAATGACAGCAATGTCATTGAATTAAAACGCTTGAGATGTGCGAATGACGAACCCTTTATTCTGGAATCATCTTTTTTTACAAAAGAGACGGTATCTGATATGACCAAGTTAAATGAAGTTGGTTCGATATCACTATATGATTTGCTCGATCAGCAATTTAATGTTGTCGTTACGCGAGCAAAAGAAGCTTTTGAACCAGTTCTAATCCGGGGAGATGAGAGCAAGTTTCTTCAAACCAAGGAAGGTCTTCCTGCATTACTATTAGAAAGGACAGCATTTGATAAAGAAGGTAGGCCTGTAGAGTTTTGCCGATCTATTGTCCGCGGTGACCGCTGCCGTTTCTATACTGAACTGACCTAATAAGTATTAATGACTCATAGTGTCAAGGCTATGAGTTAAATTTTCCGTTAACTTGTACCAACAACCCATCTTCCTATAGATGGGTTGTAATGCAATTGTTGAAACCATTCAGAAGGGAGTAGAAATATGACAGCATTAGTAGCTGACATCGGCGGTACAAAGATCGCAGCTGCCTTTGTTTCTGATAATGAAAAGACATTAAAACAACGAGTACAGGCTGGCAGTATATCACTTGATGCAAATGCGCTATTTGAACGTATACTTGCCTTGTTTTTTCAAATAATGGAAGCCGAAAAACTAAAACCGGAAGAAATCAGCTTCATTGGATTGGGGATTCCAGGAAAAGTGGATTCAGTTAATGGGCTTGCTGTTTATCAAAATAATCTGCCATGGAGGAATTTTCCCCTTAGAGAAAAGCTCAAGATATTTTATCCTAATGCAGAAATAGTGATGGATAACGATGTGTATATGGCTGCTTATGGTGAATGGACTGAATGGAAAATGGCAAAGGAGACTTTTGCCTATGTAACGATTAGTACGGGTATTTCCTCATGTCTGCTATCTGAAGGTAAGTTTTTGCGAGGAGCAGGAATTGCTGGAGAGATCGGACTCACTCTATTGGATAATGGGGATGAACTCATAAGCTTAGAGAATCTTGCTTCAGGAACGGCCATTGGAGTAAACGCAAATAAAATATTTAACCCGGGATTTACCGTTGCTGAAGTGATGGATCTATATCATCGTGAAGACCTTCAGGCCTCTGAGATGATTCATAGAGCTGCAAGGTGTATTGCAAGAGGATTACATCAGCTATTTACCATAGTCGATCCACATTTGGTCGTGGTTGGTGGAGGGGTTATTATTAACCAGCCTGAATTTCTTGATCTTATAAAACAGGAACTTAAAAATATAGTGCAAAACCCGCTCCAGGAGGGGATTGAAAAAGGGTGCATTTAAGCAAGTTAAAAGCGGATGCCGGATTATTTGGATGTCTGTATCGAACTTCGGTAAAAAGGATGGGAAACAGCCCTTTATAAGAAAGTTAATAGATATCAAGAATGGAGTGAATTCCTATGGGTTCAGTAAAAAATTTACACGAAGAAGAACTAAAAGGCGCGCAGCACACTGTAAAAGAAATTCTTCAACAGCCGGAACTCTGGCTTCAGACAGTTAGTATTATCGAAAAACAAAAAGCGGTCATTAAGGATTTTATCAGTCGAAAGCTGATTGCCAAACAGGCACGGATTATTTTTACTGGAGCAGGTACATCGGCATATGTTGGGGATACTTTAACACCTCATTTAAGAAAAGAACTCCCTTATCAAATTGACTCAATTTCGACTACGGATATTGTTACAAACCCGCTGAATTATTTGAAGCCAGAGGTTCCCACCGTTTTAGTATCATTTGCCAGAAGTGGAAATAGCCCTGAATCAGTTGCTACTTACAGTTTGGCTAAAAAGCTGATCAACAATGTTAGCCAAATAATCATCACATGCAATCCAGATGGACAGCTTGCAAAGGAGGCTGGAAAAGACGAAAATTCTTTGCTCCTTTTAATGCCGAAAAAAGCAAATGACAAGGGGTTTGCGATGACAAGCTCATTCAGCTGTATGTACCTTTCTGCTCTCCTTACTTTCCAGTTAAATCGATTCGAAGTGTTAAAGAAAAAAGCAGAAGCTGTTTCCAAAAACGCTGAGAGCATTTTAACCACGAAATATGAAACGTTAAAAAGTATTGTCAGCCTCAATAAGAAAAGAGTTGTGTATCTTGGTTCGTCAACTTTAAAAGGCTTGTCCCAGGAGGCGAGCTTAAAGCATTTGGAGCTTACTTCCGGGAAGATACCAACATTTCACGAATCGGTTCTTGGGTTTAGACATGGCCCGAAGTCACTGGTTGATGACGAAACCCTGATTTTCGTTTTTATTTCCAATGATCCTTATACCAGAAAATACGAGATTGATTTCTTGCAAGAGTTAAAGAATGATGGCGGCAGTAAAACAGTGGTAGCAATTGCAAACACCATTGATGAAGGAATTGATGAATTATGTGACTGCGCTTTTATTATTCCGGAACAGGAGAATATTCACCTGGAAGACCACTTGATTGCATTGAATTACTTAATTATCGGACAGTTATTTGCGTTGTTTAACTCCATCCACCTGGGTGTGACACCTGATAATCCAAGCCCAACCGGAATAGTTAATAGGGTTGTTAAAGGAGTTAACATATATAACTTTTAAAAAAGAGGGGGAATACAAAGTGCCAAACATTTTATTGACACGAATTGATAACCGGCTTGTCCATGGTCAGGTAGGTGTTACCTGGGTTAATCACCTTGGGGCTAACCTCATTGTTGTAGCCAATGATGAGGTTGCTGAAGATGAAGTACAGCAAGACTTAATGGAAATGGTAGTCCCTGAAGCAATCGGTGTCCGTTTTTCTCGATCCAGACAACTGCAGACATTATTCATAAAGCATCTGAAGATCAAAATATCTTCTTAGTTTCTAAAACTCCTCAGGATGTTCTGAGGCTGGTTGAAGGAGGTGTTCCGATCGACAAAGTGAATATTGGAAATATGCACTATTCTGAAGGGAAGACACAAATTTACTCGACCGTTTCTATTGATGATGCTGACAAAGAAGCATTCCGCAAACTAAAAGAACATGGTGTGAAACTCGAAGTGCGCCGTGTTCCTGATGAAAGGCCGGATGACATTTATAAATTCCTTTAAGGGAAAGGATGGTGTGAAGGATGGATCAGGAAATATTGCTTCAGGCATTGTTGATTGCCATTTGGGCAGGTATTGCCGGCATCGATTTGTTTAACGGTTTGTTACACATTCACCGCCCTATTGTAACTGGAGTCATTGTTGGGTTAATTCTAGGCGATTTGCCTACTGGTGTGATGACCGGGGCTGCAATTGAATTAGTATGGGCAGGAATGGTACCGCTTGCAGGAGCTCAGCCTCCAAACGTTGTAATCGGCGGAATAATTGGTACAGCATTTGCGATTTTAACTGGGCAGGAGCCTCAGGTTGCAATAGGAGTTGCCGTTCCATTTGCCGTTGCAGTCCAGGCTTGTATCACATTAATGTTTACGGCATTTTCACCTGTCATGCATAAAGCTGACAAATATGCCGAAGAAGCAAATACAAAAGGCATCGACAGGATTAATTACCTTGGAATAGCAACACTATTCGTTTTCTATTTTGTGGTTGCATTCCTTCCAATCTACTTTGGAGCTGATGCAGCCAAGAGTGTAGTCGAATCACTTCCTGCCTGGATCATTGCAGGTCTCGGTACAGCTGGCGGTATGATGGCAGCCATTGGGTTTGCCATGCTTTTAAAAATTATGCTTAAGAAACAGTATATTGCCTATTTTATAGTTGGATTCATCCTTGTTACTTATTTACAAATGCCGATTATTGCTGTCGCGCTAATCGGTCTGGCAATTGCTATGTATGACTTTTATAAAACATCTGGCGGCCAGGGAGCTGCTATGAGGGGGCGAGGGGCCGTGGCATCTGAAAATGCAGCGATTGAACCGGAAATTTCTGTTCAGGCAAACAATCCTGAGTTTTATGAAGATTCTTCAGCCGAACAGTTAATTACAAAAAAAGACCTCAACAAAATGGTCTGGCGCTCACTATTGCTTCAGGCATCTTTCAACTATGAAAGAATGCAGGCAGCAGGCTGGCTATACTCTATTCTTCCAGGACTAAAGAAGGTTCACAAAAATAAGCATGACCTTAGTGAATCAATGAAAAGCCATATGGAATTCTTTAATACCCATCCTTTTCTAGTAAACATCATTATGGGAATTGTCCTCGCAATGGAGGAGAGAAAACAAAACCGGAATACCATACGTGCTATCCGGGTTGCCATGATGGGTCCCCTGGGTGGTATCGGGGATGCCTTGTTTTGGTTAACACTTCTGCCTATTTGTGTTGGTATAGGTGCTTCGCTCGGAGCAGATGGCAATCCAATAGGTGCACTTGTGTTCCTTATTATATTCAATGTCGTCCATTTTGGACTGCGCTTCGGTCTTATGCGATATGGCTATAATGCTGGAACCAATGCCATCAGCTCATTAAAAGAAAACACCAAGAAAGTGTCTCATGCTGCCTCTATCGTTGGCTTGACAGTGGTAGGCGGGCTTATTGCCTCATTTGTGCAGTTAAAGGCAAATCTGGTCATTCATGCAGGCAAAGCTGAAATTGCCCTGCAGGAAGATTTGCTGGATAAGATCATGCCAAACATGCTGCCGTTAGGCTATACCTTATTAATGTATTACTTGCTAAAAAGAGGCTTGTCCCCTGTTATTTTAATTCTGATTACAGTTGTTATTGGCATTATTGGTAAGATACCATTCCCATTCGGCACCATTCTTTAAACGGGAGTGAGGAGGAAAAATAATGAACGGTTTAATTGTTTCAGGGCATGGTTCCTTTGCTGCAGGTCTTCACTCTTCAGTGAAGTTGATTGCAGGGGAACAGCCACGTATAGAGTATGTTGATTTCTTAGAATCAGAATCTACATCAGATCTTGAAGTAAAGATGAAAGCAGCATTGGCAAACTTAAAGTGCTGCAATGGGGTACTCGTTCTATGCGACCTTGTGGGAGGTTCGCCCTTTAAAACGGCTGTTTCTCTAACAAACGACAAACAGGATACTGCTGTTATTGGCGGAGCAAATCTGGCAATGGTTATGGAAACCGCCATTATCAAAGACAATGTCTCCATAGACGAACTAAAAGAAATAGCCATCACTTCAGGAAAAGAAGCGATAAAATGTTTCCAGAAATCTGATCGCCTCAAGAGAGATGGAGCAGGCATTTAATGGAGGCTATTTGTGCAGATAAAATCTATGGCCCTAACAGCAGAATACATTCAGGATTTGTGATTTATAAGAATGGATTCATAACGGATATTACGGAAGATGAACCAGACTGCCAGATACATGATTTCTCGGGATTTTCCGTTATCCCTGGTCTTATTGATATTCATATCCATGGCATTTCAGGGAATGACACGATGGATGCAGCGCCGGAAGCTTTGCAGGAGATTTCTATATCACTTGCAAGGCATGGGGTGACGTCCTTTTTGCCTACAACTCTTACGCATGATTTTGAGAAAATAAAGGCTGCCGTTAGCGAGATTGGCAGACAAATAGGAAAGACAGCTGGAGCAGAAATCCTCGGTTCGTATGTTGAAGGACCTTATTTAGCCTCTGAGCACAGAGGCGCGCATCCTGTGAATTACATGCGAGAAATATCAATGGAAGAAATTGATGAGTTAATTAAAGCATCCCAAAATACGATTAAAATTCTAGCGCTGGCACCGGAAAAGGAGATGGCTTTAAAGGTTATTCCCTATCTGAAAAGTCTGGGAATTCTTGTCTCACTGGGACATACCAATGCAGACTATGAAACTGCCAATCTGGCAATAGATAGCGGGGCTAGTATTTCAGTTCATACGTTTAACGGAATGCGTGGATTCACCCATCGTGATCCGGGATGTCTGGGAGCTTTCCTGACAAATGAACATATTTTTTGCGAGTTGATAGCTGATTTGGAACACGTGCATCCAGCAGGTATTCAACTGCTTCACAAAGCAAAAGGAGCAGACCAGATTCTATTAATTAGCGACAGTATGGCCGCAGCGGATTTACCGGATGGGAAGTATAAGCTTGGAAGCCTAACTGTCAGAGTAAAAGACGGAATAGCCAGAACAATGGAGACTGGATCCCTGGCAGGCAGTACTGCAAATTTAATGAGCTGCTTAAGAAACACAAAGGAGGTTCTAGGGCTGCCGCTTGAATCCATTTTGCCGATGGCTACTATAAATCAAGCTAAATTGCTGGGTGTTGATCATGAAATCGGCACCATTGAAATTGGAAAAAGTTAAATGCAGCTGTTATTGACGATGCATTCAATGTAATAGCCACCTTTGTTAATGGAAAAGTTGCTTTTATGGAGGAGAAAATAAATTGAGTAAAAATAACATTGTAAACACCATTGATATGTTCAGAAAAGCCCAGCAAGAAGAATATGCGATTCCTGCCTTTAATATCCACAACCTTGAAACATTCCAAGTGGTGGTGGATACTGCAGCAGAATTGAACTCACCTGTCATACTGGCTTCCACACCAGGTACCATTTCTTATTCAGGCGGTGACTATTTGGTGTCAATTGGAAATGCTGCAGCAAAAAGATATGAGATTCCGATCGCTCTCCACCTTGACCATTTTGAGAGTTTTGAAGAAATCAAGAAATATATTGAATTTGGTTTTAAGTCTGTGATGATCGATGCCTCCCATCATCCTTTTGAAGAAAATGTCAAGATTGTAAAGGAAGTTGTCGATTATGCCCATGAATATGGGGTCTCTGTTGAGGCTGAATTAGGCCGTCTAGGGGGAGTAGAAGACGACCTCGTTGTGGATGAAAAGGACGCGAAGTTTACCAATCCGGAGCAGGCTGGAAAATTTGTGGAGTTAACCGGGATTGACTCTTTGGCAGTTGCTATTGGAACTGCACATGGATTATACAAGGGTGAGCCTAAAATTGATTTTGATAGGCTGGATGAGATCCGCTCCATGGTTTCTATTCCTCTCGTCCTTCATGGGGCTTCCGATATCCCGGACACAATGGTGAAGAGAACAATAGAACTCGGTATTTGCAAGGTAAATATTGCAACAGACCTAAAAATCCCATTTTCTAATGCGGTCAAACAATACTTTATCGAGAACCCGGACGCAAATGATCCCCGAAAATATATGACTCCAGGCAAAGACGCGATGAAGAAGGTAGTCGAGGAAAAAATTCTTATGTGTGGCAGCAATGATAAAGCCTAGCATTCTAACCGTTACCCTTAACCCCGCTATAGATACTGTCTACCGCCTGGAATACCTTAAGATTGGAAGAAGCACACGTACGAAAAGTCCCCTTAAAACTGCAGGAGGAAAAGGACTGAACGTTACAAGGGTGTTGAGCATTCTTGGAGAAAGTGTGACGGCAACCGGTTTTTTAGGGGTGAGCAACGGGGATTTTATCCGGAATGAGCTGGTAAACCTTGGTGTCCGTGATGAATTTGTGAAGATTGCAGGGGAAACAAGGCAGTGTCTTGCCTTTCTTGACAACAGAAATAATCAGACAGAAATTCTTGAGGAAGGGCCCTTCATTTCCGTCTTGGAGCAGGAAGAGTTAAAACAGCGCTTGCGCATCTTAATACCTGAAGCTCAAATCCTTATAGTAAGTGGTTCAATGCCCCTTGGAGTATCATACAGCCTCTATCAATGGATGATAAAAGAGGCTAAAAATCATGGAGTCAAAGTTCTCCTGGATACCAGTGGAGAGGCACTAGCCGAATCTCTGTCTTATGGACCTTATTTAATCAAACCTAATCGTGAGGAACTTGAAGGGCTTCTTGGCCGTCCCTGCCGGGAAGAAACAGAAATCTGGAAATCGATGGAGAAGATAGCTGAGAACGGCATAGAGATTGTAATTGTTTCAGACGGTGAAAGGGGATCATTCGTTCATTATAAAGGGGAACGGATGAAAGTGGCAACTGCAGAAATTCGGGCAGTTAGCCCTGTGGGGTCCGGAGATTCATTTATTGCAGGTTTTGCCGCTGGACTTTCAAAAGGATATTCAGTAAAGGATACTCTGATCCTGGCTTCTGCTTGCGGCTCAGCAAACGCAATGGAAGAGAGGACTGGATATATAAATCTCCAAAACTTGAATACATTGATTGAACAAATTTCAATAAACTCAACTTGGTCAGGCAGTTTATAAAAATTTTTCAAAAGATCGCGGAGGTGCCGGATATTGTTAAGAAAGCGAAATAAACAGAAAAGATTTGCCTCTATATTTCTTTCATTCCTTTTGGTCATATCGCTTATTCCACTCAGTGCGGCTGATGCTGAAGAAAATTCAGATACTTCTTCCATCGGCAAAGTTAGTAGGATACAAAAAGAAGGCAGTGATATTTATCTTGATTTCTCTTCTGGAAAAGGAATTAAATTAAGCTTTCTGAAAGACAATGTTTTCAGGCTTCATCTGGATCCGAGCAGTGAATTTCCTGAATACCCAACACCTAACAAGCCTGACCATGTGACGAAAATCGTGGATAAAGATAAAAACGACTACCAAAAAGAATATGGAACCGTAAACGTAAAGGTAAAAGAAGATTCCGATTTTTATAGGATATATACAAAAATATTGGAACTAAAAATCTCCAAAACTGACTCCAAAATGAGCATGATTAATAAACAAAATAACAAGGTTATCTGGAGTGAGAAGGAGCCGCTTTCTCTTGAAGCGAATAGCGCAGTTCAGACACTTAATACAAAAGATGGTGAATACTTTTACGGTGGAGGACAGCAAAACGGCTACTACTCTCACAAAAATAATAAAGTAAATATCTCCATCGGAGGCGGATGGGATGCAGGTGCAGCATCAAGCCCTGTTCCGTTCTACTTGAGCACTGAAGGATATGGAGTGATGAGAAATACGTTTAAGCCGGGTGTCTATAACTTTTCCAAAACGGCAACTTTTTCACATGAGGAAAATAGATTTGACGCTTATTATTTTGTTGAAGACTCCATTCCGGAAATTATTAACGAATATACCGAGCTGACTGGAGAAGCAGCATTAATGCCGGAATATGCGTTTTATTTAGGGCACGCAGATTGCTTTAATGGCACTCACAACGGTCATAAAGACCAGAGAACCCTCCTTGGCAAAGGCTTGGATACATTAAATCAATATGTGGAGAAGGATATGCCGCTCGGCTGGTTTTTGCCGAATGACGGTTATGGATGCGGCTATGGTGGATTAGAGAATTTGGAGAAATTTGCGGATGAAGCAAATGAGAAAGATGTTGAAGTAGGCCTCTGGACACAAAGCAATTTATACCCAGACCCGAGCCTGCCTGAGGATAGCCCATTGCGAAGGGATCTTGATGGTGAAGTGAAGGCGGGAGTAAGAGCTGTTAAAACGGATGTTGCATGGGTAGGACAGGGCTATTCCATGGCTCTTAACGCAACACGCCAGGCTGCTGAAGGAATCGAAAAGCAGGAAAACTCAGGCGGAGCACGCCCGTTTGTGATTAGTCTCGATGGATGGGCAGGCACCCAGCGTTATGCCACTCTTTGGTCTGGTGACCAGTATGGAGGGGAGTGGGAATACATCCGCATGCATATCCCAACATACATTGGAGCGGGATTATCCGGCAATCCGAATGTTGGTTCGGACATGGATGGTATTTTTGGAGGAGATCCAGTCATCCAGACAAGAGATTTTCAATGGAAGGCTTTCTCGCCAATTCAAATTGATATGGATGGATGGGCGTCATCCGGAAACGATTACAGCAAATCCAAAAACCCTTGGAATTTTGGCGAACCTTATACTTCCATAAACCGCATGTATCTGAAGATAAAAGCGCAAATGATGCCATACATTTATACGATTGCAGAAGAATCCACTTCTACCTCTATGCCTTCTGTCCGGGGAATGATGCTGGAGTATCCAGAAGATCCATTTACGTATGGCACTGATACACAGTACCAATATATGTGGGGGCCAAATTTACTGATAGCGCCTGTCTACAATGAAAAGGATCATGCAGCTGGTGTAAGAAACGGAATCTACTTACCGGATTCTGAACAGGTTTGGATCGATTACTTTACAGGTGAGCAGTATCAGGGCGGAGCAGTTTTAAATAATTTTGACGCCCCATTGTGGAAGACACCAGTCTTCGTGAAAAATGGAGCTATCATCCCAATGGCTCCTGAAAACAATGCGATTAATGAGCTGGATGGATCTGAAAATCGAATTTTTGATATATATCCAGCAGGGAAATCTGAATTTACTCTTTACGAGGATGACGGTAAAACAACTGATTACAAATCTGGGAAGAATACAAAAACCAGGATTTCATCTGTCGTAGCAAATGATAAAGTAAAAATTACCGTTCATAAAGCAAAAGGAAAAGGCTACAAAGGAATGGTCAAGGAAAGAGGAACCGAATTCCTCGTTAATACACGAAAGCAGCCTGAATCTGTAACTGTAAAGGTTGGCGGCAAAAATAATAAACTGCGAAAAGCGTTAACAGAGGAAGAATACAGCCGCTCTGAAAATGTTTATTTCTACAATGAAAGTCCGAATCTTAATAAATATTCAACGGAAGGCTCTGAGTTCGCCAAAACAAAGGTAACTACTGCACCGAAGTTATTTGTAAAGATTGCAAAAACGGATATAACCAAGAATCAAGTGATGCTTACGGTAAATGGATTTAACAACACGCAAGAGAAAGAAGTAAAAGATACAGAAGTGCCTGATGTGCCTTACGGACTCGGAGCCGCAGATGAAAATATTACAGATAAAAGCATAAAACTTAATTGGAATAAAGTTGAAGGTGAAAATCTTTCCTATGACCTTAAAATTAATGGAATGATATACAAAAATGTTTATTTCGAAAAAGAAAATGAGAAGCCGTTTTTCGAGCACGATAATCTAAACTTTGACACAGAATACAGATATAGTATCCGGGCAGTTAATACAAAGGGTGCATCAGACTGGAGTGATGAAATAACCGTAAAAACCAAGCTTGATCGATTCAGAAACGTTCCGAAGAATATGACAGCCAATGCCTCAAGCAATCAGCCTGGGAGCGAAGCATCGAGAGCAGTAGACGGAGATGAAAAAACACAATGGCATACAGCTTGGGGGTCAGGAAACGTTCTTCCTCATACCTTTGAGATTGATATGAAGCTTGCCTATCAATTAGATAAGCTGGAGTATGTGCCTAGGCCGGATGCAGGGAACGGAACAATTCTTAAGTATGACCTGGATGTCAGCCTTGATGGGAAGACATACAAAAATGTTATTACCGATGGCACTTTTATTAGGAGCAATGAGACAAAAACGATTCAATTCAACGAAGAGGTAACTGCACGGTATATTAAATTAACGATTAAGGATGCTGTGGGAAAATTCGGATCTGCACAGGAATTCAGGCCTTACAAAAAGGATAAAACTGAAGGAATGGTAGTCGGTGAAAATATACCTAATGGTGCCATAGACGAAGAGGACCTGCTTTTCTTTGCCAGTTATATGGGTGTGGACACCACAGATACTTCTTGGGATCAGGTGTCCAAAGTTGATATTAACTATAATGGCGTGATTGATTCTTATGATTTAATGTATGTAGCAGGACAGCTTGGTGAGACACAGCTCCAGCCGACTAAGCGTCCTGCAGCAGGACTGCTGAGCATTCGTCCTGATAAGCAGCAATTAAAAGCAGGGGAAGAGTTTGCAGTAGAGGTAATAGGTGCAGGGATGAAGGATATTAATGCCTTCAATCTTGAACTTGAAATTGATCCAAATAAGTATGAAATTGTAAAAGAGTGTTTAGAAGGATCTGAATGTGGGGAGAGAATTGCCGACTCTGCTGCTTCTACCGCGAATATGCTGAATTATTCAATTCTTGCAGGAATAGGCAATGAGAAGCAAAGAATTATGGCTGCTTTTTCAAACAAAGGTTCTTTTGAAACGTTAGAAGGCACATCAACTCTGGCAGTCATTAAGCTAAAAGCGAAGAAAGATTTAGAGTTTGATATACCGATTACGAGATCCTTGCTTGTGAATACAAGCTTTGATACCATCGATGAAATCGGTCAGGTTTTAAAGCCTGGAGAAGAGCCTGGAGAAGTCGAGCAGCCTGAAGAGCCGAAGGAACTGCTCATGACGGCAAGGGATATCGCTGTATCTGGTGAAGCAGATAAAATGCAGGATGGTGCTGAAGCCTTCCCGCGGTTAATTGACGGTGAAATAAGTGAATCTTCCCTGGCTGAGCTTAAGTGGAGCATTACGGAAGCCGATGGTATTTCTCTTCCATTAGAGGTTGATTTCAGCTTTAATAGTCCAACAGAACTTACCAGATTTGAAGTATTCAACAGACCGCTTTATACCAATGGGAAAATAAAAGCCCTTCGTGCAAAAGCTTTTGATGAAGAAGGGAATGAGTATGATTTGGGTAGAATGGAAGTCGGGTCAAGCGATAAATCTGTAACCTGCGATTTAGCTGAACATACTCAAATGCCATCCGGCAAGAAAATGGTTAAGTTCAAAATAATATTTGAAGAATCTCATAGTGGGCCGCTTATGCTTTCAGTTGCAGAAGTGCAATTCTGGAAGAGAAACGCTGCCAATTGAGAGCAATTAAAAAAGAATTGAAGAAAGCCATGGATAGTTCCATGGCTTCAGACTGTCGACAAACTCGATGAAAATCGTGCTTGTCTGCAGTCTTTTTTATTTTAAAATAGAAGTAATACAATGCTTGAGGTGATTTAAATGCTTTCAAAACATAATCCAATTCAACGGGATCAAATTGAAATGGTTGCTTTAGACGAACTTGTACCGGCGGACCATTTGGTCCGCAAAATTGAAGCGGCGATTAATTTCTCATTCATCTATGACTTGGTAAAAGATAAGTATTCAGAAAAAGGCCGCCCAAGTATTGACCCTGTAATATTAATTAAACTCACATTTATTCAATATACCTTCGGTATTCGCTCCATGCGTCAAACAATTGAAGAATTGAAAACGAATATGGCTTATCGATGGTTTTTAGGATATGGCTTTCACGATAAAGTTCCTCACTTCTCAACTTTCGGTAAAAATTATGAGCGCCGATTTAAAGACACCGATCTCTTTGAACAAATATTTTACCGAATCTTAAAAACCGCAGCTGAAAAGAATTTAATTAGTGCTGAACACGTTTTTGTAGATTCTACTCATGTAAAAGCGAGTGCAAATAAACGCAAATTTGAAAAGAAAGTTGTTCGAAAAGAAACCCGTGCTTATCAAGAACGCCTTCAAGAGGAGATTAACCAAGACCGCGAGGATCATGGAAAAAAGCCGTTTCCACCAGATAAGTTTGATAAAGAAGAATACAAAGAAATCAAGGAAAGTACAACAGATCCAGAGAGTGGCTACTATGTAAAAGATGAGCGTACAAAACAGTTCGCTTATTCTTTCCATGCGGCCGCAGACCGCACCAGCTTCGTGTTAGGCGCAATTGTAACCCCTGGTAACACGCATGATAGTCATATTTTAGAGCCATTGGTAGAACAAGTTATTGAGAAAGTTAGTAAACCAAAAGCTGTTGCGGCAGACGCAGCCTATAAAACACCTGCTATCACGAGCTACTTATTGAAAAACGACATCACACCTGCTTTACCTTACACACGACCTCGCACAAAAGAGGGTTTCTTCAGAAAACATGAGTATGTTTATGATGAGCATTTTGACTGTTACATTTGCCCAACTGGTGAGATATTAAAATATACTACAACTACAAAGGAAGGGTATCGTCAATATAAATCAGATCCTCGAATTTGTGCTGGATGCCCTTTCTTGTCTCAATGCACACAGAGTCAAGCACATCAAAAACTGATTCAACGTCATGTGTGGGAGGAACATGTGGAAGAAGCAGATCATCTTCGCCACCATCAAGACGTCAAACCGATCTATGAAAAACGCAAAGAAACAATTGAACGAGTATTCGCAGATGCAAAAGAAAAGCATGGCATGCGTTGGACAACCCTCAGGGGACTTAAAAAAATGTCGATGCAGGCGATGCTTACTTTCGCTGCCATGAATTTGAAGAAAATGGCCACCTGGACTTGGCAAGGTCCAGAAATGGCCTAAATGATAACCTCGGAGAGGTCTGCAATTCTCTGTAATTACTTGAAGTCCTACAAAAAATGAAAAAAAGAGTTCGGAATGAGACTATTCCGAACTCTTTTTGTCTACAAACTGAAGCCATGGATAGTTCCATGGCTTTTCTTCGTTAGGATTTAAGAAATCAATTTATAAGTAACAACGGATTTAGATAGAGGGGTTTTCATGGTTATCTTGACTGGTGATGATCAACATGTTACCATAACGTCACATGTTAAACTTTTATTTATAACGAAAGGGCCGATGTAATGAGCGACGAGCTTTCCACCGTTTTTAAGGCATTGGGACATCCAATCCGCAGGGAAATTCTCGATATTCTTAAGAAATCGCCAAGAACGACCGGAGAACTTAACGACTATTTTCCTGAAGTTACAAGGTATGCCATTATGAAGCATCTAAATATTTTAGAGGAAGGCAAATTAGTTTTGGTACGGAGAGAAGGAAAATATAAAAGGCATTTTCTTAATGCAGTGCCCCTTCAGGAAATGCATGAGCGCTGGGTAGGTAAATACATGAAATCCGCAGCCAGCTCGCTGTTGAATTTACGGAGGGCCGTTCAAGATAAAGGAGGAGACAATCCGATGGATTCAGCAAAGGAGTTTCGCATTGAACAGGAGATATTTCTTGATGCACCACGAGAAGAAGTATTTAGGGCATTAACCGAAAAGGTGGAAGAGTGGTGGGAGTTTCGCATAGCTCCAAAAGGAGTAACATCCCACTTTACGTTTGTGCCTGTTCCAGGAGGGCAATTCACCGAAAAATGGGGTGAAAAAGAAGGCGCAGTCTGGGGGAATGTATACTATGTGAATGCGCCTGAAGAAATACGGCTGCACGGCCATCTGGGCATGCATGGAGCGGTAAACAGTGCCTATACGTATCGTCTTCTTGAGAAAGAAGGAGGGACGCTGCTGCAGCTTTCCCATACAGCCTCTGGTGTTATTCAGGAGCAATGGGAAGAGGAGCATTCCAAGGGATGGGAATACCTGCTTGGAACCCTGCTAAAAAAATACGTAGAATCGAACTAATTCTGGAGGACAAGATGGTAGATGTAATCACAGAAATAACAATTAATTGTCCTGCTTCACAAGTGTCAGAGTATGCTTCAAATCCCGATCATGCTCCTGAATGGTATGTCAATATACATGCTGTTGAGTGGAAGACACCAAAACCGCTTCAACTAGGATCACAGATTGCTTTTAGAGCGAAGTTTCTTGGCCGGGAACTTGCTTATGTTTACGAAATTACTGATTATATTCCAGATGAAATATTGGTAATGAAAACTGCAAATGGACCATTTCCAATGGAGACTATCTATACATGGCAAGCGATCGATGAAAATCATACCCTCATGACATTAAGAAATAAAGGGAACCCAAAAGGGTTTAATAAGGTCATGTCTCCATTGATGGAACCGATGATGAGAAGAGCAAATATGAAGGATTTAAAAAAATCAAAGCCATACTTGAAAAATAATTTTTATCATCCATCCGGCAGGAAGGTTTTTCTGTGGGTTCACATAAGGTGTATGCCCTATGCAGCTTTAAAAAGGCTGTTTAAAGGGCTGGGCACCTTATTAATAAGCTGCAGTTTTCACCTTAAAGCATACATATGGCGATACTAATGCCTCATTATTCAATTAGCAATTTTAAAACCGTCCAATCCCTATCAAATCAAACTAAGCCGTCCTATTTAGGGCGGCTTAGTTTGGTTATGTTCCCCTTTTTTATAAAACTAATTTATAGTAGATGCTCCTTTTAGCAGATAGGGGCAGCGCCATTCTCATCATTTTTTAATGATATTTTAAAAGAATTCTAGTTTTTGGAAGGTACATTACAATTACTAACTAATTTAGGAGGAAAGCTAAATGAAAATTGTGATTATACCGTCTGGTTTTAAAGAGTGCCTGGATGCGGAGGATGTGGCGCTGGCGATGGAAAGGGGAGCGCAGCGTTATAACGGGGAAGCCGACATTGAAATAATTCCTATGATTGATGGCGGAGAAGGGTTTGCAAAAACCATTACGAGATTAAAAGGCGGTCACTTGATTTACGTAGATGCGACGGGTCCTGTCGGCAAAAAGGTAAATGCCCATTTCGGCATTTTTGCAGAAAATGGTGAAATGACTGCTGTTATAGAGATGGCTGCAGTGGCAGGTCTGAAGCATGTTCCCCTGCAGGAGCGCAATCCTTTACTGACGACTACTTATGGGGTAGGGGAACTGATTCTTGCTGCTTTGGATTTTGGAGCTGATCGTATTTTGATCGGCTGCGGCGACTCCGGCACTTCAGATGGGGGGCAGGGATGGCCCAGGCACTTGGTGTCCGGTTTTTGGATGGTAATGGAAATGTAGCCGAAATAAAGGGAGGTGCTGATTTATTAAGAATAAAGCAAATAGATGACTCAGACATGGACAAGCGAGTCAGGCAAATTGAAATTGACGTGGCCTGCAATTGGAAAAATGTTTTATGCGGGGACAATGGAGTAGCGAGGATATTTGGCCCGCAAAAGGGTGCAACCAAAGAGCAGGTAAAAATATTATCCGAAGCCATGGAGCACTATGCGAAACTTTTAGAAGAAAGTTATAGGTTCGATGTCAGATACCTCGAGGGAAGCGGTGCCTCAGGAGGGCTCGGGGCAGGTTTGGCTGTTTTTGCTGGGGCAGTGCTTCATCCTCGTTTCAGCCTTATAAGAAAATACATAAAGATAGAAGAAAAAATTGCTTCCGCTGACATCGTGCTGACAGCGGAAGGGAGTATCGATTTCCAGACTCCAAATGGAAAAATACCGACTGAAGTCGCCAGAATTGCCAAAAAATACGATATACCCGTCATAGCCATCACAGGTTCGGTTGGAAAAGGGGCATCCTTGAATTATGATGCCGGCATAGATGCCTTTTTGAGCATAATTCCAAAGCCGACATCTCTGGAAAAAGCAATTCTGTATGCTCCTCAGTGGATTGAGGACAGTACAGAATCAGTCATGCGGCAAGTGGACATTGGCTATAAAATGGCCAGCAGAAACCGGGTCAATGAAGGGGCAGTCTAATATGCAGACTAGAATGGGAAAGCATGGGCAATCCGGCCATCCATTAATTATGCTTATAGACTGTATTTCCGGGAGAAGCCTGGCCATAATCAGCGCCCATGTCTTCTTCTTTCTGTTGATTGCGTTCGCTGATGGGGTTGATTATAAAGCAAAGTTATCGATTTTCATATTTCTCTCCGCTGTAACACTATGGATTTCAACAAAACTCCCTGCTGGATTCATTGCATTTGCCAGCATCGTATTCATCATTTTAATGAATGGAGCGAGTCAGGAGCTATTATATCTGTCCCTTTCGGAGGAAGTGGTATGGCTGATGGTGGGGGCATTTATCATAGGGGAGGCAGTTGAACAATCAGGTTTAACCGGACGGTTCATTCAGTTTATCTTAGGAAAAAGCCGGACGCCGGCAAAGCTGAAAAGTGGGATGATATCCTTTCTTTTCGCCTCTGTTTTTTTTATACCTTCAACATCCGCCAGAGCTGCCATGGCAAGGCCGGTCATTATTCATCTGGCAAGCAGGCTGACCGTAAAAGAGAAAAAACTCTAACAATCACTATACCTATTGTCATTTTAATGAGTACATCGGCAGCACTTATTGGTGCTGGTTCCCATGTCATTGGTGTTGGTCTTTTGGAAACTGGGGCTGGCCAATCCATCTCTTATTTGCAGTGGCTAATGTGGGGACTGCCTTTTGCATTGATCATGACAATCGTGAGCTCAATAGCCGTTCAGTGGATGGTGAGGAGCGATAAGGAATTGGAAGAATCACCTTTTATACCTAATATACAGGATACGCCACCTCAAATGCCGCTTACAGGAGCGGAAATTAAAACTCTAATAATAGTTTCTCTTCTGATCATAGGATGGATGACTGACAGTTTCCATGGATATGATCTTGCATTTGTTTCCATAATCGGGGCAATTGCGCTGACCATGCCGAATATGGGTGTAATTACCTGGAAACAGGGGCTTAAAGCAGTTTCTTGGAATTTGATTCTTTTTGTTGCAGCAGCATCCGCACTAGGAAAAATTCTTGTTGAAAATGGTGTGGCAGATTGGATGGAAGGAAAGATTACAGGTTTTCTTCAAATCTTCACTGATGCTCCGGATTGGATTATGGCAGCAGTAATCCTTATCATCACCGTCACCAGCCATTTATACATTACATCCCATACAACAAGGGCAATTATTTTGGTTCCAGGGATCATTCTGTTTAGTCAGTCAATGGGAATGAATCCATACGCAGCCGTCTTTATCAGTTTAATTGGCATGAACTACTGCATCACTTTTCCAGTAAGTTCTAAGGCACTTCTCCTTTTTTATGAAGATGATGAATTAAGTTATGATGCAGGTATTTTAGCTAAGTTAAGTGCGATCCTAATGCCCCTTTACATTGCCATTGCAGTTATTTTCTACTGTACTTATTGGCAGTGGACGGGTATGAGTCTATATTGACTGAAATACTTACCGCGTTTTTAAAAATGCGGTTTTTCATTTGAATTGGAAATATATTTAATTAGGATGAACCGAACGAACTGGTTAGGGAAAATTAGATAGTGTGCTTGAATGTTACTTAAATTTAGGGTAAAGTTAATTGTAGACATTAAAGATCTTTAATGTATTCATAAAGGAGATAGGAAATGAAATATTCAAAAGCCACCAACTATGCATTGCACACAATGGTATATTTAACTTTAACACCCAAGGGGAAATCTGTTGGCGTTGAACAGCTGGCTAAAATCCAAAATCTTTCCCCGACCTACCTGTCGAAAATTCTCACGAAACTTGTAAAGGCAGGCCTTATTGAATCAACTCCTGGTGTTAAGGGCGGATACAGCATTGTAAGCCATTCGCGTAAAACTTCCTTTCTGGATGTCATTCATGCCATCGAAGGGCACACCACCTTGTTTCATTGTTCTTTGGAACATGATGATTTACAAAATGAAGATTGCTTAATTGAAAAGGTAATGTTTGAAGCTGAGAAAAAGATGAAAGATGAGCTGAATACAAAATATATTTCTGATATTGCAAAAGAGATTGATTCCACAAAAAAAAAAAAGAATTGTAATCAGTCTAAGTAATTTTTTTGTGATAATCATAGATATTAAAAGTCTATAATATATTTAATTGAGGAGGAAATAAATATGCTGTTAGATTGTGTCATTATCGGCGGAGGGCCATCCGGATTAAATGCTTCACTTGTTCTTGGAAGGGCAAGGAAAAAGGTTATCCTTTTTGATGAGAATAAACCCAGAAATGCGGTAACTCACGAATCTCATGGTTTTATTACAAGGGATGGCATCAAACCTTCTGAGTTTAAGAGAATTGCCAGGGAAGATTTAATGAACTATCCTGACATCACAATGGAGAACCAGCGGGTTACTGATATAAAGAAAGAAAATGATGCTTTCGTGGTTCGTGCAGAAGACGGCAGAAGCTTTCGCTCCAGAAAGGTCCTTTTGGCTACAGGTCTAAAAGATGAACTTCCAGCAATTGAAGGAATTCACCAGTTTTATGGCAAAACCTTATTTAGTTGCCCATTTTGCGATGGCTGGGAATTAAGAGACCGCCCATTAGTTCTAATCTCAGAGGATAACCGTGCTTTCCATATGGCAAAAATGATTTCAAATTGGAGTAATAATCTTGCTGTTTGTACGAATGGCAATTTGATATTTTCGGAAGAACAAAAAGAAATATTAATAAGAAAACAAATAAGGGTATTTGATGATGAGATAGCTGCTTTAGAAGGGGAAAGCGGGCGCTTGGCCAAAATAAAATTTAGAAATGGCAATGAACTTTTTAGGGCTGGAGGCTTTGTCACAACGGGTTTAACCCAAGCTGCGCCATTTGCAGAAGTATTAGGATGCAAGATGAATAATATGGGAGGAATTGAAACAGACACCCTTGGCCGAACAAATATTGAAGGTGTTTATGCCAGTGGTGATAATTCTATCCTGGCACCTTCACAATTGATTATTGCTGCCAGTGAGGGAAGTAAAGCGGCTATAGGAATCGTTCATGATTTAGTAAATGAAGATTTTTAAAAGGTGTTGGAAGTAAAACTTTTTTTACTATAATTAAAGAGTATGTGTGTCTGTAATATCCATTAATATTATTTGGTGAGTTACAAATTGTCCAAAGGAAGAGTTGATCAATATGGAAGAAAAAATGGAACGTGCAGAAAGAAAAATAGAATTTCTGGAAAATCCAAAATAAGAGGTGATATTCCACTAAAGAACTGCTGTGAATGATCCCTATTAAGAATACGTACACGATTTCGGATATAGGTGCTGGCACTGGTAATATTACAGTCCGCAGCAAGAGCCACAGCTGGAATGGTTTATGCATTAGATATTGATGGAGATATGCTGGATGTGATCAAACCCCAAAGCGGAAAAGGAAAAAATGAAAATATCATAATACTAAAAGAAAGTATTAATCATATTCCATTACCCGACAATAGTATTGGTCTTGCACTTGCATCATTAGTTCTCCATGAGATGCCATCCTTACTACGTGCACTGGGGCAAATAAACGAGTGTTTAAGCCTGGCGGCTATTTCGTATGTATCGAAATTGAAAAGAAAGACTTTCCAAAAGAAAGACATCCCAGAATTGCTTCATCTGAAATGGAAGAAGCAATTAAACTTGCAGGGCTGAATGTATCCATGAAGCTTTTTTAACAGATGCCATCTATATGATTATATCTAAAAAATTATAATTGAAAAATGAGGAAGAGCTGTGAACTTCTCCATTTCTTTAGCGGGCAGTATAGACCTAAGGAGTGAGACATGGCTATGAAATCAATCTAGCGATAATTGGAATCAATACTCGAGCTGGAGTACTCATCAATTTTGGTTTCATTCGCTTCTTATTTTCATACTTATAAACGTTGTCGGGTTTGCACAGGGAAGGAAAACGTTCACCTGCACTGATACCATCAGAGAACGCTACTCGCTTTAGTTCCGGTGCTGTATTTGATTTTGTATAAGGGTGTTTATAAATAAACTTTGAGTGCTATTTTTACTTTTGTATCAAGCGTATCCTTTTCTCCTATTTATCCTGCAAATAGGAACCGTCTATTTTTACTTGTATCTAACCTATTTCTCTGTAGCACCCGTATCAATTTGGTTAACGAATCTTTTTGTTTATTTTCAGAAACAAGAGCAATAAGAGGTTAAGAAGGCGCCTTGTACTTTTTTCCATAGGCATTATAATAGATTTGTAAGCGATTACGAAATTAAAAGGAGGAGACTATGGGCAGATTAGTTCATTTTGAAGTTCATGTGGACGATATGGAGCGCGCCAAGAAGTTTTATGGCGAGGTATTCGGATGGTCATTTCAGGATTGGAGTGAGTATGCCGGAATGCCTTATTATGGAGCAGTGACTGGAAATGAAGAAGAACTTGGCATTAACGGTGCTCTGTTGCAAAGACAGGGACCACCACCAGAAGCTAATCAAGCGTTAAACGGATATGCCTGCACGATGGGTGTGGAGGACTATGATGCAGCTGAAGCCAGAATCATTGAGAATGGCGGCACTGTCGCATTGCCGAAGTATGCTCTTCCTGGAATGGCTTGGCAGGGTTATTATAAGGATACTGAAGGGAATATTTTCGGAATTCACCAGCCGGATGCAAGTGCCAAGTAAATCTATCTAAAACTTATATCATCAAATGGAAAAAATACATAATTGAAAAAGCCTTCTCCATGAGAGGGCTTTTTTGTTTAGGAGCCAGAAGGACTGGCAACTGTATTTCGTAATCAGGCACTGATTTTTACAATTTTGCCTTCTTTGCGTTTCTTTGCATATTCAGCAGTTGCGGTAAATAGAACATCTGATGACGAGTTAAGGGCCGTTTCACAAGAATCCTGAAGAACTCCTATGATGAATCCTACACCCACAACCTGCATCGCGATGTCGTTCGGTATTCCGAATAAGCTGGCTGCTAAAGGGATGAGAAGAAGCGAACCGCCTGCAACACCTGATGCACCTGCGGCAGATACTGCTGCTAATACGCTAAGGATAAGAGCAGTTGCAAAGTCCACTTGAATGCCTAGTGTATGGACAGCAGCAAGAGTCAGAATAGAAATTGTAACAGCTGCACCTGCCATGTTAACCGTTGCGCCTAATGGGATGGATACGGAATAAGTATCTTCATCCAGCCCAAGCTTTTCGCATAAGCTCATATTTACAGGGATGTTCGCTGCTGAGCTGCGCGTAAAGAATGCTGTCATTCCGCTTTCTCTCAGACATTTAAATACTAGAGGATATGGGTTCCTGCGAATGTTTAAGAATACGATAAGCGGATTCACAACAAGAGCAATAAAGAACATAGAACCGAGCAGGATTGCAAGCAGTTTTCCGTAATCAAGCAATGCTGAAAGACCATTGGTGACTATCGCATCAAACACGAGACCCATGATCCCGATTGGAGCGAAGCTAATTACCCATTTTACTAAAGTCGAGATTGCATCTGAGAAGTTTGCGAGCATGTTTTTTGTTGTATCAGCAGATTTTCTTAAAGCAATGCCGAGGAGAATTGCCCAAGTCAGAATACCGATATAGTTACCATTAATCAGTGCATTGACCGGGTTGTCCACTACGTTAGTCAGAAGAGTTTGAAGAACTTCTGCTATCCCTCCAGGAGGTGTTACATCCTCAGCTCCGGGAGCAAGTGACAGGGTAACCGGAAAAATAAAGCTGGCAACAACTGCTACAAATCCAGCCAGAAAAGTACTTAATCCATAAAGGGCGATAATAGATTTCATATTCGTCTTATGGCCGCTTCTATGCTTGGAAATGGCGTGCATTACCAGGAAAAATACCAATACCGGCGCTACAGCTTTTAATGCACCTACAAAAAGAGTGCCGAAGATAGTGATCCATCCCGCTGCTTTAGGAATGGTCAAAGCCAGGGCGACACCTGCGATGATGCCCAGCAGAATTCTTTTGACCAGGCTTATTTGGTTCCACTTGCTGATTGCGTTTTTCATAGAATTCCCTCCGAAGTGATTATTATATAAAAGAGAATAATTGCTTGTCACTGTTATTTGACAGTGATATTTGTTAGTTTAACACAAATATTATAAATTGTGCGATAAATTATTATATTGAAATATCTGTCAAACAGCTTTTATTAAGAAAGATTGCTGATGCTATTGGTTTCACTTGTTTATTTTTGTGGAAAGAATAATAAAGAATTTAATACTTTTTTTGCTTGTGGAATAAGAGCCTTTCTATAGCCGCAATCTAAAAATGTACATATAATCGAAAGATGAGGTATACACCATGACTGGAATTCTACTAGCCCTCATAGCAGCGGTTTCCTGGGGCAGCATTGTATTTGTCAGCAACAAGCTTGGCGGTGACGAGGACAGCCAGACACTTGGTACGACAATAGGTGCCCTGTTATTTGCCATCGCTGTCTATCTTTTCAAGAGGCCGGATCTGTCCAATATTGTTTGGGCAGTCGGCTTTATTTCTGGTTTGTTCTGGTCAATCGGGCAGAAAAATCAGTTTGGGGCAGTCCGCTATCTGGGAGTTGCCAAGACAGCTCCGATGTCCACAGGTCTGCAGCTTATTGGAACAACTTTTTTTGGGGTATTCATTTTTAAAGAATGGGAAACAACGATGAGCATTATCATCGGGGTCTCCTCTCTTGTCTGCATCATTGTTGGTGCCGTTCTGACTTCTCTGAAACAGGGGGATGACAAGGAACAGGGAAAAAGTCTCAAGAAAGGATTGCTTGTACTGCTTTTATCGACGGCAGGTTTTGTGGGGTATGTCGTTTTAATCCGCTGGTTTGATATTGACGGCTGGTCTGCGATTCTGCCGCAGGCGATTGGGATGGTAACAGGAGCATTCCTCATAACTCTGCGCCGCAAGCCATATAACAAATTTGCTATAAGGAATATCATTACGGGACTGATTTGGAGCACGGGGAATCTGGGATTGCTGCTTTCACTGCCGAAAATCGGCGTTGCCACCAGCTTTTCACTCTCCCAGACCGGAATTGTCATATCGACCATTGGCGGGCTTTTCTTTTTAAATGAACGCAAAAGCAAAAAGCAGGTGTTTATGGTTCTCCTGGGCTGTTTGTTTATTATCGCAGGTGGAGTTTTGCTGGGCTTTACGAAAAAATAAAAATAAGGGAGCGGATCTTATGTATCCAAGTCTTGAAGGCAAAGTTATCGTCATTACCGGCGGAGCTACCGGGCTAGGGAAGGCAATGGCTGAGCGATTCGGTGCTGAAAAAGCGAAGGTTGTCATCAATTATTTTAATGAGGAACAGGAACTGCAGGGAATCATTGAAACGATTGAAAATGCAGGCGGAAGTGCATCTGCCATCCAGGGGGATGTTACAAAGGAAGAGGATATTAAAAGAATGATTGCCCATGCAATTAACACGTTCGGTTCCCTCGATGTCATGATCAATAACGCGGGAATCGAAAATGAAGTCCCATCTGAAGAACTCACCCTTGAGGATTGGAATAAAGTTATTTCGACGAATTTGACGGGACAATTTCTTGGCTGCCGGGAAGCCCTTGATTATATGCTGGAAAACAAAATAAAAGGCTCGATCATTAATATGTCATCTGTTCATCAGGAAATTCCCTGGCCCCATTTTGTTCACTATGCCGCAAGCAAAGGCGGGGTCAAATTGATGACCGAGACTCTGGCTCTTGAATTTGCCCCGCACGGAATCAGGGTGAACTGCATTGCCCCTGGTGCTATTGATACACCGATTAATGCTGAAAAATTCTCAGATCCTGAATTGAAAAAAGGTGTCCTTGAGCTCATTCCTATGGGCTACATCGGGAAGCCCGAAGAAATCGCAGCTTGTGCAGTGTGGCTGGCTTCCACAGAAGCGAGCTATGTCACCGGACTGACATTATATGCTGACGGAGGCATGACACAATATCCCGGATTCCAGGCGGGAAAAGGATGATGGAAAAATGCCCTTCTCACTAATGAGAGGGGCTTTGAAGTTTTATTTCAAATCAAAAAACACGGTATTTCCTACCCAGGAATCATATTCCATTTTGGCATCCTCGCCGGTTTTTACTAAACCGGCTATATACCCTTCCTTCTCGTTTCCTTTATACATTTCAAAAGAAAAATCAGGTTCTGCTGTTGCGACAGTATCGCCGCTCTCGCTGACAAATTTAAAGTTCATGATTCCATCGATCGTGAATGGATGGTCCTCTGTTTCAGAGTCGGCAACTATTACTTTGCTTTTTACAAGAACCCATTCATATCCTTCAGGTGCATCCTCGTTAAACTCATTCATTTCCTTCAGTTTGACCTGTGCATCCTGTCCGCGAATGACCTCTTCTACTGACAGCTCAATCTTTGTTTTATATTCATTTGATGAATCATCGTATGTGACCGTTTCAATCGCAGCCATCTCATTTACTTTTATCGGATTGGAGCGGGAGCCAGCCTTTGATTCTTCTTTTTCTCCTCAGGCTTTGCACTTTGCTCCTCGCCATTCTCCTCTGTTTTGCTTTTTGTTGATACACCCTTGCTTTCACCGCACGCAGTTAGAAACAATGCAGACACCAAACCTGCCACAG
Organism: Cytobacillus pseudoceanisediminis; assembly: GCF_023516215.1. Taxonomy (NCBI): domain Bacteria; kingdom Bacillati; phylum Bacillota; class Bacilli; order Caryophanales; family Bacillaceae; genus Cytobacillus; species Cytobacillus pseudoceanisediminis. Next base: position 1,935,707 of record NZ_CP097349.1, on the reverse strand, counting down.
CTAATTTTACTAATTTCCTATGTTTCATATTAATCCCTCCAGTTAGTTATCTTGATCTCTACAAGGAAAATAGTAGCATGAAGGCTGATTAAATTTTTGGAAGGGTGAAAGACATAAATAAAAAAATCCGGCCTCTTAATAAGGGCCGGACCTGAAGGGGTAAAGAAAAAAGGGCTGTATGATGTTTCGGTACAAATTCATTGTAATACTTAAATGTTAACAAACTATGAACGGGATGCGGACAAAGTATTAAATATTTCCTTTCGATATAAGAGTGAAAGGTCCATTTGTTAAAATTATTAAATGAGTATACAATCAGGCTGGACAAAAAATCCTGCAGCAGAAATCGGGTTAAAATGATCTATAACTTTGCAGTTAACTTTTCAATACATGAGGAATTTGAACCTGCAGGGGGGACATACAAATTGCTAAGGGAGTCAGCAGCGAAGGCGGCATCAGACATTCATAATTTTATCCAAGCATAACTTTGAGAAACTCATTGATAAAGCCATCGTAGTCAAGTTTAACGGCTATTCTGGTCTTTCCCTTCTGGCTGCCGGGCCGGATATCGATGTATGATAGACCCTTTCCCTCTACAGTTCCATCTATAACACTTACGTCGTAATAAATGTAGTCTGCTATAGCAGGATTATTAATGATCATGATAGTAAGCAGATCGTGAATAGGGGCTCCTTGAATCCCGGGAACCAGCTTCTGATAAGCTTTATAATAGTACTCGAAAATAGGTTTTAATAAAATGGTGAAAGGGTTTGTAGCTGTATTAGTTACATATTCCACTGTTTCCATGGTCAATAAGGCGAATTCTGTTACATTTAGAGGTGTAATCGTAAGGTTATTGGCATATTTACAAATGTAATTGGAAGAGGTAGGGTCACCATAAAAGTTGGCTTCCGCAAGAGGTGTAACGTTCCCGGGAACAAAGAAAGCACCGCCCATGATATAAAAAGCTCCCACTTGCTTGATCTGTTCGTCAAAGAGTATAAAAGCTATCGCCAAGCTAGTAGATCTTCCGGTATCAACAATAATCAAGTCTTTCTGATACTTTTCAATAAGGATACCTATTGTATCAAATGGATAGGTTTGATATTTCATATCAGCAGGAGGCTGAATAGGTCCAATCCCTTCGGCTCCATGGATATCCGGATAGTACGTAACTTTTTCCTGCTGAACAGGCTGAGCAGCACCAGGAATAATAGGAATATTTTTTTGTCCAGCCAGATCTAGCAGATAATAAGCATTTGCTGTTGCCTGGTCCTCAGTTACATTTCCATAGCTTGTAACAAGTCCGACCAGTTCAAGATTCGGATCCAGCAATGTATAAATGATCGCTAGAGAGTCGTCAATTCCAGGGTCACAAAATAATAAAATTTTCTTCGTTTTTCTTTTCGCCATTTAAACCCCTCCCTAAATTGCTTATACAAAAATATTCATAAATGACTTTTAATATGTTGTTTTAAGAAAAGGTCTAAAAATATAAAAAGCGCCTGTTCCCGTAAAAGCTGAAGGGAAAAGCGCGTGTCTTCTTTTCTTCTATTTTCTTTTTTGAGCCTTCATTTTGTTCTCTTCCAGTTCAGCAGCATACTCTTCGTATGATTTACCCTGCTTCTGGCTTTCCGATTGAATTTTTTTGAACTTGTTATCATTTAGATTAGGCACGTCTTCACCCCCTTTGGACAAGAGTATTTTTTTACAAAGGCAAGAACATTATTCGAACAAATAAACGAGGAGCTTTTTTCGTAAAAAGGTTTCATTTCAGCCACACAGGGTATGATAACACCTGAAGTAATTGTGTTTTGGAAGAAACCCCATCACCTAACAATACAGGAAAATCCAGGTATAAATTTCTAAAACCGAGGTAAAATATCGTCATAAAATATTAGGAGGTCTGATTTTGGCAAAGAATAATGATAGGAATTCAGCAAATGATCAAGATGTAAAGCGTGAGACGCTGACGACTCGGCAGGGACATCCTGTTACTGATAACCAAAACATCCGTACGATAGGCAATCGGGGACCAGCGACCTTGGAGAATTACCATTTCATTGAGAAAATCTCCCATTTTGACAGGGAAGAAGTACCGGAGCGTGTGGTTCACGCAAGAGGAGCAGGGGCATTCGGTTACTTTGAGACATACGGAAAAGTTGGGGATGAGCCGGTCGAAAAGTATACACGCGCAAAGGTTTTTTCTGGTGCAGGGAAGAAGACGCCATTGATGGTACGCTTTTCTACCGTTGCAGGGGCAAAAGATTCACCGGAAACGGCTCGTGATCCGCGCGGCTTTGCAGTAAAAATGTACACAGAGGATGGAAACTGGGATTTAGTCGGTAATAACCTGAAAATCTTCTTTATCCGGGATGCGATGAAATTCCCTGATATGATTCACGCCTTCAAGCCTGATCCTGTTTCAAATGTGTCAAATCCCGAGCGGATGTTTGACTTTGTATCCAGGACACCTGAGGCCACACACATGATTACATTCTTGTTTTCACCTTGGGGAATACCCGCTACATACCGTCATATGCAAGGCTCCGGCGTCAATACGTATAAATGGGTGAATGAAAAAGGGGAAGCGGTACTGGTGAAATATCACTGGGAGCCGAAGCAGGGCATCCGCAACCTGACACAGCAAGAGGCAAACGAAATTCAGGCGAAAAATGTCGGTCATGCCACACAGGATTTATTTGAGTCAATTAAACGGGGAGATTATCCTGAATGGGAGCTATTTGTACAGATTATGGAGGATGATTACCATCCTGAACTGGATTTTGATCCCCTTGATGATACAAAGCTTTGGCCGGAAGATAAGTTCCCTTGGCTTCCTGTTGGCCGTATGGTTCTTGATCGCAATCCAGAGGATTATCATGCAGAGATTGAGCAGGCTGCCTTCGGTACAGGGGTACTCGTTGACGGAATGGATTTTTCTGATGATAAGATGCTTCAGGGCCGGACATTCTCTTATTCCGATACACAGCGCTATCGCGTAGGGGCAAACTATCTGAAATTACCGGTGAACGCGCCGAAAGCACCTGTTCGCACAAACCAGCAGCGCGGCCAAATGGATACTCGTGACCCTAAAGAATCGGGAGAAAATCCGCATATTAACTATGAGCCATCGATGAAGGGCGGCTTCAAGGAAGCACCTGAGGAAGGGCGCACACCGCATCGGCCAACCTATAATGCTGCAGCCATGAGCGCACCTATCGATCGTCCAAATAATTATGGTCAGGCAGGCCATACATATCGGAGCTTTGAAGATTGGGAGCGCGAGGAATTAATCAAAAACCTCTCTGAAGCACTGGCGGTATGTGACAAACGTATTCAGGATGCTATGTTTGAGCATTTCACACAGGCTGATGAAGATTATGGACGCCGTGTGAAGGAAGGAACCGAGAAAGTCATGAAAGAATTGCTGGCAATGAGCGGGGAAGAGCAAGTGCCTGGCCGAGACGCTGGAAGATCCAAATATGGCCAGGGTTCGATTGCTGAAAACGAGGCAGCAAAGGAAGCTGTTGAGAAAAGCCGTGAAACGGATCCATATTAATTAAGAAGCTAGGGCTGTCCTGAACTATACCCTAGATAGTGGACACTGATAAAAAAGTGCCCCTTTCTGGGGTTTTTTGTGTTTCAATAGTTTTAATGAATAAGGCGGAGGATTTTTTATGAGTAAGAATATCTATAATGAATTCCAAATGAAAGAGCTTGAAAAGAATCCTAATGTTTTGAGGGCTTCTGAGAGGTCAATCTCCTATAGTTCTGAATTTAAGATAAAAGCAGTGGCGGAGTACAAAAGTGGGAAAACACCATCGCAAATCTTTATTGAACAAGGCTTTGATCTCGAGATGATTGGCAAGGAACAGCCAAAACGTTGTCTTAAGCGTTGGAGAGAAACATTCGAAAGGTTCGGGGAGGAAGGTTTCCTTACGGAACGTCGAGGTAAAGGGAGCACTGGACGTCCTTCTTCTAAACAACTTTCCATTGAGGAGAAACTAAGGAAGGCTGAGGCAAGGATTAAATTCCTTGAGGCAGAGAATGACTTCTTAAAAAAGCTGGAAGAACTAGAAAGGCAGGCGTTGATGAAGAAACGATTCTAACGGCAGCTGAGAAGTTTTCTTTAATTGAGAAAACCATCAGAACATATCAGTTGAAAAAATCTGTTTCCTACCTGTGTGAACTGGCAGGCGTAAGTCGAAGTGGCTACTATGATTGGCTGAAGGCAGCACAATTACGGGCACAACGTGACGAGAAGGATCAATTGGATATAGAGTTAATTCGAGAAATATTCATAAGTAAAAAAGAAAAAGTAGGTGTCCTCCAGATCAAAATGATTATGGAGAATGATTATTCATCGGTAATGAACCACAAAAAGATTAGGCGTCTGATGGCAAAATATAATCTTGTAACAAAAGTAAGGAAAGCCAATCCTTATCGTAAAATGGCTAAGGCAACCCATGAGCATCGATCTTGTCCCAACCTCCTTAACCGAGAATTTAATCAAGAAGAACCAGGAAAAGTCCTGCTTACTGACATTACTTATCTCTATTTCGGAAAGGGACAAAAAGCATACTTATCCTGCGTAAAAGATGGAGCTACCAAAGAAATTGTCGCTTATCATCTATCCACTTCGTTAGAAATGGATATTGTATATAAGACGCTTAAAAAGTTAAAACAAGCTGTTGGCGATCATTTTCATCCAGAAGCCATACTGCACTCTGACCAAGGTTTCCACTATACCCATCCCCAATTCCAAAGCAAAGTAAAAGAACTTGGCTTAATACAATCGATGTCCCGAAAGGGAAACTGTTGGGATAACGCACCAATGGAAAGTTTCTTTGGGCACTTTAAGGATTTAGCAGAGTATAAATCATTAGATAATTTAGGAGATGTTAGAAAAGAAGTGGATCGAGTGATTGAGGAATATAACCAGCATCGTTATCAATGGGGCTTAAATAAAATGACCCCGGGGCAATACCGGGGCCATTTACTAGCCGCATAGGCGCTTTTTAAACTGTCCGTAAATCGGGGCACAGTTCATCCAAAGGTGGACAGCTTTTTTCTTTGTTTTTTCCATTTTTTAATTGCAGGCAGGTAAGACTTCCTCCCGGTTTTGTAGAATAATCTCCTAAACTATATAGCCAGAGGTGCCGAATGAAACCAATTATAGGGGTTACATCGAATTTAGATGACAAGCAGCTTTCCGTTTCAATGGATAATATCCATTCATTATTAAACGCAGGGGCCGTTCCAATTGTTTTGCCTAATCTGCTGGAAGATGGCAAAATTGAAAAATTAGCTGGAGAGATGGATGGGCTGCTTCTTACGGGTGGAGGGGACATCGATCCCACCCTATTTGGTGAAGAACCCCATCAAAATCTGGGAAGCATCTGTCCTGAAAGAGACACGTTTGAACTCAGCATTATTAAAAAAATGCTGGCTCTTGATAAACCAATTTTAGCCATATGCAGGGGCTGCCAAATCCTCAGTATTGCTGCTGGGGGTGATATGTATCAAGACATCTATTTCCAGATGGGCGTCCCTCTTTTGCAGCATGCCCAAAAAGCACCCCGGTGGCATGCGTCCCACTTTGTAAATGTAAAAAGAAATTCTCTTCTGCACAGAGCCACTGGTGATCTAAGTTTTAAAGTAAACAGCTATCATCATCAGGCTGTCCGCAAGATGCCTGAAAACTTTGAGGTATGTGCCGAGGCAAATGATGGAGTCATTGAGGCTTTTGAGAGTAACAAGCATAGCTTTGTATTAGGGGTACAGTGGCACCCTGAATGCATGACACAAAAGAACGATCACCCATCCTTAGCTATTTTTGATGCATTTATAAAGGCTTGCAAACAATAAAACTAGAAATAAAAAGCCGTCGCATTTTTCATTTTTGCGACGGCTCTTTCATAGTCCATTCTCTAAATAACTCTCTGAACAGGCGATAAACTCCCGAACCGCAAACGATAAGTACTTTTCCTTTTTCCAGATCATCCCCAGCTCCAAATTTATAGCAGATTCAGAGATTGGCAGAACAACAAGGTCTTGGCTGTATATATTCTGACAGATTTTACTTGGCAGCATAGTGATCCCCAGTTTTCCTTCAACCATCCCCAGCAGGAAGTCCTTTTGTGAGCTTTCACAGACAATATTGGGATGAAATCCGCTTTTCGAGCACTCCTCAATGATCAGGTCGTAAAGGGTGAAATCTTTCCGGTAGAGTATAAAGGGCTCATTCGCCAATTGTGAAAAGTGTACCTCACTATTTGAAGCCAGCGGATGTTCACGATGGACAATAAGCATTAAGGGGTCCTTTAAAACATTAATAATTTCAAAGCTGCTGCCTTGTGCAGGCACCGTACAAATAAGGCCAATATCCAATGTTCCATCGTCTACGCCCTTTTTAATTTTCTTTGTGCCTACCTCTGTTAATTTAATTTCAATCAATGGGAATTTTTCTTTATACTGGCTGATGAGCTGCGAAAAAAGCGGCACCTACAATAGGAGGGATGCCAATTTTGATTTCACCGCTCTTCAGCTCCGTCACATCTGTTAACTCCAAAGTCAGGTTTTTAAATGCGTCCAGCACTTTCTTTGCATTAATCAGCACCGCTTTTCCCGCATCCGTTAATTCAAGCTGCTTCGATGACCGGTAAAAAAGCGGCACCCCCAGTTCGCCTTCGAGGTTTTTTATGGCTTTGCTGATGGATGGCTGGGTGACATGCAGGGTCTGTGATGCTTTTGTGAAACTTAAGTGCTGAGCTACTTCAGCAAAATATTCCAAATGCCGTATATCCAAACAGATCCCCCTTCATATAACCAAAAGGCATAATGTTTATAGATTATATGTATTTCATTTATGGATATCATTCATTATATAATAATCTACAACAATATAATACTGAAAATTAACAATATTCAATTTGGGGAGATGGTTAAGATGGATTTGCAGAAAGAATCTTTATTGCTTCATGAGAAGTTTCGAGGGAAGTTATCAATTGATGTGAAAATGCCGCTGAACAGCATGAAGGATTTAAGCTTAGCCTATTCCCCAGGAGTAGCAGAGCCATGCCGGAAAATTCATGACCAGCCTGAGAAAGTCTATGATTATACAATAAAAGGCAATTTAATCGCGGTTGTCTCTGACGGAACATCGGTGCTGGGGCTTGGCGATATTGGCCCTGAAGCCTCCATGCCCGTCATGGAGGGGAAGGCTGCCCTATTTAAAGCTTTTGCAGGAATTGATGCCGTTCCAATTTGCCTTGATACGAAGGATCCCGAAGAAATCATTAAAACAGTCAAGCTGCTGCAGCCTTCCTTTGGAGGCATCAACCTGGAAGATATCGCGGCACCTAATTGCTTTTACATTGAAGAACGCCTTAAGCAGGAAATGAACATTCCCGTTTTTCATGATGACCAGCATGGAACAGCCATCGTAACGGCTGCCGGTTTAAAAAATGCTTTAAAGCTTGTTGATAAACAAATGGAAAAAATAAAAATCGTAATCAATGGGGCAGGTGCCGCAGGAATCGCGATTATCAAGCTGCTCCTCAATATGGGTGTAAAAGATATCATCATGTGCGATACAAAGGGAGCGATTTATGAAGGAAGGCAGGAGCGAATGAACCCTGTCAAAGAGTCTGTGGCGAAAATCACCAATCAAGACAAACGGCAGGGTCCGCTTGAAGAGGTTATTATCGGCGCTGATGTGTTTATCGGGGTTTCATCTGCAGGAGCCTTAACAAAGGAAATGGTCCAGACAATGAGTCAGGATTCCATTATTTTCGCCATGGCAAATCCGGTTCCAGAAATCATGCCGGAAGAGGCAAAGGAGGCAGGAGCCAAAGTGGTAGGAACAGGACGCTCTGACTTGCCTAACCAGGTGAATAATGTCCTCGCATTCCCGGGGATTTTCAGAGGGGCTTTGGACGTCAGGGCTACTGAAATTAATGAAGAAATGAAGATGGCAGCTGTTGAGGCCATCGCCGGATTAATCGACGCTACAGACTTATCACCGGATTATGTAATACCAGGACCGCTCGACAGCCGAGTTGTTCCGGCCGTAAGGGATGCCGTAGTAAAAGCCGCCCAGAAAACCGGTGCTGCCCGGATCGAAATCCTGCAGAGCGAGACGATAAGCCAATAGACTGAAATTTGCATGCGGAGGCATGTTCAAGCGAAGTAAATCATAGTATCCAAAGTATCAGGATGCTGGTTTTGCCAATGGGAATTATTTTATCACTTTCGTCACTCTGAATTAATGGCTGTTTTCTTAAGGTTCTATGTTTCTAAGCGGATAACTAAGTTTATCAGCTGAGTTGATTAAAGCGGAGGAAACTTGACTCCTGCAAAACCGAGGAGGCTCCCGTTCCTCCCTGCGGAAAGCATGTGTCCGTAGCGGAAATCAGCGGACAGCCTTATAAAATTTCCTATCTTTAGAAAAGAGCAAATTAATTTTATTAAGGAGATTGATACCGATGAAAGTATACGAAGTAATCGAGACGCAGGAAATGTTCCGTGGTGAAATCATCGAAGACTATTATATTATTTACGAGCAAACAGAAAACAAAATCTTTGAAAATCGAAACAATCATCTGTTTCAGCAGGAAAGATTTTTAGAAGAGACAGTTAATGTCTTTAAAGGAAACCCGCACTCCACCCTAAAAAAGTAAAAGCATATCCCATTCGCCATCTTGCATTTGGAGATATCCGCGAAACAATCAGAAACGACTTTCCGGATCTCTTTAAGAAACTGAACAGGTCTCCGGCATAATAATAACAGGCAGCCTCTATTTGATGGAGGCTGTCCTTTTTTATAGAACCCCATAATGGAAAAATAACCTATCTATCTGTATGATGGTATAACGGTAAAAAGAAAACTTCTGCACGGCTGTTTTTCCGTAAAATATTTAGGGAACAATCCAGATGTGAACTTATTAGAGGGGTGGAGCAATGATTCGATTTGACAATGTGTCAAAACAGTATGGGAATGGAACCAAGGCTGTTGATTCAATTAATTTACATATAAAAGAAGGCGAGTTCTTCGTTATTATCGGTCCGAGCGGTTCTGGAAAAACAACCGTTCTGAAGATGATTAATAGACTGATTCCTTTGACATCAGGAACGATATCCATTAAAGGCAAACGGATAAGTGACTATGACATTCATGAGCTCCGCTGGGATATCGGCTATGTCCTCCAGCAAATTGCCCTTTTTCCTCACATGACAATTGCGGAGAACATCGCAATAGTACCCGAGCTAAAGAACTGGGAACAGGGAAAAATCCAAGAACGGATTGATGAATTATTGGGAATGGTCGGATTGGAGCCTGACATCTACCGCAGCAGAAGGCCACATGAACTCTCAGGGGGACAGCAGCAAAGAGTCGGAGTAACAAGAGCCCTGGCCGCCAATCCGCCTATCATCCTGATGGACGAGCCTTTTAGTGCGCTGGATCCCATAAGCAGGGAAAAGCTTCAGGACGACCTAATCCATCTCCAGAAAAAATAGAGAAGACAATCGTCTTTGTCACACATGACATGAAGGAAGCTTTAAAGCTTGGTGACCGCATTTGTGTCATGAAGGACGGGAAAATCGTGCAAGTTGGCACTCCAGAGGAGCTTCTTGCTAACCCGGAGGATGACTTTGTCCGGCAGTTTGTCGGGGAAGAGCGGGGTCCTTACATGGGGGGATTCAGCCTTCAAGATATCCTCCAGCCGATTTCAGAAACCGAACAGAACGGGGCAGTCATTTCCGTCTCGGCTTCACTGGAAGAAACTCTTAACTTATTGGCAGCTCAAGATGAACTTGCTGTGGAAGAGGGCGGAAACATCATTGGAATGGTTAACAGGCAGGCCGTTATTCGTAAGCTGGCTGGCAGCATGAAGAAAGAGGTGAGGTCATGAACACCTTCAGCTCTGTTTTTAATGAAAGGAAAGGGCAATTATTAAGTGTACTTATTGAACATATACAGATTTCGCTTATTGCTTTGTTTTTCGCAGTCCTGATTGCGATCCCGCTTGGAATTTATCTGGCTAACAAACAAAAAATAGCAGAAGGGATCATTGGAGTGACGGCAGTATTGCAGACTGTGCCCTCTTTAGCTTTGCTTGGTCTTTTAATTCCCTTATTCGGCATTGGGAAAGTTCCGGCAATTATCGCACTAGTCGTATATGCACTTCTGCCCATACTAAGAAATACATATACAGGCATAAAGGAAGTGGATGATTCCATTATCGAAGCGGCAAGGGCAATGGGAATGAACAGGCGGAAAAGGCTCTTGAAGGTAGAGCTTCCTCTCGCCATGCCGGTGATAATGGCCGGAATCCGGACAGCTATGGTTTTAATTGTTGGAACGGCTACACTTGCAGCATTAATTGGGGCAGGAGGACTGGGAGAACTGATCCTCCTTGGAATCGACCGGAATAATACGGCACTGATCGTTCTTGGGGCCATACCTGCAGCCATATTGGCAATCCTTTTTGACATGCTGCTGCGCCGCTTCGAGCATATGTCATTTAAAAGATCGCTCACAGCGCTGGGGATATTTATTTGTGCGATGATACTGGTTATGGCCATCCCTTTAGTGACAAATAAATCAGAAGAGAATCTTGTCATTGGCGGGAAGCTTGGTTCAGAACCGGAAATCCTTATCAATATGTACAAATTACTGATTGAAAATGAAACCGACCTTAACGTTGAGTTACAGCCAGGATTAGGAAAAACGTCGTTTGTCTTCAATGCGCTGAAATCAGGCAGCATCGATGCGTATCCTGAGTTTACCGGTACGGCCATTGCTGAATTTTTAAAAGAGACAGCGGTAAGCACCGACAGTGGAGAGGTTTATGAGCAGGCGAGAAAAGGAATGAAAGAACAATACGACATGGAGCTGTTAGAACCGATGGCATACAATAATACCTATGCTTTGGCAGTTCCTAAGCAATTGGCCGAGGAATTTGGCCTGCAATCTATTTCAGATCTAAAAGCTGTCGAGAAAAACATAAAAGCTGGCTTCACCCTTGAATTTTCGGATCGGGAAGATGGTTATCGTGGAATCCAGGAGCTATATGGCGTGGAATTTCCAACTGTTTTAACCATGGAGCCTAAGCTACGCTATGGAGCAATCGAAAAAGGCGAAATCAACCTAGTGGATGCTTATTCAACAGATAGTGAAATAGCAAGATATAACCTCACTGTCCTGGAGGATGACAAGAATCTGTTCCCTCCGTATCAGGGTGCACCATTGCTAAGAGCTGAAACAGTCGAGGAACACCCCGAATTGGTTAGAGCCTTGAACAAATTGAGGGGTAAAATTAGCGACGATGAAATGCGTGAAATGAATTATAAAGTCAATGTGGAAGGGGCAAGTGCAGAAGAAACTGCCCGGGAGTATTTGGAAAAGGAGGGGCTTCTGAAGTAGTACTCGAAAACCGTCTGGGGAGAATCCAGGCGGTTTTTGCATGGTGAACTGTTTTAAATTATGCCCGACTATCATACACATTTCTTAATCGCACTTGTGCTTAAGGAGATGTTGATATGCTATTTGAGATGGAAAAGGCTAACCTGCTCGCTGAAAATATTAAGGACTTTCTTGACTTTCTCGATAAAAATCTTGAAAGAAATATCTTTTATATGGACACTGACAAAATACATCAAATCAAATTGATTGCTGCAGACTTTAAGTTTCATATCCTCGCAGATGAGCTGTTCAGAATCAATCGCTTTGTCTGGGACCCAAAGTATACAAATTATTTGGTGGACCGGTTTGTAAAAGGGCTCACCATTATAGATGAATATGTACATAGAAACTATAACAGCCTGTTTATGGTGACTGGAAGATTATATACGTTGAAGAATCTCAGTGCATTATTCAGCAAAGATTAAACAGACAGAGCTGCTCCTATTTTTCTGATTCCTAAGAGTTTTAGCGTGGAAGGAAATATTGCCTCTCTTAATTTTTAACTATTTGGATTATAATAGTTAAAGTTTATTCTTTTACTTTAAACAATTAGGGGTATGAAAAATGGAGAAGCACAAGATCTTAAGAATTCTGGAAAAAGAATTAGTGGTTGCCCTTGGATGTACGGAACCTGTTGCGATTGCACTTGCAGCAGCCACTGCAAAGAGCCATGCAAAAGGGGAAATAAAAGAGCTTTGCTTAAAAGCGAGCGGAAATATTATTAAAAATGCTAAGTCAGTAGGAATACCCGGCATGAGTTCCTATGGTCTTGATTTCGCAGCGGCAATCGGCGCTGTGGCAGGGGACCCTGCAAGAAAGCTGGAAGTATTAGAGGGAGTGGGGCCAGAAGATGAACTTTTGGCGCTGAAACTTATTGAAGAAGGAAAAGTAATTTCCCTTCAGGCGGAGACGCCAAAAAGGCTGTTTATCGAAGCAGAATTAAAAACAGATATGCAGACTGCCAGAGTGGTAATCTCTGATAACCACAGCAATATTACTTTAATAGAGGTTGATGGCAAGGCTATCTACCAGGGCGGATGTGAAAATATAGGAATTCAATCGGAAGAAGATGAATTAATTGCACTTTCTATTGATGAGATATATGAATGGGTGCTTAATGCTGAAATCAGTTCCTTATCACTTGTCAAAAAGAGTATCGAGCTCAATCGGGTCATTGGAATGGAAGGCCTTTCAGGCGAATATGGCTTAAAGGTAGGGAAAACGATAAAGAAAAATGTGAAAATGGGCATCTTGTCTGATGATATTGCCACTGCAGCAATGTCTTTGGCAGCAGCTGGATCAGATGCGAGAATGGCAGGCTCCACTCTGCCTGTCATGGCAAATACCGGAAGCGGCAACCAGGGAATCGCAGTCACACTTCCAGTTGTTGCTGCTGCAGAAAGACTAAAGGTTTCTGAGGAAAAAATGATTAGGGCAGTGGCACTCAGTCATCTGATAACCATTCATATTAAATCTAAATTTGGCCGGCTTTCAGCATTATGCGGTGTAACAGCTGCAGGAATGGGGGCAAGTGGAGCCATCGTATATTTGCTGGATGGAGAGCTTCAGCAAATTAAAGCAGCCATACAAAACACAATTGGGAATGTTTCCGGAATGATCTGTGACGGAGCAAAAGCCGGCTGTGCCATGAAAGTATCTACCTGCTCCAATGTAGCTGTGCAGTCTGCCCTCCTTGCGCTCAACGATCAGGAAATCAAATCAACCGATGGATTTATTCACGATGACGTTGAAAAGAGCATCGAGAGTTTTTGTAAATTAGGGAATGAAGGAACCCGTCATACGGATGAGCTGATTTTAAAATTGATGATGGAGAAATAAACTGAAAAAAAGGCCCTCTCTTTAAGAAAAGGGCCTTTTTGGTGTGCTAATTACGAAATCATCCCTCGTCGAAACATCTCCGCAATTGCCTGTGTCCGGTTTTGAGCTCCCAGTTTCCTAATAGCTGTTTTAATATACTGGTTGATGGTGACTTGACTGATAAACATGGAGTCAGCCATTTCTTTGATGCTTTCCCACCCAGGAAATCCTTTTCATGACCTCCATTTCTCTTCTGCTTAATAGCCGGGCATCTCCATTTCCTTCCGTTTTTTCAAGGGTTTTTCCTACGTGTTGACCAAATTGTGTATAAGAAGAAAGCTGCTGATCAGATATTTTTCCGTGCTCATCAAATTCGTTTGTGCAAATATAGCCGATAGGAACGGCACCAAAGCAGATGGGGATAGCCAGGAAGGAGTTGACATTGGAAGTTGTTATGTATTTGATGTTTATTTGCTTAAGGTACTCGATCCCAGAACAATATTTTGCTTTTCGTTCATAAAGGGCGGAGTAAATGAGCGGCAATGAACGAATATCATCCCTGATATCTCTGATATGAATTAATCCGTGGCACGTTATTGCGATGATTCCTTCACCAATAAAACCTAAAGGTGAATACCGGAATAAATGGGCATTCTTTACAGGGAAAACGTTCATATAAACCTCTAGAATTTTATACAGCTTTTCCTCATGACTATCGACATCCTCTAAATTCTGGATATTATCCAAAATGGTAGATTCTAATGCCATATTAACAGTTTGACCCGCTGCGGGATGAAGGGGAAGCCTATGCTTAACGCTTAAAAGAAGCAGGCGTCCCGGTCGAAGCCAAACGGTATGACGGCATGATCCATGGCTTCTTCTGGATGCCAGGTGTACTGGAGCAGGGAAGAAAATCGATTGAGCAGGCGGCAAATGCTTTAAAGCGTGTGTTCCAGGGGAGTGTCGCTTCGAAATAATATATGCAGATTGGACACTTCTGATTGAAGGAGTGTCCTTTTTTGTGTTAGTTTTGTAAATTAATTACTTGCCAGATTTTCTGAAGAGCTCATGGCGACTAAAGGAATTAATACGGTCGCCATGGAGGGCTCATGACGACGAAAATGCAAGAGAGGGAAAGAAAACGGTCGCCAAGGAGCGTTCATGACGACGAAAATGCAAGAGAGGGAAAGAAAACGGTCGCCAAGGAGCGTTCATGACGACGAAAGTGCAAGAGAGGAAAAGAAAATGGCCGTCATGGATGGCTCATGACGACGAAAATACAAGAGAGGAAAAGAAAACGGTCGTCATGGAGGGTTCATGACGACGAAAATGCAAGAGAGGAAAAGAAAATGGTCGTTATGGAGCGTTCATGACGACGAAAATGCAAGATAGGAAAAGAAAATGGTCGTCATGGAGGGCTCATGACGACGAAAATGTAAGAGAGGAAAAGAAAACGGTCGCCATAAAGCGTTTATGAAGACGAAAGCGAAATCGGGGAAAAGAAAACAGTCGTCATAAAGAACAGAGATCAAAAATATCCAGCAAACGAGCTGCCACTGCCATTGTGGGGTAATCTTTTTAAGCTTCCTCCTATCTATTAAGATACATTTCCACAGATGGCGGGAGACAGGTCTACTGCCTGTTTCTATTAACCTATAGAAAATCACTGGTGATTTCACTATAATAATAGAAACTTTAATATCGAGGTGCAGCATGATCATTGGGAAAATAATTAAGTTTTACAGGGAACGAGAAGGCCTAACTCAGGGTCAGCTGGGAGAAGGGATTTGTTCAGTAACCCATTTAAGTAAAATTGAAAGGGGGATTACCGAATACTCCGGGGAAATTACACACCTCCTGGCCAGGAGGCTCGGCATTAATCCCGAAGAAGAAATACTTCGATATCATCAGCTTGCAAAGAGGCTGGATGAATGGCATGAGAGCATGATCATGCAGCGAATACAGGAATCAAAACAGATAAAAAAGGAGCTGCAGGTTGAAAAACTGATTCATATGCCAGATTTTCAGACTCTATATGGGCTTCTGTCAGCAAGGTTCTATTTATCTGTGAGTGATTTGGAGTCAGCCTCAAAATTAATCTCGGATCTTAATAAAGCTTCCGCTGCCTTTTCGCCTCATGATGCGAATCTGTTGAAACATATCCAGGGCATCTATTACTTTCTTACAGGTCAATACCGTGACTGCATCAGCTGTTTAGCTTCCATTGACAGAGATCAGTACAACTATGATGAATACTATTACCACCTAGCGATTGCTTACCATTCCATCCATTCAAATATTACAGCCTATTATTACGGGAAAAAGGCTCTTCAATATTTTCAAAGAACCTTAAATATTCTCCGCATTATAGACACAGAAATGCTGCTGATTGTTCAGCTAAATGCCAAAGAACTACATGATTTTAATGAAACAAAGGAAAAATATGAACAGTTAATTAAGTTATGTGATGCGTGTAATTCAGGTGACCGGAAATCCAAGCTTTATCATAATCTGGCATTCGAATATTTTCGCCGAAAGAAATACAGGGAATCAGCAGGCCTTTATGAAGAAGCACTTAAGCTTACTGCCGAAAATGCTCCTCACTATTTAACTGCTTTAGATGGTTACATTCATACCTGTTATAAAGGAAAACTTCAGGCCGGCAGTGCGCTAATAAAATTAGCTGAAGAGGGCATGGAGAGGGCAAAAGCAGCTGATTCATTTACCTGGATTTACTTTCAGCTTCATCTCTATCTATTGAAAAAAGAAGAACAGCAATACTATCAATTTATTGAGGAAACAGCTTTGCCGTACTTTAAGAAAATTGGCTATGGCATTTTAATCGACCATTATGAGAAAAAGCTTTTCCATTTTTATTCAGAAATAGGTGAGGCACAAAAAGCAATTGAGCTCGCCCGTTCTTTTATACAGAAACAAAAAAGCTATTATGATCACGAGTAACCTTTTTTCGCAATGAAAAAAATGAGACTGCATTCTTATGCTGTCTCATTTTTCATTGACTGTTTATGCATCCTTTTTTTAAACATTTTCGCATTTGTTCCTATATAAACACCTGTCAGAACAAAGGCTGCCCCTATTCCATGAGCCATGGTGAATGTTTCACCCAAAAAGACCGTAGCCATGATAACGGCAGATACAGGCATCACATTAATAAAAATTGAGGCTTTGGCCGCACCGACCTCTTTAATTCCGTTATAATACATGACAAATGAAACCACGGTAACAAAAATGCTCATATGGGCTATAGCAGTCCATGTCGTCATGCTGGCTTGCTGGATATCCATCCACGATGTTTCAGCAGAAGCGAATGGCAATAGAAATAAAGTTCCATAGGCAACTGCATAAGTAGTGGACTCCACTGAGCTGAATTTTTCAAAACCACTTTCCCCACAACACTATAGATGGCCCAGCTGACCACAGCTCCCAGCAATACGAAGTCAATGGGTTCAAAGCCATATTGGAAAAGCTTAAGCAAATGGCCATCTGTTATAATAAACACTACACCTGTCAAAGCAACGGCCATTCCAATGATATGATTTTTTGTTATCTTTTCTTTTAGAAATAACCCTGATAAAAGGACAATCAGCACCGGGTTTGAAGCAATAAATAATGAGCTTTTAATCACGGGCGCATGCTTTGTGGCCAGGAAAAAACAAATATTATATAAGGCAATTCCGGTCAGGCCCAAAAGAGCAAACAATCCATGATCTTTCAAATTCGGTCGTTTCCGGTCTTTTTCCATGATCCACATGAGCGGAAAAAGCAAAATGGCAGCTCCCAAAAACCGCAAAAAAGCAACTGTTGCAGGTTCAAAGCTTTGAACAGCAAACTTGCCGGCAATAAAAGCGCTGCCCCATGTAGCAGTAGCCAAAGTCAGCATTCCATAAATAAGCCATAATCTCTTTTTCAAACAACTCGCCTTCATTTCTGTAAAATTTTATAAATAGTATTATAACACCTTTTTCGGAAGGCGAAATAGTTAATTTTTATTAAAGACTTATCAATTTTAACTTTAGGAAAAAAAGAAGAGGGGAATATGTTGGTTTTTGTCACACTTTATCGATTTACAGCACAAAACAGTTCTTTATTCTTAGTCACATTACCACAATTAACAAAATGATCTCCTGAATTAGCTGAAAATTCATTCTTTTTTCTCTGTCTAGGGACAAGCCCATCCCGTATCATTTCTTTAGAGTCCCGAATAAAGGGGCTAATAGAAAGGGTGAAATACATATGAAGAAACCGGCAGTGAAAATCGCATTGCTGACAGCATTTCTTGTTATGCTGTTCTCCACACTTTCCTTTGCGGCAACCGTACCAGGAGGGCCATCTACAAATGGAAACACAAGTATTAACAGCATGCTCTCCTACGAAGATGTCGTGAAAACGCTCAACGGCATTGAGCAGGCAAGCAAGGGGAAGGTGGAAGTTTTTACACTCGACCGCTTCGGCAAATCAGAGCAGGGCAGAAGCATTTATGTCGCCAAGGTTGGAACCGGGGAGAAGAAAATCTGGATTCAGGCTCAAATCCATGGAAATGAAAAGCTGGTTACAGAGGCAGCGCTTCAGCTGTTAAAAACTTATGCGAGCAACAATTCCAAAGAGGTACAGACCGTTCTGGAAGAGTCCACACTATACTTCATTCCAATGTACAATCCGGATGGAGCAGAAATGAATACCCGTGGTACAAAGATTACGGAGACAGGACAATTACTGGATTTGAACCGGGATTGGTCTCCAGAAGGCGGCTTTAAAGCCAAAGAGTCTAAAGTCGTTTATTCCTTTTGGGCCGAATTAAAACCTGACTTTGCAATCGATTTGCATCATCAAGGCTTAAAACAGGTTTATGGAACAAATGAAGCTACTTCATTTTCACTCGGTATTTCCCTTGCGCCGAATGGACCAACATTGCCTGCATACAAAAACTACAATGATGTGACAAGACAAATGTTGGCATATGTCTACGATCAAATGAACGGATACGGCTATACCCATATTGACCGCTACCAGATTGTTGATAGTGAAAAACAGGTAGGTTATGATATCGACATTAAAGGCGGAGTCGTTTCAGCTATGATGATGGGGTTGAATTATAGTGGTTTAAACCCGGAAAATCACAGCCATCCAGCAGTATTTTTTGAAACAAAAGGCAATTCAAGCGATGGCAGCCTGGGGCAGAAATCGAATGGATATTTAACAAAACAAAACTATTTAGCTTTAAAATCCTTGATATATGGCTATGTTACAGGTGAAGTAAATGATGTGGATCCTGAGAGTTGGAATAGTATCCCGGCCTATCCTTTAGCAGGCTACTGGACAGATTATAATGGGATTGTTCCTGCGGAATCATCAGGCTTTTAAGTTAATAAAGAAGAAGCTGGTCATGGAGCCAGCTTCTTTTTATCTGTTGCTCTTCTTCACTGTACTCTCTGCAACCATTCCTCTTACATCCTGCGCCACTTTATTAAAAGCCTGATTTACCCGATCCATCAAAATATCCTGGGAAGTGCTGTTTCGATTTTCAATTCCATCATTAATATCCTTTTTCATTCTGATCACCTCCATAAAAAATATTTTTTGTATAAGGTAATAAAATATTCTTCAAAGGAATCTAAAAAGGAGATGAACTAAAGCTTGGGCTTCTAGTATGATTGTAGAAAGATATTAACGGGGATATATCGCCAAATGTCTGGGCAGGACATAATATACTGGTAAAAAAATTTACAATTACTGCATTCATTGTATACACTAAGAATGATTATCAATTAAAAAATAAAGACGATTTGGTATATAAATAACGATTACCGCGGAAAGGAGGGACCAAGATGTGGCCATTTTCATCCAGCAAACAGAACAAAAATGCCGTCGATGCAGCCAGTTATATTTCCATTAAAGAAACGACGGAAGAAGCAGAAATCGATAAGATGGTATCTAAGCTGGAACAGATTTTTTCAGCACATCCAGGGAAATCGTTATTTTGTGCATTGGTTCTGACCGCTCAACAGGAGATTCTCTTGGGCCATTGGCAGGGAAGATCCTCAAAGAAAAGAACATTCCCTATCCAGTGTATGGGACTTTGAAGGAGCCTGTTCACGCATTGAATATCAAAAAGGTTCTTAAAGAAATCAAAGAAACCCATGATGAACCGTTTATATTTGGCATAGATGCCTGCCTCGGAGACGAGCGGCAAATCGGCTATATTTTAATAAGGGAGGGGTCGTTTATTCCAGGAAATGCAGTGAATCGGGCTCTTCCGAGTGTGGGTGATTATCATTTGAAGGCCATTGTCAACACGCTTGATCCATTATCACCTGTAAATTCCTTAAATAGCACGAGATTATACCTGGTTTTAAAACTGGCTGAAATCATTGCGGAAATCATTTCACGTGTAGCGGTAAATGACCGTACTTCCAGAGGAGTGATTGAAAAAATGAATGTTCCGTAAACATAAATTGGGTAAATCAGCCAAAAAATTGCTGTACCCCGATAGGTAAGATATAATGAGCGTAAGGATACCAAAGAGAAAGAGGGAAAGGGATGGGGAATAACTGGACGGAAGATAATCTGATCTCGATACGCGAGAGGGTTTATCTGCATATTAAGGATCTTATTTTGGACGGAGAATTTAAAGCGGGAGACCGTCTGGTGGAACGAGAACTTGCTGAGAGATTAAGTATCAGCAGGACACCAATTCGGGAAGCGCTGTTCCGCCTGGAATCCCAGGGGTTTGTTAAGACAGTCCCAAGAAAAGGCGTAATTGTTGCCGATATTTCCGAAAAGGAAATTATCGAAGTGTTTACCATTTTATCATCACTTGAAGTACTGGCTGCAAAATTGGCTGTTCAAAAGCTGGATAATGATATGGAAAGCAAGTTCACTGCCAGCATAAAAAAGGTCGAGGAATACTTGAACAATCCTGAAGAGGATGCTTCTGAATTACATAGGGAACTCAATCATCTCCTATACAGCTCCGCCAAGAATGTGAAACTTTATGAGATGCTGAGCGGATTATCCGATTACATTCGCGCATTTGCCAAAATCGGGCATAAAAACCCGGGCAGGGCAAAGAAATCAATGGAGGAGCATTTGAAAATTATGGAAGCCATCGTCAATAGAGAAATGGAAATGGCTGAATATCTGACCAAAATACATATTGAAAACTCCAAAAAAGCATATATTGAAGCGGTGCAGCAGAGTGAAAAGAAAAATTAAGAAAGAGCAGAAGCTCTTTCTTAATTTTTACACTCCAATCACAAATGGCGAAGTTAAATTTTTTAAAACCTTTGCCACACTCATGGCGACAATCGGACTGGATTTTGGATTTTCCTCATAAGGAACATTCGATACGGATATCTCCACTTCGCCAAAATAACCCTTTGCCTTGATGGTATGTTTGTTCGATTGGATAGTTGGATCAGCATAGACTTTTACTTTAGTATCTTCGAAGCCGATTCCTGCAAGGCTAAGGGCCGCTGACACATTCACGCTCTGCGGAAACAGCTTGGATGACTCCCGTGCATTCCCTTCATAAATACAAAATGGTTCAGTCAGCGTATGTAAATCCACTTTTTCTTCCGCAATCGTACCTTTCCAGCTGCGGGGATGCTTTCTTGTAATTAAGGTAATATTTTCAATTTCCCCCAATGAACCTGCTGCAATCCGGTCCAGACCGGCGATAGCAGCAGACGGGATAAAAATCTGCCGGTTATGCTGCTTGGCCGCGGTCTGCAGTTGTTCATAAAAACCGGAGTCTCCCAATGCTCCTACGGAAAGCACCACAAGATGGCTTCCATTTGCCAGCACTTTCTCCCCGAACATATGTATAGCCTGATGACCCGCTGCTTCTATGATAATATCTAAATCCCCATTAAAAAATTCTGCTTCATCTGATGTTAGAGCAAATGTTTTTTTATCAGCATGCTCTGCTCCCTTTTTCTTCTAACCAGTACAGACTTTAATTCCACGTCGCCAGCATGACCGGCTTCAATTAATTCCGAAATGGTTCTCCCCAGCGTTCCATAACCGATAATTCCAGCTTTAAGCATATTTATCACTCCTTCTTGGGAATCACCCCTAAAAATTAGGAATTTATAAATCGGTATACTATATACTTTGTGCAATTTTATTCTAGATTTTAACTTAAATCCATAAAGAGAGCAATATATTTTATAGAAAATATTAAAACATCTAAATTTTCAAAATTATTTGCACAATATTTATTTTTAGTGTTATTATAGTATACAAGTTTAAAATAGTGAAAATGGGAGGTGGTCTACCAGAGGAAGTAAGGCTGATCTTTAGAACTGTATTTCTGAAGGAGCATAAGTAAATAGTATTGGATGATTCGGCTGGCGAACTCACATATCACAAACACATCGAAGATTGTCGCTTTTTTGTTTTTTGCTTAGTTTGGTATACAATCCACAAAATGCAGTATGCTTTTTGGAAAATGTTTCAAAACCTCCTGAATAAGCCAAGTGTTGAGGTATTACATATTCAGCTGTAGATAAACAGATCATGCCTCCTGCAATCTGTCTTTTGCAATTTATTTATAGAGAGATATTTTTAATACGAAAAACGGAGGGGAATATATGGAGTTAACATTTGCTCATTGGGTCTATGCAATTGTTACTGTGTCTGTAATCGCAACAATGCTTTTTAGAAGAGGCGTTGTCTTGCCGGTTATCATCGGAACTTTCTTTGTGGCAGTCATCTATAAAGGAAGTCTGATCGCCGGCTTCCAGGCGGTATTTAACGCTAATCTCCTCGCAGCAAAAGAGTTGTTCAGTATATTCTTAATCATTTCCCTTATGATCGCGCTTCTTAATTCTTTGAAAGACCTGGGAGCTGATAAAAAGCTTATCGGCCCGATTGAGAAGGTAATGATCAATGGGCATGTTTCCTATTTAGTATTAATGGTTACTACCTATGTAATTTCACTCTTTTTCTGGCCGACTCCTGCTGTCCCGCTTATCTGTGCATTGCTTGTCCCGGCAGCGGTCAGGGCTGGATTGCCTGTGATGACGGCTGCCATGGTCATTGTCATTGCGGGCCAGGGAATGGCGCTCTCATCTGATTATATCATGCAGGTAGCACCGATGCTAAGCGCCAAAGCAGCTGGAATTGATAAGGCACTGGTTGCTGATAAGACATTGGTTCTTTCCATCATTACAGGAGTATGCGCATTAGGCTATATTTATTTGGCACATAGAAAATCTATTGTTAAAAATGGACACCATGACTCCTCGCTAAACCCTGAGGATTCAGCATTTTTTGGTGTAGCCAATGAGCTTGCGGCCACAGCTGAAGAAAGTGCTGAAACTATCCAGAGAAAAAATACATGGGGAAAGGTCTTTGCCGTAGTAGTGCCCTTATCCATGCTGGCTGTTATGCTCTATATGTTCTCAACAAAGCTGGCGGGTGGATCCGGATTTGAAGGAACAGATGGAGCTGCCTTTATCGGAGGGGTAGCGACACTTTTATTGGTGCTCGCCACCGTGGCATTTAATCGCATCCATGCCTTGGATAAAATTAGCGAGCATTTAACTGAAGGATTTGTTTTCGCCTTCAGAGCGATGGCCCCCGTTATTCCAATAGCAGGTTTCTTCTTTATGGGAAGCTCGGACTTCACCGGCACGATACTATCCCTGGATGAAAGCGCTGCCAAGCCTGCGTTCTTGTTTGATATGATACAGGCAGGACAGGCTTATATTCCGGAAAATGCCTTTATTGCCGGTTTTGGTCTTTTAATCGTCGGTCTGATCACTGGTTTGGATGGTTCAGGCTTTTCGGGGCTGCCGTTAACAGGTGCCTTATCGGGTGCTTTGGCAAATGGAAGTCATATCGATCCTTCAACATTGGCAGCGATCGGGCAGATGGGTGCCATCTGGGGCGGAGGAACAATTGTTGCCTGGTCTTCCCTTGTGGCAGTAGCAGGATTCCTTCAGCTTTCACCGCTGGAACTGGCCAGGAAAAACTTTATCCCTGTTGTCGCCAGCCTTTTTATCGCCACATTAATAGCTATTTTAATCTGGTAAAACAGTAATCTTGAAAAATAAAAGGCTATCCTGCAAAGTTAGAATAAACTAACTTAGAGGATAGTCTTTTTTTCAGAATAGGAGGCATTTGATGAAAATAGGTTTAGCAGGGATTGGAAAATTGGGGACTGCCATGATGACTCACTGGCATAAAGCAAACCTTCCAATCGGCATTTATCATCCCGACAGATTAAAGGCAGAACAATTTGCTGAAAAGTTCCCTAACGGACGCCCTTTAAACGATGACGAACTGAAACAAATGGATATAATTCTGCTCGCTTTGCCGGCCGGAAAAGTGATTTCTTTCATGGAAAGCATGTTTCCTGTGGAGTCTTCAGTTGCTTTCATCAACATGGCGACTGCACTTCCAACGAAAGGCATTTCAGAAAGATTCCCTTCCTTCAAGGTATATGGATTGAAGTATATGGGGCATTCGAGAGATTTAATGGAGAATGGAAATGGACTGTTTATTTCAGAGGACCAACTGCCAGGTCCGATAATAGACCTTATCAAGCCATTGGGGGAAATCGTAAAGGATAGTGAAGGAAGATTAGTAGAAGTTAACAAACTGGCAACATTCTTTGCCATAAAGACAGCTGTCGAAATCGAGAACGAATTTATCAGCAAAGACTATCCGCCAGCTTATATTAAAAGAGCTCTTGCCTCCCTGGCACCTGAAGTCATCCGCTCTTACAGTCAAGGCACCCTGGGGCATTTTGCACAGGAGGTCGTGAAAGAAATAAAGGAATCCACTAAAAAAGCTGCTGATTAAACTAGTTGATCAGCAGCTTTTTCTATTAGAGTAATCTTTCCAGTAAAAACAAATAGAACATCACACAAGCAACATAAACTGCCGCGAAGGGCATATTCCAGTTGGAGACTTTATAGGAATCGACTTTGATAATGTTTGACATGAGGCCAAGAGTGGCATTATAAGGACCCACTAAGAAGGCGGAAACAGCCCCAGACAGCATCGCAACTGTCAGAATGTGAGGTGAAATTCCGATGTCTGCCGGGTTGACGCCTTCAATCATCAATGCAAGTGAGACGGCTGGATGAAGGCCCAGAAATGCCAGCCCTAAAGGGATCAAAGGCAAGATGATCAGGAAAAATTCGACCCCAGCCACATTTATAAAGGCTGCAATCCAATCGTAAAGGACTTCATTTGCATTCGACAAGTTCATGGCTGAGATAAAAAAGCCTGTTGATAAAAAAATGAAAAATTGATCCTTCATGCTCAAGGCGAAGGTATTAAAATGCTCAGCAAGCTGTTCGCCAAATTTTTCCCTTTTTTTAATAAAAGAGACCAGCTGAATGCGAATGGAATAACGATTAAAGAAACAAGAATTAAGAAAGGCAAAGATAGCTGCGTCTCAGCTAGGGATACAAGAACATTAAAAATTGCGATGGCTATCAGGATTTGAAAAACTCTGCCAGGCCGGCCGGCATAACCTGCTTCCAGGGCTGCAGCCGTTTCATGCACAGTTACTTCGCCGGGCTGGGGGAGTTTCATAGGCTGGGACTGACGGGAACCAATAAACCAATCCATTGCTAAACCCAATATGCTCAGCGGAATGACATAGGGGAGGATGGATACCCAGCTGACTCCTGTCATTGTAATCACAATTCCCACAATAGGCGTAACAGGCGCCCAGATTAATGGCATTGCAAACCCCCTTGAAATCGCTCTGCTCATGAATCGTTCCTTGTTACGCACCGGAAAGCTCCCGAGTGCCGGCCGGATTGAATAATACGTCATGGGAAGAGTGGCAAGATTCATGAAAATGCTAAAAAAGTAAGAGATCCCCGAAGTCATCATATATAAATGACCAGATGTTTTTACCCGATTTTGGATAATGGCCTGGATGCCTTCCCCGTATCGCCCAAGTTTAACCGGAATCCCCAGTATCGGTATTAACGTAAACATGGTAAGCAGATCAAGCATTGGTCCAAAGGCAAGAATATATTGCTGCCAGTCTGAGCCGCTTGTCCAAAGCAGCACAGCACCAAAAGCCAGGAATACGCCCCCAAGAATCTGTACAAATCTCTTCGCAAGCCTGAATGTTAAAACTACTATGATAAAACACAAGATAGAGAGGAGGGGATCGATATTCCATTGCGGAAGTAAAGTGGACAGCAAATATAAACCAATCACGGTCAAAAATAAAACTCTCAGCATATCAACACCCTCGCGATCTTAAATGAAATATATGGTAAAAAGTAAATTGTATACCAAATTTTCACTTTTTCTTTATTTATTCAAAAATCAGCCACATTTCTATTGTTATTTTGGTATTTGGTATACAATTTTGTTGTGAATCTCAAAAATTCATAATATAATAATGATAACAGGTTAGAGAAAAAAGGAGGACGCCCCGATGTTCCATTTTCTATTTGGATCCAAATATGCAATTGAGAAAACAGAAAGAAAATTAGCCCGTTTGAGAAGAACTTTAAAATTCTAGTAAAGCCGCCTTATCTTTGGCGGTTTTTTCAATAGTATAAGAAAGTTAGAATTATGAACACAGAAAAATGTCAAGTGCAAGAAGCCTGCCCCCTGACAAGCCGCTTCCGCTTTTTTTATGAACAGGAAACCCGGAAGAAGAGCGGCTTCCTCCGGGTTTAGTAATAACATTTATACTGCTACTTCATCAGATTTTACCAGTTTGGAATGTATGGAGTCTTCACTATTGCCGGATGCCTTTACTATTTCATCCAGTTCTTCTCTGGCTGCTTCCAGCGTTTCAAACCGCTCAAAAAATTTAACACCTATATGATTTACATACTCTTTTCCTTCATACTCTTCATAAAGCTGGATTTTCATATTCTCATCCAAAACTTCCGCTATTGTGTACTTAGCCTTCAGCTTTTCGAAAAAATAAAAATGATATGTCTCAACCGGCTTTAGACCCTCATTTTCAAGAATGGTCTGGAAAGTATCTTTATTTGTTAATACAATATATTTACCCATTTAAAACACTCCTTTAGTTTTATTTGAACTTAGTTGCAAATGCAGAATTGCTCATATGTAGCTCGAGAGCATACCTCCTTCTATTTGGAATATTGTATACCATTTGTCTTGAGCTTATTTTATACTAAGATTTTGAAATATTCAATAATATATTCTAAATTTTTTAATAATTCAGCGAAAAGTTTATCTATTGTTCATTAAAGAGGAAAAGGGCGAGAGCCAACTGGGAGATTAACGACCAAATTAATCACACACAAGGAAAAATGTTAGTTAATGCGGCCGAATCACGACGAAAATAATTAAACTCAAAGAAAATGGTAGTTAACCTCACAGGATAACGACCAAATTAATCGCACACAAGGAAAAACGGTAGTTAATGCGGCCGAATCACGACGAAAATAATTAAACTCAAAGAAAATGGTAGTTAATCTCACAGAATAACGACCAAATTAATCGCACACAAGGAAAAACGGTAGTTAATGCGGCCGAATCACGATGAAAATAATTAAACTCAAAGAAAATGGTAGTTAATCTCGCTGAATAACGACCAAATTAATCACACACAAGGAAAAACGGTAGTTAATGCGGCCGAATCACGATGAAAATAATTAAACTCAAAGAAAATGGTAGTTAATCTCGC